>JBCCQY010000215.1:0-12667 GCA_039208735.1 Myxococcota bacterium | reverse complement strand
CCCTGGGGCATCCGTGCCGAGCGCCACGCTGCTCGACGCCGCGTGGCCCAATGACCGGTCCGCCCGGCGCGCCCTCGAAAATCGACTCTGGGTCGCGCTTTCGAAAATGCGTCGCGCGGGGCTCGATCCGGTCATCGAGCGAACGTCGGGGGGCTACCGCATTCCTGAGCACGTTCGGCTGGTGACCTCACCCGACGAACCCGTCGATTAGAACACCGACGCGCAGCAACCGGTGTCGAGGTTGCAGCTGTCGCCCGAGCAGGTACCAACCTGAACGCCATTCTCCTCACACGTGCACTGGCCACTGTTGCAGTCGGCCGACTGGGTCGTTCCGTTGACCGAACGCGACGAGGAGCAAGACGACGAACCGCCTCCGCCACTCGTAGGAGGGTTGGTTTGATCGAGGCAGGCATCAAAATCGTCGCGGCAGTCCGACCGGCATCCGAAATCGAACCCACAGTCGAAGATGCAATCGAAGTAGTCATCTGCGCAGTCGTTGAATGCGAACAAGTGCGCGTCGTCGTTGAGCGCTTCGCGTTCGGTTGGAGCCTCGTTGTCACATCCCACCACGGCCACGAGCAACGCCATCCAAGTCCACTTCATGCTTACCTCCTGAAGTCCGACCAGCCTACCGAGAGCCTTGGGGAAAGTTGACTTATTCCGCAATGGCTAAGGCATAGGTGGGCGGGTAAGGAAGGAAAGTCATCGCTTGCGGGAGCCGCGACGAAACCGACCTGCGTGGGTCCGCACGCAAATCCAACTGTGCTCCTTTGATGATGGAGGCCCTTCAATGCCCATGTCGCCGTACATGCGACAGTTGCGCGACCGGGTCGGCAATGCACTAATCTTGATTCCCGGAGTCGCCGCGGTGGTCCATGACGATGAAGGCCGGGTGCTGGTGCTTCGCACCACCGAAGGATTTTGGTCGCTTCCCGCGGGTGCGATCGATCCTGGGGAATCTCCTCGAGAAGCCGTCGTGCGAGAAACTCAAGAAGAAAGTGGGCTTGAGGTTAAGCCGGTCGAACTTCTCGACGTGCTAGGAGGCCTACCGTTCCGCCATCGGTACCGAAACGGTGACGAAGTCGAAGCGACCATCTGTGTGTTTCGGTGTGAAATCGTCGGTGGGGCGCTGCACTGTGATGGAGTAGAAACCACGGAAGCACGCTGGGTTACAGCGGATGAAGCGGTTGCCTGCCTGCCACTTCCTTTTCCTCGTGAATTGTTCGTGGCGGCGAACTCGCATTCCGAGCGTTAAGCCGGTCGCATGTCCGACCCTCGTCAGCCGACCAAGCCCCGGCCGCCGTCCGGTACCAACCCGGGCAACGACGACCTCGATGAAGACCTCGATTTCATCGAGGCCGAGGGCGATCCCATGGACGACGGGCTCGATGATCCCGACCAATGGCCCGACGACGAAGAAGACGAAGCGTCGCGATGGACGGAGGAAGACACCACCCCTATCGTGGTCACCGACTGGGACGACGTCGAAATCACCGACGACACCGACATCGATCTTGAATGGACGGCCCCTACGCCGGCCGAGAGCGACCTCCTCGATCCCGAGTTCGATGTCGAACTACCCATCCTGCCCATGCAGTTCGAAGCCTTTGTTGATGGCTCGCCCATTCCTGCCAAGGTCGACCTCACCCGTACACAGACCACGCTGTCCGAGTGGCAGCCCACAGGGACGGAACGTGCCGTCGTCGTGAAGATCGGGCCCCATGTGCTGTCGCTGCACGTGGCGATCATTCAAGGACCGCCCGGCCTGGTCGTCGCCCCTGACGTACTCAAAGGACGTTTCCTCGTCCGCCCCTGACGAAGGGCCTCACGATACACCAGCGCTGTGAAACTCCTCGTCCAGTTTTTTCGGCGGTACGGCGGACCGTACGTGTGGTGGTATGTCGTTGGAACGTTGCTCATCGCAGCGACCAACGCACTTTCCGTGACCATTCCTCTCTACTTAGCTCAAGGGATCGATGCCCTAAGGGAGGGGCCCGCGAGCCGCGGAGAGGTCGTTGAGGCCGCGGCCTACGTCGCCGTCATGGGCGGGCTCGTGATCTTGGTCCGATGGTCCTCGCGACTCCTCTTCTTCACCCCGGGCCGTCTCGTCGAAGCCCGCCTCAAACGGGACCTGTTTGCGAGCATCTTGCGTCATCAGCCCGACTTCCACGCGGAGTTCCCCGCCGGCGACCTGATGAATCGCATCACCTCCGATGTGCAGATGGTGCGGTTGCTGTTCGGGTTCACGATCCTTGGCATCGTCAACACCATCATCGCCATGGGACTCACCGCCAGCCAGATGGTGCGGTTGTCGCCAACCCTTGCCGTGGCCGTGACCCTTCCGCTCGTGATTGGGTTTTCGATTACCCTCGCGTTCGTCGGCCGTTTCCGCCGAATCCAACAGCGAATGCAGGAAGCCACGAGTGCGCTGTCAGACTTTGTGCTGTCGTCCTACCAAGGTGTCGCTACGCTCAAAGCCTTCGGGGCAGAAGCGCCGGTTCGCGAACGATTTGCCCCTCTAAATCGCGAAGCCTTGGAAGCCCAACTCGAACGCGCCCGGCTTCGCGTAGGCATTGGACCCGTGCTCTCCCTTGCCGCAAGCTTCAACATTTTCCTGCTGCTCTGGATTGGTGGACCGATGCCGTCGGCGGGCACGCTCACAGTGGGCGAGTTGGTCGCTTTCATCACCCTCGTGACCTACCTGACGGGCCCCCTGCGAGGCATGACCTTCATCCTGTCGCTGTTTCGCCAAGCCCAAGCGGCCATGGAACGACTCGACGTCATCCTGTCGCGCCCTCCCACCCGACCTGACCTGCCGAATCCCGAAGCCCCTCCCAAGGCCCCGCCGGGCATTCGGTTTGAAGGGCTGACCTACCGCTACCCAGACGCCGATTCGGATGCCGCTCCGGCCCTCGAGAACGTGTCGGTCAGCGTGCCTGCGGGCGGTACGCTTGGCGTGTTCGGGCCCACGGGCTCGGGCAAGTCCACCCTATTGCGATGCCTTACCCGGCTCGAAGATCCGCCTGCGGGCACGGTGTTCGTCGACGGCGTGGACGTTCGCCAGCTGGACCTGATGGACTGGCGCGACCGGGCGGTGCTCGTTCCCCAGCGGGCTTTCCTGTTCTCCGAAACCGTCTCCGACAACGTGCTGTTGGGTGCCGACCCCGGCATCCTCGACCCGCTGCTGGAGCGAGCCCAGCTCAAGGTCGACATGGATGCCCTCCCCAACGGCGTACGCACCGAGGTCGGGGAAGCCGGACTGACGCTGTCGGGTGGGCAACGCCAGCGGGTGGCGCTCGCGCGTGGCCTTTCACGCAATGCCAACGTGCTCATTCTCGACGACGTGCTCTCGGCGGTCGACCACGCCACCGAAGCGACGCTCATCTCCGAACTACAACGCATGGAACGACGTCCCACGACGCTCATCGTGGCCAACCGAATCTCTGCCTTGCGCCATGCCGACATCATCGTCGTGCTCGACAAGGGCAAGGTGGTAGCAACGGGAAACCACGACGAATTGATGACGATCGATTCCCCTTATCGCGAAGCGTGGCTCCGCCAATCCGAGCCTGAGCCCGTCGCGGAGACCGCCTGATGTTGCTTGAAGAACCCGAGGGCCAGAGCGACTGGTCCCTCCTGACCAAGCTGCTTCCTTACCTGCGCAGCGAAAGTCCCTACTACATCGTGGCGATGGCCCTCGCACCGCTGTCGGCCATGCTCACGGTGGTCCAGCCTTACCTGCTGAAGCGCGCCATCGACGAAGGCATCGTTCCTGGCGACGTCGACGCCATCTTGGCCATCGCCATGATGTTCCTTGGCGCGGTGTTCATCTCGTTCGTCGCAGAAGCCGGGTATACGCTTGCGATTTCGTATGGCGCAACCCGGTCCATCACCCAGCTGCGAGATGAGGTGTTCCGACACACCCTGTCGCTCGCGCCCAGCTTTTTCGACCGCGAACCCACCGGACGGCTGCTCACCCGCGCCACATCTGACGTCGAGTCGCTTGGCGAGACCTTATCGGCGGGTGCCTTCACGATCGTGCTCGACATCCTGCTCGTCTTGGGCATTCTCTTCGCCATGGTGTCGCTCGACCCTTGGCTGACCGCGGTGCTGTTGCTCGTGGCTCCCCCTTTGGCCCTCGCCGTCGAACTCATCCGGCGACGCCTACGAAAGCTCTTTCAGGCCGTGCGCACCACACTGTCCGAACTCAATGCCTACACCGCCGAGCGCATTTCGGGCGTCGAGGTCGTGCAGCTCTACCGCGACGAGGAACGCGTCCTTTCGCAGTTCGACGACCGGTTGACGTCCTACCGCAGCGCCACCGTGGGCACGAACATCTTCGATGCACTGCTTTACGCCATCGTCGATGGGCTGACGTCGATCACGATGGCGCTCATGCTCTGGTACTCGGGCGCGTCGTTCTTTGAAGGCATCGTCAGCGCCGGACTCATCGCAGCGTTCATCGAGTACATCGGCAAGCTGTTCACCCCGATTCGGGAGTTGTCCGCCAAGCTGGCCATCTTGCAGCGGGCCGGTGCGGCGCTCGAGAAGATCTTCTCGCTGTTGGACCACGAGGAGCACATCGCACCGGGCGATCTCGAACTGCCCACCGAGGTCGGCGCGGTCGAGCTGCACGACCTGCATTTCGCCTATGGAAGCGGCCCCGAGGTCATCAAAGGCATCGACCTCACCATTGCCCCCGGCGAAGTGGTCGCGTTGGTTGGACGGACCGGCTCGGGCAAGACGACGATTGGCCGTGTGCTCATGCGGGCTTACGATGGCTACACCGGTCAGGCGAGCATCGATGGCGTCGAGCTGAAGCGCATCACCCTGGCTGCCCTCCGCCGACGCATCACCACCGTCCAGCAGGATGTGGTGCTGTTCCCAGGTGACGTCCGGTTCAACCTGACCCTCGGCCACGACATCGACGATGCCGAGCTGAAAGAGGCCATCCGCCTGGCTCAGGCCCACGAGGTGGTGGCGCGTCTGGGCGGGCTGGATGGCCGCATCGAGTACGGCGGGCGCAACGTGAGCGTCGGCGAAGCCCAGTTGCTGTCGTTTGCCCGCACGCTGGCCCACGAGGCCCCGCTCGTCATCCTCGATGAGGCCACCGCGTCGGTCGACACCCTCACCGAGTCCCGAATCCAAGAGGCCACGCAGGCGCTGTTTGATAAACGTACCGTACTCGTCGTGGCCCACCGACTGTCCACGATCACCGGAGCAGACCGCATCGTGGTCCTCGACCATGGCCGGGTCCTCGAATCGGGCAGCCACACCGAACTTCTGGCCCGCGAAGGCGCCTACGCCGACCTGTTCGCCAGTCAGTTCGCCGAAGAGCACGACGAATCCGAGGAAGCGACCCCTCAATCCGCATAAGGCGCCGCCTAACCACACCCTAGCCGGAACGCGGTGTCGCGCCTGCTCTTTCGGCCGCCGCCAACACCACGTCCATCGGCTGACAGCCCACGACCCGGATGGGCTGTGGGGCTCCGTCGGCAGGCCGCGGATCGCCGAGGTCCCATCCCGCAGGAAGCAAGAACCACGTGGGAATGCCCGACACGCCCCAGCGCATGGCGTCCGCCCGCTGCTGGTGGAGGATGCGCGGCGCCTCCTCGCTGTCGACAAACGCCCACGCTTCCTCGACGTCTAGGCCCACGGCTTCGAGCAGCTCGGTGAGGTACGCGCGGTCTTCGATGTCGCGCCCGTCGCGCCAATGGGCGTTCATCGCGGCTTCCCGCCATGCGTCAAGCTTCCCATGCCGTCGGGCGTAGTCCGAAAGGAGCAGGGCAGGCTTGGTGCTGGGGGCGTGGGGCCGTGGGGTGAAGGGAACGCCAAGCGACTCGCCCACGCTGGACAGTCGGGCATGCATCGCTTCGACCTGGGCTGGTGCGAACATGTCACCAAGCTCCAGCCCTCCGGCGGGGATTTCGGGGTGCAGTTCGAACCCACGCCATTCAAAATCAATGTCGAACTGGTCTAGCAGGGGCTTCAGGGTACCTCGCTCCGCGAGGTAGCACCATGGTCATATGTAGTCGGAAAAGAAGACCAAGCGTGCGCGCTCAACGTCGCTCATGACGGCTCCTTGAAGTGATGTCGCGTCGTATCGTCGACGTGAGGAAACGAATGCCGACCACGTACTTGTCGCAGCACTTCACGCTCGAGGAGCTCACCAAGACCTCGCAGCCGTTCTACAACGAGCCTTCCCCTCGGCAGGTGGATGCCTTGACCTATGGGGCCGCGCGAGTGTTGCAGCCATGGCGGGACCGGATCGGGGTCCTCGAAGTGACGAGCGGCTATCGTTCGTTCAAGGTCAACCAAGCGGTAGGAGGAGCCCCAACGAGCCAGCACCTCGACGGCCAAGCGGCCGATGTGGTACCCCGACGGGCGACGAAAGACGAAGCGTGGCGGGTGCTCCTCCAACTGATGGAGGACGGAGCGCCCATCGACCAAGCCATCCTCTACGAGTCCAAGCCCCACATCCACGTGAGCTGGAAACCCAACGGAACTCCCCGCAAGCAGCTCCTGGTTGCGACTCGCGATGGTCAGTACGTGGCCTGGTCGACGTACCGCCGCGCCGGTTAGCCGACCGTTGCGCCCCAAGAAAGCGATCGCAGCGAACTCCTCGTTGTTCCTTGTCTCGAACCTGACCAACGGGTCACAACTACACACGCCCGTCACGCTCTGGTAGCGTCGTCTCTTGCCGTACGGCCGGAGGTGCCATGAACGTGACGATGACCGTCAACGGAAAGACAGTCACCCGCGACGTCGAGCCGAGAACGCTCCTCGTCGACTTCCTCCGAGAGACCATGCGTCTCACGGGGACCCACGTAGGGTGCGACACGAGTCAGTGCGGCGCTTGCGTCGTGCATGTGAATGGGGCTTCCGTGAAGTCCTGCGCCATGCTCGCCGCCGAAGCCGACGGTGGAGAGGTGAAGACGATCGAAGGACTCGCCCCGAATGGGGAGTTGCATCCTATGCAAACCGCCTTTCGCGAACACCATGGTCTTCAATGTGGGTTCTGTACGCCCGGCATGATCATGAGTGCGGTCGATCTGGTGAATCGCAATCCGGACCCCAGCGAGGACGAGGTTCGGGAGTGGCTCGAGGGCAACATCTGTCGCTGTACTGGGTACCAAAACATCGTCGCGGCCGTTCGGTCCGCGGCCTCCAACATGAAGGGGGCGTAAGTCATGGCGTACGTTGGGCAACGCATCGCGCGGAAGGAAGACGACCGCTTCATCACCGGCCGGGGTCGCTACACCGACGACATCGTGTTGCCGGGCCAGACCTTCGCCGTCTTTGTGCGGTCACCTTACGCACACGCGACGATCAAATCGGTCGACACGAGTGCCGCCATGGCACGACCGGGCGTGCATGCGATCTATACCGGCAACGACATCGCGCAGGACGAGGTCGGTGGTGTGCCGTGCGGCTGGCAGATCACCAACAAAGACGGCTCGGTGATGGTCGAGCCGCCGCACCCCGCGATTGTGCAGAGCACGGCGCGTCACGTCGGTGACATCGTGGCCATGGTGGTGGCCGAGACCAAGCAGGCGGCCAAGGATGCAGCTGCCGCGGTCATCGTCGACTACGACGAGCAGACGGCCGTGGCCAACCTCGAACAGGCCATCGCGGGCAACGCCAAGGTCTGGGACGACGCGCCCGACAATGTCTGCTACGACTGGCACCTCGGCGAGCCCGAGCCCGTCGAGCAAGCGTTCGCCAATGCCGCCCACGTGGTGGAAATCGACCTCGTCAACAACCGCGTGATTCCCAACGCGATGGAACCGCGCGCCGCCAACGGGCACTACGACCCCGCGACGGACATGACGACGCTCTACACCACGAGCCAGAATCCACACCTCATCCGGCTTTTGCTCGGTGCGTTCGTCCTGTCGATTCCAGAGCACAAGCTCCGGGTGGTCGCACCGGACGTCGGCGGCGGCTTCGGTTCGAAGATCTTCCACTACGCAGAAGAAATCCTCGTCACCTGGGCCTCACGTAAGCTGAAGGTGCCCGTCAAGTGGACCGCGGAGCGCTCCGAGTCGTTCATGTCGGACGCGCACGGCCGTGACCACATCACGAAGTGCCGCCTCGCACTCGATGCTGAGGGCAAGTTCCTCGCGCTGCACGAGCAGACCGCGGCGAACATGGGCGCTTACCTGTCGACGTTCGCCCCCGCGGTGCCCACGTGGCTCCACGGTACGCTGATGGCCGGTGTCTACACGACGCCCGCGATCTACGTCGAAGTGAAGGCGTATTTCACGCACACCTGCCCCGTCGATGCGTACCGCGGGGCCGGTCGTCCCGAAGCGACCTACATCCTCGAGCGTCTCGTCGACAAGGCAGCGGCCCAGTTGGGGATGGACCGCATCGAGATCCGCCGGAAGAACTTCATCCGGGACTTCCCGTACCAGACGCCAGTGGCCCTCGAGTACGACGTCGGTGACTACGATGCCTGCCTCGACCAAGCGCTCGAGGCATCGGATTGGGCGGGCTTCGAGGCTCGTCGGGCGGAGGCCAAGTCGCGCGGCAAGCTGCGGGGCATCGGCATCTCCACCTACGTCGAGGCTTGCGGCATTGCGCCCTCTGCGCTCGTCGGGGCACTCGGGGCTCGCGCGGGCCTCTACGAGTCATCGACCATTCGCGTTCACCCCACTGGCTCGGTCACCGTGTTCACGGGGACCCACAGCCACGGTCAGGGCCATGAAACCACGTTCGCGCAGATCGTCGCGGATGCGTTTGGCATCGACATCGCCAACGTGACCATCGACCACGGCGACTCGGCGAACTCCGCGTTCGGCATGGGTACCTACGGTTCGCGTTCGCTCGCGGTCGGCGGGTCGGCCATCGCGAAGGCGGCGAACAAGATCGTCGAGAAGGGCAAGAAGATTGCAGCGCACCTGCTCGAAGCGAGTGCGGACGACATCGTCTTCGAAGGGGGCCAGTTCAAGGTCGCCGGGACCGAGAAGGCGGTGGGCTTCGGAGACGTGGCGCTGACGGCCTACGTCCCCCACAAGTACCCGATCGAGGAGTTGGAACCCGGCCTCGAAGAGTCGGCATTCTACGATCCGAAGAACTTCACGTTCCCGGGTGGTTCGCACGTCGTCGAACTGGAGATCGACCCCGAGACCGGCATGGTTGAACTGTGTCAGGTGGTCGTGGCCGATGACATCGGTACCGTCATCAACCCGATGATCGTCGACGGTCAGATCCACGGTGGACTGGCTCAGGGGATCGGCCAGGCACTGTATGAGAGCTGCCACTACGATGAGCGCGGTCAGCTCGTGACGGGCTCGTACATGAACTACACGATGCCCCGCGCCGCGGACTTCCCGAACTTCACCACGGGACTCCACATCACGCCGTGCACCCACAACCCCATTGGCGCCAAGGGCGTCGGTGAGGTGGGTTCGATCGGCGTTCCTCCGGCGGTCATCAACGCCGTCATCGATGCCCTCAAGCCGGCTGGCGTGACCGACATCTCCATGCCCGCCACCCCCCACAAGATCTGGCAGGCCCTCAGCGCCGCCAAGCAAGCCTAGGAGGTCGACGTGCACAACTTCAAATTCCATCGTCCCAAGACCGTGGATGAAGCTGCCGGACTCCTGGCGGCGGGCGACGACAACAAGAAAGTGCTCGGGGGCGGACAAAGCTACCTGCCCATCCTCAAGGAAGGCCTTTCGGCTCCGACCGATCTCGTGAGCCTGCGGGGTGTCGATTCGCTCCAGGGCATTCGGGAAGAAGGCGACCGGCTCATCATCGGCGCGGGCCAAACGCACGACAGCGTCCACCGCTCCGACGTCGTCAACCGAGTGATTCCGGCCCTCGCCGGCCTCGCGGGGGGCATCGGCGATGCTCAGGTCCGCAACCGTGGCACCATCGGCGGGTCGCTCGCCCATGCGGACCCCGCGGCGGACTACCCTTCGGCGATCCTTGCGCTCGACGCCGTGATCCACACGAACCTGCGCAAGATCCCTGGGCCCCAGTTCTTTACGGGACTCTTCACCACCGCGCTCGGAACCAACGAGATCATCACCGAAGTGTCGTTCCGCGTGCCCCAGCGCGCGAATTACCAGAAGTTCCCCCATCCGGCCTCGAAGTACGCGGTCGTGGGCGTGTTCGTGGCGCAGTTCGCGGATGGCGCGCGCGTCGGCGTGACCGGAGCCACCGAGAAGGCCATGCCCTGGCCCGCCGCGCAGCAGGCGCTGACAGCAAATTGGGCCCCCGACGCCGTGGCGAGCTTGTCGGTCCCCGCGACCTACTTGAACTCGGACCCGGATTTCTCGGCTGACTATCGCGCCCACCTGATGGCTGTGCTCGCGAAGCGCGCAGTGGCGGCCGCAGCGTGAGCGTGGAGTCGGTCGACAGCGTCGTCGGGCTTCTCGAGCGTGGCGGCTACGTGTGCGACCGGCTCCTCGCGACGGTCGTCTTCCTTTCCCTGAAGCGACAGCGACCGTTGTTCCTCGAAGGCGAACCCGGCGTGGGCAAAACCGAGATTGCGAAGGTCTTGGCCCAAACGCTGGGGCGCCGGCTCATTCGTCTTCAGTGCTACGAGGGGCTCGACACCTCCACCGCCGTGTATGAGTGGAATGTCTCGCAGCAGCTCCTCGAGATTCGACTTGGCGAGTCGGGTACGGGAGAGCAGCTCTCCGCTGCCGATCTCTACAGCGAGCGCTTCCTCATCCGACGTCCGCTCCTGCAGGCGTTGGAGTCCGATGACGCAGGCCCGCCCGTGCTCCTCATCGACGAACTCGACCGGGCCGACGAGCCGTTTGAAGCGTTCCTGCTCGAACTGCTCTCGGACTACCAGGTCACGGTTCCCGAATTGGGGGTCCTGCGCGCCGAGTCGCCGCCCATCGTCATCATCACGTCGAACCGCACGCGGGAGGTCCACGACGCCCTCAAGCGACGGTGCCTCTACCACTGGGTCGACTACCCGTCGGCGGAGCGCGAACTCCAGATCCTGCGCACCCGCGTGCCCGAGGCCGAAGCCCGGCTCGCCGCACAGGTCGTCGCCTTCGTGCAAGCCCTGCGGGAGGTGGATGTGTTCAAGCGTCCTGGGGTCGCTGAATCGATCGAGTGGACCCAGGCCTTGTTGGCCCTCGACCGTGTGGCCCTCGACCCAGAAACGATCGACCAGACGCTTGGGGTATTGCTCAAGTACCAAGACGACATCGAGCGGATTCGCGGCAGCGAAGCCAAGGGCCTGTACGACCGGGTCCACGGGGAAACAGAGGGGTGAGTGAACTCGGGGGGCGCCTCGCCGAAAACGTGGTGCACTTCGCAGGATTCCTGCGGCGGGCCGGCCTTCCAGTCGGCACCGCCCAGGTTCTTGATGCGGTGGAGGCGTTGCAACTCATTGGGCTCGGACATCGCACCGAGGTGTTCGCGGCCCTGCGGGGCGTCTTCGTCAGCCGACGCGAACACGACGAGCTGTTCGCCCTGGGCTTCGACACCTTCTGGCGCGACCCGTTTGGCCAGACCGAGGCCCTGTCCATGCTGTTGCCTCCCTCCCGCATGGACCAACCGACCAAGAAGTCCAAGATCCGGCGACGACTCGCCGAGGCGTGGCGTGGGGTAGGCCCTCGGTCGTTTCCGAAGAATCGACCGCAGCCGCCTCCCCCGCCCGAAATCACGCTCGATATGCGCAACACCGCATCGACGCGTGAGGTCTTGCGACAAAAGGACTTCGACGAGATGACGGCTGATGAGGAAGCGGAGGTAAGGAAGATCCTCGCACGTTTCCGCTTCCCCTGGCGCGAGCAGCGTACCCGACGCACCCGCCCGGCCAGCCACGGCCGTCGAATCGATTTGCGTCGCACGATGCATGCGTCGCGGCGGGCGTTTGGGGAGCCCATGCGGCTTGCGTACCGAGCGCCCAAGACCCGTCCATCACCACTCGTGGTGCTGTGCGACGTCAGTGGTTCCATGGAGCGCTACAGCAGGATGATCCTACACTTCCTGCATGCGCTCACCAACGACCGCGACCGCGTGAGCGTGTTTGTGTTCGGCACCCGGCTCACCCATGTCACCCGAGCGCTGCGCCATCGCGATGTCGACGTCGCGTTCAGCGAGCTGTCCGAGGTGGTCCGCGACTGGAGCGGCGGCACCCGCATCGCCTCCTGCCTCGACGCCTTCCGACAGGACTGGGCTCGCCGCATGCTGGGATCCGGCGCGACCGTGCTGCTCATGACGGACGGCCTCGAGCGGGACGACCCTGACGCGCTTGGCGACACCATGGAACGGTTGTCCCGGTGGTGCCGCAGGCTCGTGTGGCTCAACCCACTGCTTGGATTCGACGACTTTGAACCTCGGGCTCGAGGCGTGGCGGCCATCTTGCCCCACGTTCACGAGCACCGGCCGGTCCACAACCTCGCGAGCCTCGAATCGCTCGCCGAGGCGCTATCAGCGCGTTGAGCCACCGCCGAAGAGGCTCCGGAAGAAGTTGCTGATCATGGCGCCCAGCGCGCGGAACAGCAACGCGATGCCATTGGCCGGAGCGCTGTCTTCCGACGGGGCCGGAGGATTCGGGGCGGGCGCGGGAGCGGCCGGCTTCGGTGCAGCGGCCGCAGCTGGCTCCGCCGCGGGAGCCCCGCCAAACGGATCCGCGGCCGGCGCCGCACCTCCAAACGGGTCCGCAGCAGGAGCCCCCCCAAACGGGTCT
>JBCCQY010000214.1:0-12868 GCA_039208735.1 Myxococcota bacterium | reverse complement strand
GTTCGAGGCGACTGGACAGGTACGATGACATGCTGGACGAAAGGCTGCCCCCGCGAATCAGCACGTGGACGTGCCGAACGCTCCCGCGAAGAAACATGGCCGCCTGGCCTGCGCTGTTTCCCCCACCAATGACGATGACCTCCTCGTGGCCGCACCATCGGGCCTCGAGATCCGTGGCGGCGTAGTAGATGCCATTGCCCTCGAGTTCCGCAAGGCGGTCGAGGGCCAGGCGCCGGTACTGCACTCCCGTGGCGATGACAACGGCCGACGCATGTACCTGTTCCCCATCGTCGAGGGTGAGGCAGTAGCCTTGGTGGTGCGATTCGACGGCGTCCACCCGACGCGGCATCACGAAGCGGGTACCGAGCCGAGTGGCTTGAATCTCCCCGCGAAAGCAAAGGTCGGCCCCACTGATTCCCGTTGGAAACCCCATGTAGTTCTCGATGCGGCTGCTGCTTCCTGCCTGACCACCGATCACCGAATCTTCGACCACGAGGGCCCGAAGTCCTTCCGCCCCGGCGTAGACAGCCGCGGCGATGCCAGCCGGCCCTCCCCCCACGATCACAACGTCAAAGGCACTTTCGCCGGTCAGCGGTTGATCAAGGCCCACCAGTCGAGCCAACTCGCGAGGCGTTGGCTCGTCGATGATCCGGTCCCGGCCGAAGATGGCCACGGGCGCGCGCGGCAAGGAAAGACGACCAAGGAGCGCTTCGGCCTCCGGATCGTCGAGAGGAAGCGTACGGACGGGAATCCGGTTTCGCAAAAGGAACGAGGCCGCGCGCCGAAGGGTGAGGTCACTGTCCGGTGCGATAAGGGTCAGCGCGCTCTGCCCGGCTTCGAATTGGGCCCGACGACGGCCGGCGTACACATTCACGATGATGTCGCTCATCTCTGGCACGCGAGCCATCAGGCGCAGCATCTCCAATCGCGGAACCCGCACGAAGATGCAGTCAACGCAAGCACGTTGCGGAAACGTCCACGTTCCGCCTGACAATAGGCCCAATTCACCAAGATACTGCCCAGGTTTCAGCGTACTGGGCACGGCGCGCTCTCCGGTCCGCGGATTCACGAGTTCGGCTTCTCCCTCCTCCAACAGGAAAAACGCGTCGATTGGGGTTCCCGCATCGGCGATGAGTTCACCAGCCGAAAACGTCACGCGTTCTCCGCATGCACGGATCAACTCGAGGTGGGCGTCATCCAAGGGAGTCCGCGGCGTATGTCGCAGGTCGATGGCAAGAGTTTCCATAGGGCCTCCGATGTCCAGGCCATATGGTTTAAGTCAACCCTAGCCCCCCTTGGCGAGGTCAAGGGGAGTGGTCTGTGGCTTAAGAGGCTTCCCCCGTTGTCCGGATCCTCATCGAAGATCCAAGCCGGCCGGGCAGGAGCCGCCCGTCGCACCGGACTCGCGGCCATGATCGCGAGCCGGGCTTTTGCAGCAGGGAGGCGAGGCCCGCTCGGAAACTCCAGGTCGAACGGCGAGTGCGCGATCCCCATCCGCATCGACGAGCAAACGTTTTTCGCCGTTCGCCGTTCGACCTCACCAGATCGCGAGTCTCAGTTGGGGGTCAGAACGGCCGTGGTGCCGTCTTCGAGGTGCGCGACGAGGTCCACGTCGAAGGGAGTGGCCTTGGCGTCGCGGTTCACCGCGTACACACTGATGTACGCGCCATCGCCGAGGGCGGGAACGCTGTAGACGAGGTCCGGAACGCCATCGTCGTCCGCGTCGAAGCCGACCTCGACCGCAGCGTTCGGGATGTCGACGTCGCCTTCCATGCCGTAGTCGACATTCTCGAGGATGGGGCTCGGGTTCTTCGGATCGGTCACGTTCCAGATATCGACCTGGGGCGTCCGCGAAGCCGCGTGAACGATGTGCAGACGGGTATTGCCGGCCTTGATTCCGTCACGATTCTCGACGAACGGCGTGAGAACGAGGTTGCCGGGCTTGGGATCTCCCAAATAGCCGTGAGCCACCGCGACGTAGCTCATGCCTGCCTCGAGCGGAACATCTTCGTTCAACGCCGCTTCCTTGACCGGGTCGGTGCTGTCGGCGAGCGCAACCTTGAAGTTGTACGTTCCAGCGGGCAGCGCGATGTAGTCCGTGCCGTCCTTGAAGGCAAGCGAGGGCACGGCGGCGGGCGTCGCGTCGTTCGCCAAGACCTGGACGTCAGGGACATCCGGAGCCAGATGGAGGACGCGAATCGACGCGTCGGCATCGGTGTCGGCGTCGGTGTCGGCGTCGGTGTCTGCATCCGCGTCGGCGTCGGCATCAGCATCGGCATCGGCGTCCGCTTCGATCCCAGAATCGGTCTTGTCGTCGCCCGCACAGGCGGTAAACAGGAGCCCTGAAATACCAAGATTCAGAATCCAAAAACGTGCCATTGTGGTCTCCTCTCCGGGTTTGTCCATAGTCTGGACACTCTTTGTCTCCACTGCATACTGATTGGAGAACGGGACCGCAAGGAACACCCCGATTCCACGAGTACCGAACGGACCACGCATCGACGTCGAGCTGGAGGGGCGACTTTCCAACCAACGACCCACGCGCGGTTTGGCAAGTCAAGGTGACATGACAGCCAATGCTCGCTTCCAGGCTCTTCCCGAACGCTCCAGGCGGAAAACAGATTCCGCCTAAACCGAAGTATCCACTTGGGTTCTTGCTGAAGACATTGCTGGTGGCAAGGTTTGTGGGCCAGGTTCTTGCTTGACTATCGAGCGAAGCGTCTAAGGAATCTGACGAAGTGTCCAGAGGCACATCAGCCCAGTTCCTGTCACCCGGGATCGACCCATGAGGCTGCGGGCAGCATGCCGATCGAGGTACCGTGCAGGCCGTTCGAGCGGCAATCGCGGCGGACGGACCTCGAGAGGATGAGACCAGGGCTCCCCTGCGACCGACCAACGGACATCGGCCTCGGCTCCGAGGCCGAATACGCCTGGAGCTGTGACGATCAAGGGCTCTGGGTCGATGGCCACCTCCTGATGATGGCGGATCACGCCAGGAACGCCCAACTCGGTGAATGCGTGTCCTCAACGCCAAGAGAAGCAAGCACCAGTAGTAGGAGTACGTCGCGAAACTCGCTCGACGGATCGTGCGATCGGCAACAGCGGGCGGCAGTCAACAGCTCCGCGCGAGTCGGCGTGAGGGTTCGAAGATCGGAGAGGTGCTGACTCTCGCTCGGCCACTGATCCGCGGCGGCGTAGAGCTTGAAGGCAACTTGATCAGCAGCAAGCAACGCTTGCGCGAGTCTGCTCACCGCTGGCCTTCGGCGCTCCGCGCCTGCAGGCCTACGCGGTCAGCTTTCGTCGCTTCGCTCCTGCAAGCTGATCATCGCGATGCGAGTCGGACCGTGAGGCCCGCGAAGACGCGTGACTCGACTCGTTCGGCGAACCCGCTCGGAAGGCCGAAGTCGAGGAGATCAGTTGGCCCTCGATCCGGGCGAGAACGTCAAGGTCCTTGGTGGTGCGCTCGACCAGACCGAGGAACCTGTGCCAGTTCCGCGTTACCGTAGATATCGAGCAGATCAACTGCTCGAATCGGGAAATCAATCTGCTCAGACGAACCTCTGCCTCTGGTTCCCGGGCATGGCGGCATTCTCCGTCGTGATGTGGTTCGCCTCTGCCACCTCGGTCGGGACCAGGCATCGCACCTGTTGAAGCGTCTCGTTGAAGATGGTGCGCTGGTCCGGCGTGGGCGCGGCAATCCTCCCACGAGGCGATGAGAGTGCCGCAATGGCGACCCGGGGATCGAATCGCGAGCACTGTGGTCCGAGTCACCGACTTCGGGTTGTTCATCGATCTGGGTGAGTTCACGGGGCTGGTCCCACTTCACGAAATGAGCTGGGGAACCAGGAATCCGTCCCCCAAGGACTGCTTCGAGATCGGCGACCAAGTGCTGACCGTGGTTCTCAAGGTGCTGGTCGACGACCGGAGAGTCTTGCTCGGTACTCGGCAACTACGGCCAGATCCGTGGGCGGACGCCGTGGAGCGCTACGCCGAAGGCTCGAAGGTGCGTGGTCGGGTGACTCTCGTGGCGCCCTACGGCGCGATTGTGAGCCCGGAGGAGGAGATGGAGGGTCTCCTTCACATCTCCAGGCTGCCGGAAGGCTCCGACCTGCCTCGTGTCGCAGAGGCCGTCGAGGTTGTCGTGTTGAAGGTCGATCCAGTCGAACGGCGGATGTTGTTCGGGGTGCCATCGACCCAGCTTGGAACCTGAGGGCCTCGACGCCCCTGGAAGGAAGGTGTTGCACACGAGTACGCGATCTGGGATCGATTAGACGTCCAACCCGACCGGACAGGAGACTCCGGTTCCGCCCAAACCGCAGTATCCATTTGGGTTCTTGCTGAGATACGGCTGGTGACAGTATTCCCAAACCAGTTTCAAGCTCGACTTTCTAGCGAAGTGTCCAAGGAATGTGGCGAAGTGTCCAATCACACTCCGTGGTCACTGATCGCGTGATGTTCTTGTTGGCTGCGCCCGATCGAGGTGGTGGCGGTGCTCACCTCGACGTTAACGGGGTCCAATGCCATGATGCCGGTGGACAACGGATGTGAGGCCTGGATGAAGCCGGTTCTGGCGGTGGTAGCGTTGGGCATCCTCGTCGTTGGAGGGCTCGGCGCTCTCGTGCTCCTCCGCTCGCCTGCGGTATTGCCGAGGCTCCCCTACTACACCGGTGAGATTGGGAGGTATAAGCTCTGGGTGTCGGTCTCGGACGACCCACCAAACTGGGTCGAGGCGCACGGCTTCGACGCCGGCCACCTGCGACTCGCCGATGGCGACACAGCTGTGCTTCTCGACGTTCGAGCGTACGTCGCGACCTACGGGAACCAAGTCGTGGTCGACTTCGAGCCGAGGACGATCGGTCACCTTCCGCCGGGCGCCCGATCTCAACCGCTCGAAGGAGAGCCGGTCGAACACCGATTGTCGCAATCCGAGGTTCTGGCCGGAGCAAGCAGGGTCAGCGTCGACTTTGGCCGCTCTGGCGCTCGTCCAGCGGATCGATCGTATTGCTCGACCACGCTGACCAACCATCACGGCCAACCCCTCCGTGTCGTGAGGTTCGGCGGCTACTTTCGCACGAAAGGTGACCTGTTCGAGCTGAACAACTTCACCGATCGGTTCTTCACCAGTGACGACTTCATCGAGTGGTACGCGGTGCAGGGTCCTGGGGGATGGCTCGCTCCGGGCGGTTCGGTCACCGACCCCAACAACTGGGGAGGGCCGGACGCGTTGTGGGCTTTCGAGCTGGAGACAAAGACCGGAGAGCGCTTCTGGACAGGAGCGCTCTATCGGTGAGGATCCGGATATGCTATCGCTACTCTAAAATTGTTAGAGTAGTTTCATGTCCACCGCCCGCGTCCGCCGAGCCCTCGCCCTTCCACCGGATGAAGTCGGCCTCGCCACCCTCTCTCTCACCGAGAACCAGTGGTTCGATCGCAAGAGTGCTCGCATCGGTGCCCGAGAGCTGGCCGAAGCAGCGATCGCGATGGCCAATGCCGAGGGAGGACACCTCGTCATCGGCTTATCCTCGGGGCGTATCGAAGGAACGGACCACGTCGGAGCACAGGCAGAGAACGCGTGGCGTCAGGCGACGTTCGACTTCGCGGTTCCTCCTCTCCGTTCCAGCTTCTCGAAGATCGCGTGTATCGATGCGAAGGGGCAGGCCAATCACCTCGTTGTCGTCAGGGTCGACCCCAGCACCCAGGTTCATGCGACCGTCAAGGACGACGTCTTGCTGCGTGTCGGTGACGAGAACCGGCGCCTGACCTTTTCGCAACGTCTGGAGCTGCTCTACGAGAAGGGACAGGCGAGCTTCGAGGTCAACCCGATCGACGGAGCGGCATTCTCGGATCTCTCGATCGAGCTGCTCCGCGAGTATGCCGAGGCCGTCGGCCATCCAGATGCGAGGCGGCTCCTCGTAGCGCGGGGACTCCTCAAGTCCGACGGACGGGTCACCGTGGCCGGCTGGCTCCTCTTCGGGAACCATCCCCAGCGGCTCCTACCCGAGGCTCGCGTCAGGGTGCTCCGGTACCGTGGTCGAGAGCGAGGCGCAGGCAGTCGGCAGCAACTCGCTGAGGATCGGCACTTCGAGGGGCCGATCCCGAAGATGCTCGAAGACGCCCGGCGAGCGATCGAAGCACTCGTTCCGACGCGTCGGGCCATGACGACCGCCGGCCGCTTCGACTCCATCGGGGTGGTCCCTCGCGACGCGTGGTTGGAAGGGCTCGTCAATGCCGTTGTTCACCGCGCCTACAGCGTAGCGGGCGACCACATCCGGATCGAGATCTTCGATGACCGGATCGAAGTCGAGAGTCCGGGGAGGTTTCCCGGGCTCGTGGACCTCAACGATCCGGTCGGGATCTCGCGCTTCGCTCGAAATCCAAGGATCGCCCGTGTCTGCGCTGATCTCGATTTCGGACAGGAGTTGGGGGAGGGCATTCGACGCATCTTCGAGGAGATGCGTCTCGCGGGCCTCGTGGAGCCCCGCTACTACCAGACGGCCGGTTCCGTGCGCCTGGTCCTGTCCTCCGAGCCCATCGACGTCGAACTGGAGGGGCGACTTCCCCGAGAAGAGCGCGACCTCCTCCGGGTGCTCCGAGAAGGCCCGGCCGGTACGGGGGCTCTCGTGGAGCAGACGGGCGTCTCCAGGCCGACCCTGTTGCGGAGGCTCCGGGCGTTGCAAGAGGTGGGTCTAATCGAATGGGTGGGGAATTCAACCAAGGACCCACGCGCGGTTTGGCAAGTCAAGGTGACGTAACAGCCGATGCTCGCTTCCAGGCTCTTCCCGAACGCTCCAGGTGGAAGTCCTTAGACTGCTGGTGTCAGTTTTCCTGGTGCAGGTTCGAAGGCCGCTATCTGGCGAAGTGTCTAAGGGGTCCGGCGAAGTGTCCAAACCGGCATCACTGCGCGGCCCAAGGCTCATGATCCGGCTGACCCACCGCGAATTCGCAGCTTGCGCGCGGTCAGAACGGAGAACGCGCCTTCGAGGGCCTCTCCGTGATCGGTAACTGTCGTCGAGACCAACTCCGCTTGGTCCTCGAACGCCATGTCAGCCAAGCGAACCAACAGGACACCCGCATGGCTCGCAGCTCCACGAAACACCAGCTCTCCGAAGTCGAGGTCGTTGGTGATCATCAACGCTTCTCGCTCCACGGTCAGACGCAGAACTTCGATGTCTGTGATCGCTGGTGACAAGTCGCCAACATGAACGACGTCGTGTCCGTCGGTGGTAAGGCGATCCGCGATGCCCCGGTGCAGGTTCTCGTCGGCGACAATGTTCAACGTGCAACCACGCGTTCCATGCGCAGCGCGTCGATGGCGTACTGAACTGCAGCCTCGATGCCTTCCCGGGTCAGCCGGGGGTGCCCCTGGAGGAGTTCGTCGATCGAGTGCCCGTGCCCGAGCTGGTCGAGGATGTACTCGACGGTCACGCGTGTGCCGCCGACTACGGGCTTGCCGCGCATGATGTCAGGGTCGACGATGATTAAGTCCACCATCTCTGGCCTCCACAAGCCCGAGCGTAGCGCGGCGTGCGGGTACGCGCGATCGTCGTCAGGGCGTCGGCAGTCGAGGCGCTACTCGCTGACCTGCCGGACCGAGCTGAGCGGGTGCAGGTTGCTGACGTGGTCGTCGCGAGGCTCCTCGGTGCGGCTGACGAGACGCAGCCGTAGCCTCTCGGCGACGCGCCGAGAGGAAAGGTTGTCTTCGGTCGTTCGATAGACGAGGCGCCGACCCGACGGTCGAAGGACCTCGGCCCACATCGAGGCGCTCGCCGTTGCATGGCCCCGACCGCGCGAGCCGGGCTTGGTCCATACGCCGCACTCTGCGACCTCGTCGGTCATGGGAACCGGCGTGTGGGCGATCGAAATGACTCGCTCGCAATCCACGACCATTGCCCAGGGACCGAGGCGTCCATCGAGCAGCTCGTCCCACTCGATGGGATGCCACCCGCCAGGGTTGGCGTCGCGCAGCCAGGCGGGCAGATGGGAGTCCGAGCGGACGATGGTGACATCCGACGCGACTTCGACCTCGGATGGAAAGATGTAGCGCAAGACAACCTTGGTTGCCGGATTCACGCGCTCACTCCTCTCTCAGGTCGCAGCTCCTGCGGTTCTCGGTCGTCGCCGTCAGACGTCCAGACCTACTGGGCAGGATACACCGGTTCCGCCCAAACCACAGTAGCCGTTTGGGTTTTTGCTTAGATACTGCTGGTGACAGTATTCCCAAGTCAGTTTTGAACCATACTATCGAGCGAAGTGTCTAAGAGATCTGGCGAAGTGTCCAAGACCGATTCCCGGCCCTTCCCGCCTGCCGTCGAGCGTGCTAGCCTGATTGTACGGCTGGCATTGCCGTACAAGGAGGCCTCGTGCCAGGCTCTACCGCGCGTCTGGAGCTGCGGATCTCGCCGGAAAAGAAGGAGCTGATCGAGCGTGCCGCCCGACTCACCAACTCGACACTGACTGCGTTCGTCACGGACACGCTCGTTGCACAGGCTCGACGACTGGTCGAGGGGCCTGCCCATTCGTCCGCCGAGGATGCTCATCGTCCTATTGGCGGGTGGTCTTTCGTTCTCCCGGAGGACTGGGATGATCCTCTCGACGACTTCGCGGACTATCGATGAGAATCCTCCTCGATACGCACGTTCTGCTATGGGCGGCGATTGGGGATCCTCGGCTTCGAGGCGCCACCCGGGCCCTATTTCGAGATCGCAGGAACGTTTTGGTCGTGAGCGTTGCCTCACTGTGGGAGATCAGCATCAAGTACGGGATCGGGAAGCTTCCGCTCCCCGTCTCCCCAGCCGACTTCTTCGCGCGTGAGGTTGCAGCCCGTGGCTACACGATTCTCGATGTGAGGCGAGCGCATGCCGAGCGCGTGGCGGTGCTGCCTTATCCAGAGGGAGGTCATCGGGACCCCTTTGATCGGATGCTCGTCGCACAGGCCCTGAGCGAGGGACTTCCACTGTTGTCAGAGGACTCCTGGGTGCCGAGCTACGTGCCACACGGTTTGGTCCTTGCCAAGGACCTGGATGCAGGGGAGTGAGTTCCCACGACGTGACAGTGACGACTTCATCGAGTCGTACGCGGTGCAAGATCCCGGGGGATGGATCGCGCCGGGCGGTTCGGTCACCGACCCCAACAACTGGGGAGGGCCGAACGCGTTGTGGGCTTTCGAGCTGGAGACGAGGACCAAAGAGCTTCTGGACAGGTGCGCTCTATCGGTGAGGATCCGGACGCCGCGCTCGGAGGTCGAGGCTGCGATCCTGAGTCTCTGTTCAGGACCATGTCGGACTCCCCAGCAAATCGCCTCCGCGCTTTCCCGAACCGTCACAACCCTCGAGGCTGGGCAGCTGGAGCGAAAGTACCCGGCTCTCCCAAGTCACCCAGATCAGGCGCACCATACGAAAGCAGGCCCCACGTAGGCGGCAGCGTCAGTCAAGTGTCCAACCCCACCGGACACGAGACTCCAGTTCCGCCCAAACCGCAGTATCCATTTGGGTTCTTGCTGAGATGCTGCTGGTGACAGTACTCCTGGGCCAGGTTTAAGGCCGACTATCCAGCGAAGTGTCCAAGGAACCCGGCGAAGTGTCCAAAGCGTCGTCAGGCTCGTTCTTCCTGTCCGGGCTCGACCGACGACGATGTTGGCTGCATGGCGACCGAGGCTCCACATGCAAAGGTCTCCACTTGGTCTGCGCACCACTCGACGAGCCTTGCCCATCCATCGGGATGGCCGCGAGTCGGAGGCGGTTCGGCCACTCCCAGCTCGGACGCCGTCTGGGCGAGGTTCTCGCGGACACGCGTCGCTTCGACCCGTCGCACTGTCGCCGGCTTGGCCTCCAGCTCCGCCAAGCGGGTGGCCTCCAGCGCGAGAGCGACCACCTGGCGCCACCTCGGAAACGCAGAGGGGCGCGGTCCGACGAGCTGCCCGAGGAGATCGGCATGCCCCAGCCGATACACGATCGCGTTCCCCACGGGCCTGCTCCGAGCGATGTTGGCGGCGGCCAGCTCCGCGAGAATGTTCGCGATGGAGCGCTTGGAGTAGCCCTCCGAAGCCAGATCAGCGGCTCGCACCCAGTCGCCCTTCGGCAGCAGCTCGCACAGTACGTCAGCTCGGGCTCCCACGCCACAGAGCGCCCGGAGCCGCAGTCTGATCAGCGCAGGTCGTTCGAGTGGCAGTCGCGGCGGACGGACCTCAGGAGGGTGGGGCCAGGGCTCGCCTGCGACCGACCACCTGACGTCGGCCTCTGCTCGTAGCGTCGCCGCGAAGCTCGCAAAGTCGGATTGCGCTCCGGCGCCGAGCTGGCGGGCCAGGCCCTGTAGCCGGCTGGCGGAGAGCTTCGATCCGTGGGTCGCACACCACGCATAAATCTGATCGCGCAGACGCGCATCGAGACCGAAGATGCCGGGAGCCGTGACGACCAGCGGCTCCGGGTCGATAGCTACATCCTGGTGATGACGGACGACGCCCGGAACGCCCAGCTCCGTGAAGGCGCTCCACCAGAGGTCGCGTACGGCCGCTCGAATGCGCTCGCTAGACATCGTCGG
This sequence comes from Myxococcota bacterium, assembly GCA_039208735.1. Classification (GTDB taxonomy): domain Bacteria; phylum Myxococcota_A; class UBA796; order UBA796; genus DRPG01. Next base: position 2,332 of record JBCCQY010000214.1, on the reverse strand, counting down.
CATCCTCGACCCCAAGGGCCGTGAGCACGGGCAGCAGGAGTACATTGCGAAACCCGCTCGACGGATCGTGCGTACGGCACCAGCGGGCGGCGGCCAACAACTCCTCGCGGGTCGGAGCGAGCGCTCGAAGATCGGACAGATGACGGCTCTCGCTCGGCCACTGATCTGCGGCGGCGTAGAGCTTGAACGCGACTTGATCATCACGCGATGCCAGTCGGACCGTGAGGCCCGAGAAGACGCGGTCTGCGAACCCGCTCGGCAGTCCGAAGTCGAGGAGATCGGTGGGGCCTGGGTTCAGCCAGTCGTCCGACAGATCCAATGCGGCAGCGACGTCATGGACGGCGGCTTCGAGTGCGGGCGGGAACGGCTCGGCTCGAACCCAAGCATCACCTTCGATCCGGGCGAGCACGTCCAGGTCCTTGGTGGCGCGTTCGACCAGGCCGAGGAGCAACAGGGCTCCACCTCCGATCACGACGATGTCGAAGGTCTCACCTCGGTCTGCCAGGATTTCGCCCAGCGCTGTGAGCGCCTCGTCCAGCTCGGCATTGTTGTACATGTCGGGCAGATTAACTGCTCGAATCGAGAGATCAATTTGCTCGAAGGAAATCAGTCCCCGATCAGCACGACCACGACATGGAAGCCGAATTCCGTCGTGCCCGCGACACGATCTCGATGCAGAATGCGCGCTCATCACGACACGTGGTTCGAACCACGAAGAACCGCTGGTAGACGATCGTGGTGACGAACGGCCATAGCGCTGTTCGAGCCTCGTCTGTCAACGGGCCCCTCACGACATTGAACGCCCAGGTCCAACCCTTCGGTAGAGCGAAGTCGAGATCGACATGAGCCCATGGATGCGCTGGAGAATCGTGGAAGCCCTGGTGTGTTCGGACAGTTCGTCAGAGGTCATGGCCTGGAACGTGGCTGTAGTGGCGGACTCTGGCACGCTGTTCGATGTGTTCAGACATCCAATCCGACGGGACACGAGACTCCAGTTCCGCCTAAACCGCAGTATCCATTTGGGTTCTTGCTGAGATACTGCTGGTGATAATCCTCGGCGTAGTAATAGGGTCCGGCATCCACAATTTCCGTCGTGATGCTCCCGTGCCCCGCCCGCTCGAGTTCCTTGGCGTACATGGCCAGACTCGCCTCGGCGACCTTGCGTTGTTCGTCGGAGTGAACGTAAATCCCAGACCGGTACTGAGTGCCCACGTCATTGCCCTGGCGCATGCCCTGCGTGGGGTCGTGGTTCTCCCAGAACGTCTTCAGCAGCTGTTCGTAGCGAATCTTCGTGGGGTCGAACACGACCTGCACGACTTCGTTATGGCCCGTTTGGCCGCTGCAGACCTCTTGGTAGGTCGGGTTTGGCGTGTAGCCAGCCGCGTAGCCCACCGAAGTGCTGTACACCCCGTCGAACTGCCAGAATTTGCGCTCCGCACCCCAGAAACAACCCATCCCAAATTGAGCCACCTGCATCCCCTCGGGAAACGGACCCTCGATGGGAGTGCCCAGCACATGGTGCTCGTTGCCAATCGCGTAGGGGCGAGTGTCGTGGCCGGGTAGCGCACGGTCGCGGGCCACCATGGTCGCCTTGTCCTTGAACAGGAAATTGAACACGAGACCTCCTCGGTCGTTGGGCCCTTTATGCGCACGCCAACCCCGGTTGCCCACTCCAATCCCAGATCCCGTGACGGGTGATGACGCTTACGCGGTCTTCGAGGCCACGAGCTACAGGAGAACAGCGAAGCGACAGAGGACGGGTTCGATGGGTCGGATTTTCGAGACACGAAAAGCCACGATGTTTGCGCGTTGGGACCGCATGGCCAAGGCGTTCACGCGCATCAACAAAGAAATCACGATTGCGGTGAAGGCGGCTGGTCCAAACCCAGACTCGAACCCCCAGTTGCGCCGGGTGCTGCAGAACGCCCGTTCGGTCAACATGCCGAAGGACAAGGTCGCAGCTGCGATCAAGCGGGCGTCCGGTGAAGGCGCAGAAGACTACGACGAAGTCACTTACGAAGGGTACGCCCCCCACGGCGTGGCCTTGATCGTCGAGACGGCGACGAACAACACGACCCGCACGGTGGCCAACCTGCGCAGCTACTTCAACAAGCTCGGGGGCAACCTCGCCACGACGGGCTCGGTCTCGTTTGGCTTTGAACGCATGGGGGTGTTCCGACTCAAGCCCGATGGCCTCGACCGCGATGAACTCGAACTCGACCTCATCGATGCAGGCCTCGAAGACATGGGCACGTCGACAGACGACGATGGCAACGAGCAGCTCGTAGTGCGGTGTGCGTTTGAAGACTTCGGGCAGCTCCAGTCGGGACTT
>JBCCQY010000213.1:0-12894 GCA_039208735.1 Myxococcota bacterium | reverse complement strand
CGCCTGCGGCCACGTCGGCGACCGGGTCCCGCTGGGCCAGCGCACCTTCCACTGCTGCCGTTGCGGCTTCGAAGCGGACCGCGACACCAACGCTGCGAGCAACCTCGGCCAGTACCCGGGGCTCCCGCTTCCGACCTCCGAGAAGCCCTCGGGGTCGTGAAACATGCCTGTGGAGGGGCCTCGCTCTGGTTCGTCACCGCTACGGCCACGACGAGCTAACGGGCCCTGTCGAAGCAGGAATCTCCAGTGTTTGCACTGGGGTTGCCTCCGAGAAGGAGGGTGTGGCGGCAAACTGTCCACACGCTTTAATCGAGCTGCCGCCAGCCCTACGTATCGGCGGTGGGCAGACTGATGACGTCGCATCCGGACCGGCGCGCCACGGCGGTCGCCACTGCGCCGAGCACGAGGCGGGCGATCCCCTCCCGGTTGCGATTGCCGACCAACACGACGTCGTAGTCGGCCGAAAGCTGGACGAGGACGTCTTCCGGTTCGCCCCGTCGCAGCAGTGCTTCGCCCCGCTGAGCCTCGGGGATGGCCGCGTGCATCAGGGCCTTGAGCCGGTCGAGTTGGGGTTGGCGTAGCGCCACCCATTCTCGCTCGGCCGCCTCACGCACCGACCGGTCCGCGATGTGGGGCAGGCGGCCCACCTCAACGTAGAGGCCGTCAAGCTTACCGCCGACCCGGCCCGCCCACTCGGCGCCCATGGAAAGCACGCGGTCGGGGTCCGGGCTCGTGACGTCGACGCCCACGATGAGCCGCATCACTTCGGGTTGTTCACCCACCGAGTGCGGCACGAGGACGGGACAGTGGGAACGGCGCAACACCTTTCCTGCCATCGCCCCCTTGAGGAGCCGCTCCAGGGCCGGTGGCTCGCGAGACCCGAGCACCAACAAATCGTAGTCGGACGACAGCTCGACCAGACCATCAGCCGGCGCCTGAACGGCCACCCGAGGCGTTCCCCGAACGCCCTTGGGCAAGGTGTCGAGGTAGGCCTGGAGCGCAGGTACGTGCGCCGGCGGGTCGGCATCGTCGCCTACAAAGTAGACCATGTCGACCTGGGTGCTCATTCGCCGCGCGTAGTCCCCCGCACGACTCACGAGCCATTCATGACCTCCCGCCGGAAGGTCGACGCCGACCAAAACACCCATGACTTCCACTGCTCCAGGCCGGGAATCCTACCAGGAATGTCGGCCCGGGGGAATCGACACTGGTGTGTCGCTTGCCTTGCTCCATCGGATCCATTAGCTAAATTTCGAAAGTTCAGTCATGACTGAACTGGGAGTCGACTGCATGACGAGCGACCGTGCCATTCGGGAGTCCCACTTCGTCGAGGAGGTCGGTCTCATCGCCGATGAAATGGGGGAAACCCGGATGGCCGGGCGCGTGTTGGGGCTGTTGCTCATCTCTGACCCGCCACATCAGACGGCACAACAGATCGCAGAGACGCTCGATGCGTCTCGGGGCGCCGTCAGCACGGCGATTCGTCAGTTGTTGCGGTCGGGCATCCTCGACAAGGTTGCGGTGCCCAACAGTCGCGCCACCTACGTGGCCGTGCAGGACCATCCTTGGCCTGACATTGCACGTCGCTACCTGACTTTCTTGCGCATCTTCGTGGGGGTCGCCGATCAGGGCCTCACCCTCATGGCTGACGATCCACCAGCTCGCCGGGACCGAATCGAGAAGTTGCGCGACTTCGTTCTTTACCTTGAGCGAGAAATCCTGCCGGTGATCGACCGGTACGCAACTTCGGAGGAAAGATGATGGTGTTGCTGTACGCGTTGGGCGCCTTCGCGGCGGACCCTACGATCGAGGAGTTGCTTCGGGCCACCGACGATGTGTCGCGCGGCGACTCGAGCCAAGCCACGATCGAGATGCAAGTCAAGACCTCGCGCTACGAGCGCTCCATGAAAATGCAGGTGTTCAGCAAGGGAACGGAGAAGTCGCTGATCCGAATTCTCGAGCCGGCCAAGGATGCGGGGGTGGCCACCCTCAAGGTCGACGAAAACCTCTGGAATTACCTGCCCAAAGTAGACCGGACGATGAAGGTGCCGGCGGGGATGATGAGCGGCGCTTGGATGGGGTCGCATTTCACCAACGATGATTTGGTGCGCGAATCCCGACTCTCGGAGGACTTCACCTACGAGTTCGTGTCGAAGCCCCAAGACGGCAAAGGCAACTACGTCATCGCCTGTGTGCCGAAGCCGGACGCGCCGGTCGTGTGGGGCAAGGTGGTGGTGACGGTGCGCGCTGACCAGGTCCCGGTCAAGGTCGATTACTTCGATGAGCGCGGGGAGTTGGTGCGTTCGATGGAGTTTTCGGACGTCCAGACGGTCGATGGAAAGCTCGCGCCGATGCGGTTCCGCCTCGTTCCTCATGACAAGCCAGGGGAATTCACGGAAATGCGGTACTCGGAACTCGATTTGGCGGCCGACCTCGATGACCGCTTGTTCACGCTGCAGGCGCTGAAGAAGTAGTCATGATGCTGCTCATTTCGGTGGCGTGGCGCAACCTCTGGCGCCACACCCGCCGCTCGCTCATCACCGCCGGCGCCATGGCCGTTGGGGTTGCGCTGTGCATGGCCATGGTGGCGTTTCAGGACGGCACCTTCGAGAACCTCTTCGAGGTGATGGTCGAACAACAACTGGGCCACGTCCAAATCCATCATCCCGAGTACCCTGCAGGCCGGGTGCTCCACGACACGGTCCCCGACGCGGCGGCCCTGGTCGAACAGCTCGATGGCCTCGAGAGCACCGCCGCAGTGAGTGGGCGCCTCAACGGCTTTGCCCTCGTCGGTGGCGAAGACAAATCCGCCGGCGCGATGCTGGTTGGGGTCGTGCCCGAGCGCCTGTTGCAGACCTTTCCACTGGATGAGCGCACCAAGGCGGGGCGGTTCATCGAGGGGCCCGGCGAGATTGCGCTTGGCGAGAAGCTGGCCGAGGAACTGGACGTGGGCCTCGGAGATGGCGTCGTGGTGGTGACCCAAGCCGCCGATGGGTCGCTCGGGAACGCGGTCTTGAACGTGGTGGGCACCTACCGGTCCGGCAACACCCAGATGGACCGGAACGGGGCCTACCTCACGCTCGGCGATCTCCAAGAACTGCTGGTGTTACATGACCAAATCCACCAGATTACGGCGCTGACGAAGGATGCGGAGGCCATTGAGCCCTACGTGACCGGCATCGAAGCGATCGTTGATCGGGAAGATGTTGAGATTCAACCTTGGTGGATCGCGAGTCCTCAGACGGCTCAGCTCATGGGAAGTCGCGATGTGGCGGTGTTCATCATCTTGGGCATCGTGTTTGGCGCGGCGGCCTTTGGGGTGCTCAACACGATGATGATGTCGGTGTTCGAACGGACCCGAGAGCTGGGCGTGTTGCGCGCCCTCGGCATTCGGGCGGGTCGTCTCGTCGCCCTCATCGTCATTGAAAGCTTGTTCCTGGCCGTGGTCGCGTCGGCCATGGGACTCGGGTTGGGGGCCGTGCTCGACTACTACGTCGTGACGGTGGGATTCGACATGTCGGCCGCCGCCGAGGACGGATTTAGCTTCTCGGGTGTGACCATCGACCCCGTCATCAAGGGCGTCGTCAAGGTGGAGTCGATCGTCCAGATCTTGGTTGCGGTGCTGCTGGTGAGCGTGCTTGCGTCGCTCTACCCGGCGATTCGGGCTGCAAACCTGAAACCCGTCGAAGCCATTCGGTCGGAGTGAACATGAACACGTTGATGCTCGCCTTCCGAAATCTCGGACGGAACCTCCGCCGAACCTTGATCACGCTGGCCGCCATCACGTTTGGCTTGGCCATGATCCACCTCACCATCACGCTGCAGAGCGGCCAATACGACGACATGATTCGTCAGGGAGTCAGCACGCTTGCGGGCCATGTCGTCATTCAGCACGAGGGCTACCAGGAAGAGCGGGACTCCGAGCTGCTGGTGGGCCGCGCGGATGGCATCGCCGATCAGCTCGCACAGGCGTTTCCTGACGCCACGATTGCCCCGCGGATTCAGCTGGGCGGACTAGTGACCAGCCCCACGAACTCCGTGGCCGCTGCATTCTCGGGGGTCGACCCCCTTGCCGAAGCTGCGGTTCAAACCCTCGATGATCGCATCGTGGAGGGCACGTGGCTCGACGAGGACGACCGCGGAATCCTTATTGGCGCCAAAATGGCTCAATCTCTCGACGTGGGAATCGGGGACAAAGTCGTATTCATGGGGCAGTTCGGCACCAGCGATGAGATGGCCAGTCGCTTGTTCCGAATCAAGGGGATCTTTCGGACCGGGGCGGCCGAGATGGACGGCCTGGTCACGATGGGCCACCTGTCGGCGGGGCGCGAGTTGTTGGGTGCCGAAGACGTCGCTCACCAGGTCACGGTCCACCTCGCGGATCCCACCCAAGCCTTTGAGGCGACCGACCAAACCGCCGCTGCACTGTCCGCGCGGTCGGACCTCGCGGTGCTGTCATGGCGTGAGGCATTGCCCGAGATCTACGGGCTCATTCAGGTCGACCGTCAAAGTGGCGACGTGATGCTCACCATCCTTGGGCTCATCGTGACGCTGGGCGTGCTCAACACGGTGTTGATGAGCGCGCTGGAACGAACGCGGGAGTTCGGCGTCATGATGGCCGTCGGCATGAAGCCAGGTCGGTTGTCGAACCTCATTTTGGCGGAGGGCTTCATCCTCGGGGTGTTGGGAAGCTTGCTTGGCTTTCTTGCGGGCCTGGCGGTGAGCTGGCCGCTGGTGGCCTACGGCATCGACTATTCCTCGATGCTTGGCCAAGATGCGATCGACACCGGTGGCGTGGTGTTGTCGGCTGTCTTGCAGGGCAAGTACGCGTTTGGGCGGATGGCCGTGTACACCGTCGGAGCCATCGTCCTGACGACGCTTGCTGCCGCCTATCCCGCCTGGCATGTCGCTGGGCTCAAACCCGTCGCCGCAATGCGGCACGTCTAGATGGAGCGTTCCATGGAGACCGAAGGACTCTCGTCCGCCTCCGCGCGGACCGATGCGGCGACCCCCATCGTCACGGTGCGGGACCTTAAACGCGAATACCAGCAAGGTACCATCACCGTGAAAGCGCTAAGGGGGGTCGATCTCGAGATTGCCCCTGGCGAATTCACAGCCCTCATGGGGCCGTCGGGTTCGGGCAAGACCACCCTGCTGAACCAGATTGGCGCGCTCGACACGCCCACGAGCGGCAAAGTCCTCATCGAAGATCAGGACCTGACGCGGCTGACCTCGGCTCAGCTGTCGGACCTGCGGCTTCGGCGTCTGGGATTCATCTTTCAGAGCTACAACCTCATTCCCGTGCTCTCAGCCCTCGAGAATGCTGAATTCGTGTTGATGTTGCGGGGCGTGGGGGCCGCGGAGCGCCGCAAGATTGTCCTGGAGACGCTGGCCTCGGTGGGGCTTACGGGCATGGAGCATCGGCGTCCGAGCGAGTTGTCAGGGGGACAGCAACAGCGCGTCGCGGTGGCCCGAGCCATCGCAGGGAAGCCCGCGTTGGTACTTGCGGATGAACCTACCGCGAACCTCGACTCGAAGACGGGCGACGACCTCATTGCGTTGATGAAGCAACTCAACCAAGAGTTCGGCATCACGTTCGTGTTCGCGACGCACGACCCGAAGGTCATGGACGCCGCACGCCGCGTGGTGCGCCTCGAAGACGGCATGATCAAAGAGGATCTACGAAAGTGATCGGCATGGGGTGGTGGCTGGGCGCGCTCGCTCACGCCGGCGATGCGTCGTTGCACGGCGACATCAAGACCTTCTTTGTGGCGAGTTTTCCTTCAGGACTCGACAACACCGGTCAGGGCATTGCTGACTTCCGACTCAAGGCCGAGGCATCGGCAGGGAAGCACTGGGACTTTCTCGCCCATCACGCGGTGACCACGTTTAACGTGCCACCCGGCGTGGGATTAGCAGGAACGGCGTCAGGAGTAGGCCTTCAAGCGCCCGAGTTCGTGGATCTGACCTGGGAAGCCGACGCCGGGCCGGGACTGACCATTCGGGGCCGCACCGACCGGCTCAGCGTGAAGTACAGCCGGTCAGGACTGGACGTGACCCTCGGCCGCCAGCCCGTCACCTTCGGATCGGGCCTGGTGTTCACGCCAATGGACATCGTCAACCCGTTTTCGGCCGCCGTCATCGATACCGAGTACAAGCCGGGCGTCGATGCACTACGAATCGACGGCTACATCGGGACCGCGGGTCGAATCACGGGGGTTGCGGCGTGGGCTGGGCCCTTCATCCATGGCGATGAACCCATCCCCTTCGTCGACAACACGATTCTCGCCCTTAACGCCAGCACGACCGTGGGGGTGACCGACCTCATTGGGCTTGTGGCCTCGGTCCGGGGTGAGCCGGTCTTTGGCGCAGGATTCGTCTCGGCGATCGGTCCGGTGGGCATTCATGGCGACGTCACGCTCACGCTGCCGCCAGAGGGGGCGCTTGAGGAGGATCCCTTCGTTCGGGCGGTGGTGGGGGCCGATTGGCGACCGACGCCGACGACAACGCTCACCGCCGAGGCCTACTACCAAGGCTTTGGCAGCAACGATCCGGGCGAGTACCTCGCCATCTTTCTCGGACCTCGATTCGCGAGGGGGGAGGTGTGGCAGGTCGGGCGGACCTACGCGAGCCTGGCCGTGAACCAGGAAGTCACCTCGCTCATCAACGCGAACGTGGCTCTGGTCGGCAACCTGGGCGACCCTTCGATGCTTGTTTCAGCCGGGCTGAGCTGGTCTGTTGCCAACAATGCGACGCTGGCCGCTGGCCTGTACGCGGGGGTGGGCGCTCAACCGGACTTCATGTCCGACACCATCTTCCAGAGCGAGTTTGGAACCTACCCGCCAGCCGGATTCCTTTCCGTTCGGACTTACTTCTGATCAGCAGCAAGCGAAGCTTGCGCGAAATCAGAACAGCAGCAAGCAAAGCTTGCGCGAGTCTGATCAGCAGCAAGCGAAGCTTGCGCGAACCGCTGGCCTTCGGCGCTACGCCATGGCGCGGTAGAGCGAGAAGCCCGCGACGAGGAAGAGGTAGCCCGCGAACCATGCCATGCGGCCTTGGCGCACCACCTGAACGAGCAGGACGAGAGCCAGGTAGCCCGTGACCAGACTGGCTCCGCCGCCAACCGCCAGCTGCACGGGGTCGACATCGCCTAGCTCGGCGTCCCGAAGCTCGAGCAAGAGCCCGCCTACGATCGCGGGTACGCTCATGAGAAATGAGAAACGAGCCGCTTTCTCACGCCCCAGCCCCAGCAGGAGGGCCACCGCGATGGTGGTACCGCTCCGGCTGATGCCGGGGGTGATGGCGAGGCCCTGGGCGATGCCCAGCAACAAGACCACGCCGGGCGAGAGCGGTTTGTCGAGGTAGCTGCGATCGAGTCGTGACGTCAGAAGCAGCAACAGGGCGGTGATGGTGAAGGTGACGGCCAGCGTCGCTGGTGTCGAGAACAGCGCATCGAACTGATCCTTGAATGCGATGCCGATGATCGCGGTAGGGATGGATGCGAGCACGATGTAGCCGATCCACCGGACCCCTTCGCGTTCGAGGAAGGGCCCCTCACCGACGAAGGGGTCCAGGATCAGCTTTCCGACCCAGTCCCGGTAGAAGTAGAGCACCGGCACAAGCGTGCCCACATGCAGCACGAGGTCGAAGAGCAGCGCATCACCGGCCACGGGGATGAACTGCTGAAACAGCACGAGGTGGCCTGACGACGAGACCGGCAAGAACTCCGTGAGTCCTTGGATCACTCCCAACACGAACGCCCCGAGTGCGCTGCCTTCCGACGCCATCACCGCCTCCGCCCTGCCGCTGTGGCCAGCCCTGTCTAAGGGTTTCCCCACCGCTAGGCCACGGGAGGGACCGCACAACGGTACAAGTCGGCATCTCGGAGCGTTCCTTGGGGATCGGACGAACGAGCCTGCGTTCGATCGAAAGTTGGCAAGGTTTCGTTCGGTCCCATAGGGTCTTGGCGGAGGCGAAATGCGGACGGTGGGTCAGGTGGTCGGAATCGGCCTCGCAGCAACCCTCGGCAGCGTGACGATCGCGTTGTCGCGCGTACCAGCATCAGCGTCGGATGAGGCCTGGGCCTCATCTGGGCTCGCCCAACTCGATGTGGGCCTGCTGGCCTGCGACATGACGCTTCCGGCCGAGGGCCCCTCACCCGAGGCACTGCGAGAGCGCCTCCGGGCCGCTACGCCGCGATTTATGCCGTGTCTGGCCCCCTCCGCGGATGCGCCTCAAGAAACGCTACGGCTGCAGCTGACCGTCGATTGCTCGGGTTCGTTGTCGGGGGTTGAAGTGGTCGAGGCCGGTGACTGGCCAGACCATGTGGTGAGCTGCACGCGGGCCTCGCTCGCAGGCGCTCGGTTTCCTGCCCACGGCCTCATCGATGGCTTCGCGTTCGATTTCCCGGTGCGCTACACCGCGGCGAAGTAGCCGCTACGGTGCTTCGGCCTCGGGGGCCGGCTTCTCGGCTTCGGGGGGCTCGGTCGCCACGTCAGGCAGTCGAACCATGTGACGTAGGACGCGCTTGGCGTCGTTGCGATCGAAGGTGTTGCCGAACGCGGGCATCAGATTTCGGCCCTGCATCACCAAGTCGATCTTCGATGCGTCGATTTTAAAGTTCCGAGCCACCGGAACAGCCTCTCGTAGTGCCTTGGTGGCCGGACCATCGCCGCGAGCCCCGGCCCCGTGACAGGCGTGGCAGTGCCGCTCGTAGAGCTCCTTCCCACGTTCCTCGTCGGTCGGGCGCTTGCTGGGTTGCTTGCCGCCAAGGGCGAGCGGCACGAGAGCCAGAAACCACATGGACAAGACCTCCTGAACGACGAAACCCGCTTGGCGATTACCAAGCGGGTTCGTATGAAGTGGCGGGATGGACGGGACTCGAACCCGCGGCCTCCGGCGTGACAGGCCGGCGTTATAACCAACTTAACTACCACCCCGTGAGTGGTGAGTAGGCGGAACAGGATTTGAACCTGCAACCCTCGGCGTGTAAAGCCGATGCTCTCCCATTGAGCTATCCGCCCGCGGGAGCCTACCGACTCCACACCTCTATGGGTTGGGCTGGGGCGTGTCAAGCACGATTCGACACCACCTCACTCTGTGCCACCTAACATGAGAAACCCTCAGGTTATTATGTGAGGGTTGCTCATTTTTGGATGGAGGACGAATGGACAAGCTTGGCCGGAAGGCGCTCATCACCGGAGGCGGGGGCGCCATTGCGGCGTCGATAGCAGAACGGCTCGACAAGCGAGGCTACCAACTCGTCCTCGCTGACATCGACGTGGCGCGCGCGGAGCAGGTGGCGCAGTCCCTTCGACAGCCCTGCGCGGTTCTGCACGCGGACCTCTCGACGGCACAGGGCATTGCGGCGTTGGGTGAACGCATCGAACGCGACTACGCAGATCTGAGCTTGCTTGTGAACAATGCGGGCTACATCTTGCCCGGCAATGTCGTGCAGCTCGATGCGGAGGCCATCGACCGCCACGTTCAGATCAACCTGGTGGCTCCGATGCAGCTCACGCGAGTAGTGGCGAGGTTCATGCGTGAACGAGGCGGCGGCGACATCCTGTCGATCGTCAGCATGGGAGGCATCCTCTCCTTACGGGGCAGCGCCTCGTACTCGGCGGCTAAGTTTGGCTTGCGTGGCTTTCAGCAAGCGATTCATGCCGAGCTGCTGAAGGATGGGGTTCGGGTCATGGGGGTGTTCCCGAGTGGCGTCGACACACCAATGCTCCGGCTTGAAGCTATGCATCCGGGAGGCTCTCCCCTCAATTTTGTGGGTGAAGTGCTCACCGCGGATCAGGTCGGCGATGCCTGCATGCGCGCCCTGTCCAGCGGGGCCCTCGAGACCTACCTGCCCTACTCCGATTCGATCTTGACCCGCCTCGTGGGCTCGTTCCCGTGGCTCATTCATCGGGTCGAGCCGTTCTTTGTTCGGCTTGGCGAGCGCGGGCGTTCGAAGTTCATCGCCACCCGCGGGCTCGATGGCTAGCCGCGACCCATGCCACCGCTGGTTGTCCATTCGGTAGGCTCTTCGGCTGAGGTACCGCTCGACTGGCTGAACAGCTCTTCGGCCTGATTGCCGGTCAGCGACTCTTTGAGCACGCGGTCCATGTGCGAAACGCCGATGATGTCGACGACGGCTTGGATGGCCTTGGGGATGTCTTCCAGATCCTTGAGGTTCTCGGCCGGCACGAGCACCCGCGTGATGCCGCCCCGGTGCGCCGCAAGCACCTTCTCCTTGAGACCTCCGATGGGCAGCACCCGGCCCCGCAAGGTGATCTCGCCGGTCATGGCCGTGTCGGCGCGCACCGGAATGCCGGTCACAGCGCTCACCATCGCGGTGGCCATGGCGATGCCCGCCGAAGGACCATCCGTGCGCAGCGCATTGCCGGGGTAGTGGATGTGCAGGTCGGTCTTCTCGTGGAAATCGGGGTCGAGTCCAAGCGCTTCGGCTCGGGACCGCAGGTAGGTGAAAGCGGCGTTGCCGGACTCCTTCAGCCAATCGCCGAGTCGGCCCGTCAACAGCAGCTTGCCCTTGCCCGAAAGGGTGGTCACCTCGATGTTGAGCAGCTCACCGCCCCACGGGCTCACCGCGAGGCCCTTCACCAGCCCAATCTGGTCTTCCTTTTCCCGTTGCCCGACGAGGAACTTTGGCGGGCCCAACAACTTCGCGAGGTTGGCGGTCACGACCTTCACACGGGTCTGGTTGCCGTGGCTCACCACCCGTCGCGCCACCTTGCGGCACACGCTTGCGACCTGGCGCTCGAGGTTTCGAACGCCCGATTCCTTGGTGTAGTGGCGGATCGTCTGGAGCAGGGCCTTGTTGGACATCAACAGGTTTTCGTCGGTGAGCCCGTTGAGTTCCATCTGTCGAGGAAGAAGGTATCGCCTGGCGATCGCGACCTTCTCGACCTCGGTGTAGCCCGTCAGCTCAATCACTTCGAGGCGGTCCTGGAGGGGTAGCGGAATCCCCTGGAGGGAGTTCGCCGTGCAGATGAAGGTGATCTTCGACAGGTCGTAGTCGAGGTCCAGGTAGTGGTCCTGGAACTGGTGGTTTTGCTCGGGATCGAGCACCTCGAGCAACGCCGCCGAGGGGTCGCCCCGAAAGTCGGCGCTCATCTTGTCGATCTCATCGAGCAGAACAATGGGATCGACGGTTTCGGCTCGCTTCATTGCGTGCAGGATTTTGCCAGGCATGGCGCCGATGTAGGTGCGGCGATGCCCCCGAATCTCTGCCTCGTCGCGCACGCCCCCAAGCGAGATCTTCACGAACGGTCGCTGGGTCGCATTGGCGATCGACCGCGCGAGGCTCGTCTTCCCCACCCCGGGCGGGCCCACAAGACAGAGAATGGGGCCTCGCATCTTCTCAACCAAGGTGGCGACGGCCAGGTATTCGAGGATGCGTTCCTTGATCTTGCGCAGGCCGAAGTGGTCGGAGTCGAGCACTTCGGCGGCCTTGCGGAGCGACGCTACTTCGTCGCTCGCTTCGGTCCACGGCAAGGCCACAATCCAGTCCAGGTAGTTCCTGACGACCGTGGCTTCGGCGCTCATCATGTTCATCTGCGACAGCTTGCGCAGTTCTTTCTCAGCGCGGACCTGGACGTGCTCGGGCAGGCTCTTGCCCGCGATCGCTTGGGCGAGTTCCTCGAGGTCCGAGCGGCCTTCCTTGTCGCCCAGCTCCTTTTGGATCGCCTTCATCTGCTCATTGAGCCAGTATTCTCGCTGGCTGTTGTTTTCGCGCTCCCGCTTGACCCGCGTTTTGAGCTTCTTCTCCACCTGCAGAAACTCGATCTCGGCCAGCAGGGCCTTGTAGATGCGTTCGAGCCGCTTGCCGGTGTCGATGGTCTCGAGCAATTCCTGGCGCTCTTCGAGCTTGAACTGCAGCGGCGTCACGAGGGTGTCAGCGAGTCGCGATGGGTCTTCCAACGCATTGACCGCCAACAGCATCTCGGGAGGGACGGCTCGGTTGAGCTTCACATACCGTTCGAAGGTCGTCTTCACCGTGCGAACCAGGGCTTGCACCTCGACCGAGACCGAGCTGGGCTCAGGGTAGGCCTCGAGTTCGACCTCGAACATCCGCGAATCATCGACGAACCGCACCACCCGGGCCCGCCGCTGCCCCTCCACCAGGATTTTGGTGTTGCCATCGGGCAGCTTCAAGACCTGGTCAATGGTCGCGATCGTCCCAAACGAAAAGACGTCGTTCGTCGTTGGGTCGATGTTGTCGCCGGCCCGTTGGGCCACGAGGAACACCTCGCCACTCGAGGAGGCGACGGCTCGCTCGACCGCCGCAAGGGACTTCGGGCGACCGATGATAAGAGACATCGGAGAGTGAGGAAAGACCACCACTTCTCGGAGGGGCAGCATCGGCCACGTGCGGCGGCCCGACCCGCCCTCCGGTCCAGACTCACCGAACAAGGCCATGCATCGTCCTCTCTCGCCAGGTCAGGCCCAGCCCGCTTCGTTCTCGTACACCAGAATGGCGGGCTGATTGCCCTCGACGACCTCTTCGCTGATGATGCATTCCCGCACGTTCGACTTGCTTGGAAGGTCGTACATGGCATCCAGCATGATCTCTTCGAGGATGCCTCGCAACCCTCGCGCGCCAGCCTTGCGTTTCAGCGCCTCTCGGGCGATCAGCCGAAGGCTGCCGTCGGTGAACTTGAGCTGCACGCCGTCCATCTCGAAGAGTTTTTGGTACTGCTTCGTTAGCGCGTTCTTCGGCTCGGTGAGGATCTTCACGAGCGCGTCTTCATCGAGCTGGTTGAGGGTGGCCACCACGGGCACCCGCCCAATGAACTCGGGAATGAGCCCAAACTTCATGAGATCTTCGGCTTCGACCCTGGCGAGCAAGTCGTCGCTCGTCCACCGTCGTTTGCCCGTGGCTTCGGT
>JBCCQY010000212.1:0-12992 GCA_039208735.1 Myxococcota bacterium | reverse complement strand
CCGAGAATCGGCTGCGAAACCCAGCAGGGATTGAAACTCCGCTCCCCACTGGTTGGGGTCGGTGCTCCCTCCGCCGAGAATCGGCTTCGAAACCCAGCAGGGATTGAAACATTGTCGCGATCCCCCCAGCGGATCGCGAATTCGTCCGAGAATCGGCTTCGAAACCCAGCAGGGATTGAAACGAAATCGAATTTACCGCCGTTGTGGGCGTACACGACCCGAGAATCGGCTTCGAAACCCAGCAGGGATTGAAACACCAGCTCGTCATGGAAGGGCAGACCTACCGCACCGAGAATCGGCTTCGAAACCCAGCAGGGATTGAAACGTCCGCGGATGCCCCCAAGGTGCCTTGGCTGACGAGTCGAGAATCGGCTTCGAAACCCAGCAGGGATTGAAACAGCCCTTGGCCCATCGTCTTTTGCAGCTGGTTGCGCACCGAGAACCGGCTTCGAAACCCAGTAGGGATTGGAACTGTCGCCGCGGAGAACAGTGTCTCCCTGGAGCACCGTACCGAGAACCGGCTTCGAAAACCAGCAGGGATTGAAACACGAGGCGCGTCCGCTGAGCTTCAGCCTGTACCGGACCGAGCGGCTTCGAAACCCAGCAGGGATTGAAACGATGATAGGTGTCCCAATCGGATGGACCGCTTGCGCGCGCCGAGAACCGGCTTCGAAACCCAGCAGGGATTGAAACCATGAGTACGGGTCGGAGACGTGGGCGATGCGGGAGCCGAGAACCGGCTTCGAAAACCAGCAGGGATTGGAACCTGATCAGATGGCCCCCGTCGTCCGGGACCACTACGTCACCTTGCAGCGCGCCGGTAACAGAGCGGTAACAGCACCCGTCAAATCCATCCTTCTACTGTCCGCTCGAGTCCATTCCGATCACGGGCCCATGCTACGTAGACCAAGCTCGAATCATTAGAATGGGGACATCCGATTCGGCGCACCCTCTTTCGCTTCAACGTCTAGAATCTCTTTGAACCTCCGTTTTCGCGATCGCGAACTCGATCAGGATACACTCGGAGACACACCTCTCTAGCCTTCTCCCATCAAGGAGATGGAGATGGGCATGGCGAGCATTCCGGGGATCAAGGACGTGAACTACGCGCCGTACCGTGGTGGGTTCAAGCTGCGGTGGCGGGAGCTGCACGAGACGGCCGACGGGGGCCGTGCGACGGGCGCGGTCGTGCACGGTGGGGACTGAACTCGAGGTGGCTCCGGTCGCGGTGGCGATTCGGGATGCGCTGGACCAACAGTACAGCCGGACATCGAGGAGGTGCCGCCGAGTAGCTGGTCGGAAGCAGCTGGCTCGGGGCACGAAGCAGTACCTGAAGGGCGCGCTGCGGCGGTTCTTCGAGAGGGTGCGGGCCCTGGAGGGCTGCCGGACGGGCCGTCGTTGGCTCGGCATCTGAACCGCAATCGCGACGCCGCATGCACCCATTGGAAGCTAATGCACCAGGCGCACTGGGGTGAGCATCTGGTGGGGGCTCTTCGATCCCGGTACCTGGCAAACCGACGACTCGGCTGCTCTTCGACGCACAACTATGCAAGCAGACTTCCGGTTTTTGTGGCCTTGACAAAGCACAACGCGCGGCCGACATCGCCTTCCAGATGCCCTTGGGAGCCGTTGGCTACGCGGTGCGCTCTCCGCTTGTACTATCGAGCCTCGCCACGACATGCGGTTGGAGCTGGTACTGCGACAGCGGAGGGCCCTGGACAACCTACTCGCGGGTTATCTTCAGATTGTGGAGAGTCTCAGATGACCGCCCGATTCCGTCCCGTCTATCTTGTGACTGCTCCAATCACCGGTGGGCGTGGTGTGCTCGGGTTCATGGTCGATGACGGTGCCGTCGGGTTTGTGCCGAGTGCCTCCACGGAGGGGCCAACAGAGGGAATGCGCCGACTGGACGAATTGGTGAGCGAGTTGCTGGAAGCGGAGACGGCGTTCGAGGACCCACCGATCGGTGCTGGACCCAGGTCCTCTTTGGCGATGTCGCCGAGGTGCCCGTGTCGGCAGATGATGCTCGCCGCTGGGTGACGTCGACCATGTCGGCCGACCAGGCCGCTTGATGCACGCCGTCGCGAACGAGTTCACCCAGCTCGGCGAGAAGATGGGCCTCTACGATCTGCCTGGCAAGACCACATGAACCCGGTTCTCTTTTACGCGGAGTCCGACGCCTACGGAGAGTTCTCGAACTGGTGGCCGGCGCTCATCGAGCTCGACGGGAAGTCCTCGCCGACCACGGAGCACTACTTCATGGCTCAGAAAACCAAGGACAAACGGGAGCGCGAGCGGATCCGCAAGGCCCCGACGCCGCGTCGCGCGAAGGAGCTGGGTCGCCTGGTTCGACTGCGCCGCGGTTGAGACGGGATAAAGTTCGAGGTCATGCTCGCCGCCAACCGCGCGAAGTTCACCCAGCACGATGACCTTCGCGACCTTAGGACCTCGGTGCGCTCCTCGTCGGTGTACGAAACGTCGAAGGTCGCGTCCACCACGCCGTCGATCCCCACGTCGAACTCCTGGCTCAGCAGCGGGCCCTTCGCGCTGTACCGAGCGCGACCGCCGAGCCGAGGACGATGAGACCATGCACCAAGGGGCCCTCCGCAGACGTAGAACCGACCGTGCACGCGATACGTCGCACAACCAACCCGTTCCATAGCGCTCGAACGCCCCGAGGTGCGACAAGGTGCACCAGTGCTGCACGTCGAGCGCAGCGCCGGGTTTGCTTCGTCCCAACCCGGGCGCCGCGGGACGCAGGTTCGGGTTACGCATCGCGACTTCGAGAGGCCCTCATGGACGTCCGCTACACTGTGACCCCCCGCCCCACGGCGCACAAGTTCGATGTCGTGCTCGACATCGCGGCGCCATCCCCCGATGGCCAGGTTTTGTCCCTGCCCGCGTGGATTCCGGGCTCGTACATGATCCGCGACTTCGCGAAGCACGTCGTCGCTCTGGAGGCGTCCTCCGCGGGCCAGCCGGTCCGTGTGACCAAGCGCGACAAGCAGACCTGGGCCCTCGCCCCGGCCGAGGGCCCCATCCAGGTGCGGTACACCGTCCACGCCTGGGACCTCTCGGTCCGCAAGGCCCACCTGGATGCGACCCACGGGTACTTCAACGGCACGTCGGTGTTCCTGCGAGTCCACGGCGCAGATGCATCGCCCTGCGACGTGGAACTCGCTCCGCCGGACGGAGACCGCTTCGCCGCCTGGCGCGTCGCCACTACCCTGCCCTGCGTGAATGGCGAGGAGCTCGGGTTCGGGCTCTTCCAGGCGAAGGACTACGACGAACTCATCGACTGTCCGGTCGAGATGGGCACGTTCGTGCACGCTCGGTTCGAGGCTGGCGGGTTGCCCCACGAGGTCGCGCTCACCGGCGTGTTCGACGTGGACCTCGAGCGCCTGTGCGTCGACCTGACGGCGATCTGTGAGGAACACCTGGCGCGGATGGGCACGCCGACCGACCTCGACCGCTACCTGTTCCAGATCATGGTCGTGGGCAGCGGCTACGGCGGGCTGGAGCATCGCACGAGCACGAGCCTGATCTGCAGCCGCGACGACCTACCCCGCAAGGGAGACGACAGCGTCAGTGACGGCTACCGGACCCTGCTCGCGCTGGCGTCCCACGAGTACTTCCACCTGTGGAACGTCAAGCGCATCAAGCCAGCGCGGTTCACTCCGTTCGACCTGTCGCAGGAGTCCCCGACCACGCTGCTGTGGGCCTTCGAGGGCATCACCTCGTACTACGAGCCGCTCGGCCTGGTGCGCTCCGGGCGCATCGATCGCGACAGCTGGCTCGAGCTGATGGGCCGCAAGCTGACGGACGTGATGCGGCGACCCGGCCGGCACGTGCAGTCGGTGGCCGAGAGCAGCTTAGACGCGTGGACCAAGTTCTACAAGCAGGACGAGGACGCGCCCAACGCCATCGTCAGCTACTACACCAAGGGTTGCATGGTGGCGCTGGCCCTGGACCTCACCCTTCGCCTGGATGGGGGCAGCTCGCTGGATGACGTGATGCGGGCCCTGTACGCGCGGTTCGGAGAAACGGGCAAGGGGGTCCCGGAGGACGGCATCCCGGCGGTGGTCGCCGAGCTGACCGACCTGGACCTGCGAGCGTTCTTCGACGAGGCGCTGCACGGGATCGGCGATGCCCTGTGGGAGCGACTCATCGGCCTGCTCGACCGGGCCGGGATCGACGCGGCGCTGCGCCCCCGCGAGGGCACCAAGGACCGCGGAGGAAAGCCGGGCAAGGCGAAGGAGGCCGACTGGGCCGATCGTGGAGACCTCGGCGTGCTCCTGCGCCCGGGCGACCCCACGGTGCGGTTCGTGCTCGACGACAGTCCAGCCATGCATGCCGGTGTCGCCCCTGGCGACCAGATCGTCGCCCTGAACCACCTCAAGGCCGACGCCACCCTGCACGACCGTGTGGCGAGCCTCTCCCCGGGAGACGAGGTCGTACTCCACGTTTTCCGCCGCGACGAGCTGCACACGCTGACGGTTATGCTACGCGCCGCTCCACGCGATACCGTGGTCCTCACCCTGCGCGACGAGATCGACGACACGACCCGCGATCTCCTGGATCGCTGGCTTGGCTCGGGCACCTGAGGGCCGCCGTCGTCCGCGGCTCGATGAAACGCCGACCGACGCAGGAGGCAGCTCCGTCCGGGTCGTCCACGGGACACATCACGCGGTGGCCGAGCGATCAGTTCTGCGCCGCACGGACGGCCTCGAAGTAGGCCCTGAGTTTGCCTTCATCGAGTTGGCCGTTGGACCGCACGCCCGAACACAGGTCCAGGCCGAAGGGGTCGACGCGCTCGATCGCGTCTCCCACGTTTCCGGCGTTCAAACCTCCAGCCAGGAAGACGGGGAGCTTCGACCGTTGCACGTAAGCGCGACTGATCGACCAGTCGTGCGTGCGACCGGTGCCCCCGAAGTCAGGAACCGCGGCGTTCGGACGGCCACTATCAAGCAGGAATGCATCGACGAACGGGGTGTAGACATCGATCAGGTCGAGGACCGAGTCGTCTTCCACGTGAATGACCTGAATGCGCCGAATGTTTGGGGGCATCAGGGTCGCCAGCCGTTCATGTTCGGCGGGGTCGAGATGCTTGACCAGCTGAACACTGTCCGTACCGCAGAACGCCACGTGTTCGGCGATCTCGGGTGCGGTGGTGCGCAGGGTGAGCAGGAAGGTGTTGACGCCGGGAGGCACGGTGCACACCATCGAGCGGATGGCATCGTTGGTCACGACACCGGGGCCCGAGGCAGGTTCGGCGACGAAGCCCAGAATGTCAGCACCCAGCGAAACGGCCAAGTCGGCTTCGGCCGGAGACGCGATGCAGCAGATCTTGATTCGAGGCACGTAGGTCATGCCTCGACAGGTAGCTTTTTTGTGCTCTCCCAGTTCGGGGCGTCCGAATACGGCCCGCCGCCAACGGTGATCGCGGTCCATCGGAGCCGGGGGCCCTGCGTCGCCCCGGCGACGTCACTCCGGGTGTCCGTCGCCACCGACATCCAGCGCTGCCGTGCGGCGCTGCTTCGCCATGCCGCCCGCGATCGCGCCAAACAGGGCCTCGACGACGGTCCGTTCGTCCTGGCGGGGGGCGGTCCCGCGGACCCAGTGCTCCGTCCAGTCTTCGAACCGCGTCTCGGGGCCCGGTCTTCCGCCCCCGAGCCCAACGGCGACCATCTTGCTCTCGGCTTGCAGTCCTGGGAGGGCGCGATCGACTCGAGCCAGCGCGAACGCGATGGTCACGGACGGTGGGTGAGGGGTGAGCACCGTGACGAAGTCGGCGGCCAGCACGACGGACAGCCCAGCCACATCGAGGGCGTCCTGGGTAGGAGCCTCGCCGTCGCAGAACTGCTCGACGAATCGCTCGGGACGGATCTGAACTGCGACAGCGACGTTGGAAGCCATGAACCTCTCCGTTGGCGAACATCTATTGCGAATTCGAACGGCACCCGTTCGGCCCTCTCCGTCTCTCACCGGATGCGCGGGCCGACGTCAGGCGCTGGGAAGGGGGCAGGTATGGCTCGTGCGACTTCCTACATCAGACTCGGACATCGACAAATCAGTGACAGGTGCAGAAACAAAGTTCATGTGGGCTCATCGTGCGCTTGCTCAACCGGCGAGAGTCCAGTTGGCGTTGTTCCCAGACTTCGTCGAGGTCGCCGACGAACTGGCACTCGAGCACGAGGAGGCTCGGGCGAACTGGCGTGAAGCGGGTGGAGAGTCGGGCCTCTCCCACGAACAGACCCATGACCCCAACTTACGACTTAGCCCCCATGCGGTCCTCGAGGCGGGGATGCTCTTCGAGCGTACAGGCTGGGTGAAGAAAACCGCGGCGGCCGCCTCCTCGAGTATGGCGGGGGTCGCGACGGCCACGAGGTGGCGCAGGTGATGAACGGAGGACCGCGGGCCGCATCGGACCATCCGAGACGGGAGTGTCCGATGGCGTGATCCCTGGCCCGGTCACGCCGTCCTGAGGCTATTCGTATTGGCAGGTTCGGGCGCAAGCCGTGCGGGAAGATCGGGATGGTCCCAGAACTCGTCCCAGCGACCGGCCATCTCCATCATCCGCAGGTTGAGGATGGCCTGGGAGGTTCGAGGCAACCACCGTGCTCCTGGGCGTTTGAGCCGAGCTTGGCTGGCGACGGGGTGAAGGGCTTCCATTGCGCCGGGCCCGATCTGGATTCCGCGAGCCTGAAGTTGGCGAAGGTCTCGAAAGCGTCGGCGTGTGGGTGGTCGTGATCGAGCCAGGTTTCCAGCAACACGAACTTGGAAAGGGCAATCTCAATCCTGGTACCGGGACGAGGCCGATCGGAAAGGGAATATCAGAAGCACGCGCTCGCGACGGTGCGCGAGTCTACTTCCGCGTGGTCGATGGCAAAGTCGAGGTCCTCGGAAAGTCCCATAAGGGCAATCAGCCCGAGGTGATCAAGGAAGTGCTCAAGGTGTTTGGAGGCCCGTAGTGGAATGGAAGCTGAACGTCCTACACGATGTAGTTGACCCTCTTGAGGACAACGTCGACGTGGTGGTCGACTTCTCCGATGGTCGGCGTTTTGCCGCCACCTTCTTCACCTTGGCGTCGATTCGAAAGCTGATGCTTCGCTGGTCGACGACGGGGGAGTGCGCTTCGGGTCTCTACTTCTGGTCGACCTTTCCGGTGATCGTGGAACGGCTCTCTCAGTCTGTCATCGAGGAAGTCGTAGAAGACCTCGTGGCGACAGGAGAGTTTCAGGATGCATTCGAGCTAATCGCTCGCAGCGAGGGCGCCCTCCCCACCACCTCCACCAAGTCGTAGGCCACGAATGGGTCGATGTAGCGCCCCCGACTGCCCGAGATCACGTGCCCCTGCAGGTGGTCGACGGCGTCGGGGGCCACGCCGGCCCGGAGGAGCCCGCTCTTGAAGCCCTTTCGGAAGGCATGATACGGCGCTCCATGCCACACCCGCGTCGGCACGCCCGCCTGCTGCGACGCGAGAGACACCTCTCGGGGCGCAAGGTGACCCGGTTCAGCCGGGCCCTTCGCGCGGTCCGCACGCCGACTCCACTCACTCCGATACACGAGTATAGCTGCGCCATTTGATTTCTTGCGAAGACTCTTCTGGGCTTGAGACGACCAGCCGGGATTCGATAGACGTTCGAACCGGCAGGCCATCGACCAGAGAATAGACGCTCTCGATCGTCGTGGACTGTTCGATCGACCAGTCCTCCATATTGGGTGGCGGTGCAGCTTCCTCAGACATCCCCAACAGCGCTTGAGTGGCGCGGGCGAGGTCTTCGGGGTTGATCCGGTCCACCGCTTTCACACTCGCTGTATGGGTGATGGGGTCGTGAGACACTTCGAATTCACGGGTCACCTTAGCGGGCCACGCGCCGAAGGCACTGGGCGCAAACCACTCGATCTCGAGTGGCGTTTCCAACGGATAAACGCCGCACTGCAACACAAAAAGCTGCGCGGTTTCGTTGACCATTGAGGCGAGCATGGTCTCGATCGCCTCGGGGGTCAACATACGGTCGAGAACCTTTTCAGCTGTCTCCTTCGGGTAGAGTCCCTCCAGCCATTCGACAATGCCTCGAACGGTACCTTCGGCGTTCTCAGCGTCCCATACGTCGACCGGTCGCCCCTTCTCGATGCGAAGGGCAAAGGGGGGGACAGATGGCAGCTGGGAGCTGGTCAGCTGCGCAGATAGCGCTCGCTCCACCTCCTGGCGCTCGTCGACGCTGAGCTGGTCGGACTCGACCCGGATTCGGGTTGTTCCGAACTCCACCTGGACGACGCTGGAACGTTCTGGTTGCATAAACCGGAGCGACATGGGCGTCTCGAACGACATGGCGACGCCGTCCACGAGCTGCTCCTGTACTGTGGAGTTTGTGGTGGCCAGCGTGTAGCTGACCACGAGCCCATCGGCGTAGGTGCAGGGCAGCTCGATTTGGCTTGGCGCGGGTGCAGCGACCGACGATGCCCCAGTGGATCGGCAGCTCAACAACACCAACACGCCGAGCGCGCCCCACGATGCCTGCATGGCTCCTCCTGTTTCTCGATGGGCGACATATCGCGTCGGTTGGGCCTTTGACGCTGCTTTGACGCCGACGAGTTCGGTTGGTTCGCCAAGGAGGTTCGTATGTTGATCGCAATCGCCGCGACGCCGGACAGTTGCTACGTCGAGCCTGGAGAAGTCGTGGAGGCCGCAACGGCCGTTCTCACGACCGCGGGCCACGAGGTGCGCGTCACGTCCGCCGACGATCTTCTCGGGGATCAACCCCTTGGCGACTTCGATGTACTGTTGCTCGGCGCCGGAAACTCGGCCTGCGACTGGGATTGGTCCTTCGATTCCCTGCTGGGTGACTTCGTGGAAGGTGGCGGTGGCGTCGTGGTCACGGGCTGGGTGCTAGCCTACGCCGAAGGAAACCAGCGAGATGAAACTTATCCTGGTCTCATTGAGATCCTGCCCATGGAACCAAGCTTCGACTTCGTCGAATCACAACTCGTCTTGCCGGTCCCTGGTCATCCCATCACAAACGGGCTGCAGGTCTTCGAGAATCCGCAGTTTTCTTCATTTGGCCCGCTGCGTTCGGGGGCGACTCCCCTGACGCGGGAGGGAGACTCGGTCACGAGTGCCGCGTGGACGCAGGGCGATGGTCGCGTCGTATCCCTCGGTCCTACCTTTCTCGCGGACTTTGGCACCTATGAGAACAAACCCCTCCTCAACGGAACGATTCCCGATGCAACCCGGCTGCTGCTCCGGGCTGTCAGCTGGGCCGGTCAGGATGACGACTTCGATGCTGTGGCCAATCTCGACGACAATTGCCCGGATCAAGAGAACCCGAGCCAGCAGGACTGGGACGAAGATGGCATCGGAGATGTGTGTGATGTTTGCCCCATCGATCCAGACAATGATCCGGATGACGATGGTCGTTGCACCGACAGCGACCCCTGCCCATTCGACCCGCTAGACGACGCCGACATGGACGGCCTCTGCGGAGACGTAGACAACTGTCCCTACATCGAGAACATCGACCAGCTCGATAGTGACAACGATGGCATCGGGGACGCCTGCACGTTCAGCATCGCGAGCGGGGATGAGGATGAGGAGTCAGGCGGCTGCCAGCATGGTGGTGGGCCGTGGGGCCCGAGTTGGCTCCTCGCGGGACTGGCTCTGACATGGTGGCGCAGCAGGCCACGACGTTCGAGCTGAGTCAACTTGCCAAGCGCCTTGGTCCGAATCATCGCTCAGCCTCGCTTGGCAAATCTGTCAAACCGGTATGCCGGGTGCTAGGTCGTGACGCGTCCTGAATCGAGGGATACGGTGCGTCCGCGGGGCAAGGACAGCCATGACCATGATGCGACCCGGAGGCACGCCGCGAGCTGCCTTCGTCATTGTTGCTGCTCTGGCCATTGCCTGCAATCGATTCACGGCCGAACCCCAACCCGCTCGGTTTGTCATCGCAGGGGCCCACGCACAGCTGACGTGCGAAGCCTGCCACACCGAGGGCCGCCCCTACCAAGCGCTGTCAACCAACTGCCAGAGCTGCCACGAAGAGGACCGAAAGAGCCCCACGCACTTCCCGAACCAAACGTGCAATGATGCGGGTTGCCACAGCAGCGAGCACTTTGCGTGGGCCGATGTTCTGGGTGTGGAAGAGGGGTTTCACGACTTTTTGCCGCTCGAAGGGTCCCATGACCAGGACTGTTCGGCGTGTCACAAAGACACGAAGAACTACGCCGACCTTGAAGATGAATCGGCGTATTGCTGGAATTGCCACGAGGCCGAACGCTGGACGGAGGACCCCTCCAACCCACAGGGCCTTCACTACATCCAGTACCTCGACCTCGACCAGAAGAAACCGGACCCTCGCTTTCGCTGGGATTGTGGGCCGTGTCACCAGCCTGTGGCGTGGTCGGAGAATCCGTTCTTCCACGCCCCACGGTCGCCTCACGGTACCTTCGTCTTTGATGGGGTCACCTGCGTTCCCAAGGTGGATGAAACACAGTGGGTCACGGGCTGCGAGGGGTGCCATCCGGGCTCTACGGCAAACCTCGATTGCGATACGTGCCACCCTGATGGCCATTTGGCAGGCTCCAATCCGCTGACGTGCCTCTCTGCGAATTGCCACACATCGGCCCAACCGACCGGGTGCAATTCCCTTGACACGCCAAAGATCGACTGAACCTTGGCTCGATGCGTTTCGATGGTCGACGTGGGGTGGTCACTCCCTCGATGGGAACCCTGCATCGGGAAGGCCAGCCGGACGACGAGACCCGGCGGCTCCGACAGCTGAATCGACCCCCGATGAAGCCTCACGATCTCGGCCACGATGGCCAGCCCGAGCCCATGGCCCGTGGATCCCGCCCCCGATGGAAAGCGTGAAACACCCGTTCCCTCCCCTTGGCCAGGATTCCCGGCCCGTCGTCGCCCACCTCCAGACCGTCTGGCCGAACACGCACCCAACGGCCCCCCAGGCGCGTGTGAAGCAGAGTTTCTAAGAAGGTTAGCGATCTAGGCCGTGCCCGTCCCACCCGCTCTACGTCGTGGAAGTCGACGCCTTGGAGGACGAGCTGCACGAGACCATCGAGATCCACGAGCTCTCGGTTCAGCACGCGTCGGCCCCCGAGTTCCAGCCGCGACAGCATCTCGGTCAACATGCGATCGAACGCTTCGATATCGTGATCAATCCTATCGATTCGCGGAGACTCGCCCTCGGTCTGCCGCGCCAGCGCGAGTTCCCGCCGGATGCGAGTCAGCGGGGTGCGTAGCTCGTGCGACAGGCCGGCCATGCGACGTCGATCCGCAGCCATGCGGGCCCGTACGGATGCGGTGGCGTGCGCAACGGTCTCAGGGGCCTCGGCGCGTGCGAGCGCGACCAGGGGCCAGTGGCTGCTCGACATCGTCCAGAGGTGGACAACGACCGTCGCCAACGCCTCGTCAGGGGCTCGGGCCTCGATGCCCAGCGACTCGATGATGTCGAGCATCTCCTCCGTGCCTCAGCGCACGGTCGCTTGCAACAGCTCTGCGCGGCTGGCAAAGTGGCCATAGACCGTCCGTCGAACAACCCCGGCGTGTGCAGCGATCTCGGCCATGCTCGCCAACGGACGCTCGGTCAGAACAACCCGAGCGCTGTTCAGGATGGCCGAGCGGTTGCGGGTCCAGGCCACGGAGCGTTTGGGAGGCCACATGTTTGACCCCGACTCCTCGTCGATTGCTCGATTGCCCAATCCGCTGCGCATGGCGCGCGCGTTGTGGCGGGAGAACTCGCCGTTCGTAATGGTCAATCTGCTCGCCTACAAGGCACAGGCGACCGGAAAACACGCCCATCTCTCGGGGCGTGAGGCCTACCGCATCTATGTGCGTTCAGTCGAGAAGGCGCAGGCACCGCTGGGGTCGAAGCTGCTTTGGAGCGGAGAGGTGCGTACGCAGCGGTCCGGTGCGTCGCGCCACGAGTTCGGCGAGGCCGGGCTGATGCAGTATGCAAGCCCGGCGAAGATGCTCGAGTTCATCCTTCGGGGAGCCAGCGACCATGGCGCGCGCAAGGCGGGGCTCGAGGGGCAGTGGCTGTTGGCCGCGACGACGCTGGAGTACAGCTCGCATCCAGGCCATGGGACCATCACGCTTATGGAGCTGTTCGGCTTTAGCGATGCCACTGGAGAGGCGAGTGCGGAGTGGCGGAAGACACGAGATAGTGCCCACGCTGCGGTCGGGGCCACCCGAATCTGGCGTGGCCGGGTGGACAGCCACATCCTTGGTCATAGCGATCCACCGATTCACGAGGTCATGGTGACAGCATTTCCCAGCGGCGACGCATTAACCAACGCGCTGGAGGCCTCGGGGGCACCCGTGGGACTTCGGCCGTGGTGGGCGTTCGAGGTGTCGACGGGTGCGCTGCTGGACGGGCTGAAGCCCGATTAGTCTCGAATCGGTGCACCGCCGCTGCGCATGCCCGTTAACCATCGTGCCGCAGAGTCAACCTCGGGCCAGGGAGGAAGGCCCAACGTAGGGATCTTCGGTGTGCTGCTCATTGGCTGCGAACAACCTTTGGAGCCCGAAACTCGGGTGTTCACGCGAGATGGCTTCGACGCGCCATCAAAGCTCATCGAAGAGGACCCCAACGGGCGAGCCGATGTTCCAGCTCCAATCCCGCTTCCTGCTACTTGGTGTGCGGGGGACTCGCTCTGCGACATTCGCGTGCCCAACGCCTGGGAGATCGAGCAGTTCAACCTTGCTCAAGGGGTTGACGTTCCCCGTCCTTAGAACGACCACGGCGTGTCCTTCACACGCTGACTACTCGATTTGCTCGTTAACTCGACCTGGCTGCTACCAGGTGAAATCGCCTGGAATGGCGATTGCTGGGAAGAAAGGTCCACCGGAGAAATACCCATGCACGATGACAAAGGTTCGACCTTCCAAACCCGCAACTTCCGAATTCGGACCAGCGGGCTCCTCATTGCGCTGGCAAGTGGGCTCGTATTCCTGCCTGCGCTAACGATGGCAT
>JBCCQY010000211.1:0-12994 GCA_039208735.1 Myxococcota bacterium | reverse complement strand
TGGGAAAGGAATTTCCGATCTGGAGCTTTGGACGGGGCATGGATTGGCTGGGGGCTCAGCCGGGTGGTACTCAAAGAAGAATTTTCCAGTTCCTCTTCGGCGCGTGACCCCACGGAGGAGGAAGTCCCAGGGGTGAAGCACCCGGTCTGTTCAAGGTCGGGATCTTTGGGACACCGAGAAGATCGTTTCCCAACGATGGTCTCCTCCGGGGGCGCCGCCCTTGACCTACCGTCGACATATTGCCAGCTGCCGATCGGTTACCCTCCGGCCTCGTATGCTTCGGAGTAGGCTGAAATGTCGGATTTGAGCAACGACGGAATCAACGTCGTGTTTCTCGGCTTGGGCGGGTTGGGCCTGCTGGTCGTGCTCGCACTCGGTGGCGTCGCCGCCACGAAGCGGCGGATTCCGCTCTCCGCATTCGCCTTGGTGCCGTTGCTGGTTGCAGGGGCTGGCGCTCTGGCTTCGTTCTACTACGCCAATACGGCGCTGAACGTCATCGGAGCCGCGGCTCCCGACGAGATCGTGAGCCGCGCGCTCGACGGCCTCATGCAGGCCCAGGACGCCGACGCGGACAGTCGTTGGGTCACGGCCTTGTTGTTCGGTTTTGCCGCTTGGGCCGCCGGCCTCGGTGCCTTCATGGCGGGACCGCATGCGCGCCTGACGCCCTGGGCGACCATTTGGTCGGTCGTCCTCACCCTCGCCGGATGCTCGCTCGTCACCTATCTGTCGGGTGAATGGGGCCTGTCCAACGGACTGTGGTTGGTGGGCCTGCTTGGCTTCAGTGGCTTCGGCGTCGCATTCGCGGCCCTTCGTCGGGCCGAGTACGAAGAGGCTCACCGGGTCGCCGGCATGCGATTCACGTCGGCCATGTGCATGTTGCTCGGCATGTCGTACGCGAGCCGCGCCGCCACCGAAGACGTCGAAATCGCGATGTTTGGTCCCGAGGGCCTGGCGACGAATGCAGGTTCGCTCGCCGAGGCGATGGGTCTGTTTATGGACGTGACCCAGCCGAGCCTCATCATCGCCTGGACGGCCCTCGGGTTTGCCTTGGCCGTTGCGTTCGCCGGCTTCTACTACGAACTGTCGGATGTAGTGGAGCGGTTCACGCTGTTCGACGTTGCCGTCTTGCTGGTGTTCCTCGGGGTTCTGGGCAGTGTTCGGGGCTTTGAGGACTGGCAGGTTTCCAAGCTTGCCGCGATTGCACACAGTGCACCGGCCACCGAAGTGTTCGCTGAGATTGGGCCGGATCTTCCGGACGCCCTGCTTGAAATCGACGAACAGATCGTGGGTGTTCACCCCGTCGAAGGCGGGTTTGGTGATGTGGTGATGTGGCGCAGCGAGACGGTTCCGCTGCCGGCCGGTTCGCCACCCGATGCCGAGCCCGAAAAGCGCACGCTGTGGCGTCGGATGCACAAGTGGACGGGTTCGGGTTGGGAAGCCGACGGCACGGCGCTGGACGAAGTGAGTCAATTGTCGCCGCTGCGTCCCCTGATTGTCATCGCGAGTGGCGAATCGGCGGCTGACTTGCCCGGCATCATCGAGAAGGCCGGCGGCAAGGCGCTCTTGCTCCTCCGGGCCGAAGAAGAAGGTCGGGCGCTCCAGGAAGTGCAGCGCGCTCGCGGCCTTGAAACGAAGCCTGAAGTTCCCGTCGAACTCGATTTCTTCCAGGTCACGTTCCTGCCCGTCGAGTTGGTTCCGGCGTCGGACCGCAAGCTCGACCGGGAAGCGTGGTCCATCGCCGGTCAGCGTCCCATCAACAACGGTGTGGTGGCGTGGTTCGGTTCGGAAGAAGACGCCAAGCCGGTTCGCTATGCCGATGCGGTCTTCGCAGAGACCGAGGCGACGGGCCTGCACGTCACCTTGAGTGAAAACACCCGGGTCAAGGATCTGCCCTTCAACTGCTTGCCCACCCTTATGTCGGTCAACGAAGAAGGAACGCTCGAGCCCAGTGGCAAGTGGTGTCGCTTCACCACCGATCATCCGCAGGATCTTCGGATGGAAGCCCTTGAGGTCACCGAGCTGAAGGCTCCGGAAAGCTTCAACGCACGTCTCGGTGCGGTGCCGGCCGTGGTGGCGCAGGCCGTGGGCGGCGCGGACTACATTCGCAAGCGGATTAGCCATGACTTCCCGGCCATCGACTACTGCATGAGCGACATGGTGGCCGAAGGTGAAGAGATCGCGGGCACCATGAACACAACGCTCACCTTCTCGCGTCGTGGCTCCGTGAAGGTCGATATCGATGAGAAGTCGCCGAATCAGAACGGCCGCGTGCTGCGTTGCCTGCGCGACCGGTTTTCGATGATCGCGTTCAAGGTCGACGAAGAGCAGTGGCCCAAGACCGAGGTTCCGGAAGGTGAAGAACCGCCTCCGCCGCCTTCGATGGGTCTGGTTCTCGACATTCGCGGATGAGTTCGTTCCTCGAGCGTCTCGCCTCGCGCGTCGAACGAGTCGGCGCGCCCGTGTGCATCGGCCTGGACCCCCATCGATCTCGGATCGGTGGGGGTGCGGTCGATCCAGACCCTGCGACTCGGGCCGAGGCCGTCGAAGCGTTTGCCAGGGACGCGCTTGAGGCGATGGCTCCGTATGCCGCCATTGTGAAGCCACAGGCCGCCTTCTTCGAGGCGTTGGGGCCGCGGGGGGCCGGTGTGCTGCATCGGACGGTCGCGCACGCGCATCAGCTTGGATTGCTCGTGTTGCTCGATGTGAAGCGGGGTGACATTGGATCGACAGCCGAGGCTTATGCCGAGGCGTTGTTCGACCATCCCCCCGGCGATGCCGATGCGGTGACGTTGTCGCCCTACCTGGGTCCCGAGTCCCTCGAGCCCTTTGTTGAAAGGACGAAGGCGGATCGTGGGTGCTTCGTCCTGGTGCGTACGTCCAACCCGGGAGCGGCCCCTTGGCAGAGCGTGACGGGGGTGGCCGAAGCGGTGGCGGACTGGGTCGCCCAGCAGCCCCCATCGGTGGGGGTGGTCATCGGAGCCACGTTGTCGGTGCCCGAGCAAGTGGCCTGGCGAGCCCGGCTTCCCGGACGTTGGATCCTCGCCCCGGGATTTGGGGCCCAGGGGGGAACCTTTGATGCCCTGCGCGCGTTGGGGCCCCAAGTGTTGCCCACCTCCTCACGGGGGGTGCTCTACGGTGCTGGGCCCGAGTCGGAAGTGACCCGACGCGCCGCCATCGCAAGTCGGGCCGAAGCGTTTCGTGAGGCTGTGGTCACGGCTCTGCAGTGACGATACCGCGTCTTCTGCGGCGAACGGAGTTGACGATGTTTTCTGCCGAGCGGATCCAGCGCCTGCTGGAGTCCAACTTGCCCGACTGTCAGGCGATCGTCCTTGACCCTGCCAATGACGGGGCCCACTTTCAGGCTGAAGTGGCCTCGTCGGCGTTTGTGGACAAGACCCCCATTCAGCAGCATCGGCTGGTCTATGGGGCGCTCGGTGACCACATGCGGGAAGACATCCACGCCCTTCAGCTCCGCACCTTCACCCCCGACCAGTGGCCCCACGGCTAGATCGGAGACGCCATGAGCGCGCAAGAACGCATCGATTCGTTGGTCAAGAACAACAAGGTGTTCCTGTTCATGAAGGGGACGCCCGATTTTCCGCAGTGTGGCTTCTCGATGCGGGCGGTGAGCATCGTAAGGGCGCTTGACGTCCCGTTTGAGTCGTTCGATGTCCTAAGCGATCCCGAGATCCGACAGGGGATCAAGGAGTACTCGGACTGGCCGACCATTCCGCAGCTCTACATCAACGGCGATTTCGTCGGTGGATCCGATATTGTGATGCAGATGTGGGAGTCTGGACAGCTCGAATCCATGGTGAAGCCAAGCTGACGACCCGGTTCCCCCACCATCCGGTGGATCGAACCTGGGCGCAGCTTCGCCCCGTGATTACCCCTGCAAGGTGCTGATGGACGATCTGTTCGCGTCTGCGCGCGAGGCGGCAGGCTCGCGTGTGTGGGGTGCTGCGGTCAAACTCGCTCGCGAGGGCGGGGTACGCGGCGTTTCTGACGATGGGGAGGAGGTGCACCTCCGCGTGCGGGCACCGGGCAAGTCCCGGTGGCACGAGGTGTATCTGTGGCCCGATGACGCCGACTGGGGTTGCGACTGCGACCTTCCCGGTGACATCTGTGTCCACGCCGCGGCGGCGGTCATCGCGTTGCAACAATCACGACAACAAGGCGACAAACTGCCCGAGCCTACAAAAGAGCAACGAATCGGGGTGCGCTACGCATTCACGAGCGACGGGTCAAAGCTCTCGGTGGAGCGGTTCGCAGTCCTCCCTGACGGGACCGAGCGTCCATTGCGGGGACCTCTCGCCGACTCGAAGCTGGTGGCGAGTCGCGTCGATGTGCAAGCCGAGAGCTTGCTCGTGATGCATCATGCCGGTGCGTTGCCTGCGGACTCGGTGCGTCGTCTGCTCTCGGTGCTCGAACCGGATTCGGCCGTGACGCTTGATGGAAGGGCGGTTTCGGTAAATTCGGAGCCTCTCCCGTTTCGGGTTCGGGTGACCGACGATGACAGCGGCGGTTTCAAGCTTCAGCTGGTTCGGCCCAAGGGACTTGACGAGCTGTACCGAGGGGCCGCCCTCGAAGAGGGGGTGCTGCGACCCACCTCGCATGGCGACCTCAAGCCCGAACAACGTCAGATGCTGGTGCGTGGAGTGATCTACGGTCAGCCCGAGGTCGCGGCCCTCGTCTCGGAAGTGATTCCCAAACTGCGCGAGCGCGCCCCCGTCGATCTCGAGACGGATCGGTTGCCCGATGCAGGCGCGCTGGTACCCCGCGTCATGGTGGAGCTGAAGGAGCGCCCGAGTGGGCTGCACGTTGAGGCCAACATCGTGTACGGGGACCCTCCGGTTGCCAAGGTGGGGGCCGGCAATCAGCTCAAGATCTTGTCGGACAGCATCGTCCCTGCGCGCGATCCGGGAGCCGAGCGCGCGGTGGCACGGGAGTTCCAGGAGCAGGCCGGCTTCACGATCAACTTCCCGCGCGTGTTGCCTCCAGATGAAGCGGCCGTGTTTCTCGAAGAGCGGCTGCCCACGTTGTCAGGGCCGGTGCGCGGGAAGGTGGACCCCGAACGTTTTCGCGTGCACCGAGGGGCCAAGCTCGTGCCGCAGATTGCGGTCAAAGAGCGCGAGGGGCAGTGGGCGCTCGACGTCCAGTTTGGGGGAGATGGCACCATTGAGGCCGATCCGCTGGCCGTGCTCGAAGCGTGGCGTTCCAACCGGTCGCTCGTGCCTTTGCTCGATGGTGGCTGGGCGCCATTGCCGCGCAACTGGCTGTCGGAGCATGGGGCCCTGCTGCAGGAGCTGCTCGAGTCGCAGGACCGCGAAGGCCGCGTAGGTCGCAACAGCACCGCGGCGCTCGTCGAACTGCTCGAAGATACCGAAGCCGATGTCCCGCCCAACCTCCAGCGTCTCCGGAGCTTCCTCGAAGGCGATGATGGGCTGCCCGAGGTGGAGCCCCCCGACGGGCTTCAGGCCGATCTTCGGCCTTACCAGCGCGCGGGGTTGCAATGGATGCGGTTTCTGCGCGACATGGAGCTCAACGGCGTACTCGCTGACGACATGGGGCTTGGCAAGACGGTTCAGGCGATTGCCGCGATGCTCGACGCAGGGGGCAAACACCTTGTGGTCGCGCCCACCTCCGTCATCCGCAACTGGGAACTGGAAGCCCGGAAGTTTGCACCTGAGCTTAAGCTCAACGTGTTCCATGGGCCTCATCGGGAACTCGATCCCGATGCCGACGTCACCATCACGTCGTATGCATTGGTTCGCATCGACCTCGAGCGGCTTTCCGCCGAGTCGTGGATGTATGTCGTGTTGGACGAGGCCCAGGCCATCAAGAATCCGCAGAGCCAGACGGCGCGAGCGGCGTTCAAACTGCCCAGTAAGCATCGTGTGGCGCTGACGGGTACCCCGGTTGAGAACCGACTCGAAGAGCTGTGGAGTCTGTTCCGCTTCTTGATGCCAGGATTGCTCGGGAGCGAATCGGCCTTCAAGGATCGCTTTGCCCGGCCCATCGAGAACGGAGACCGGCGCGCCGAGAGCCAGTTGCGGGCCCGGGTGCGACCGTATGTGTTGCGTCGGCTCAAGCAGCAGGTCGCCACCGAGTTGCCCCCGCTGACCGAGATCGTAGAGCGCTGTGCGCTTAGCGACGAGCAGCGCAAGGTTTATGAAGGGGTGCGCCTTACCGCCCGGCGTGATGTTCAGGCGGCCCTCGCGAAGGGCACCGGGTCCACCATGCAGGTGCTCGAGGCGCTTTTGCGCATGCGTCAGGCCTGTTGCGACCCTACCCTTTTACCCGGCGATGCCGGCAAGAATGCGCCTTCGGCCAAGCTCGATCGCATGGAAGAGATCTTGGTCGACGTGGTGGGGGATGATCACAAGGCCCTCATCTTCAGCCAGTGGACGTCGTTGCTCGACCGGGTCGAGGAACGCCTCGTTGCACTTGGAATTTCCTGGGTTCGCCTCGACGGAGCGACGCGAGATCGGCAAGGGGCTATCGATGCGTTTCAGGCCGATGACGGGCCGCCGGTGTTCCTGCTCACCCTCAAGGCGGGGGGGTTTGGCCTCAACCTCACGGCCGCGGACTACGTCATGCACCTCGACCCCTGGTGGAACCCCGCCGTCGAGCAGCAGGCGACCGACCGAGCCCACCGGATCGGTCAAGACAAGCCCGTCGTGAGCATCAAGCTCGTGGCGGAAAGTACGGTTGAAGACAGGATCCTCGACCTTCAGGCGGCCAAGCGTAGCCTGGCTGACGCCGCCCTTGGCACAGACGGTGGGTTCCTGCGAACGCTTTCCGCCTCGGAGCTGCGCAGTCTCTTCGAAGAGAGTTAAAATCTCGCTGGTCTGCGCCGCGGGGGCTTAACCCTTCGCGCCACGACCGATGAGGCAGATCAGGAAGTCGGCCGACCTGTGTGGGTCGGCTATAAGGCTCCGGCAAGCGAGGTGAGCGACATGGCACGTGAGACGAATCCCGGCTCCGGCGCGGTCCGGGCCCTCATCTTCTTGGGATTGGCGGTCGCCCTTGGGGCCGGCTCGTTCGTGGCGTTGTATCGGCTGATCACGAACTACCAGTTGAAGATCGATGAGGCCAAGCGCCCCGAAGACATGGTGATGGTCATCGTCGCCGCCCGAGATCTGTACCAGGGCGTCACGATCACCGAAGAGGACCTCTACGCGGTCCAGATTCCGCCCAAGTACCTCCCCGAGGGGGTCTTCCTGTCGCCCGAGCACGTGGTGGGGCGCATTCCGCGGGAGCGCATTCTCGCGAACGAATTCGTCCGGGCTGACCGCCTGGCCGATCCTGAATCCGGCGTGGGTCTCAACGCCATCATTCCTCGCGGCATGCGGGCGCTTTCCGTGTCCGTCCGCGATGGGGCCGCGCTGTCGGGCTTCCTAAATCCCGGCAACTACGTCGACGTGCTCGTCACGATCACGCCCGAGAATCAGAGCGCGAAACCCCGAACCGAAACGTTGCTTCAGGCCATCTTCGTGCTTGGCGTCAACAGCCGGATGCGGCAGGAAACGGCTGAGGAAGCGAAGAAGCGCCGTGGGCGCCAGCGTCCCTCAGTCACCCTGCTCGTGACGGCTGACGAAGCCGAGAAAATCGCCCACGCCGAGAACATGGGTGAGATCGTGCTGTCGCTTCGCAACGACCTCGACGTCAAGGTTGCGACGCTCGGCGGCGTGAACATCGATGACCTTCGCGGTCGCCTCAAGACCACGCGCAAGGTCGTGCGTCGTCGGGTCAAGAAGAAGCCGACGAAGCAGTGCGTTGAGGTGGCGGTGGTCCAGGGTTCCGAAAAGGTCATCAAGCTTTTCGATAAGAACGGAAACCCCTGCGAATAGCCGTCTTCGTCGCTCGCGACGAAAGCTTATTCACTGAGCCGCAGCCGCCAGACCAGCACGGTCGCCACGGCGCTCACCCCGGCGACGATCGTGTAGTGCAACGGCAGCGTGCCCCCAAGCTGAAGCCCCGTCCATGCGGCCACCATGCCGAGGACGGGGCCTGCGCCGTAGGCCGCTGAGGGAAGCAACGCCTGGGTGCTGTTGCGCAGGGCGGGTGGAGCTTCGGCGGCAAAGGCCGAGGTGGCGGCGAGCCAGAAGGCACCGAAGTGAACGCCATGGAGCGTTTGGATCGCCACAAGGCTCCACGCGGACGTTGCGAAGGCGGTCATGAGGAAGCGGGGCACGCCGACCGCGACCCCGATCAGCAGCACGCCTCGCCGCCCTAAGGTGCGCAGCAGCCAGGAACCTGCGGTAAGGATGCCCACCTCGGCGCACACGCCGACCGCGTACGAGGTCCCCGTGACCCACGACGGGAGCCCGAGGGTGTCGATGTGGACCGTGTAAAGCTGATCGAAGGACGACAGCCCGAACCCCTGCAGCGTGCTGATGAGCACCAGCATGACGAGGGGTCGGTGACGTAGGAGTTCGCGAACATCCTGCCACGTTGGGGGGTGCGGGGCTCGCGCCGGTAGGGGGGGAAGGGAGTAGGTGATGGCGGTGGCGAGGGCCATCATGGCAATGGCGATCCACAATGGGGCGAGCGGAAGGCTCGGTCGAAGCCATCCCCCGAGCCAGATCAGGACGAGGAACGTCACCGAGCCTGCGGCACGAATCCGTCCGTAGCGGTCCCCCAACCACTCGACCGTCGCTGCGTCCATGATGGCGAACATGGGCGATCGGGCGATGCCGTAGGCCAAGATGGCGAAGGCCACGAGTGCGCCGGCCGTTCCCACCACGGTTGTGAGGGCCAAGCCCAATGCTGCGAGGAGGCTCGCGGTGGCCGCAGTGCGGAGGATCCGATCTGGACTCGTCCGGTCCGCTACCCAGGACCATAGCGGTCCCCCAAGAAGGCGGCCCAACGGCACGCTGATGAGGATGGCGGCGACCGCGGTGGTCGTCCACCCCGCATCCGACAACAGGCTGCCAAGCCACGGCGAAAACGTGGCGGAGCCGGTCTGGGCTGCGTACCAGAGCACGAGGATGGCGGGCCGCTGCATGGATGGCTGTCTCCTGTCCTCCGCTACCTTCGGAGCGACGATGCGGGTGATGCTTTTCGGGATCGTCACGGTGGGCACGCTTGGGTGCCGCAAACCGCTTCCGCCTCCAGTCGCGTCGGACGACCCGTTTGCGGCGCTTCGGGCGCCGGTACTCGACCCTCTGCGGGCCCGGTTCTCCTTCAAGATTGATGCGCCACGACTCGGCCTTGAGGGAGGGACGGGAGGAGCGCTTATCGTGGACCGACCAGGGCGGATGCACTTCGCCGTACTCGGACCGCTGGGCGGCGCCATGGCCACCGCGCAGACCGATGGGGCCGGGGCCTCGGTGGTCCTGCGTCGCCAGTCCCAGCACTTCTGGGTCGACTCGCTGGACGCCACGGTTCGGGGCTGGATGGGAGAGGAACTAGGGCTCGACGGCGTGGTGGGGCTGTTTGTCGGTCAGGTGCCCTTGCCCGACGACCCGTCCACGTTGCGAGCTGCGGACGATGGATCGCACTCGTACGTTCGATCCCAGCCCGGCCAGGGAACGATGATGGTGCGGTTGGCGGGGGAGCCCTTGCACCCCAGCGAGGTGCGCATCGACGATGCAAACGGCCAAGAGCGACTCACCCTTCGCTACGGTGAGTTTAGATCCACGGACGCAGGGCGCTTGCCCAAGGAATGGTCGTTGTCCGTTCCGAGCATGGAGCTGACCCTCGACGTACGGTTCAAGTCGTGGGAGCCCCTCGAGACCGCGCCAGAGGTCTTTTCGACGGCGGCCCCTGAAGGGTTCGCGAGTGCGGAGTGGACGGGTCGCCTCGCCCCGCGATAGCCGCGGCTTCCCCAATGGGTTGACGGAATGGCCGCAAGGCGAGCGGAGTCGGCACTTTTCGCCAGGGGAAGAGGGCGTCAGGGAATCGGGGCCTGCCAGACCTCCGTGCCCCCGGACCCGTTGGTGAACACGACGTAGGCCTCGCCGTCTTCATCTTCGGGGTCGGGAACCCAGGTAAGGGTCACCGTGCCTTTGTCGTCGACGGGGTTGCTCGGGGACTCGAACCCGCCCGAGGTTGCGTACCCAAACGCGTCCGTGGCCCCCTCGACGCTAAACGAAAGCTCGACCTCGATCGCCTCCCGATCGAGCATCGCCTTAGGCGCGTCCTGAATCGTGGGGTTGACGGGAGGCTCGGCGGTGGGGTCGAGGGCCACAGGAGGGAGTCGAGACCCTGCGCTCACCCCAGCCAGGGGAAGGTCCTGTAGCCAGCCAAATGGGTCGCGGAGTTGGTCGGCCGTCGGGTTGTCGAGGTCACCACACGTTCCGTCGGGGCATGCCAAGACCCACACAGGGGCCGGCGCCGCGATGCGACGCTGCACAAACGAAGGAGTGATGCCCTCGCTTGGGGTCGGCACCGATGAGGTTTGAGGCAGGCAGTCGCCTGCTTGGTCTGGACAGCTCCACGTGAGGACCTCGGCGCCGAGGGCCAACGGATCTGCCACCCACAGGCGAAGGTCGTAGGCTTCGCCTGGCTTGACCGCGGCTGGCTCGGCCTTGGCGGCGACGACACGAAGCTCCCCAATCCGGGTTTCGAGGTTAGGTCCGCCCATGCAGCCCACCGATGCAAGCATCCACAGCCATCGTCTCACCACGAACCTCGCAGGCCGAACGCCGGCACGATGGGGATCTGGGTCACGTTGTTCTCTTCTGTGAAGTCGAAGGTGTAGCCGATGACCTCGACGTTCTGGGCATTCGTGGCGTTCTGCAGGTCGAGATAGAACGAAAGCGCCCAGCGGTCGAACGTCCACTCCTTGTCGACCCGAACATCCAGCTGCCAAAACGCCGGGAGTCGCGCGCTATCTACCGGACCGTAGACCGGCACGAACTGCCGTGAAGCCAAGTCAAAGAACCGATTGACGACCGGCGTGAAGGGATTGCCCGACGAGTAGCGAGCCCGTGCGCCCAGCCGCCACCCTCGCGACAGCTGGTGCGAGGCGAGGGCGGTGAGAATGATGGGCTGGTCGTACTCGAACAGCTCCCGAGTCCCGCCAGGACGGTTGACCCGGGTGGAGCGCCCGAACGTTCCCGAGAACCAAGCTGTGGTGCGTTCATTGGTAAAGCGTAAAAGGGTCTCGAGACCAAAGATCTGGCCGGTGCCGTCATTGGCGTAGGGGTCGGTATCGAAAGGGCCGCTCGACGGCGGGCCGGTGAAGAACCGGAAGGCATCCTCTCGCCCGGAGACCAACCGCGAAAGGAGTTGGGTGTAGCCGGTCACCTCGACCGAAAGGGCCTGTGAGAGCTGCTGCTCGAGGCCCACGGCGCTCTGCCAGCCTCGCGCCGCGGTGAGTTCCGGGCGTTCGATGGCTTGCCGGACCGTGGGCCACTGGCTGTACAGGCCGGTGCTGCCTTTCAGCGTGGTGTTCGCAAACCGGACTTCGCTTGAGAATCGAGGGTCGAATGTCCAGTCTCGATAGACATTGCCGAGCATCAAGCCATCGACGCGCAACCCTGGCACAAGCCGAACCGGGCCGGCCTGGAACGTGGGCTCGATGTACGCGGCCGGAGCAATCCGCGAGATGTCGGCGCCTTCAGGCTCTCCAAAGGTCGGGATTTCGTAGGCAAAGCGGAACTGGCCGATCTGACTGTCGATGCCGGCCCGCAATCCTACAGGTGCCGCGGCGATGAACACCTCGTCGCGGATCGCGACCGAGATGGGGTCTTCGAAGGCGACGCCATCGGGCACGGCAAAGGCCTGACGTTCGCGACCCGCGATGACCGACAGCTCGTTGCGCCACCCGCGTCCCAGCTCGTCCCGCAGCAGTAGGCGAGCCTTGCCAAAGGTGGTGGAAAAGCCGATCTGGACATCGTCGTTGTCTTCCCCGTCGCCGACCACCCGGAAGCGGTCGTCGGAGAACAACAGCAGGGCATCAACCGTTCCTCCGGACTTGCGTCGGGTAAGCCAGCGAAGCTGAAAATCGGCGTATCGGGGAGCCTGTACCGACGGGCCTTCGCCACTGTTGAGCACCGGATTGAGAACCGCATCGATGTAGGAGCGTCGTCCCGACACGGTCAGCGCATGCCGACGACCAATCCGTTGCTCAACGAAGCCCGTGGTCTGAAACAGGTCGACGCTGACGTAGCCACCCGAGCGTTGTGGAAGTTGGTCATCGATGCGCAGGTCAATAACGCCTCCGAGCGTGCGTCCGTAGCGAACCCCA
Organism: Myxococcota bacterium; assembly: GCA_039208735.1. Classification (GTDB taxonomy): domain Bacteria; phylum Myxococcota_A; class UBA796; order UBA796; genus DRPG01. The sequence continues at coordinate 795 of JBCCQY010000211.1, read as the reverse complement.
TAGTTGCCGGGAAGGTAGGCGATCTCTTCCAGCGCATCACCATTCAGCACGGTGGAAAAGCCCGAGAAGTGAAAGACCAGCGGGATGGGCGCACCATCGAGGTAGTACGCACTGTCTTCAGGGGCGGTGCCTCGCACCAGCAGCTGGCCGATGTTCAACGGCGGCCGTGCCACGCCTGGCAGGTTCTGGATGACGCGGACCACGTCGCCGTTCGTGCCGGGCAAGGTCCGGGCGATCTCGGTGGGGATGACACGCTCGGTGATCTCGGGCGTGACCCGCTGCCCCACCACCACAATCTCAGCGTCGGCGTCGCTTCGCCAGGGTTCGTTATCGACCCAAAACATGGTCACATTGGGCTGTCGTCCTCCCAACAAGGTGAGCGGTACGTCGTCGGCTCGATAGCCCGCGCTCACGGGGGTCAATGTCCACGGTCCGACGGGAACGTCCTCAAACCGGAACTGTCCCGCTTCATCGGTCGTGGTCTGTCGCGGGTCACGGCCTGCCCCACTGCGTAGCCCCACGATCACGCCAGACAGCACCTCACGGGTGCCGGCCGATCGAATGGTACCCACGACCGAGGTGGTGACCACCGGGCGAGGAGCAGGAGCAGGAGTTGGATTGGCCTCGACCGGAGGATCGGTCTCGGGAGGCGGCTCGACCGCCCAGGCCCCGATGCACCAAAGGATCACACGCCCTCCGAGGTTTTGTTCCTCGACTGGGGTAGGCTAACCGAGTCGGGCGGAAACCGCAGCCCACCCCTCCCTGGTGGCGGGCCGAAGTTTTGAATTACGGCCC
>JBCCQY010000210.1:0-13093 GCA_039208735.1 Myxococcota bacterium | reverse complement strand
CCGTGAAGCCCTCGAAGCCCTTCTCGACGATAAACCCGCGGACTTCACCGTCCAGCTTGGCCCAAACGACCGCGACATCGGCCAGGGTGCCGTTGGTGATCCACATCTTGGCACCGTTGAGCAGGTAGTACTCCCCACGGTCTTCGGCGCGCGTGACCATGCCATTGGGGTTCGATCCATGGTCGGGCTCGGTCAATCCGAAGCACCCGATCCTGCGTCCTGCGGCCAGCTCCGGCAGCCACTTCTGCTTTTGCTCCTCGGTGCCGTAGGCATGGATCGGGAACATCACGAGCGAGCCTTGAACCGACGCAAAGCTCCGAATGGCGGAGTCGCCCCGTTCGAGTTCCTGACAGATGAGCCCGTAGCAAACGTTGTTGAGCCCCGGACAGTCGTAGCCCTCGAGGTTTGACCCGAGGAATCCCATCTCGCCCATCTTACTCGCGAGATCGCGAGGAAACGTCCCCGCTTCATAGTGGGATTCAATGACCGGCATCACGTTCTCATCGACCCACGCCCGCACGGTGTCGCGGATCGACCGCTCCTCGTCGGAAAGCAGGTCATCGATGCGGTAGAAATCCACACCCTCGAACGTCGACATTCAAAGCCCCTCGGCGCGAAGTTATCCGAACCCCTATCGCCGCGATGATGCCCTCGCTACGGGCATGCAACCGGATGCGGCTTTGCAGAGAGGCCAGGATGGACGGTTGGGCAATCGTCGATGGAACCGGAACGCCCCTCGCCGAGGCGCGCATTCCCATCACAGATGTGGGGTTTACGCACGGCTACTCGGTGTTCGAGACCCTGATGCTGGGTCCTGGGAGGGACCTCGCAGACAATCTCACGCGGCTATCGAAATCCGCCGCAGCGGCGATGATTTCCTATCCGGGCGATGATCTGTTGCGCGCAGAAGTGGCGAGAGTCGCCGAGCAGGTCGGCGCCGACGCGGTGGTACGGATCACGCTGACGGGCGACGGCCGACGCATCGTCTGGGCCACCCCACTGGAAACCGGCCGCCGTGGCCGCCCCGTGCGCTGCGCCACCCAGCCCTGGCTTCCGCAAGGCAGCGCGATCGACGGGTCGGTGAAGCACCGGTCCCGCATGGACTGGATGGTCGCCCTACGACGCCATGGCGCAGACGAAATCCTGCTCGTGGATGCGGCAGGGCGATTCACCGAAGGCACCTCGAGTGCAGTGCTCGCCTCCATCGATGGCCGACTGATGACCGCCCCTTGGGATGGCCGAATCCTCCGTTCCACGACGTTGGCCCGGCTCCTTCGCCTCGCAAACGACCTGGGCATTGACGTCGTTCGACAAGGAGCTCTCGCTAAGGGACCATTCGACGGGCTCTACCTAGCAAGCACCACCCGCTGGCTCGCGCCGGTGATCGAACTCGACGGAAGGCCACTCCCCGGTTGGGACCCAATTGGGAAGCGGCTCTTCGACGCGACGGAGGCCTAAAGGGCGTCGCCGAGCGACACGTCTCGGCGTGCGGTGGCCACGGTCACGATGAAGCCGGCCAAGGTGTCGAGCAACGCCATGAGCATGAGAAAGAAGAAGGTTGAGGTTGCGAACTGCGGCAGCAGCAGGAACTCGATGAGCCCTGCGACGAACACGAGCAATGACAACCCATGATTGACCAACGACGCCCGCTGGGTCTGCGTCGACTTCAACAGCTCGAAGAAGAGCATGATGAGGCCAAAGCCCAACAGCAGATCGCTCGCGGAGATCGGCCAGATGGCGCGAACGCCGATGCTACCGGCCCCGTCGGGAAACCGCGCAATCATCGGAATGCGAATCAGCGCGTCTTCGAGCTGGCAACAGACCGCATGGACCCCGGTTCCGAATGCCTTTTCGCACCACACCTCATCGAGGGGAATTCCCGGGATTTGGCCGTAGAATGCGATGAAGTTGTAGACGAGAATCGGCAGCAAGAGCAGCGGGAACGACTGGTACATGGTGGACTCGCATTCCGGGGGTGGACCTCGTCCTATCCCACCTCGCGCAACCAGCTCAACAGCTCGCTAACGGTGCGCAAGCCGATCAGGGTGACCGATTCTGGCGCATCGGCGGCGGCTCGCTTGGGTGCGATGACCCGCCGAAACCCGTGCCGGTCCGCCTCTCGTAGGCGCTGCCCCGCTCGGGAGGTGGCGCGCAGTTCGCCGACCAGTCCGACCTCGCCAAACAACGCGACGTCGGTGGGCAGTGGCCGGTCGAGGAGGCTGCTTGCGATGGCGGCGAGGATGGCCAGGTCGGCCGCCGGCTCTTGAAGCCGCAGGCCCCCGGCGGCATTGACGAACACATCCCGATCGTGAAGGGGAAGACCCGCTTTCTGCAACACTGCACAGATCATGAGCACCCGAGACCGATCCACCCCGACACACGTTCGCGCCGGAATGGACGGCGAGGGACGCCCCACGAGGGCTTGGATTTCGGCAAGCACCGGTCGCGATCCTTCCACCGCACACAGCACCGCGGTGCCTGACGCTTCGGGAGCCCGCTCGGCCAACAATCGCACCGACGCGTCGGGCACCTCACGAAGGCCTGCGTCCGTCATCTCGAACAATCCGAGTTCCCCGGCGGCGCCGAAGCGATTCTTCACAGCGCGAAGCACCCGAATGCCCGCGTCGGGGTCCCCTTCGAACTGCAACACCGTATCGACGAGGTGCTCAAGCACCTTGGGGCCCGCGAGTTCGCCAGTCTTGGTCACATGACCGACGAGCAGCACGGCAATGCCTTGGCCCTTGGCCAGTTGCATGCACCGATGCGCCACTTCGCGGACCTGGCCCACCGAGCCGGGCACCGACGTGAGTTCAGGCACCGTGACCGTCTGAACGCTGTCAATCACGGCAATCCGGGGTTTCTGCTGCTCGATACTCGCGGCAATGCGCGCGAAGTCCGTCTCGGCGGCAAGCCACACGTGTTCGCCGTCGATGCCGAGGCGCTGGGCCCGCAGTCGCACCTGCTGCGTCGATTCCTCGCCGCTTGCGTACAACACCTCGATGCCCCGTCGCGAAAATCCATCGAGCGCCATGAGCAACAACGTGGACTTCCCGATGCCGGGGTCTCCACCGAGCAACACGAGCGAGCCGGCCACCAGACCGCCGCCAAGCACCGAATCCAACTCTCCGATGCCCGTGCGCACACGCACGTCGCCGCCCCGATCGAGGGGTACCTCGTTGAGTTTGACCGCCGCACTCGGCACCGCCTTGGCACGTTGCTGCTGGGCCTTCGTGGGAGGCGCCTGCTCCACCAGGCTGTTCCACGCACCGCATTCGGGGCATTTTCCGAGCCACTTGGCGGTCGAGTACTCACACTGCGAGCAGACGAACAGGGTCTTTGATTTGGCCATCGGGCCCTCGTAATGCGCCGGTTCAGCGGTCGCGCGCTTGGCGTTGCTGGTCGCGGCGCCAACGCCGCAGCACTTGTCGGTCGATCAGGGCCTCGATGCGACGAACGGTGCGGGTCCGTCTGCGCCACGCTTCCCGGAAGACCTCGGCCACGTGAGACTCTTGCACCCCGCGCAGCACCACCACCTGGGTGTCGCGTCGCTCGATGCGAGTCCCCTCCTCAACCGTCCAACGGTCACGGAGCTGAGTGACAAAGCGTTCGGCATCCTCTGGGGTGTCCCAGACGAGCCGCCACACCAGCACGAGTTCCTCGTCCCGCACCAGCACTTGCATGCGGTCACCATCCCACCCCGAGGCCACGATCCAGGCCTGTCGGGGGTAGCCCCACTGCCGCAGCATCGTCACGATGCCAAGCTCACCCACCGTGTTCTCTTCGACCAGCTCGTAGTCCACCAAAACCTCGGTCACATCGAGCGGGACCCGCTGGGGCCAGTCCCGATCCCGAAACTTCTCGGGGTGGAGCACTTGTTCGGTTGAAATCGGCGGTCGCCGGAAGGCGTCATCGAACGCGGCCCACCCACGCGCTTTGAGAAGGCTCTGCGCAAATTCGGCCCCGAAGGTGTAGGCATAGCCGACCGACTCCAACACCGCGGACGGTACGTCGGGCTGATGAAAGACCGGGGAATGGACCCAAAAACCAGGAATCAGCGCCTGAAGATCCGCAACCATCGGCTCGGCCCCAGAAAGGGCCACCTCGATGAGCATCGCCTCCCCTTCGAGCAACCCGTCGAAGGCCGCGACGACGTCATCGTTACCCAATCGAGGCACCCGGGTCGGCCAGGCCTCAAACCGCGACATCTGTTGGGCATGCGCCATTTCATGACCCGCGACCTGGCGCCAGGGCAGGCCTCCGGGACGATCTACGATGACCAATTCGTGTTCATCAGGATCGTAAAACCCCTGCACCCCCTGACCGAGCAACCGAATGAGCGACCGCTCGAGGTCGAACCCCGGCTCGGCAAGATCGAGAACCCGAAGGGCGAGACTTGCTCTGCGCCAGTCTTCGGGCTTCATCCACTCTGCCAAACTGTCAACCTCGTGCTGATGGAGTTCTTCGACCGACATGGAGCGCCCACGGGGCCTCGTGAAGGGCACCTGGCGAATCCGCTGGACATCCTTGTGCAGTTCGTCAAGAGCGGATTGTCCGGCGTCGTCGAGAGGGGCTGCGACCGCCATCGCGAAGTAGTGCCACACGGGCGGTCTCCTTCCAGGGTCCAACGTTCGGTCCTATCGCCGACAGCGCGGTTGTGCCGGCCGAGCGGACCCGTACGGACAAGGCTACATCCTCATCATGGAAGATGATGTCGGCTGGGTAAGTCACCTTCAACAGCACGGGTTCGTGCAACTTCCCCAGATGATTGGCCGGGAAGCGTTGGCTCGAGCCAACCGGGCGATCGACGATGACCTCCAGCACCATTACGACCCGCGCCGCAAGCTCGAATACATGCATCGATCCTGGTGCCCCCGTCTGCGACGGACCAAGGTCATCACGAGCTTGCTGCAGACACCAAGGGTTCGCGACGCCATTCAACAGGTACTGCCCTTCCAGCGACTCTTTGGCACATCGCTGGGGCAAATCGCCATCCGCCCGATTCACCCGAATGAACCTCCTGAACCGCCAGACTGGCATATCGACGGGGTGGCAAACCCCCACAACGGCATAGGCACGCGTTCCCTGCAGACGTTTACGGCGTTGGTGGGGATCTTCCTTTCGACTACACCGTCGAAGGAGGCGGGCAACTTCACCGTTTGGCCCCAGAGCTTGCCCCGCATGCGCGACTGGTTCGCCGAGGACCGGCGACGTATGCGCCAAGGTCGCCCCAAGATTGATCCGGGACGGGCCCTTCAGCTGCCTACGAAGGCCGGAGACGTCGTCATCGCCAATTACCTTCTCGGCCACGGAACGGCGTCCAACATCAGCCTCGTCGAACGTCGCGCGGTGTTCTTTCGCCTCGCGCTGCCGGGCCTGTTCTTTCGCCGCTATGCCCACGTCGTCGACCCATGGCGCGGGTGGTCGATGCCGTCGAGCGTGACGGCATGAGCGCGTTGGAACGGCCTTCGGTGGTGCGCTGGGGCCAATCCGCCTACGAAACCGACGAACACCTGGCCCTAGAGGAGCGAACGGCCAAGGAGCTTGGGCTTTCATGGAAGGCCTATCCGACGTCTTCTGAGCCTCCCGATCTCACCGACGTCGGGGCCCTGGTGGTGACGTCGAAGGTCGAGGTCGATGCTTCGGTGCTCGCGCGGTTCGAGGGTTCGCTGGTGTTGACCACGACGTCGGGGTTTGACCATATCGACCGCGCGGCCGCCGTAGCCCAAGGCATTCAGGTGGGACGGTGCCCGATGGCCCGCCGCGATCCCGTGGTCGAACATTCGATCGGCACCCTCATCGGGTTGCTCCGGCGGCTGCCCGCCCAACAGGATGCCGCACGAGCGGGAAGATGGGCGCGCGGCGAGGTCCTTGGCTGGACTCCGGTTTCGCTTTCGGACGCCAAGGTTCTGGTGGTAGGGCTCGGCGTCATCGGCTCCCGCGTCGCCGAGTTGCTGGGGCACTTCGGCGTCGAAGTCTGGGGAACCGATCCCGTGGGCGTGCCCGCGGACGTTCGGGCCGTGGATTTGGATCGGGCGTTGCCTCAGGTCGATGCGGTGACCCTGCATTGCAGCCTGAATGACACGTCAAGAGGTTTGCTTTCGGCGAATCGCATTGGCCGACTCCAACCGCACGCGGTCATCGTCAACACGGCCCGGGGCGCGCTCCTCGATGTGGATGCGGCCGTCGCCGCGGTCCGGGATCAGGAACTCGGTGGCCTGGCGGTGGACGTCTTTCCCGAGGAACCCTGGCCCGGGCTCGAGAACGCCGCCCGAGTGCCCGGGGTATGGTTGACCCCGCACGCATCCGGGGTGGACCGGTCGCTCGGAGCCCGCGTCGCGACCGAGGTAGGCGCAAGCCTGACCGCCTGGGCGAAGGGAGACCCCTTGCCTCACCCGGTCTCGGTGTCCACGTCAGGGTAGTGGGAGAACGGAGGGCACGCATTGGCAGGGTTCGACACCGGAGCGGTACTCGGCGACCGGTTCGAGATCCTTGGGGTGTTGGGACGTGGCGGCACGGCCACGGTCTACCTGGCGCAGGACCGACTGCGAAGCCAGAGGGTCGCCCTGAAGGTGGTGCATGAACACCTCAGCGCCGATGCAAGCACGCGCCGGCGACTCCATCGTGAAGTCCAGTCTGCAAGCTTGCTACGGCACGATGCGGCCTTGGTGCCCCACGACGTCCACGAGTTGGAAGGCCGGGTGGGGCTTTCCATGCCGTACCACCCCGGCCATACACTAGAAGAGCGGGTGAGCGAGATCGGGGCCCTGCCGGTTGATGAGGTTCGCCAGATCGGTCTTCGCATTGCCGGAGCCCTCGCGGCGGCCCATCGAGCCGGGGTGCTCCATCGGGACGTCACCGCGAGCAATGTGCTGGTCTCGCCGGGCGGCGATGACTGCGCGCTGACCGACTTTGGGCTCGCGCGCTTGCGCCACGGCGGAACCCGGTCCACCACGATGCTCGGAACGGCAGGGTACGCAGCCCCCGAGGTCTACGCAGGCGAACGCTCCGACCCGCGCTCCGACCTGTATGGCCTCGGCGCGGCGTTGTACCTCGCCGCGACCGGTCGACCGGCCTTCGACGGCCGAGATCCCATGGCCGCCCTCCGAAAGCAAATGGATGGCGTCGACCCGATCCACCTGCACCGTCCCGGCTTTCCCGAGGACCTTGCCGCCACGATCGAAGCCCTGCTTGCGCCTGAGCCCTCGGACCGCCCGGGCGGGGCTCGAGAGGTCGTGGACGCCCTCGAACAGCGGCAGGCCCCCAAAGCGGTCGCCATGCCGATCCGATCCGCGGATGATGGCATCAAACGCCAGTACTTCCCGCCGGGTGAGTTCACGATTATCATCCGCGAGCGAGACGAGGACCGAGGGCGCCGACTGCGCCGTCGCAACGAGCGAGGACGAGCTCCCACCACCCCCGAAACCCAGTGGGGACGGGGGCTCGAGTTTGTGTTCACCAAGCTCAAAGACATCGTCGGAATGCCCGAGGAAACCAAGCTCACGCCCGAAGAAGCGCTCGCGAACGTGGTTGCAGAAGAGGCCGGGCTGCAACCGGGGAGCCTCGACGTTCCGAACGTGGTGTTTGACCGAAAGTTCCGCCTCGTCGATCGCACGGATGCGTCGACCGCACACCGACTCGCCGAAGCGGCTCGAGCCACGGGATTCCGAGCCCAACCCTTGGTGATCGGAGAGCCAAAGACCACGCGCGACTGGCTCGCGGCCTACTTCTGGGTCCCGATCGCGGTCGGCTGGTCCATGTTGCCGTTCATCGCAAGCGCGGACCTGCTGGAGCCTCCGCTCTGGGTCGGATTGATGACCGCGGTGTCCATCGTGTTGCCCATCTGGTCGTCGACCCACCAAGGGCCACGAGACCCAAACGCGGTGCATTTGCCCGTGGCATGGCGGGCCGACCTTCGGGGCAACCTCAAGGAAGGCAGTCACCTCCCCCCTCCGTATGCGGTTGGGGTCCAGCCAGGCTTTGAGTCTGCTTCCGAAACGTCGCCCACCGTTGTGCCCCCAACGCGTGCCGAGCGCCTTCGAGCGAATGCCGAAGCGGCCTTGACTTCGCTGATGAACACGATCGACGACGACAAAACCGGTTTGTCCGTGCCCGAGCAGCACGACCTGAGGTCCACCGCACGGGAGCTGTGGGACAACGCCAATGGGCTGGCGGACGAAGTCGAACGCCTCGAGTCGGCGTTGGTGCGGACGGGGGCCCCCGAAGACGAGATTGCCACCCTGGAGCGACGACTCAGCCGCCTCCAAACACGCAAAGTGGCGGGAGAAGAGGTCTCGGACCAGGCCTTGAGTTCGCTGGAGAACGCCCTTGCCGAACACGAGTCCGACCTCGCGATCGAGGCTGACCTCGAAGCACGGCTTGCCGCTACGACGGCGCAACTCCTCGAGATCGCGAGCACCGCCAGCAAGGTGCAACGCCAAATCGTGCTGAACGTCGAAGCATCATCCGCCAAAGCAGGCGTACAACGGCTTCAACGTGAAGTAGAGGCCAGCACTGCGGCGCGACGGGAAGCCCAACTGAAGGCCCGGCAGGCGCAAGCTGGACGTTCCGGCGCCTAAGCCTCGTTCCGCTGGCGAAGCACGTGGTCGACGAGTTCGGCGAAGCCATGGCCGCCCGATCCCGCCGTCACGTAGCGAGGATAGGCCGTCATGCGTGAAAGCAACTCCCGCACATTGGCCACCCCCACCGAGTGCGGGAACCACCGAAACATCGGTTCATCGTTGGGCGAATCTCCCACATAGAGCCAGTTTTCTTTGACGGTCTCCAAGTCGAGGCTCCACCGTTCTTGCACGAACGCGCGGCACCCCGAGAGCTTGTCGAAAGCTCCAAACCAGCCGTTAACGTGGATTGAACTCACTTTGCACGTCGCGCCAGCCGCTTCGAAGATCGCGACGATGCGGTCGATTTCGGCATCGGAAAGCCGTGGCACGTCTTCGCAGAAATCGATGGCAAGATCGAGGTCACGGTAACTCTGGTCGCTTGCGACGGCCGCGCCAGGCACCTCGGCGAGGATCGCGGTCTTCAGCTCCTTGAGTGCAGCGCGATGGACCCGACGCTCGGTCTCAGGCTGGGCGAACCGCCGTTGCATCGCACCTTCGAGCAGGTAGAACCAAAGACCACCATTCTCGCCGACCACGCCATCGACGGGCCAAAGACGGGCGATCTGGTCGACCCAGCCCCCCGGCCGGCCCGTGATGGGCACCACCTTGATGCCTGCATCGTTGAGCCGTCCCAGTGCGTCGAACGCTGCAGGGACGAGACGCCCATGCCAGGTCAGCGTGTCATCGACGTCGCAAAAGACGCCTTCGACGCGCTGACACACGGCGGTGGGCAGGGCCTCGAGGGGCTGCAAGCTCGGAGTCAGCGGACCGTCCAGGTGTCGCCAGCGTGGATGAGCTGCCGTAGGTCGCCGGTACCGAGCTTCTTCACCGCAGCATCGGCCTGCTCTTGGAACTGCTGGTCATACACCACACGGTCTTCGCGGTAGAAGAGCCCGATGACCACGGGGTCTCCCTTCGTCGGGTCGAAGCTTGCCAGCATCGTCGCAAGCAGCTTGTTCGTCGGGTCGTGCTTCAGCAGACCAGCCTCTTGCGCTTCGTCGGTAATCTCGATGCGCTTGAGTTCAAGCCCGTCGAGCACGTAGCCGAACCGGTGCTCCTTGCCGTAGACCAGAGGCTCTCCAGCCTTCAGGTACATGACGTTCTCTTTGCGCTCGACCTTCCCCGTGGCGTTCTCAAACGCCTTGTCGTTGAAGATGAGGCAGTTCTGGTAGATCTCGACAAACGAGGTGCCCGCGTGGGCCGGCATGTCCTCGAGGGTCTCCTTCATGTGCGCGGCGAACACATCGACGGAACGCGCGACGTAGGTAGACCCTGCGCCGAGCGCGAGCAGGAGCGGGTTGAACGGCGTATCGAGGCTGCCCATGGGCGTTGACTTGGTGCGCTTGCCGACTTCGGACGTGGGGCTGTACTGGCCCTTCGTGAGTCCGTAGATGCGGTTGTTGAAGAGCATCACGTTGATGTCGACGTTGCGACGGAACAAGTGGATGAGGTGATTGCCGCCGATAGACAGGCCATCCCCATCGCCCGTCACCAACCAAACCGACAGTTCGGGACGGGTCGTCTTCAGACCCGTAGCAAAGGCGGGGGCCCGGCCGTGAATGGTGTGAAACCCGTAGGTTTCCATGTAGTAGGGGAACCGGCTGCTGCACCCGATGCCCGCAATGACCGCGTAGTCATGTTGGGGGATGCCGAGCTTCGCGAACGTGGCCTGGACGTGCGCGAGGATGGCGTAGTCTCCACACCCCGGACACCAGCGGACCAGCTGATCGCTTTCGAAGTCCTTCTTCTTTAGTGGCGGATTGGCCGTCATTACGACTCCTTCGCGGCGTGGAACTGGATGCCCTCGACGAGCTCTCGGGTAAGAAACGGAAGTCCCTTGACTTTATTGATGCCAACGGCATCGACCAGGTACTCGGCGCGAATCACCTTGAGCAACTGGCCCATGTTCATCTCCGGCACCACGACCTTGTCGTAGCGAGCGAGAATCGCCCCCAGGTCATTCGGCAACGGATTGAGGTAACGGAGGTGCGCGTGACCGACCTTCAACCCCTGGTTTCGACACTGCTCAACCGCCATGCGGATGCTGCCATACGTCGAGCCCCAGCCCAGCACGAGCAGCCCGCCGTCATCTCCTTCGACGGGGGTGGGGGGTAGGGTGCGCGCGACCCGACGGACCTTCTCGGCTCGAAGCTCGGTCATGCGCATGTGGTTGTCGGGGTCGTACGACACGTTGCCCGTTCCGTCCTGCTTCTCAAGCCCGCCGATGCGGTGCTGAAGGTCTGGAGTGCCTGGCCGCACCCAGGGACGAGCGAGCGTTTCGGGATCGCGCATGTAGGGCTCGTAGCCCTCGGGGTCGGTGCGGAACTGGACCGTCATCTCGGGAATGGCTTCGAGATCGGGCAGCGGCCAGGGCTCGGCTCCATTGGCGATGTAGCCATCGGAAAGGAGCACCACTGGCACCATGGACTGCGTGGAGATGCGTGCCGCCTCGATCGCCACCTCGAAGCAATCTGAGGGGCTCCGTGCGCACAACACGACGCAGGGTGCCTCACCATTGCGGCCATAGAGGTTCTGAAGCAGATCGGACTGCTCCGTCTTCGTGGGCAAGCCCGTCGATGGCCCGCCGCGCTGGACGTCGATGATGATGAGCGGCAATTCGGTCATCACGGCGAGTCCGATCGCTTCGCTCTTCAACGCAATCCCCGGACCGGAAGTGCCCGTCACCCCGAGGTTGCCGCCGTAGGACGCTCCGATGGCTGCACAGACCGCCGCAATCTCATCTTCGGCCTGGAACGTGACCACACCGTAGTTCTTGAAGGGCGCGAGCGAATGCAGGATGTCGGAGGCGGGGGTGATGGGGTAGCTGCCGTAAAAGACTTTGAGGCCGGTTTTCGACGCGGCGGTCGCCAACCCGATCGCGAGGGCCGCATTGCCGGTGATGTTGCGATACTCGCCTTCGGGGAAATTGGCGCTCGGGACTTCGAAAGGCTCGTGCCACAATTCCACCGTATTGGCGAATGCGTAGCCAGCTTCGAGCGCGGCCCGGTTGGCTTCCTTGTAGGGCGTTCTAAACTTCTTTTCGATGTACTCGATGGTGACGTCGGGCTTGCGCGTGTACAGCCAGTACATCATTCCCAAGGCAAAGAAGTTCTTGCAGCGGTCCGCCTCTTTCGTGTTGAGGCCAAACGGTGAGACCGCCTCGCGAACCAGCGTGATGATGGGCGCCGCCACCACGCGGAATTCGCTTAGACTTCCATCCTCGAGCGGATTCGTGTCAAGTCGCGCCTTCTGCAGGTCCTGCTCTTTGAACTTGTCCGTGTTGACGACAAGAATGCCACCCCTTTTAAGGGCGATCATGTTCTTTGCAAGGGCCGCTGGATTCATAGCCACGAGGACGTCGACTTCGTCACCCGGGGTGTGAATGTCGAATCCTGCAAACTGAATCTGAAAGCCCGAAACCCCTTCGCGCGTACCGGCCGGAGCCCGAATTTCTGCCGGGTAGTCCGGCAACGTGGCCACGTCGTTGCCGAACATGGCTGACGAGCGCGTAAACTGACCGCCAACCAGCTGCATGCCGTCGCCGGAGTCGCCCGCGAAGCGGATGACGACCCGTTCGACCTTCTGGGGGGATGCTGTTGCCATCAACTCTCCCTGGACAGCTCCCACTCTGGGCTTGCCGTCGGTGCACCGAGAATGGCTCTGGATAACATGGCGCAAAAGATCGCACGGAGCGTGATGGGCGGCGGTCGGAAGCCAAGAGATGGCCGGGTACGGACATCCCTTTTGCCAACAATGACACAATGGCCATCCGAGACCCCTCCCGTGGGGCAGTTGATGCGGTAGTCTGCGCCGAGAGGCGGAATGCTAGAAGAACTCGCATCCTTGTACCGATGGGACGCCACCCGCATTCGTGACTTTGCGGGCGTGCGTTCGCGAATGATGATGCAGGGACTGCTCTTTGCGGGCGCCCTGGCCCTCGCGATGGTCCCCATCCAGCTCATCATCGGCCCGGCGCCACTCGTCGTCCTGCCACTGCTGTTCCTGATGTCCAGCGGTCTGGCCATCATTCTCGTGCGGGCGGAGCGCCAACAGCTCGCGGCCTGGTTCGTGCTCGCCACCTGGCTGGTCATCGCCACGGCAACGGTGAGCTTCGTCGGTACGCTCCCCGGCCCCACCGGCCTGTTCTTCGTACCTGGGGTCATCGCCAGCGTGTTGTGGCTGCGAACGCCTGGCGCACTGCTCATGATCGTGCTCCACCTCGCCATCCTCGCCCTCGCAGGCCCGCTCAATGCGTTGTTTACGATCGACCTCGAGATCCGCGAGTCCTCGTTGCACGGCTTGATGATCGGCGCCTCGATCACCTCGGTGGCCATTTCATCGATGCTCGCGGGTAGCGTGGTGCAGGTGCTGTCCCAGGTGCAGTCCGAAGCCCAGGTACGGGCTCTCGAAGCCCAAGCCGCCGAGGCTCAGGCGCTCAAGGCAAGCGAGGCAAAGTCCGCGTTTCTCGCCACGAT
>JBCCQY010000209.1:0-13122 GCA_039208735.1 Myxococcota bacterium | reverse complement strand
GTACCAACCTTCGTGGTCTCAACCGCACCGCCCTGGCGGGGTTCGTGCGGGATGTGCTCGGTGAAGATGAGGCCGTAGCACTGCGCCTCTTCAAGGAGATTTGGCAGCGTGGTGCGACCTCTTTCGATCACATGCCCACGCTGCGCAAGTCGTTTCGGGACACCCTGGCCGAGCATGCCACGCTCGATGAGCTGCCGTTGGCGCGTACGCTACATTCGAAGGATGGAACCATCAAGTTCCTGTGGGGCCTCGAGGAGGGTCGCACCATCGAAAGCGTACTGATTCCGGACGGTCATCGAGTCACGCTGTGCATTTCGAGCCAGGTGGGGTGCGCCATGGCGTGCACGTTCTGCCTCACGGGCGACATGGGATTGATCCGCCACCTCACGACAGCCGAGATTGTCGGCCAGCCTTACCAAGTGCAGCGCTACCTTGGTGATTCCATGCGCATCACGAACCTCGTGCTGATGGGAATGGGAGAGCCCCTCCACAACCTGCCTGCGCTCGTGCCCGCCTTGCAGATTTGCCTCGATGAGCACGCGCTGAACTACTCGCATCGTCGCGTTACCGTGTCGACGGTAGGGCTCGTACCCAAGATCGCGGAACTCGCCAATGCGTTGCCCGTGAACCTCGCGATTTCATTGAATGCGACCACCGAGGCTCATCGGCGGCAGATCATGCCGGTGACCCGCAAATACTCGATGCAACAGCTGCTCGACCAGTGCCGCACCGTGAAGCTACCGCGCGGTAAGCGCATCACCTTCGAGTACGTGATGTTTGCCGGCGAAAATGACACCCTCGAAGATGCTGAACGACTGCGCCTTCTGTTGGAAGGGATTCCGGCCAAGGTCAACCTGATTCCGTACAATGAAAACCCGGGCCGTCCACAGCTCAAGCGTCCTTCGGACGAGGTGGTCAAGGCGTTTCAGCATCACCTTGTGATGCATGGGACGAGCTGTTCGATCCGCACGACTCGGGGCATTGATATTTCGGCCGCTTGCGGCCAACTTGGCAAGACCGCCGCCTGAGCACCCCCGCTCCATCCTTCGGGTTACGCCCCGGGCGCAGGAGGTGAGCATGGACGGCGCGATCGGAATCATCGGGGGGTCGGGGCTCTACGACCTCGACGGGCTCACCGATGTCCGCGAAGTGCGCTACGACACGCCCTACGGCCCCCCGAGCGATGCGCTGATGCACGGCAAGTTGGGCGATGCCAACCTCGTGTTCCTGCCACGCCACGGGAAGGGTCACAAGATTCTGCCGGGCGACATTCCCTTTCGAGCGAACATCCATGCGCTCAAACAGGCTGGCGTGTCCTGGGTCATTTCGGTCAGCGCGGTAGGCTCGCTGCGTGAGGCGATCGTACCCGGCCACGCCGTCATCGTGGACCAGTACATCGACCGTACGAAAGCGCGCCCTTCGACGTTCTTCGGGGATGGGGTCATTGCGCACATCGGTTTTGGCGACCCCACGTGCACCACGCTCAACCGCTACCTTGCCGAGGCCTGTCGGGCGGTGGACGTCGAGATGCATGAAACGGGCACCTACGTCTGCATGGAAGGTCCTGCCTTTTCGACCCGTGCCGAATCGGAGCTGTATCGCGCCTGGGGAGCCCACGTCATCGGCATGACCGCGCTCCCCGAGGCAAAGCTTGCGCGGGAAGCCTCCATGTCGTACGCGACGCTGGCCTTCGCCACCGACTATGACTGTTGGCATACCGGCCATGACGCGGTCACCGTCGAACAGGTCATCGCGGTGCTGACCGCCAACGTGGAGAAGGGTCGCAAGGTTGTGGCCGACGTGGTTGGGCGGATCGCAGCCCACGAAGGCCCTGCACCGCACCATCGAGCATTGCAGACGGCTTTGCTCACCCCGATCGACGCGATCGACGAAGCGGCTCGGGCTCGCTTGGGGCCGATCCTCGCGCCCTACCTGGAGTGACGGTGAGCGGCCAGACGCCCCGAGGCGGGTCACTGTCGCTCATGCGTGGCGTCGGATTCGTAAGTGTCGTCGTTTGGGGCCTGGCTGCCCTGGTGTATGTGAGTCAATGGATGACCCCGGCGGCCGATCAAGGTGGGTCGGTGGCCACTCCTGCAACTCCGAGCGGTCAATTCCTCGCGGTCGAGGTACGACGAAACACGGTGCTGCGAGTCACGGCAGACGGCGCGGTGGTCGTTGACCGACGCGTCGAACCCGGCGAGCAGCTCGAATGGAAGGGAGTTCGCTCCCTTATTGTCGAGGGAGCCGCTCCCGAGGCCCTGCGCATCGAATGGAATGGCCAGCGCGTCGTTCCGTTGGGGCGCCAGGATGAGCCCCGCCGGCTCGTGTTCGTGGACGATGCAGAGGGACTGCGATGACCACCGAGCTCAATCAACGTACCGAAGCGCTGCTGCGGCGGCTCGTGCGTCGAGACGCAGGGCCTGCCGTTCGCAAGCTGATTCGCAACTTTCCGGCGGCCGATGTGGCAGCTGCGATGGAGCATCTGACGTTTGCCGAGCAGCGGAGGCTCTACCGTCACATCCAGGACCCGACCTACGCCGCCGAAGTCCTCGCCTACCTTTCCGATGGGTCGACCCGAGAGGTCACGAAGGACCTAAGCGAAGAGGCGGTGGTCGAACTGCTCACGAACATGGAGCCCGATGACGCCACCGACACCGTGAGCGCGCTCGACGACGACCTCCGCCTACGGGTGCTGTCGGAACTTCCCGCGGACGAGGCGGGCGACGAAGTGCGGCGCTTGTTGGCCTTCCCGCCTGACACGGCGGGCGGTATCATGAGCCCGAACGTCTTCACGGTCCACAAGAACACCACGGTAGCCGAAGCGATCGCGGCCGTGCAGGCCCAGCACGAGAACCTCGAGACCGTCCAGTACGTCTATGTCGTTGATTCGACGAACCACTTGCTTGGCGTGACGAGCCTTCGGTCCTTGCTCACCCACCCTTCGCGAACCCCCATCAAGACCTTCATGGTGACCGACCCGATCACGGTGGGACCTGCGCAAGACCAAGAGGAGGTGGCTCGCATCGTGGCTCGCTACGACTTCCTCGCGGTGCCGGTGGTCGACAAGAGCAGGCGCATCCTGGGACTTGTAACCGTCGACGACGTGGTCGATGTCATCCGGCAGGAGGCCGAAGAAGACATGATGCTGATGGCGGGCATGCAGCCTCGGACGCATCAGTCGGTGCTGCAGCAGAGTGGAACGCGTGCAGTGTGGCTGTTGGCCACGATCGCAGGTGGCGTTCTCGCCGCCGAGATTATTGGCCTTTACGAAGCGTCACTGACCAAGATGGCCGTGCTGGCGGGCTTCATCCCCGTCGTGATGGGCATGGGAGGCAACGTGGGTATTCAGTCGGCCACGTTGGCGGTCCGCGGGTTGGCCACGGGTGAGGTGCAGCTCAGCGGTGTGGGAAGCTTCCTGTGGCAAGAGGTCAGGGTCGGGGTGCTCCTCGGGGCGTTCTATGCCGTGCTCCTCGGCGTGTATGGGGTCGCGCGCTTCCCTAGCACCCCCATGGTTGGGGCAAGCCTTAGCATCAGCATCCTGCTCGCAATTTTGTCGGCCGGAGGCATTGGAGCCCTTCTTCCGGTGGGTTTGCAGCGGCTGGGGGCGGATCCCGCAGTGGCGACGGGTCCATTCGTGACCACGCTGGTCGACCTGTTGGGCATCGTCATCTACTTCAACGTTGCCCGGGCCTTGCTGCAGCTGTGACGAGTGCCATCGTGATCGGAGGGTTCGACTTTGGAGAGTCGGACCGCATCATGAGCCTGCTCACGCCAGATCAGGGGCGACTTCGCGTGCTGGCTCGACGCGCGAGAGCGTCCAAGAAACGGTACGCGGGCCTTCTTGATCTGGGAAACGAGTTGTCGATTGGGTTTGCCCGAGGCCGAGGAACGCTACCCGTCTTGGGCGAAGCGGAACGCATTCGCGGTCCTGACCAAGCTCGACAGGCCTGGGACCGGCTCCCGTGGCTGTTCTACGGATGCGAAGTGTGTGGCGAACTCGCGCCGGAGTCTTCGGAGGCGACGAAGCTCTACCGACTGTTGCAAACCTGGCTCGGTTTGCTTGAAACCACCGCGCCCAGTGCAGCGAGTCGTTGGGCGCTTGAGGCCAAGGCATTGACGTTCGCGGGGCTGTCTCCGGGACTTGTCCGGTGTTCGGAGTGCGGAGAGGCCATCGATGATCCCGCGGTGTTCGCCATGGCCTCCGGCGGAGCGCTCCATGGACGCTGTGGGGGTGGTCGCAGGGTTTCCGCGCGGGCGCTGGCCGAGTTGGAAGCCCTCCGTCGCACGCCCCTCGTCGAGACGGTGGGACGACCCGCGCCGGATCTTCCTGGGGGTTTGCTCGCGGATGCGATCGAGCACCATCTGATGCGTCGCCTCGAGAGTCGCAGCTTTCTGAAGACGGTCGGGGCTGACGATAGGTAGAGTCACCGCAGGCCCTGGATTCCTCATGTTGCTCGCCCGTGCATTCCTCGTCGTGCTCGCCACCGCGTGTACCGACGACCTCGTCTCCCTCAACGGCCGGATCACGAACGGCCCCCTTCCCGAGAACCCCGGACTGGTCGACGGTGAAATCGAGATTCTCGACTACGACTCTGGGCAGTCGCTCGCGACGGCCGCGGTTGGGGCCGATGGCGAGTTTGAAATCGAGTTGCCAGGTGCACGCTCCATCGTGGCGCTGGTGCGGAGCCCCAATACCGTCACGACCGCCTTCGTGGGTACGGCAGGCTTCGTCGATGTGACGCTCGATGAAGGCACCCTCTACGGGCTCGATCCCATGGTCATCGAGCAGTGGCGCTCGGACTTTGCAGGATGTCCCGACGTCGATTCCCGTATCTTCGCATTCGGAATCATGGAGTTCGTCAACTTGTCGGGGAAAGAAGATGGGTTTTCGCCTATCGCCGGCGGAGGTCGTGCCCAAGTCCTGAAGGATGGAGAAACGTTCCTGCCTTGCTACCTGGACCCCGACAAGGGCACGTATGACCCCAAGGCGGATCGTACGGGAGCGACCGGGCGGTTTGCCATCTTTGGTTTGGAACCTGGGCCAGCCCTACTGGACGTCGTCTTCGAATGGGCGCCCGACTCCTTCGACGCCCCAGGCATCATCAACATCTGGGTGCCCGAGGGCGATGAAGAAGTCGTCGTCCCCTATCTCCCCTTGCGACTCCAGTTCCCCATCTGACACCTCAGAGGACCGATTCGTGCCTTGCCGCAGAGCAGGGAGCGCCGTACCCTCCGGATGACTCGTCGGCGGTGGCCAGGGGACAACATCCATGGGTGAAATGATCCGGAAGCCAGACGCGAACCCGATTCTCCTCGGAATCGCGAATTTGTTCGTGTTTGGCTCGTTGGGGTACTTCCTCATGGGGCAGTCGCAGAAGGGCGTTGCCGCCTTGGTCTACACGGTGCTGCTTGGCTGTTGCTTGGGACCCATTCCTGCCTTGATTTTCGCTTACGACGGCTATCTGCTTGGGCAGAAGCTCGAATCTGGGGAGTCGATCGGCGACAAGGAAAACGGCCTCGATTTCCTCGACAATCTGCCCGGATTCAACTGATGGGCTTGGTCGGGGGTGCGCGCGGATGAGCGACCTGCGCCAGAGCTATGGGCTCGACTTGTCGGTGTCGGTGTGCACCGATGTGGGGCGGGTTCGCTCCAACAACGAAGATGCGGCCGACCACGTTTGGCTCGAAGACGGGAGCCTTTTTGTCGTGGTGGCCGACGGCATGGGGGGCCACGAAGCTGGCGAGGTGGCCAGCGGGCTTGCGGTTCGGGTCCTCGGCGAAAGGATGCAGCGGTCCGATGACGACCCACGCCAGCGGCTCTACGATGGCCTGCTCGAAGCCAACGAAGCCATCATGGACGAAGGGCAGACCTCGGGCACTCGGGGCATGGGCACCACCGCGGTGGTCGCTCTGTTGCAGGGCCCCGATGCCTTTGTGGGGCTGGTGGGCGACTCACGGCTCTACCACGTTCGAAAGGGCCATACGGTGTGGCGGACCCTCGATCACACGCGAGTGCAGGCCTTGGTCAACGCGGGCGACCTCGACGAGCGGGATGCACGCGACCATCCCGAATCGGGCATGCTCACGCGGGCGCTGGGTCACAGCCGGATGTCGGACGGCGAACCGTTGGTTCCCGATGTCTTGGAGGAACCCCTCGAGCTCGAGTCGGAAGACGCGCTGGTGATGTGTTCGGACGGGCTTCACGACCTAGTCGAGGACTGGGAGATTAGCCAGGTGGTGGCCGGTCGTACCCCCGAGGATGCAGCCCAAGAACTCGTCGACTTGGCGTGCGATCGTGGAGGTTTCGACAACGTCACGGTCGCGGTGGTCACGGTCGGAGAGCGGGCGGGTGAGTACGATGCCACGTTCGGCGACGAAACCGATGCCCCTGATTCGTTGCCGTTCGAAAGCCAAGAAGAGCACGCCGAAGTGATCTTCGAAATCACGCAGGAAAATCAGATCCCGCCACGCCGTGGGCCTGCACCGAGCACCGTTCCACCAACCCAAGAGCCCGGACGTCCCCGAGGGCGCCGGCGGATGGTGCTTGGCCTTGCGATGGCCACGCTGCTTGGGTTGGTGGGGGCCGGTCTGCTGTTGGTTGGATTGCTGGCCGTGGTCGTGTGGGGCCTTGCCGGCAACCCTTGATCGCTAACGAAGGTAGCCCACCGCGAAGGTGAGGAGCGCCAGGCCCCACAACGTGGCGGCCGGCCACCACCACTCGCGAGGCCACATGCGGTTGGCAAACGCCGCCCGCCAAAACCCGAGTCGATGGGATGCAGTGGGCGTGTCCACCACGTGACTCATGGGATCGGTGTCGCCATCCGGGAACTCGTGTCGGGGTTTGGTCATTACGGGCGTCGCAGCACCCGCCTCATCATGATCCGGACCCTGCCAGCGCGCCAAGATGCACGTGATGTTGTCGTGCCCGCCTCGTTCGTTGGCGAGATCGACCAACCGCTCGGTCACGACTTCGACGTCGTCGGAGTCCAGCAGACCGGGGATCTCGCGGTCCTCCACGAGGTCGGACAGCCCATCCGAGCACAGAAGAATGCGGTCGCCCTGCTTGAGGGCCCAAGGCCGGTCCAGACGTGCTGCGGGGACCACGGGCTCGTCCGCGGACCGTCCTCCCAACGCTCGGGTCACCACGTGGGCGAGCGTCGACTGCCGCGCTTCTTCTGGCGACAGTTGCCCGGCATCGACAAGATCTTCGACGAGTTTGTGGTCGCGGGTGCGCCCCAAAATGACATCACCTCGAATCCAGTACGCTCGACTGTCGCCCACCCAGGCCACGTGGGCAGCTCCGTCAAAGATCCACACCAGCACCGCCGTAGCGCCCGGCTGGGTGCGCTGGGATTCGTCGAAGAGCTGGGCTCGGATCTCGGTGTCTGCGGCTTCAATGGCCGTCGTGAGCCGTTCGGCCACTTCGGGCGGTGGCACGTCATCGAGCGTCGTGCGCAAGACCTCAACGGCGAGTCGACTGGCCTCGTCGCCCCGGCCCATTCCACCCATGCCGTCACAAATCGCGAGCAGGAAGCCACCTTCATCAGGCGTGAGGATCGTAAAGGCATCCTCGTTGCGCTCGTGCACCCGACCTGGGTGGGTTCGGCCAAAGAACACCAGATTCGGCTGGTCCATGTCGTGGCCCCCCTGCGGCGCGAAGATAGTGTCCGGCGCCGCTGCTCGCCAGCCTGCCCAAATGTTGACCAGGGCTCGCCTCCGTTCTGTCGGGGTTGTGGACGGGGTCCGTTGACGCGCTTTCGGGCCGACCGGTACCCTATTGGAATGGGAGGTTCCCGATGACGTTGCGGAGTCCAGCTCACGCCGGCAGGAGCCTTCGTCCACCTCGTCGCCCCTGGGAGCCCCGTTCTTGGGTGGCGGTGGGGCATCGATCGGCAGGAAAGACCTCCCTGGCCGAGATCGTATTGCATGCGGGTCGGGTGATTCGGCAGCCCGGCGAGATCCATGCCGGTTCCACGTTGCTGGACTGGACGCCTGAGTCCATGGCCCACGAACAGACGCTCGGCGTCTCGACGGCCTGGATCGACATCGACGATGACACGCCGATGGTGTGGGTCGACACCCCCGGGACGCTGTCGCTGCGCCACGAACAAGATCGCGCGCTTCATCTCGCTGATGGCGCCTTGCTCGTTGTGGATGGGACGAAAGGGATCGAGCACGGAACCGCGCGCGTGGTGCCCCATCTCAAGGAGGATCGGCCTTGCGTCGTAGCGGTGACCAAAGCTGACCGAGGCCTCGACATCGAGGATGTCTGGCGGCTTTGTGACGAACTCACGGACCGTTTGGGCCGCCGGGTGGCGGCGCTGCAACTGCCGTGGGTGGAACGAGGTGAGCTGATCGGCCTCATCGATCTCTTGGAACGCCGGGCGCTGCGCTACGATCCCGAGCGCACGGGAGCCTGGTCGCCTGAACCGATCCCCGCTGCGCTGAAGGATGTCGTGTGGTCGGCGGCCGAGTCCATCGCGGAGGCCGTGGCCCTGACCGATGACGACCTGCTCGAGCAGTACCTCGAAGATCTGGAGTTGCCCTGGCCGGTGGTCGAGTTGGGGCTTCAGGAGGCGGTTCGCCAGGGGACCGTGGTGCCGTTGGTCATCACCTCAGCTGCGCAACGCATCGGCGGCAAACCCTTGCTGTCGGCACTTGGACGGTTCCAACCGCCGCACCGGCCGGTGGCAGTCCGAGATTCAGATGGACAAACCCGCCCCTGCGCCATCGAGGATGGCTTTGTGGCGACGGTGGTGTCGTCGGGTTGGGACAAGGAGGGCAAGCCGTTTCACATGGTCCGCGTCTGCCACGGAGCCCCGAGTCGTCGGCCGGTGCGGAACCTGCGAACCGGCGATGTGGTGAAGGTCGCGAAGTGGTATCGCCTGCGAGGCCCTCGCCGAGCCGTGGTGCAGCGCCCGGGGCGGGGAGCTTGGATCGCTTGCTACGATAACCTTGACCTTCAACCTGGTGATACGCTGGCTGAACAGGTCGAAGTCGCGTTGCCGATGCCCGACCCTCCGGTGGTCGCCTGGTGGATTCCAGACGATCAAGCGCCGGGCGGAACCCGCGAACGACTGGCGACAGTCGCCAAGCTCGATCCAGGTTTAGTGGTCGAGGAGACCGGCGCGGGCGTGCAGCTCTGGGGTATCTCTGAAGGCCATCTTCAGCTTGCATTGCAGCGAACTGAGGCTTGGTTGGGGGCGCCCGTGCCGGTCTACCTGCCACCGGTGCCCTATCGGGAGGTGGTGGCAGGACCCGTTTCGGATGTCTCAGCGGTGCTTCGGAAGACTGGCGACCACGGGTTGGTCGATGCGTTTGCCGAGATCCACGTGTCGCTGGCCCCGGGTGACCCCAACCAGGGCCTCGTGTTCCACGATGCAGTGAAGGACGCCGAGGCGCTGCCCCAACGATTCCGCCCGGCCGTTCAACGGGGGGTGGCCCGAGGATGCGCGAAAGGGCCCCAAGGCTACCCCGTTACCGGCGTCATGCTGACGCTGTCGCATGGCGAGTACGACATTCTCTGCTCGACCGACGATCATTTCGAGCAGGTGGGAGCGACGGCGCTCGCCAAGGCACTCGAACGGGCGGGCACCGAATTTGTGGAGCCCGTCTGCACCGCTTCCATTTCGGTTCCCCAAGACTGCACCGGCGACGTCATCGCGGACGTGGCGGCCCATCGCGGTCGCGTACTGGCGCTGGAAACGACGGGGTGCACCACCACGCTCGACATCGAACAGCCACTTCGGGAGCTTCGAACCCTCCCTCGGCGTCTTTCCGGGTTGACCGGGGGTCGGGGCGACATGCGGTGGGAGTTGAGTCACTATCGCAAAGTCGATAAGGCACACGTGGCGACGCAGCGGGAGCCGTGCCGCCCGACCCTTCGACGATGACGCCCGCCGGTCGGGCGTTTGGGGTGCCGCATCCATTCGACTGAATCCGACTCTGACGCCCGTCCCAAGACGACTTCGCTATCGTTCGACGACAACGCCGCCCTCCGCGAACTTGTAGGAGAGTTCGGGTCCCATCTCAAACTGGTCACCGAAGCCCTCGAGGTGTCGGTTGAACAGCGGGGTACGACGCTCATCATTGGAGCAGGGAAAAGCGATCCGCGAGCCGTCGTCGCGGGCCGCCTCCTCGAACAGCTCTATGCGTTGGTCGAGCGCGGGCATCAGCTGCATCCCAACGATGTGACGCATGCCGCTCGCATCGTTCGGGGTGACCCCGAGGCGGACCTCGAAGCCTACTTCGGCGACACCATCCTCGTGAACAATCACGGGCGCCCCATCGTGCCGCGGTCGGCGGGTCAGCGGCAGTACGTCCACGCATTGCGCAAACACGACGTGGTGTTTGGGGTGGGCCCTGCAGGAACCGGCAAGACCTACCTCGCCATGGCGATTGCGGTGGCCGCGCTGAAACGGGGCAAGGTACGTCGGCTCATTCTCACTCGCCCGGCCGTTGAAGCGGGTGAGAAACTCGGGTTTTTGCCTGGCGACCTCACCGAGAAGGTGGATCCATACTTGCGCCCGCTGTTCGATGCGCTCGCCGATATGCTGCCGGCCGAGCGGGTGGCGCGCATGATCGAGCGCCGGGTCATCGAAGTGGCGCCTCTGGCGTTCATGCGCGGTCGGACCCTCAACCAAGCGCACGTCGTGCTCGATGAGGCTCAGAACACCACGCGAGAGCAGATGAAGATGTTTCTCACGCGTTTGGGTGAGGACTCTCGGATGACCATCACCGGCGACACCACGCAGATCGACCTGCCCCGAAAGGGCGACAGTGGGCTGGTGCATGCATTGTCCGTCCTCAACGCGGTTGACGGCGTCGGCTTCGCACGGTTGTCGGGCGATGATGTGGTACGCCACTCGCTGGTGTCCAAGATCGTTGCTGCGTACGAGAAGTCCGACAAAGCCGCCGAGGCCAACGCGCCAAAGGAGCGTGAGGGTGGTCGGCGCGGGCGCTCGCGGAAGTGAGACTCGTCGACCGGTTCCTCGCGTTTGTCAGCCGCGGGCTCATCCAGCTGTCACTTCGCGAGACCCCGCTCGACCAACGTGACCTTCGACGGTTCTTCTTGTGGCTGGGCGTTGGCTTCGTGATCGCCTTGCTCGTCGTCGATGTGACGGGAGCAACGCAAGGCGACCTTCCGGTCGGTAGCGTGGCCCCCCGCACCGTGCGGGCTCCGTTCGCGTTCAGCTACCCGGACTTCGCAGCCCAAGAACGGGCCAAAGAACAGGCACGCGCCACGGCGGAGCCTGTCTACGTCTACCAGGCGAGCAAGCTCGACGATGGTCTTGCCAGGATCGAACGAGCATTTGCGGACGCTCGAGAGGCGTTGGCGGCAAGGCGGGGCGATGCCGAAGAGATTCCACCGCTAACCGAGGATCAATCTCTTCATCTGCTCGAGGCTTTTCTCGGGCCGCTCGGGGTGCGGGTCAGCGAGCCTGCGGTGCAGGCCCTCATCGAGGATGGGTTCGGTCAGGCGGCCGAAGACATGGCTCGCCGTTGGCTTCGGCAGGCGATGGAGGACCGCTACATCGTGGCTTCCAGAGATCAGCTGCCCGCCGATCGCAGGCCTATTCTGTTGCTTCGAGAGGGCGGGGAAGAAGCCGAGGCCGAGCGGTTCAGCGATCTGGAGCGAATCCTGATTCCTGAAGAGGCCCGGAAGCAGATTGCATTGGGGCCTACGCCGCAGACCGATGCCGCGGCGTCCGTAGCGCGGGCGCTGGTCACGGCAAACGTCTGGCAAGACCCTGTCGAAACTGCAGAACGCGCCAAGGCGGCGGCCGACGAAATCCCCTTAGACGTGCAGAAGGTCGAAGAGGGCGAGGCGCTGTTTCGCGAAGGTCAGGTGCTAACCGCGGCCGATATCGACAAGTATCGGGCGTTACAAGCTCACAAACAAGGTCGAAACCTCCCCAAGGAAATCGGGGTCACGGCGGCGTTCGTGCTCCTGTTGCTGGGGGCCCTCTACACGTTCGCTTCGACCCACCTCACGGGCTTCTCCACCCGGGTCCGTGACATCGCGGCCGCCGGTGCGTTGCTCGTCACCGTGACACTGATGGCGCGCCTCGTCGAAGCGTCAGCGCCCTTGTTGGCAGGCCAGATCGGCTTTGGCGCTGATCCCAAAGCCCTCGGCTACCTCGTGCCCGTCGGGGGGGCGGTCATGTTGGCCCGCTTGCTGCTTGGGGTGTCGTGGACGGTCGTCATGACCATCGCGGCCTCGATCGTCGCGGGACTCGTGCTTGAATTCGACGCATTGTTCGTCGTGTTTTTCTTGATTTCGGGCATCGCTGCCGCGTCGGCCGTGGAACATACGCGGGAGCGCATTGCCATCATTCGCGCCGGTGCGGTGGTCGGGGTGCTGAACGCAGCGACGGTCCTCATCATCCACCTGCTCCAGCAGTTCACCGTTCCGGCAGAGCAGCTCGCTCCAGGAAATCCGGTGTGGGCGGTCGGGGCTGCGTTTCTTGGCGGGCTGGGGGGCGGTTTTATCGTGCTTGCCTTGCTCCCCGTGCTGGAGTCGCTCGGGTTTGTCACGGACTACCGGCTGATGGAGCTGGCGAGCCTCAACCATCCGCTGCTGCGCAAGTTGATGCTGCGAGCGCCGGGCTCGTACCACCATTCCGTCGTCGTTGGAACCCTTGCCGAGGCGGGGTGTGAGGCGATTGGGGCTAATGCGCTGCTCGCCAAAGTGGCGTCGTACTTCCACGACATCGGCAAGTCGCTCAAGCCGCAGTACTTCATCGAGAATCAGCGCAGTTCTGTGAGCCGCCACACCACGCTCGATCCTCACGTGTCAGCCAAGATCATCGTGCAGCACGTGACGGATGGCGGGCGGCTAGCTCGCGAATACAATCTTCCGCAGCCGATTCTCGACAACATCTACATGCACCATGGTACCGGAGTGCTGCAGTACTTCTACACCCAGGCGCAGCAGATGGCCGACGATCCGGATGAGGTCGACATCCGCGACTTCCGCTACCCGGGACCCAAGCCGACGACGCGAGAGGCTGGGGTGATCATGCTCGCGGATAAGCTCGAGGCGGCGACGCGCACGCTGCGACGGCCCGATGAGACAAACATCCGAACCATGATCGGCCGCATCGTCAATTCGGTAATCGC
>JBCCQY010000208.1:0-13346 GCA_039208735.1 Myxococcota bacterium | reverse complement strand
GGTGAAGTCGACCGGGCCGGCTTCACCAAAAAACGTGGCGAGACCGGCCTCTGCCGTGGCTGCGTCGCAGTCGTTGTCGAGTCCGTCGCACAGCTCGATGGCGCCGGGGTTGAGGTCCGCGTTGTTGTCGTCGCAGTCGCCCCCTTCGGTGATGAAGCCGTCGGCCGGCTCACAAGCAACGACGGACGCGGCATCGTCTCCGAACCCGTCGCCGTCGACGTCCGGAAAGAAGGCGACGCCATCGACCAAGTCCGCGTCCTCGACGTCGACATCACCATCGCAGTCGTTGTCGATGGCGTCGCACACCTCGTCGGCACCGGGAAAGATGGCTGCGTTCGTGTCGTCGCAGTCGTCGTCGACGGCGAAGCCATCGTCGTCCTCATCGACCGGAGCGGGCGTCGTCGAAACGGGGTCGCCCGGGTCTTGCGGGTCGGTATCCGTTGTGGCGCCGCCTCGGAGAAGGCATGCGGGGGAAAGGAAAAGAATGAAGCAGGCAATCGGGATTCGCACGAGCATCGGTTCTCCAAGACCGTAGCAGCGGCCTGGCAGAAACTAAGCGTTGGCTCGCACGTCTCGACTTAAACCCACATAATTGCGCCACGGCCCGAGGCCCTACGGCGTTGACGGCCTAGCGACTGCACTGCCTGGTTCTGTCGACGATGAATGAGCGCGCTGATCCGACGAGCACGCAGCGTTCACATCGGGCGGTGTGAACGGCGGTGAACGGTGCCGTGCCACAATCCCCGGGGAGGGGCCGTGGCCGAGCTGCCGAAGCCGCATGGGGGGATGACGCCGAGGGAGTAGGGCAAGCTGCTGAAGCGGCATTTATCAAGATGATAGATAGAATATCATCCATAGAGATTGTGGACCATCCGCACTGATTCCGCGAAAGTCCAGCCCTAGGTTGATATCTGAGCAGAGGGTCCGTCTTGTCTCAAATGGGAATGAAAATGTCCGGTGTCGAGCGTTTCAAGCTGTTGGAGCGGCTCGTCGCCGACGGGGCAGTTCTGGGGACACCCCAGGGGCCCACTTCGATGGTCTCACCCCTGGTCAGCGCACCTCGGAAGGTCGGAGCGCTTGCCAGGTGACGACGCGACCTTCGGCCGAGATGACGTAGAAGGTGTCCTGGGCCCGAAAGAGGCCGCCAAGCTCTCCAGGGCATGCATTGGTGGCCCTCCATCCATCGTCCAGCACGAGCATTCTGCGGAGTCGCTCCTGCAGGAACGGGGCGCGGACATCGACGAGTGCAGCAGCGTCGTCTTCGGAATGGACGTAGCGGTTGTAGGGCACCGAGATCTGTTCACTCACGCCCTGGGTCAGGGTCGCCCACCAAGGCAGGGCTTCGGGGATGTCGATGTAGTAAGGCTCGACCGCCCAACCCACGTTGACCTCGGAGGCCACCATGGGCGAGCCGTCCTTCACGTTGAGGAGGGGATAGTCGGTCTGCTCGGCCTCCCCGCCGAGGTCTCGGGCGAGGAGCAAGACGAGCGCAACCTCGTCCTCGCTCGCGTATCCGTAGACGATGTCTGGCTCGAACGAGGCTTCCCAGGTGACGGGTGGTCCGGCGACCCACGAAGCGGGAACCTCGCCCAGCCAAACCTCATCGAAGAACCACTGAGCGACCGAGGGGAGTGGATCGGTTTCTTCAGCCGGGCATGAGTGAGCCATGGCCTGGTGAACAACGGGTCCGAACTCACACATGTCAGCGAATACTTCGTGCGGGAGCTGGCTCGACGACAGGTGACCCTCGGGCGAAGGCAGCCCCACGAAGTTCGAAGAGGGATCGGAAAGCTGCTCGAATAATGAACGATCATCCTTGACGATCCGATTCTGAAAATCGAGCGCATGGCACAATTCGTGGTAGAGCACTTGGACGAGCCGACTGTCGTCCTCAATATCTTCGCTTAGCAGGACGGATTGACGAATTCTATTGTACCTACCAAGGAAATCTTCGGGTACCGGTCCGACCGAGATCTCTGCCAGGCGCACGCGCCCGGGTCCGACCCACCGCTCGAACTGGGCCACCCCTTCAGACAGGAGTTGTTCCGTCGCTTCGTCGGCCCCGGTAATCGGCACCTCAAGCAGAGGTCGTGGGCTACATGCCGAGAGGGCGAGCAGCCATAGTCCAGGCGAGCGCATCTATCCTCCTGTTCCGGTGGTCGGACCAGCTATTCGGGCACAGGCAGCGCCAAGAGCGTAATGTCTTCCAAGCTCATAGGCTCGGTCGATTCGGTGGTCGAGAACTTGAGGTCCGCCAACTTGTAGGAGCTCTCGTGGTCAACCAGTCGACCATTCACCACCGCGCCAAATCGAGGGAAGTAGAGTTCGAACGAGTGGCCACCGACATCGGACGTCATGAGCCGAGCAGGGATAAAGTTGGAGTAACGTCCCTCTAAAGCAAACCGCACTT
Organism: Myxococcota bacterium; assembly: GCA_039208735.1. Classification (GTDB taxonomy): domain Bacteria; phylum Myxococcota_A; class UBA796; order UBA796; genus DRPG01. Next base: position 10,936 of record JBCCQY010000208.1, on the reverse strand, counting down.
CAGAGTGGTCGTCCATCACCCACGCGACGAACCGATGGGCAACGCCCGACGAGGCAGGGAAAGTGCCGATATGGCCTGTCATCCCGACGGGGGCAGCGTAGTGGGGCTCCGACGGGTCTGCGACGTGGCAGCTCCAGGTCAGCTCGACCATGGGATCGTCGAAGTCTGCGAGCGCGCTGAAGTCCACCCACTCGGAGCCCATTACGCTCATGAAGGGCTGCTCGCCCACGGGGAAGGTCAGCTCACTTGGTGTCATGGTGGACGTGAGTTCGCTCGTCCCCTGGAGTTCAGGACCGTTGTGGACGAAGTACCCGTAGTTGTCGTCCGACACGTGGAGGTTGTCGATGGAGCCCCAGTCCGTGACGCGTACGCCTAGGGGGTGCGCCTACCGTTCGCTACCGCATGAACGTTCAACGCCAAACGAGTTCGCCATCGGGGGCCAAAACCTTGACAGCCAGGTCGATGAATCTGCGCACCCGCAGTGCGAGGTGGCGGCTTTGGGGCCAGAGCAGGTGCAGGTAGCCCCGTGGCATTTCGACTTCGGGCCACAGTTGCCGAAGGGTTCCCGACTCGAGGTGCGGTTGCGCAACATAGCTGGGCATAAGTGCTATCCCGCCCCCTTGAACCGCCATCCGAACAATGACGGTAAAGTCGTCGATGCGACAACGAGCTGGCAACCCCGTCAGCGCCTTCCACAGACGCCCGGAATGGCCACGACCCTTCGAAGTTGCCATGAGACTACGCTGCACAATGACTGCATCCCCTGACAGTAGATCGGGTGAGGGGGGAGGCGGAACGCGAGCGAGGAATTCGGGACTTGCGAAGAAGCCCATACGACTCTTGCCGAGCAACCGGCGCATGAGCCCTGGGCTTCCGACCTGCGGGCCACCGGGTCGAATCGCGATATCAAATCCCTCTTCGACCAAATCGACGTTTCGTTCACTCATGTGGACCTCGACATCGACCTCGGGGCATATCGCGCGGTAATCAAGCAAAAATCGAGAGAATACGGGCGCTGCGGCATCTGAGGGAGCGACACAGAGCTTGAGCACCCCCCGTGGCTCTGATGCCGCCAAGAGCTGTTCCACCTCCTCGAGTTGACGCAGCGCCGGCCCACATCGGGTGGCGATCAGTTCACCTGCGTCGGTGACCCGTGCGCTCCGCCCGTCACGCTCAAGAAGTGCTGTTCCGAGATCATCCTCAAGCCGCGAGACCCGTCGACTTACCGTCGAATTGGGAACCCCCAACTCGCGTGCGGCCTCGGCCATGCTTCCGTCACGCACCACAAGAAGGAATGTCTGCAAATCCGTCAGCCGCATTCGTGAATCGCCCTCCCGGCACCAGGCAGGCCGAGCTGCAAGACGAAGGCCAAGCCTCGACACCGCTTAGAGCTTGGTTTTGGCCACCGATGCGGACAAGCGCCCACGGGCGCCCATTGGGCGCCCATTCCAGTTGCCCTGGGGCAACTGCAACTTGCGCAAAAGCAACGGCAATCCCTAGTGCGCGAGTCGTTACTGCAACGGCGCAGCTCCGTAGCCTTTATCGCCAGGGGAGGATGTCGCGTGCGACACTCGTTTCAGTGCACGGTAAGCGTCATTTTCGCTGTTCTTGGACTGTTGGCCGTGAAGCCCGCTTGGGCCCAGCCGACGCCGCAAGGCGCCAAGCTCATGCTGCAACACGGCCATACCGCGAACGTTTCGCATCTACAGTTCTCCCGCGATGGCCGGCGCCTCGTCAGCACCGCAAAGGGCGACGGCACGTTCGTCTGGGATGTGGAAACCGGCGCATTGCTGCATCGCTTGCGCGGAGATCAGGGCGTCGACCTGTCGGACGATGGCCGTCACATGGTGAGCCACGATGATTCAACGATCGACCTGTGGGATGCTCGCTCGGGCCGGCGGCTCCAAACGATCCCTACGCCTTGTCCCTACACCTTCGCCCCACAGTCAAGCGTGCTCGTCTTAGATGGCTGGTGCCCCGCCGCGCGCAGCCATGTGGGCCTGCATGAGGGGATTCGTGTCGTTTTGCGCCCGGATGCGCAACGCAACCGCGAGGCCTTCCTTTCACCGGATGGCCGAAGACTCGTGACCCGGAACGACGAAACCTGGGGGACGGACGAGGGACGAATTGCTTTTTGGCGGACGGAACCTTGGGAGGCGGTCGCCGAGCTTGGAGCGGACCACGGACGCTTTCGTACGCTCTCCTTTTCTCCGGATGGCAAGACGGTGGTGGCTGGTGTCCCTACCGCGCAAGGCGGGACGCGACTCACGGTTTACCGATCTCGTAAAGGCAAAGCTAAGCGGTGCATCCAAGACGATCGGGGCGGCTTTCACACCGCGGGATTTACCACCGACGGCACCCGTTATTACACGATTTCTCGCCAAGGCATGCGGGTGTGGGACACCCGGCGTTGGAAGCTCGAGAAGGCCTTTTCGGTTCCTGACGGTCACCCTCGGGCGACCTCCGTGTCTGGCGACGGGCGGCTGGTCGTTGTGGGTGGGGCCGAGGCCTCCAGGCGAGACCACACCGCCCAGCTGGTCGATATTGCAACGGGGGCCGTCCGCCACCACTTCGAGGTGCCAGAACTCTGGGCCAGTGCCCTGTCCTACGATGGGTCAAGGCTGGCGCTGTCGAGCGGGCACGACATTCTGGTCTTCGACACGAACACGAGAGCTCCCCTCCATCGGCTTGGGTCGAAAGTGCAACCCATCACCTCGGTGCAACACACAGGGTCCCAAATGCTGACCGTCAGCGATTCGGCGGCGCAGATTTGGGACTGGCGTGACGGAACTGCGCATCGACGTTTTGTGATGAAGCACACAGAGCTTTTGAGCGCATCGCTCTCCGCCGATGGGGCGTTGCTGGTCACCGAAGAGGCGTTGACGTCGGGCGGGCTTACCAACGGAACGGTGGCCGCGCGTGATGCCGTGACGGGCGAACGCATTCATCGTTTTGGGACGGGACCCAGGTTTACCTCTGCAGACCTCTCGCCCGACCAGCGGCATCTTGTGACGACGTCGGTGAACCGACTCGCCCGGTGGAACGTCACCACAGGTGAACTCATCCAATCCGAAGAGCCCTTGGAAGACCCCCTTTCGAGTGCAACCTTCTCACCTGACGGAACATCGGTATTGGTGACAAGCCGCGGGCAGGACCCGACCCGGGGTGAGGTGGGCCAAAGCGTTGTCTACGGGTGGGCGCCCTGGCGAGTGCGGTACCGATTCGAAGGGGGCGCTCTGGACCGACAGAGGGCGTCCTTTTCCTCGGATGGCACCCGACTGGTGACCGGCGAACTCGGCCGGATCGAGGTTCGAAGAGCCCGCGACGGTCGCCTCTTACACACGCTTGAAGGACGTTACTTCGCTACGTTTTCTCCCGATGGAAAAAGTCTTGCGACCTCCACCGGCGTGTTCGACATGGCCACGGGTGGCCCGCGTTTTCCCTTCGCCGGACCCAACGGCGCGCAACGCGCCGCCTTCTCGGCCGACGGGACCCGCATCGCCTCATGGAGCGCCAACGAAGGCATCGTTCGCGTCCAAGACCACCCTTCCGGTACGCTGGTCAGCCAGTTCGATGCCGGTCACGACTTGGTAGGGCTCGGATTTGCAAGTCAGGCTCATCTGGTCGCTACTGCCGGCGATGGCGCATCCACCCTTTACGAAGTGGCCACTGGAGAATGGAAGGCCATTTTCGTTAGCTTCTCCGATGGCGGGTGGGCCGTGGTCGACCCCGAGGGGCGCTTCGACGCCAGTGACGATGGGCAAGTCGCCGGGGCGGTCTGGGTGATTGGCGGAGAACCTTATGCGTTGTCCCAACTTCGCGATCTCTTCTACGACCCTGGCCTCCTCGCTAAACGGTTGGGACTTCGTGACGAGCCGCTGCGGCCCGTACCGACGTTGTCGACCATCACGGCACCGGCCCTGGTCGAACGTGGTCACCTGGAACCCAACGGTCAGCTGGATCTTCGCTTGGAAGACCAAGGCGGAGGCATCGGCGCGATCTTCGCGACCCTTAACGGCAGCGACATCAGCGATGCCGTGACCCAGCAATGCCCAGAACTCGCCAGCGGTCGCGATTGCAGGATTGACCTGGCGTCGCTGCCCACCTGGGTGGCCCAGGGTTCCAACCGTGTCCAGGTTCGGGCTGGCAATGCCGCCAATACGGTGCGATCACGAGGTCTCTTGGTGTTCACCGAGCCGAACGCTCCGCGCGAAGAGCCCGATCCGCCTGACCTTTGGGTGTTGGCGGTAGGAACCAGCGACTATGCGGGTGATCAAATCGATTTGGGGTTTGCTGCGCTCGATGCCCAGCGATTTGCCGAGGCCTTTCGGCTCGCTGGAGCACGAGGGTTTTCGGCAGAACGAACCCATGTGCGTGTGCTCGCGACCGAAGGCACCTCCGGAGTGGACGATGCGCCCACTCGTCAGGCCCTTGACGAAGCATTCGACTGGCTGGCCGGCAGTGACCCTTTTGACACGGTGGTGGTCTTCTTGGCGGGTCACGGTGTCGCCTATGCCGACCCGGGCGGCGGGGTTGACGACTACTTCTACCTTCTGTCCGAGGCTTCCAGCATGAACGATGTGCGGGATCCAACCTTGCGTGCGCGTACCACCTTTTCAGGCTCCGATCTGGCCGACGCCTTTACGAAGGTCCCGGCCCTCAAGCGCGTTGTGGTGCTCGATACCTGTGCTGCAGGTAAAGTGGAATTTCCCCTTGCCGCTTCTCGAAATCTCTCGTCCGATGTCATCCGTGCCCACGCCCGGGCTCGAGAACGGACTGGGGCCTGGCTACTCGCTGGGGCGGCCGCCGACCAAGTCTCGTATGAAGCAAGCCGCTTTGGACAGGGGGTGTTGACCTATGCCTTGCTCGAAGCCATGCGAGGGCCCGCGCTCGATGGCTCCACGCTTCAGGTCGCCCGTTGGTTCGGCTACGCAGAGGACAAGGTCCCTGAATACGCCAAGGACCTTGGAGGCGTTCAGAGACCGGTCGTCCGTCGTGGAAGCAGCGGTGATTTTATCGTGGGGGTTCTCGAGGCCTCCGATCGGGCGAGTGTGCCAATTCAGAACCTTCGTCCTGTCATGGCCCACGCTACCCTGCAGGCCGAAGGGGGCCGACTGGATACGCTTCGGTTGAGTCAAACCCTCAACCGCTACCTTCGGGACCAAGCCAGTCGACCGCATGCTCCCTTCGTTCTGTGGGATGTCGACCCGATCTCGGATACCTGGACGATTTCCGGAACGTACGCCAAAGCGGAGGGGCTCACGTTCCAGGGCTTCGTGACCTACCTTGGTGAAAAGGAAAGTGTTGAGTATCCCCTGCGGGCGGACGCGTTAGGTGCGGAGGAACTGGTTCGCGACATTGCTCGGCAGGCCCTCTTAAAGGTTGCTCCTTAGAGACGGAAACTGCGATTGATGAAGCTACGCACTCCTGGAAGCAGCACCAGTAGCGCAACCGCAACGACGCCGCAGAGCAGGATCACAACCGCACCTCCCCATCCGTTGAAGAGCCGCCAACGGTTAGCTTTGGGCACGTTGGCGTGGATGTCCTGGTCTTGACGAGCTGAAATGCCGCGATCGGGCTTGGAGGCCAGTTGTGCTCCGGTGGGCACTACAACTGCAAATCGCAGAACGTATTGCGTGAAGGCGTTGATGGGAATCAGATTAACGTCGCCCTGGAACACCTTCTGCCGGACGAGCGCGCCAGCGCGTAGCTTGGCTGACAATGCGAAACGCACCCGCTCGGTGCGCCCCCAATCGACGGGAGCACGGACCGGGGGCTGCGAGCTGCGCGGCGCGCCGAGGGCCGCGTCCCACACCTCGGCCATCGCGCCTCGCTGGGCTAGGTCGGGCTTACCCAAGATCCGCAGCGTGGACGTCGTCGTGGCCGGCTGAGCCAGGGCCGTGTACGCTCGCCAACCGGGTGGCGGATCGTCGAGATCCAGCCCAGTGTCGGGTTTGAGCCAGCGTGCCAGGGCGCCATCGGAGTCGGAAGCACTGCCGTCAGTACGCACTCCCCCAATGCCGGCTCGCCGGGCCACCACGTCGACGGCGAGGACGGTTGGACGCACCGATTGTGTCGCATCATCGGCGGCCGGCTCAAGTTTGGCTGTGACCACGAATCCAACGTGATAAGTCGCATCTCCCCCATCGCCATCGACGGTTGCGAGAGGGGGCAGCCCGGGGACCGACTGCCCCTTTTTGACCGTTTTGCCAAGCAGTTCCAGCAGATCGAGGTCTGCACCGAACTCTCGGATGTCGTAGGAGGCCCATAGGCGAGGGTCAAACGGCTCCCGAAGCGTGGCCGACGTTTCGTGGCTGTACTGCGGGCCCTCGCCACGACGCTTTGAGAGGGTCTCCGACGTTTCGAATCGCCCCACATCGGCACTCGTGGAGAGGGTGACGGCGCCATAGTAGTACCGAACCTCCAGCTCGCTACCGTCGTTCGCTTTGCGGTGGTAGAGTTCGGGCAAATGCTCAACAAACTCGAGGTCTTCAAAGCGTACGCGGCGTCCGCGACCCCCGGAGAGCTTGTCCCGAATGGCGGTCATCCAATTGCCGTCAACGCCGGCCTCCCATACATCGTCCACCGTGATGTTCAAGCCGGGCAGGCCCGTCGAGTCTCCGTCGAGGTCAAGGTTCGCGGTTGTGTCTTCGTCCACCAAAGACCACCACGCCGCACGATCGCCTCCACCACGCGGCAAGGGGCCACGGCGCGCGGTTTGCGCTCGCAGCACGGCTGGAGCCAGGGTGATGTCGTACTGCGTAGCCGGCCGCACCCCCTCGATTTCCCGGAGGCGTTCTCCTTCACGCAACAGCCGATAGGACCGCCAATCCAACAGGCGTTGCTTCGACTTCCGGGTTCCGATGACCACCGCCAGGAACGTTCCTTGTCCGAGCGATGAGGCAGGAAAGGTGTGCTTTGCCACCCAACGGCCATCGACGTCTTCAAAGGTTAACGGTCCCAGATCAGGGATGCTTTGATTCGAGTTGCCAGCCCGTAGAACGATGGTCTCGTCACCGGCAGTCGGGAGTTCCGAAGTGCTCCACTCCAGCGTGACGTCGGTGGGTTCATCAGGAAGCAGCATTACATTCGGCGTTTTGTCATCGCCCGATGGCAGGCAGCCTTCGACACACTTGACGTACAGGTCTGCGGCGCCTGCCGCACAAAGCACTAGCCACATCATCATGAGGGACCTTCCTTTCAGATTACGTCAAGGGTTGGCACGAACCTCGATCGACGCGTGACTGACCGTCCAAGGTGCGAGCTGCGGCATGCTTCGACCCATGACGTTGGGATCGAGCTTGGCAAGCTGTTCCCACGGCTTTGGGGCCCCCACGGGTACGGCAAACACCAGTGCATGGTCGTGGACTCCAATCGGAGGGCCCGCCACGATGTGGCTCCGTGAGCCGCGGGGCCATCGTGCATGGTCGCCAGGGTGCAAGATCTCGCCGTGTTGTGAGAGCGCGTGAATCGATCCGTCTGACGAGAGCAATATGACGAAGACCGACATGGCCCCGGGAGCTTCCTCCGAGAGCCGAACCGAAAGCTCAAACGCATGGCATACGGGCAGAACCTGATGGGCGCCGAGCGGGGCTGTCTGCCAGGAGTGCGTGCGGCCGCAGGTACTCGGTTCGTTGGAGGGGACCACCCGAACCTCGATGGTCTCGCCGTGGCGTAGCCCCTTTGTCGGCGGGGGCCGCAGGCCGAGGAGTGCGCGTTGACGGGCGAACCCCACCAAGGTGGTCAGGAGACCGTCCAGGTCTTCAACCACCTTGCGAAGGGCTCCCTCGGGTCCCCACACTTGAAAACTGCCGTCCACTGTGTCGATTTCGAACTCAGCACGTGGGTCTACCGCGATCGACGGCTCCGCATCGATACGGGTCCGAAGCTCGGTCGCCCTGTGGTCCGCCATGGCGGACTCCCGCAAGAGCACTGGAAACCGTACCGTTGAGGCGGCGCGGGGTTCTAGGACCACCAAATCCCCGATGGCTGGCTCGCTCGGGAACGTCCCTAGCGGCCGTGCGGTGGCTCCCAGCCCGTGTACGTCGATCAACTCGACTCGCCCGCGCGCCTTCGTCGGATCGTTCAATTCGGAGGCGATGGCGGTGCTTGGATAGACGCGACCATGGGCCCCAGAGACCCATCCTGGGGTGGCGACCCCCGAGAGGCTCCACACCGCGGCAAGTGCGGTCACCTCCCACGTCGGTGGCCGGTCAAGCGCTCCGCCAAACGTCAAACGGTTTAGCGGGCCGGTGAATACCGGAATTTGGTCGCGACGGGCCTGTACTCGGGCGGGCAGCTGCAGTGCCACCTCCTGCCAGGTCCGACTGGCCGGTGCCATGAGCAGTTCAACCAATGCACCCGTGAGCAACCCCTGACCGCCTTCTTCCCAAGCGGATGTCCCATCCAAGGCTGCCGCAATCGTCACCCAACGGTCGGGCCTCGATGCGCCATCGCCCTTGGGGTTTGCGGAGGTGATGAGCTTGGTCCTGGGCATCGCCCGAATCCGAACATCCTCGATCGAGCGCGTGGCGCTTCCGGAATTGCAGGCATCGACGATGACGGTCACGTTCTCTGTCTTCGCCTGCAGCTCGTGGAGCATGGCATTCAGAGCATCATCGACGAGTTCGCCCGAGGACGGGTCCCCGTAGCGAGCGTCATGGAACAGCAACGTCTCATCCCAACCGTCAGGTTCATCCCCTCCGCGATCCGCTGCCTGCGACCCATGGCCTGAGAAGTAGATGATGGCCACGGTGTCTGCATTGGCGACTTGCGTCATCCAGCCCATCGCCTCGCGGAATGCCGACTCGGTGGCCCCTTCGTTCTTAAGCGCACACACGTTGGAGGCAGCTACGCCGAAACGCGCTGTCAGCATCCGCTTCATGAGGTCGACGTCGTTGGGAGGACCTCGCAGATCATCGATTACATCCGCAGCGTACTCTCCCACCCCAACCAATACCGCAACACGTTCGACCCCATCCGACGAGGGCACCACGGCGTGGGACCCGCACGCGGTCCGAGTGGCGATTTCCGATGGCAAAGGGTTTTCGGCATGTTCCGGGCGCTCTGCAACCCCACACCCAACCCCAATCGCGACGAGCCAACCAATCATGTTCGAACCACCACAGTCGGAGGTCGGAACTATTTCAAATTCCAGAATCCGCGAGTTGCCTGGATGCAAGTAGGAGTTGCCTGGAAACAACTCTAATGCATAGCTTGCCTTGAATCGATCGTATGAGTGACAGAGGCGCGCCAAGCGGAAGGGAAGCTCTGGTGTTTCTTTCACACCAGCGGTAAGCCTGGTTGCGCAGGAGGAACCGATGGCGGTCAGACCGTACCCCGGCGTTTATATCGACGACATTGCTGGTGGGCCAAGGGCCATTGCGGGGGTCTCCACCTCGGTGGCGGCATTCATCGGCTGGTTTGCAGCCGGACCGATCGACGAACCGGTCCTCGTCACCAGCTGGGCGGAGGTGCAAACACGCTTTGGAGGCCTGCATCCTGACTCGGAAGCGAGCTATGCGCTGTGGATGTTTTTTCGCAACGGAGGTGCGACGGCGTGGGTGGTTCGTCTCATGCGGGGGGAGGTGGATGACCCCAATGCAACTCCGCAAACGACTTCGATTCAGGTCGCGTCGGGGGAACTCGATGGGCCTGACCCGGAAAATGTGAGCACCACCGTCGCCGTCCTCGAGGTGACCGCGCGAGACCCAGGGGCCGCAGGAAATTTCATCACCGTCACGGTCAGCGACCCCGAGATTGCGAACAGTGGAACGTTCGACCTTACGATCGAGCGTGCCGAAAGCCCGGACATGCCCGATCTGCCTCCCCGCACCGAGAGCTTCAAGGGCCTGCACGTGGACGGGGCGAATGGCGCGCTAAGGCCCGAAGACGTGGAAAGCAGCTTGGTAACGCTGCAGCAGCTTGTCGCCGGACGGCCCAGTGCAGGGTCCGTCACCCTGACCAATGGGGGCACCCTCGCCGACCAGGTCGTCTCACCGAGCGATACGTCGCCGTATCTTGGCTCCAAATACGAGAACACGGGACTGCACGCGTTTGGTCGGACCAACTTCAACCTGCTTTGCCTGCCGGGAGTCAGCAGCAACCTGATCCTCGATGAAGCCATTGGGCTTTGCGAGGAACATCGCGCCATGCTCATCGTCGATGCACCGACGCCGGGCTCGAAGACCAATCCGACCGCGCGGATGCGTGACTTCATGTTGGGCGGTGGCAGTCCAGCCGTGACGGCCCTTCCGCGGAAAGCCCATGCCGCGGTCTATTACCCGTGGATCGAGATCCAGGATCCACTGCGCAATGGGTCGCCTCGACCCATGGGGCCGTGCGGCATGATCGCGGGGCTTGCTGCACGCACGGATGGCCAGGTGGGCGTATGGAAAGCGCCCGCGGGAACCGACGCGCCATTGGTCGGGGTGTGGCGACTTGCCGTGGAACTCACCGACGAGCAGAACGGCGTTCTCAACCAGCTCGGGGTCAACTGCCTGCGTCGCTTCGACAGTGCAGGCATGGTGTGCTGGGGAGCACGAACCTTGCGCGGCGCGGACTCGCTTGCCGACCGCTACAAATATGTACCGGTTCGCCGATTGACGTCCTTTATTGAGGCATCGTTGTACGAAGGCACCCAGTGGGTCGTCTTCCAGCCCAACAACGAGGTGCTGTGGCGCGACCTTCGCATCACGATTCGGACCTTCATGAACCGGCTGTATGAACAGGGTGCCTTCGCAGGGGCAACCCCGGACGAAGCGTTCCAGGTGCAATGCGACCGCGAAACCAACCCCCCGGACCTTGTCGACAACGGCATCGTGACCGCACGCGTGTACTTCGCTCCGGTCAAGCCGGCCGAGTTCGTGGTCATTGAACTCCGCCAGATCCAGCAACTCGCGGCTGCCCAGTAGGGAGGTTCCCATGGCCAATTCAG
>JBCCQY010000207.1:0-13404 GCA_039208735.1 Myxococcota bacterium | reverse complement strand
GCGGCGTGGGGGGGTGGGGGCCTCGTTGACCTCGGCGGTCACCGTCCATTTGGCTGAGGACCAGCGGATCACGGGAGCCAAAGCCGCGTCGACGCTCACGCGGATCGGGAAGTTTGGATGGGGCGAAAAGCGCGCCATGCAGAAGTTCTCGGAGTCGCTGTTCGACATGGCCAAGATCGCCGTCATGAACGTGGTCTTGCCCCTCGTAGGGGCCATGGCGTTCTTTCTTGGCCTGATGAAGGTCGCCGAAGAGGCCGGAGCGATGAAGGTCATCGCCAAGCTCTTACGGCCCGTGATGGTGCTCCTCTTCCCGGACATTCCGCCGACGCACCCGGCCATGTCAGCGATGATCCTCAACATGTCGGCGAATGCGCTCGGGCTTGGCAATGCGGCGACGCCGTTTGGCATTCGCGCGATGGAGGAACTCGACAAACTCAATGCCACAAAAGGCACGGCGACCAACGCGATGTGCTTGGTCCTCGCCATCAACACCAGCTCGGTGACCCTGCTGCCGACCGGTGTGATTGCGATTCGAGAGGCTCTGGGGTCCGAAATGTCGGCGGGGGTCCTCCCCACCACGTTGGCGGCGACCATCCTGTCCACCACCACGGCGATTTTGGCGGCCAAGCTCTACCAGCGGTTTGTTCCCGCCCCCGAGCCCACGGATCCCGAGGCCATTGCGTCGGTTCAAGCCGAGGTGGCGAGCGTGAGCGGCGAAGCAGACGAGGCCTATCCGCTGTGGGTCTCGTTGCTCGCGATCGCCGCGTTGTTGACGCTGGTTCCCCTTTCGCTCGTCTACGGCGAGTTGATCGGGATTTGGGTGGTTCCACTCATGGTGGTCGGCTTTTTGACGTTTGGGGTGGTCAATGGCGTGCCCGTCTACGAGACGTTCGTGGCTGGCGCGAAGGAAGGCTGGGACGTCGCGGTCCGCATCATCCCGTTTCTCGTCACCATCCTCGCCATGGTGGGGATGCTGCGCGGCTCGGGTGCGATCGACGACTTCGTCAACCTCGTGGGGGGCGCGACGGCGATGGTGGGCATGCCGGCTGAAGCCCTGCCGATGGCCCTGTTGCGTCCCCTGTCGGGATCGGGTGCCTACGGCCTCATGATGGCGCTGATGACCGAGCATGGCCCCGACAGCTACATCGGCTTCCTCGTCAGTACCCTCCAAGGCTCCACGGAAACCACCTTCTACGTCCTGGCGGTCTACTTTGGCGCGGTGCAGGTCCAGCGGGTGCGTCATGGTCTGGCCGCTGCCCTCACGGCCGATGCCATGGGAATCGCAGGGGCTGTCGCAGCGACCGCGGCGTTCTTCACCCTCAACGGGCTGTGGTGATGGGGTTTCGACTCGGCAACCTCGAGGGACGCGCGGTTTTGGTCGATGGCGCGGACCTTTACGACGTGGCGTCGTGCAGCGATGGAGCCTTGCCGGCCGATCCCGTAGCGGCTTTGGCGCGTGCGCCCGAGTTGTCGCAGCTTGCCCAACGGTTGGAGGAACGATCGGCCGTGGCCCAGCTGATGGAGGTCGAACTGGGTCCTCCCGTTCCTCGGCCTGCCAAAATCTTCGCAATTGGGCTCAATTATCGGGCTCATGCCGAAGAGGGGGACTTCGAAGTCCCGAAGCATCCCCTCGTCTTTACGAAGTTCCCCACGTGCATCACAGGTCCAAACAGCGACGTGGCGATGCGTTCAGACCGCTGCGATTACGAAGGTGAGCTGGTGGTTGTGATCGGCGAACCCGCGAAGGATCTCACCAAGGCAGAGGCCCTGGCGGCGGTGGCTGGCTTCACGGTGGGACAAGACATCTCGGATCGCCGAACCCAATTCGCGGCTAAACCCGTGCACTTCGCTTTGGGCAAGTCGTTTGACACTTTTGGGCCGATCGGGCCCGTCGTGGCCTCCCCCGACCTTGTCCGACTGGACACGGCTCGTCTGGAAACCTGGATCAACGACGAAGCGCGCCAAAGCGATGTGCTTGGCAGCATGCTGTTCGACGTGCCCACGCTCGTAGCGTACCTTTCGCGGGTCACCTCGTTGGAACCTGGCGATCTGATCTTCACCGGCACACCCGAAGGGGTCGGCGCATTGAAACGACAGTACCTGTCGGATGGCGACGTGGTTCGCACCACGATCGAAGGCATCGGTACGATTCGAAATCGCTGCGTTCGGGTTCAAGACCACGGACTCGGCGACCTCGTTTCGTGATCGAGACATCGACGTGTTGCAAGGGTTAGCCTCGGCAGCGGCCCTTTGGAGAGCGCATGCCTCAGGATTCGGCGACTCCGTTCATGGCGCTCGTGATTCACGATGCGGCTGCGCCCTCGGTGGGCCGATGCATGTCGTCTGCGGCAAGTGGCATGCCTTTGATTGCCGGTCCCACCGTGGCCGACACGATGGGGCGCCTCGCGGGGGTGTGCCGGCTCATGGTGGTGGGGCCCGATCAGCTCGATGAGGCCGTAGCCGTCACCAAGGACTACCCCAACATCCGCATCGCCGTGCTCACGCCAGAGACGACGGATCGGCTGATCGGTACGGCGTTGCGCGTTCCCCAGATCGTTGGTCTACTCGCGTGGTTGCCCGCCGGGGTTCGGCCGTGGGAGCTGTCCTACATCACACGGCGGGCGGTGGCTCCAGAGCAGCACACTCCCCCTTCCTCCCAGATGCTGCTTTGGGGTGGCAGCACGGTCACTTGGCACCCTCGCACCAGCGAGGATCGCGAACGTGCGGTGCGTGCCGTCGAACTCGTGGCGACGCGCTTTGGGATCACCCGGCGGGTGGCCGCAACGGCGGCCGATGCGGCCCACGAACTGCTCATGAACGCCATGTACGACGCGCCCATCGATTCACGAGGACGGCGCCGGTACGCCGGAGACCGACAAGCCTCGATCGCACTTGAACAGGGCGAAGTTCCTACGATGCAATTGACCGTCGACTCCTCACACCTGGCCCTCGATGTGTCGGATCCCTTTGGACGCCTGCCGCGGCAGAAGGTGTTTGGCGGCATTCTACGAGGCCGTTCAGGGGCCCAGGCCCCACGGTGGGGCACGGTGATTGACGATTCCGAAGGAGGGGCCGGGTTGGGGCTCTTCAACCTTTTCCACTCTTCGGCCGTCCTTCGGGTCGAAGTAGCCAAGGGCCGGCACACCCTCGTTTCTTGGATGGTCGACCGGGCGGTTCCCATCCGCGACCGCCGCACAATGGCGCGTTCGCTTCACTTCGTGGAGACGCAGGGTGCCACTTCGGGGTGATCGCGCGTGCTACCCTGTCGCTAATTCGAGAGGGGCCTCGCGGGGACCGATGCCCTCTCGGTGGGGGACAGGCGTGTGACTGCACTCGCACTGGCTTTGCTGGCGATCGGAATCTTGGGAGGGGCCGTCGTTGCCGTATTGTTGGCTCGCACAGCCTTGTACCGGCCTCCCATTCCACGCGAGATTCCGCAGGAAGAACGGAACTTCTTCCGGGCGGTTTTCGTCGCCGCTCGGCGGGAATTTCTTTTTGCGGCTTGGGGCCAGTTCCCGCCTGGTCTTCAGCGCTTCGATGCGCGGGTCTACGCAGCGGGCGGTTTCGTCCTCATTCGGGACTGCTACCTTTCCGATACCGCAGGAATTTCGCGGGTGGAACGGGAGCTGGTCGCCACGACGGTTTCGGTTTCCAACACCTGCTACTACTGCACCCACAACCACTCGGCGCTGCTGCAGGCCTCGCCCATCTCGGGCATCGAGAAGCTCGTCATGGAGCGCGAGGTCGACCAGATCGAAGATCCCCGGCATCGCCAGCTCGCGCGCTTCGCACTGATGGCGAAGCAGCCGGCGAACCTTCCCGAATTGGCGTCCGCGTTCACCGCAGTTGAGCTTTCCGACATTGCGATGACGCTCTTTGGCTTCAATTACGTGAACCGCATTGTTGATGTCGTGGGTCCTACGACAGGCATCCAGCGAGAAGCGTTCGCCAAGCCGCCTCCCACCGCGTTGGCCACAATTCTGGGTCTCAAGCGGTCCTATGAGCCTGGAGCTGCGCTCGACGCAATTCGGCCCTGGTCCAACCAGGTTCGCATGGCCTCGATCGATGACGATGACGATGCGATCCGGCGCTGGACCCTTGACGATCCCGCGAAGCGAGATTCCGTCCGGTATGTATGGTCCATGATTAGCGCGGTGGCTGCCGAGCTGTTCGATGCCGAGGTCCTGGTCGCGATTCGCCGTCACCTGCGGAGCTGGACCGGCGGGGAGTATCCGCTGACGGGACATTGGCACCGCGAACACACAAAATCGCTTTCGACCGAGAATAATCGTCGACTCGGAGAGTTCGGCATCTTGATTGCGCGGTGCGCTCACCGCGTTGATCCCGACCTGGTCCTTCAGGCTTGCGATGGCAGCCTGCGCAAGCGCCTGGTGTTGGTGGCCTACGCAGCCTGTGCCGCGGCGCTACGGGTCAACGAGTGGCTGCCGATGAACGCGGCTCGTGGAGCGGTGAGCCCTGACAACACGCCCACCCGACCGAACGCCGAGCCTCGCACGGTGTTTCCTTGATCGACCCGGTCTTTACCGCCTCGGCGGCGGGGGCGGTGGGGGCGGTGGCAACCCTGGGCTCGTGGGTGCTGCGTTCTCCGCCGGTGCCCGCCGAGGTCCCCTACGCGGACCACATCCGGTTTCGCGCGATCTACCGCATTGCTCGAAGAGAGTTTGGACCGGCCGCGTGGGGCGCGTTTCCGCCGGGGGTCCACCGGTTCGACACCGACGCCTACCTTGCGTCGCTCCTCTTCATTCGCGATGTCTACCTGGCTGATGGCGTGGTGCTCACACGGGGCGAACGCGAGGTTCTGGCCTCCGGCGTGTCGATGGGCAACGAGTGCTATTTTTGCAGCAACAACCACTTTGCCATCACGCAAGCGACCGAGGGCGCGCCGGTGGCCAATGCGTTGCGTGAGCGCCGGTTCCAAGATCTACCTACCGAACGGTTGCGATTGCTCGCTAACTACGGCTTTCGATCGAAGGATGCGTCCGACCCGCTGATCACCGAAACGCCGTTTGCCCTCGACGAGCAGTCTGACGCAGCCGCCGTGTTGTTCGCCTTTCACTACATCAATCGCGTGATGGACACCCTTGGTCCCATCGGTTGGGTCGGCGACTTCATGGCCAAGCCGCCCCCGACGCTTCTGGCGAATGGGCTTAGGGCGCACGTGTCCATGCAGCCCGAAGCGCTGGCCGCCATTCGTGCGGTCACGCATCCCATCGATGTCGATGCCACCGTCTCCGCTTCGGAGCAGGCCGAGATTCGGCGATGGTCCGGCGGAGCGAGCCGCCAGGCCACGTCAGACGCGGTAATCACAGGTTGGGCGGCCCTGGTTCGGGTAGCCCGCCAGGTCCTCGGAGACCGCGTGGTCGAAGCCGTCCGTGACGCGATGGGCCGCTGGAATGGGTCGGAGGCGCCGTTGCTCGGACCATGGGCTCGCGAGGCCGTTGGGGTCTTGCAAGACGATCCGCGTGCCCTCGCGCTCGCCGAGCAGGCCATGATCGTGGGCCGGGCATCGACGCGAATGTCGAGTCCAAGGGCGCGTGCTGCATTGTTTGAGGCGGCCGGGCGGGATCGTCGAATCGAGTGCGTCCTCGTCGCGTTCGCCGCGTGCACCGCGTCGCTGCGCATCCTAAGCTGGCAGCCCACACCCCGGGGAGTGTCACGGGAGTTGCCTCGGGCCGTGTCCCAAGAAGAGTAGGGGATACGAGCGGGGCGCGTGGGAGGGAGTAGCTCGACGTGATGTTCTGGCTGTGGGCTTGTGGGTTGGGTTTCGAACTTGAGCCAAGACCCTCAACCACGGAGCGACCGCTATGGGACCATCCCATCGAGCCTATCGCTACGTGGTCAAGCGATGACCGATGCCGCATCTCGTCGCTCTTCGACCGAGTGCGTCGCAAGGAGCCGGATGCGGAAGGCTGGGTTCGCATTCGAGGAGACCTCGATGGGGTTCGTCGAACCGATGAGCTGCGGGTCCTTCGTGAAAAGGGCAAAGGCTACTCGTCCACCTACGTCGAACTCAAGCTCGATGGACGGCCGTGGTTGAAGGTCAGCGCGGTGCTCGCCTTGTCCGAGATCATGCACGAGCTTCCGTTTCCGGAAGGGGGCTCAGAAGCCGAGCTGAAGGTGATCGAAGGCGCGTTGTTCGGTCGGGTCTGCGATCGACCTGACCCCTCCCTGCAGCTCTTGATCGATGACACGATCCGGTGGGTTCAAGGTCCGCCCGAGCTTCCGCCCGACTACGTGGTGCGGGAAGAAGGCCGGTGGCGCTTTTACAATGGGGATGCGCACCGTAGCAAGGGGTCGCTTCCCGTCACCTACCCACGCCCCATCACCGAGGTGAGTGGCCTTGCCGTGGTGTCGACGGGGCAAGGCGTCATCGCGGAACGTGCGGGGGCCCATGCGTGGCTCTTCGTGAGCCGGAATCACGTGAAACTTCGTTGGCCCTCCGAGTTCTCGGCCCGAATCCGCAACACGGGCGTCGAAGTGACAAGGCATCCCACGACGATGGATGAAATCGAGGCCCCAATAACGATTTTCCGCGAGCTGTAATGCTCACGTTGTAGGCCTTCGCGATGGTCCGGTATCGTGACCGTGGCTCGGTTCCCTTGGCGGAGGGTGCAACGTGGGAAGCCTTCTGGCATTGGTGCTGACAACGGCATGGGCCGCCCCAGGTCGTGAGATTGGCGTGGGGGACTACAAGGCGGTTCTCTTCTCGGCGCAGGACTACGCCGAGGGGTCGGGGGTGCCCGACCTCGAGACGCCAACCAACGACATTGATCGCATCGGCCACGTGCTCGAAACTCAGTACGGATTCGATGTCGAACGGCACCCGAACGCCACCCGCCGCGAGATGGTGGCCACGTTGACGGCGTTGGCGGAGCAGGTCGACGACGACGATGTCGTGCTGATCTATTACGCGGGACACGGCGAGTTCGATGAGGATCAGGGAGTCGGCTATTGGCTTCCCGCCGACGCCGTAGCCGGAGACCAAAGCACCTGGCTTGGCAATCCCACCGTGCAAGCGGCGGTGCGAGCCCTGCCCGCTCGTCACGTTTTGATGGTGATCGACGCGTGCTTTTCAGGAGAGTTCGCTCGCGAGCGGGGCATCCTGCTTCTCGTCGAGGACGATTCGTTTCCAGGGGCGAAGCTTGCCCGGCGCCTCGGCTCTGAATCGAGTCGATTGTACCTGTCGTCTGGTGGCAATGAGGCCGTGAGCGACGAAGGTCCGCCCGGCCGGGTCGACGAGGACCGGCCCCCGGTCTCGGTGTTCGCCTACTTCTTTGAGAAGCTCCTCACACAGGCCGAACAACGCTACGTCCTGCCGAGCGACCTCGTCCCTCCCCTTCGACAGCGCGTGTTTGAAAACGCGTCGCAGACCCCGCGGTTTGGGGTGGTGGCGCAGACGGGTCACGGCGGCGGCGAGGTGGTGCTGATCAACCGCCGCGCCGAGCCGTGCGTCGAGGGAGCCGCCGATTGCCTGGGCGATGACCCCTCCGCCGCTCGGCCTCCGCCGGCCACGTGGACGTATGATGTGACCCGCGCCGCCTTCGACGACCCCGACCAGGTTCGCCTGGACCGTCGAGCGGCGGGAGCGGGCTTGTTGGCGGCGGGGGTCGCCGCGGGCGTGGGTTCGGTCCTGCTTGCCCTTCGCGCTGATGAACGGGTCGACACCTGGAGCGCGGAGCGGCTCGCATGCGGGCAACGGCCGGTGGTTCCGGATTGCGACACGTTGCTTCGCCGGGCGTCCACCCAGCAGTCCATCAACCAGCAGGTGGGTGGAGCGGTGGGGCTTGGAATCACCTCGGGGGCTCTCGTTATCGCGTCGGGCTTTACCTTCACCGTGCACCGTCGGGCACGTCGCGCGCGAGGTCGTTGATGTTTTGGATGGCGATCTTGGGATGTCCGCTTCCCGATCTCAACGACCGAGACGGTGACGGCGCCGACGACCAAGTGGACTGCAACGACGAGGACGACGAAGTCGGCTCGCGTTGCCCGTCGGTGTGCCCTGGGGGGTGGGGGCCTATCCTCGATGTGGCCCCCAACGCAGACCTCGTGGTCCCGGAAGAGGAAGACGTTGAGGTTCTCCACGTACAAGCGGGGGCCCCGGACGTGGGGGAGCCCGAAAACGACGGTCGGGTGAGGCAGCCGTTTGCCGACCTTGATCTAGCGATTCGAGAGGCGCTGCGTCGTGGAGGGGAGGTGGTGGTCGCGGTGTCGGCGGGCACCTACCCCATCAACGTCAGCGTGTACCGCGAGAGCGACACGCCTGGACTGGGGCTTTCCATCGTGGGTTGTGGAGCGGGAGACGTCATCCTCGAGCCGCTGCAGCCCGATCGACCGGTCCTGGAAATTCGCTCCCAAGACTTGGACCGCTTCGATGGCATCGACGCGACCTACACCACCGAGCTGCGGGGAGTCACCGTGCAGGGGGGCCGCCGGGCGATTCGAGCCGTAGGCAGCGTGAATCTGACGGTGGCCGACGTACGCATCGAAGAGGCCGAGTATTACGCGATTCAGGGCTACGGCAAGCAGGTTCGCTTGGGGCTTTCCGACGTTGAGATCGACCAGGTGCAGGCCTATGCGCCGCCCTTTTCCGCCACGGCGCTCGGGGTGGGGGTGGGCGCGCTTCGGGGAGCGGTGGTCGAGGTAGAGGGGCTCGACATCACGGGCGCCATTGGGGCGGGGCTTGTGCTGACCGGTGACACCGTCGATGGGGTTGCGCAGCGGATCGAGGAGGTGACCATCCGGGAGGTGGCCCCCACGGGAGGTCGCCTGGGGCGGGGCCTCATCGCGGAGGGTCTCATGAACCTGATGGCGTCCGAGCTTCGGATCGAACGGACCCACGATGCCGCGGTTTTCGTGCGCAATCTCGGCGATCTGACGTTGACGTCCCTCATCATCGACGATGTACAGTCCGCCACCACCCCGGGCTACGGCCCCGCCGATGGGGTGGTCGTCGTGCAGGATGCCTTCGATCTTGTCCCCAACATGTTCTTCTTCTACGACTTGCAGTCCATCGCGTCGGTCACCGCACCTACCCGAGCGGCGGTCGTTGCTGCGGGGGTTCTCGAAATCGAGAGCGAAGCTGTCGACGACACCTTCGTGACCTGGGATGGAGCCGCGGTGGTGGGAGATGCCCCAAAGGTCATCTCCGGCGTGCCGCTCTTGCTCGATCTGGAGGCGTTCCCCGATGATCCGCCGAACTAGCCTCGTTGCGGTCTGGCTCGCCGCGTGTTCGGGTGATGACCTCCCCGGTTGTGAAGAGGAGGATTGTGAGGACGGCACGACGCTGTACTTGGACACCTGCCAATGCGTGTCTCAGTCTTGCGTCGACTTCGAGGCTCCCCCGGGTGCAGAAGTGGTCTTCGGGTCGTCAGCACTCGCCGATGGCCTTGAGGATGATGCTGAGTTGGTGCTCGAAGCCGGAAGCTACTCGTTGAGTGGGGCCGCACTGAAGGGGCTGGAGGTCACGCTGACCGGAGTGTGCCCGGACCTTGTGACGCTGACGGTCGACGACGTTTCGCTCGAGGAAGGCGCACGGCTCGCCTTTTCCGGTCTACGGCTCGTGCCATCGAGCATCGTGGTGGCAGGAGGTCGCATCGAGGGGTCCGATGCGTCGATTGTAGGTGGCGATTGGGTGCTGCAATCTGGCTCGATCGACCTCGCCCAGAGTCGATTCACCGACATCGCGGACGTGGGGATGGAGGTTCGGGGAGGATCCCTCATGCTCCGCGACACCGAACTTGCGAGTGCGCGCAAGGCCCAAGCCTCGGTGGGCGTGAGGCTGACCGGGGGGGCGGCGAGCTGGCGAGGGGGCGGTGCCACAGGGTTTGGTCATGCGGCGGTGCAAATCGAAGATGGAGAGTTCACCGCGAACTTCTGGACGGTGACCGGCGGGGTCGGGCCGTCACTCACCGACGCAGGTGTGGTGCTCCTCGGAGGGCAAGCCTCGATCGGCGATTCGTCGATGCAGGGCCTTCGTGGACCTGGCGTAGAAGCTCAGGGGGGCAACCTCTTTCTTCGGTACAGCACGTTCGTCGGCACCGGGGGTGGGGTCGTGGTTCGCGGCTCCAGCCGCGCCTTCGTCGACGGCGTGTCCATCACCGAGACGCGCAGCCCCGCGGGCCCGGCGGCTGCATCGGCCTTGCGGGTTCAAGACCAAGGTGAAGTCACGGCCTCCGAGCTGACGCTGCAGCGCAATCGAGGTCCTGGGGTCTTGGTGAGTGGGGGGCGGCTGTCGATCGAGGTGGGAGAACTCTCCGACAACACCTTTGCGGGGGTGTGGGTCGCGGATGGGAACGTTGCGCTAAGCGACGTGACGATGGCTCGAAATGGCGAAGATCCCGAGGTGGGGGGAGGGATTGCGCTGGGTGCCGTCGACACCACGAAGACAACCACCGTGACCTGGAGCACAGGAACCGCCAGCGACCACCCTCGTGGTTCGGTGTACGTGAGTGGGCAAGGGCGCTTTGGGCTCACCAACCTCACGCTTGCGCCGGGGGAGGTGCGGACCCTGCCCATCATCGACGCTCAGGTGGGCGGGCACGCCGTGGTGGCGGTCGATGGGGTTCGAGGCGCTGAAGCCGATCTTGGACTGACGCTTACCAAGGTCACCATCCGGGACTTCGTGGAGCCCGCGATTCTGTTGGATGACGCCGAGGCTTATGTCGACCCGTCCGTGGTCTTCGAGACGATTGCGGATCCCAGGCCCTTCGACATCCTGCAGCAGGGCTGTCCGACGCCGTTGGGGATCGGAGGCGACCTCAAAGGGCGGGCGTTTCTTGCGTGCGCTCCGCCCGAGGTGGCCCAGGCGGTAGAGCGAATCAGCCTGTCCGTGCCGCCGTAGCGATGCAGTAAGCCAGCCCGTTGCGGCGTACACCCTTCGACTCGCCGGTGTGAACCCGAGCATTCCTGCTCGGTCTTCTGCCTGCAAATGGCCTATTTGGGCATGTGGAGGGTTTGCTGCATGACGACACACGCCATGGTCGGATTCACTCCCCCGGGACACCTCGATCTCGTCGTGGAAGGGTTCGATGAAGCGGTGATGGGCAAAGAAGTCGAGATCGAGGTCGTTCATATGGCCACGGTGCAAGACAGTCGGCCCGTTCACGGTCGTGAAGTGCTTTGGTCGACCCGGTTGACGTTGGACAGTCCGGATCTGATGCTTCCCATCGATCTGCCTGCCCACGTGGCCTATGCGTACCACGGCGTCCAAGTCTCCCTGACTCTGGAAGTGCGT
Organism: Myxococcota bacterium; assembly: GCA_039208735.1. Lineage (GTDB taxonomy): Bacteria > Myxococcota_A > UBA796 > UBA796 > DRPG01. The sequence continues at coordinate 2,150 of JBCCQY010000207.1, read as the reverse complement.
GTGTTTGTGCCGCACGGTGGTTGGTTTTGGAGCCACAAGACCCTCGCTGAAGCCACCGTGGACCTGCCGCAATGGTCGCACGCGGAGGGGTCCGACACTGGCCTGATGGACCCCTACGACCACTACGACCTGAGCCGCGCGTTCGAGAGCCTGGGCCCCGCGGCCCGGCGCCGTGTCATCCAGTGGATTGGCGGGTACTCTGGCGGATTGCTGTTGGGGTTGGTCGGGGCAGTGTGGAGCGGCTGGGTGGCCGTGGTCCTGGGCTGGCTCGTGTTGGTCGTCCTTGGCGGCTACTTCGTCTACCGAAAGGTGTGGCAGGAACTCTCTGGCTACATCGACCTGCAGTGGGGTTTTGTGCCCCCGCTGGGCCCCGATGTGGTGGTGCCCGTCCATGGGTTGCTCGATGGCCGTCCACGGATCGATCTTGTCCAGCCTCGACTCCGTATCGTGGCCTGTAACCTTGAAAAAGGTCAGTACAAGCGAGGGAGCGGTACCGACGTGCGAACGGTGTCGTTTTCGGAGCCGGTGGGGGCCACCATCCTCTTCGACCAAACCGTTGAACACTGGCCAGCGGGCATGGCCCTCGCCGAGCGATTCCCGGGAGAGGTGGACTTCGGGCCTGCGTTCGAGCGGCTAGCCCCTCCCATGCAGGTGGGCGAGGAGCACGGGGTCGGGATTCGCTGGGAAGCGCAACTGATCGTTCCCGAACTCGTCGATCTCGAGGTGGAGGGTCCCGAGGAGGTCTGGATGTGGCCCGAGCATTGGAGCCCGTCGTGACCTCTGTCCATGATTTCGCAGGGGTGGCGAAGCGAACCACGTCTCAGGACCGATGGCTTGCCCTTGGTGGTCCATCGGGGAGTGGCAAATCCACCCTTGCCAACTGGTTGCTCGACACCCATCCCGCCTGGGAGGGCCCACACCTCCGCATCGAGGCCCGTCCGCTGGATTTCGGTCCGGCGCGGGCCCTTGAGGCACCTCACATCGTGTTCATCGATGAAGTGGTCGATCTAGGGCAGCTCGCCCAGGCGATGCGGTTGTCGTGGCAGGGCCATCGTCTCCTCATCGCAACTCACCTTCCAAGATGGGCCCTTGCGATCTTGGGCCCCAAGGGCCGGTTCATCAGCACCCGGATCAACGCCGAATCGAAGATCACGCGTGAACTGACCCGGCGGGAACTTCGGGTCACCCCCCAAGCGGTTCGAGCTTACCTACGCGCTTTTGGACCGGTTTACCCCGAGATCGACATCGTGCTCGAACGATGCCCAGGGGGGGACTTTGACCGGTCGCTCGGTCGATTCTTGAAGTTCCATCGCGTCGAGCGGAGTCGCAATCTGTCGTGACAGGATTCGCCCTCGGACTGGCCCTCGGCCTTGGGTTGGGGTGCGCCAAGCGTGCGATGCTCGGCGATGTCGAAGTGCGACAGGTGCGGTTTGATGGCAACCGGGGGTTTCTCAACGACCGGAGCGATTCGAACCTGCGTCAGGTGATGACCCATCCCGTGCCGGGATTTCACCCCTGGCCGTTCCGTCGGCGGGTGGCCCTCGATCGAGGTCGACTGCTTGCGGACCGCCAAAGGGTGCAGACCGCGCTCGCCCATCGAGGATTCTTCGACGCGGACGTGGATTGGCGATTGGAAACGCGGCGAGAGGCGACCGAGGGGCGACCCACGGTGGTCGATGTGGTGGGGGAGGTCGTCCTTGGTTCGCCGTACAAGGTGACCGAAGTCCAGCTGTTGGGCCTCGAAGGCCGGCGTCGTGCCCTTCAACGCCGGGTTCGTCGCACGGCTACCGGGGTGGGGGCTCCCTTTCTTTTGGCCACCCACGAGGCGAACCGGGTTCTGGTCCGGCGAACGCTGCAGAACCTTGGGTTTCCCGATCCGACCGTCACCGGCGAAGTGCGGGTGCGGACCAGTTCCCGGGAGGTGACGCTGGTGTATACGGTCGATTCGGGGGCTCGGGCCACGCTGCGGGACATTCGCCTCGACGGCCTCGTCGACGTCCCCGCCGACGCCGTTCGAAGGCGGTTGCGACTCAGCCCAGGCCAGCGGTTCGATCGATCGGCCTCGAGCGAGCCCGAAGCCGCTTGTACGCCATGGACGTGTTCTCGCTCGTGTCCGTCGAACCCGTGCCGACGGAGGAGCCCCGGCAAGT
>JBCCQY010000206.1:0-13483 GCA_039208735.1 Myxococcota bacterium | reverse complement strand
CTTGAGCGGTTCCATCCCGTCGCAGGCCCGTGCGCGTGATGGAGCGCATTGAAACGACCAGTCGATGTCGTGCGACGTCCAGCACTTTTTTGCCGTTGCAGGCCTATGCGCGTAATGGAGCGCATTGAAACAGAAGCCTTCCCGAAGGAAGCACTTCGCATTCTCCGGGTTGCAGGCCTATGCGCGTGATGGGGCGCATTGAAACCAGAATCCGAGGCGTCGCAGGTAGTTGGCGAGCGGTCGCAGGCCCATGCGCGTAATGGAGCGCATTGAAACTTGGCGGCGGACGTCACGAGCCACCTCGCTCGGCAAGTCGCAGGCCCGTGCGCGTGATGGAGCGCATTGAAACCGAGCATGGCGGCCAGGCCCAGTGCTTGCTTCTGCAGTCGTTGCAGACCCCTGCGCGTGATGGAGCGCATTGAAACACACCCAATGGCCGAACAGCTGAGAGCTGTAGGCATGTCGCAGACCCTTGCGCGTAATGGAGCGCATTGAAACAGATGATGGCCACTACTACCGGCAGTCCCACGAGAGGTCGCAGACCCTTGCGCGTAATGGAGCGCATTGAAACAACCTCGAGGCCGTCTTCCGACGCGATCGAGACGAGGTCACCGACGCCTGCGCGTCATGGAGCGCATTGGAACTCGAGGAACCGCGAGGGTTCCCCAGTCGCCGTGTCCGTCACCGAGGCCTGCGCGAGCACCCGCACCATTGCGGATAACGTGGCCCAAACCTATTGAACCGTTCCGAGGTGCGGCGACCCTCGTTCAGGACCAACTCCTCGTTGGTCGCCAAGCCTACGCCGGTGTGATGCGTGTTAGTAGGGTTCGTCCCAGCGAACCGCCACGCTTCCCAATCCGTAGGTCACTCCTGGTCCCACCTGCAAGAACGCTGCCGTTGAAATCAGCTCGGTGTAGTCCTCGAGGCACGGCCCTTCGAACACTATTCGACCGAGCCACCCAGACAAGCTCTGGCGACCCGGCTGGCTACGAGGGCGACGGCTTGCTTTGTGCCACCTCACCTGAACGTATCCGTCGATGTCGTCGGGTCTTGGCCACCACACGGGCAGCCGTTGTCCGAGGCGTCGCGCCAGCCCTCGAACTCTGCCTGTTGCCTTCGACAACCACAATGCGACGGTTGGCCTGGACTGGCTCGCAAAGGGAGATCGTAGGTAGATCGTGGCTCGTTTTGGCTGAGTGGTTGGGGACCTCACCAGATCGGCGAGACGGCCGGGCGCTGGCATCTGCCCCACGCGTCTACCCTCGCGGACAACGGCCCGAGGCGTTCCTGCCCCCCGAACCCACAGTTGCTCCAGGTCGTGTGGGGTGCGAGCCTTCCCGAGGCCAGACGACCCCATCCGCTGCAGTGCTGCCACCAGAGCCGGGGCTTGAGGAATCGGTCCAAGCGCACGTAGTGTGAGGCGCAGTGGCTGGTCAGGCCCCACCCGGCACCCAGCTCCCGGCTCTACCGTGAGCCACCAGGGCATCGGCACCTTGCTCGTGCCACCACGCCACCACTGCTCGATTGTGCAGAGAGCCTTCTGTGGGCAGGTGCAAGTACCCCCCGGCCTTCTCGGACACAAGGCCAGAGTCAGCTCACGCAGCAACGCACTGCGCAGTGTTGCGCCAGGGCTCCAGGTCAGCTCCCAAGACCGCCTCGGACGGTACGTGGCGACCAGTTCCGTGGCATGCAGCTGTTCCATCCAGTGCCGCGAACGCTCCATTCAAGTTTTCCTACGCCTGCTTTTTTTCCGTAAATCCAAGGCTTCAGATACCTTATCGATTGCTGCCATGATCTCAGGTGCGACGCGTTTTTTGATTCTTCGCCGCAAGATCTTGAGATGTCTGCCTTTGGCCCACGTCCATGCGTTCGCCGCTGCTTCAGGGGTCACTGGGAAGTGGGAGATTAGCCTGTGGGGACTGTCGCCGGTGAGCCAAGCCTGGAGTTCGGCGGCCAGGCCGTCCTTACCAACGAGTAGAGCCAGCTCTTCAAGAGCTTCGACCACGTCTTTCGCCTCGGTCACCCTAGATTCTGCAGTTTCGCGACGCGCCGCCGCCTGCCGTTGCTCCTCGATGTCGCGTTCTACACCGGTCATCTCGTCCAGAAACACGAACCGTCCGTAGCCGGCCCGCCCCTTGGCTCCGACCCCGCGCTCCGCGAGTGCCCGCTCGAGCACATCCATCGTCGGGCCGAGCATCTCTTGAGGGCCTTCGATCACCACTCGGAATCCGCCCTGAGCGGCCAAGAATGTACTGGGGACCGGGCTCTCCGTTCCGTCTGGTCCACCATGACCGGCGAAGTACTTCCCGTGGTGGGGCGTGACGATCTCAGCTGCCCAGGGGTGCTTGGGGAGCTGAGTTAGGTGCTCGTCAGGCGGCGTCCAGAGGGCATCGAGGAAGGATACCGCGCCACTGAGGCCAGGATCCTGCTCCCGGTCCTCTTCCCCTCCAGCCTGCCAACCAAAAATCTCGCGGAACAGGGCGCCGCCCGTCGCCCACGGCCCTGTGGTGACTTGCTCGACAAGCCAGGCGCGGGCAATGCCCTTGAGCGACGAGCCTGGCAAGTAGGGGACGCCATAAGTGGCGTGGATCGCGAGGCCGTTCTCGCTGGGTGTCAGTAAACCGAGCCCGCAAAGGACCCGCCCCTGACTCACGGCAATGCGAGTTCGGCGCCCGAAGAGGCCGTTGTGGTCGTCAAGCGTACGTCGGACCCACCTGTTGAACAGGGTCGAATAGCCTTCCGGCATCTCGCTGAAGTCAGCCAGCTGGCGAACGAATCGAGACTTTGCGTCTGGATCGAGTGCAGAACGGTGAGGAGCCAGTTTTTCGTAGGCCAATCCCACGTGAGCCACTGGCGAGCGGCTGGTATCGTCGGCCAACCCGCGAACCCTGCGAGTAAGACTGTCGCGCTTCATGAGTTCTCCACCACCCGCTGAGCTGTAGCGAGGGCATCGAACAGCGCCACAGCCTGGCGATGACAGCGGAACAACTCCAGCCGCGACCCCTCTTCCAGTTGGCTGGCGGCTGCTCGTGGGTTGACCGGCAATCCAAGGTGGATGGCCAGCTTGGCCTGGAGGATCCTGCCGGTCGCAGACTTCTTTTTTCCCACGTCCAGCCACTCCAGGCATCGAACCAGCCCCATTCGACGAACCGCTGCTGGGAGTCGCCGAAGGAGTTCCTTGAGTTGCTCCGGATCCGCTTTCTCGTGCTTCGCCACCTGGCTTCGGATCTCGAAGGCCTGCGAGAGTACGCTCACGATGGACCTCCTGACCAGACAACACGCCCAGCACCTACCGACTGGTGACCACCGAGCCCGAAGGTCTCCCCATTAGCGGGCAGCAAATCGGCGCCGGAGCCCTCTAGTGGCACCCACATCAGCGTTTCACTAGGCAGGAACTCGACATCGAACAGCTGGCCTTTTCGCACGACCCCGGTGCTGGGCTCAATTCGGTTCCGCGTTCGCAGCTCGGTCCATGCGGTGCACGCATGGGCAAACACATCATCGTGCACCACGACCAGTCGTTCGACCGCCAGCTCGTCGCCTCCGTGGGCCCGGAGCCTCTGTGCCCATGCGGCGACCGTGGGGTCGTGAACGGCCTCAAGGTCGAGATCCTCGACGTAAACGATGCCCGCTTCCTCGAGATGGTTCGGGCGGTCATTAGCCCCGCAAACTTGGTGAACATCCGGATTGGGCACCTCGAGCTCAAAGCCCGCGGCGCGACGCAATCGAGCGAGGGCGGTGGGACAGGTGAGCAACAGAAACGTGCGGGTCAAGGAGCGCACGGGGAGTGCCAGCAGCGTAGCTTGGCCCACCCGGAGGGTGCCCATGCGTAGGTCGTCTCCCACGACACCGGGTTCGGGCGGGGTGCTCCCGAACACCGCCTCGACCTCATCGACACCATGACCGAGGGCAGTGGCTCGACCCCGCAAGGCTCCTCGCAAGGAGCTACCGGGCACGAACGGCCATCGAGTGTGTCGCTCTCGGGCCAGCGGTAGGTCGACTGCGCCAACGGCCGTACCATCCCCGACCCGAAGACTGGTCACTGCCTGGAGGATCTTCAGGGTCACATCGCACCCACCACCGGCACGGTCAGCCAGCCCTCACGGGCAAGCCCCGCGACCATGATGTTGACCGCGCAAGGATTGAGGCTCCCTTTCTCATGCGGTCGGTGCGATGAGGAGATCGCGCCAGTGTACCAGGGCTGAAGGCAGAGGATTACGGCGGCCCAGCCATTTGGTGTCGGAACGGGGCGCACGTGCAGGGGGCTTGGGAGACGATCCGTCTCGTGGCCGTGTGGAACGACTCTCGCAACGAGAACTCCTGGTTTGCGATAGGCCAAGGGCATACCGAGGGCCGCGGCAAATGCTTGGTGCAGGGGCATCCCGTGATTGATGTGAAACCAGTCTTGTTCGGCCTCCTCGAGCCGCTCACTCCCGTCGAAGCGATCGCCATCGGGCCGCATTCCGCGCAGCAGCTGGAGAACCTCCAGGGCGGCCTGAGCCGCGAGCGCGGCGTTGCCGTAGGTCGAGCCAGACTTCCATGCAACGGTCATCCCCGCTAAGGAAGGCCAACCGCGAGGGGCACTCGTGGGCGCGAGCTCCGAGAGCATTTCCGCTAGGGATTCTGCGTTGGCGACCGTGGGTCCTAGGAGCTCGTCGGACCATAGTCGTCCCAGGCCTCGGCGAGTACGGCTACCTGCGCCCCCGAGGAGTACCATCGCCTTCAAGGCACGTTCGAGAAGAGGCGCCGCGTCGGCCGGCAACTCGTCCTCAGCGCGTGGGCGGAGCGTGAGCTGCAGCCTGGCACGGGCTTGCAGATGGTACCGTGTCTCGGTTCCTGCTCTATCCACCCATAGAGCGTAGGGAAGGTCGGTATCGAGGTGCTCGTTGAGCTGCTTTCGGGTGCTCACTCTGGAGGACATGCGTGCAAGTCCCAGTGAGACCCGGCTCGCACGTGGAGCGCCTTGGCCCTGTTCGTCGTGAATCCCGCCGAACAGCGCACGCTCGGCGTTGCGCAGCTCGCTCAGGTCCTGCGTCGGGTGCACCGCGCGCCACCAAGTGCGTAGGTTTCCCCGCAGGGATGGGCCCCGAAAGGGATAATCCTTGTCGATTCCTGCTGGGCGGGCAGAGCCTAGGTAGACTGGTGTGACCGCGCGTAGATCGATGTCTCGAGCTAGCGATGCAGGGGTCAGCGAGCTGGGAGGCAATTCCGTCACAGCGTCGATAGTGACCTTGCGCATCATGGCACTACCCCAGGATCCACAGGCTCCTTGCCGAAGGCCTGCACCAGCCGTTTGTACCAACCGAGCCGTCGCTGAACTTCAAGGGTGCCGTTTCTAAGCGCATCGCCCTCGAGGGATCGCATCCAGCACAGCATGCTGGCTTGGTTCTCCTGCTCTAGGGCCAGAGCCAGGTCGTCGAGAATCAACTTCTGGTTTGCGTCGCCGCGCGCAGCAACGAAGTGCAGCGCTGGCAGAAGACCCTCGTTGTGAACCATCACCGGAAGCTTGAGGGCAATGCTGCGGTACTGTCGCCAGGCCTTGCCACCCAGGGCCGCGCGTGCCGAAACGCGTTCGTAGGCTTGTTGGGCTCGCGCCCGCTCGTTTGAGCTCACGCCCCACCTCCCGCGAGGCGTCCCCGAACGATGCCCATGCCCGATGTCTTGCTGCCACCGAGTGTGAGCGGCCCTTCAAGCAGCCCCTCGATCACCTTCAAGGCCTCAGCGGGGCCGGCTCTACGACTACCGATGAACTGCACTACACCAGCGAAGATAGCCTCTGCGGGAACAGCCTCCTCGTACCAGAGGGCCCCGTCGTGCACGGTGCCGGTGGTAGGGTCGATGCGGATATGGGCCCGCACGTCTGTGCCGTGCCGAGCCAGGGCATCGAACGCGTCATCGTGCAAGATGGCTAGGCGATTGGCCATCATGTTCTGCCAAACGAGGTCGCCGGGGAAAATCAACTCGGCAAACCACTGGGGCCAAGAATCAAGTGCCAGCGCCTCATAGCGTTCACCGTCGAGGACCACGTTTCCATCACCGATGATTGCCGCGTCAGGTGCACAGGCGCACTGCTCCGAGGTGATCTCGGGAGGCGTGGACGGAAAGTCGATGAGGTGGGCAAAGTCGCGGCGCCAGCGGGCCAAGATCATGGGCGAAGTCACCCAGGCGAATGTCCCATGGTCGCTCGGGCAGGGCATGGCCACGAGACGCGCGTCGCTGAAACGCACCGCACTCGCGTGTGTGATGTTGTTGTGCTCAGGACCGAACACCTCGATCCGATCCCCTTCGCTCGCCGCGGCCCGCATCGGCCCTTTGAGGCCGGAGCCAGGCAAAAGGGGGTGCCGGGTGACTTGGTCACGGGCAATCGGCAGATCAATCACACCTTCACCCCGGCCGGTACCGACGTGGAGCGGAGTGACAGCATGCAACAGAAGCATACGGGTAGTACTCATGGTGAATCCTCGAGCGCGAGGGGATGGCAGTTGCCGCTCCAGGTGCCAAACAGGGTCAGGCCGAATCCGTCTCGTGCGTCCTGGCCCTCTAGGAGCGAGGCCCCCCAACGGTCACGGACAAAGCTCTCTCGGGCGTCCTCGCTTCCGGACAGTTCGAGGAAGAACACGGAGCCGGCGGGGAACAACCGACGCACCGGTTTGGGACCACCCTGGGGGCGATCTGGTGACTCGCTTCTTGCAGTTGAGTTGCGAGCCGCCTCGTACCCGAACGTCCTTGTTAGCGGCGCCATGGACCATCCACTGATCACGACCGGCGGACCGTGAGCCTGACCGACGATCCGCGCGACACCCGTGGGTTGCCAGGTGCCGTCTTCCAGCGGCAGCGGGGTTGCGAGGTAAGCACGTACAAACCCGTTCCGCGCCGAGTCGACGATGACCTTTGGGATCTCTGGGACGAGACGGTCACACGACGCAAGACGAGAGAGTCGACCCTCGCCTCCGATGACGGCGTGGCTCGGCAACGGCAGATCCGCTGTGGTCTCGCCGTACATGGCGAGCGCCACGAGCTCACCGTGTCGCCGACCTACGAACCGTCGGCCTTCGGTGGAGAACAGACCGCCTTCATCAGCGAGATTCGAGCGGCGGTCTACGCGCACGTGGATTCGGACCTCGGCATCGGGGCCGCTGATGCCCCAATGCTCGGAGAGTGGACGCGTCTCCACAGGGGGTGGAGGGTCCACGAGCCAGCTCAACAGATCGCGCTGGGTCCAGAATGCAGGCGGACTCTTGACCTCCTTCCTGTCGTCCGTGATCACGCTTCCAACGGGTGCGAGGTGGTGGGTGGAGACATAGTCCCCGTCGCTTAGCTCGAGGGGAACGCGTCTCCTTAGCAGGTGCTCTTCGGAGACATCACCGCGCAGCCGAATGGCATCGGCCGGCGACGGGAGCGCGAGCTCGGGTGAGTCTGCGTCCACTGCCAGCAGTGGACCGTATACTGCTTCGGCCAGAAGAGTCTCGATCTGGGAGATGTCGAAGCGTCCATTGGCGTCTCGACCGGCCTCTGTTCGCACAGCTCCAGCGAGTGTGCTCGGAGGCGGCAGGGAGCGGGAGGTCACCCGGCTGCCTGGCACGGAAGTGAATGGGCGGCCGCTACCGAATACCAAAGGATCGAGGGGGTGAATAAGGAATCCGGTCATGCTGCGGCGCCTCCGAGGCCAGCAAGCGCGCGGGCGACGACCAACCGTTCCGCGAGGTTCGCCAAGCCGCTTGTGTGGTTGCCATGGTGCGACCGCGCTCGTTCAAGCTCGCCGAGAAAGAAGTCGCGGTGCTGCTGGACGGCGTCACCCTTCTGGGCGAGTACCCGAATCAGCTCACAACGCTCCAGCACCTCGGTGGCAACGCCAAGGCGTCTCGCGACCTCCACCAGCTCATGGGCAAGTCCGCGTGGAACATCGCCTCCTGCGGCTGACAGGGTGGTGAGCCGGATGAGCGCGCGGTCGCTGTCATCCGTCCAGGGCCCGTGGATGGTGATGGGTGCACCACTGCGTTTGTTGACACGCACGGCCCATGCACAGCGGCCGGCAATCTCCTTGGCGGTTGCCTCGGCGGCGCGTGCCCCAGCAAGGGCATCACGGAGGGGAGTGAGGTGGTGGGCAACACAAATGCCTACGGAGAACGTGGGCACGCCGTGACGCGCCAGCAGACTCTCGCCAAGCTCCTCGAACGCCGCCGCGAAGCGGTCCGACAGAGCTCGAGCCTGCTGAAGCGCTACGTCTACGGGCACGAGTGCGAGCACGTCATCGCCACCCGCGTAGACACAGGCGCCGGCCAGGCGTTCCGGACGGAACACGTCGTCGCGCACGCTGGCAGCGAACGCTGAGAGCACACCAGAAACCTGCGCCAACTCTTGGTGGTCGAGGGGTCTCAGGTAGCGACCGAGCTGGTCGCCATCGCCCAACAGAATGGCGTAGTAGGGGTTGGGCACCCGAGGAAGACGCACGTTGGTGTCGCGGGCCACAGTGTCGAGGAAGGTGTTCAACGCCCTGGTGTGGTGCGTTCGGAGATCGTTCAGCCCGTCTTTGTGTTGCGGACCTTCGTCTTGCTTGTCCCTTTCTTGCTTGTCCTCCTGCGCGAACTCATGGACGCGGTTCGCGTAGAAGGCGTGAGCATCGAGCTGGCCGAGGAGTGGAAACGCTCGAGGCTGTTCCAGCTTTGTGAAGAACTGGCTACGCCTGAGTTCGTCAGCGAAGGCTTTGACGGCATTCTCAACTGCCTCGAGATGTTCCTGATGTGGACCAAGCGCTGGTCGCAACCACGTGTGCAGCGCAAAAGCCGATACTGAAGCCAGCCGCCCGCCTGGGGCGTCCTTCGCGATGTGGTGGCCCATCCGCTTGAGCAGACCCACACCACATAGGCGCTCGTCGTGAGTAAGGCCCAGTCTCAGCCCGGCGCCCTTGCGAGTGACGACCTCGCGCGCTCCATCGAGCGAGCTCTTGGGCACGCCCGGTTGGGCGAAGAGCGGGGGTGTGAACAGCCGCGCCGAACGTCGAGCCTCCAGCAAGGCGACCACTCGAGACCGGTCGCGTTGAGGTCGTTCGGTACAACGCACGGACGCCCAAGCGGTGTCGAGGAGATCCTCGATTTGCTGAATCGCCTCCTCACGGTCGTACTGGTTGCGATGTCCTTGCTCCTCGAGGGTGTCGAAGGTCTTCGTGGCCATCGTCCGAAGCTGCTGGCTTGCCTTCTCACTTACGTGCTCCGCGAGTGCCCTCGGGTTGTCCGTGCTCACCTGGACCAGCACCCGATTGGGCACGTCGAAGTCCAGTCTCGCCAGGTTCTCCACCACGGGTTCGGGAGGCGCGGGAAGCAGCAGTCGAGCGCCGGACTCGAGAAACGCGTTGGCGGCTGCCGTCGAGACTTCGGACAGCAGCCAAGATCCAAACCAGAGATCGCGGCCCTTACGGGCAGCTGCGATGAAGCTCTGGACGGGTCCACAGGTCCACAAGATCAGGTGAGGAGTGCTCACTGCACGTAGCTCGGGAAGAAGGTGGTGGGGTTGCTTGTGTCGCCGTTGCGCTGGTCAGGGTCACGGCCGAAGAGGCAAACGAAGCACGCGGTGGTAGGTTCCGGCCACGTAGGCGAACAAGTCGATGGTACGCTCCCCTTCCAGATGGTGGTGGGGAATGGTGAGCCAGCCGGCTGCAAGGGCCACGAAGGCGGGACAGTGGAGGAAGAGCGACATGCCGAGGCGTCGCGGGTAGACTCGCTCGATCTGCTCGAACAGCTCTCCCAACTGGTGGCTGATCGAAGGCATCCCTTGTCGGTCGATGTCCAGTCGCTCGTGGCCAGGCGCGACCAAACTGACGATCTCGAGCAGAGGAGGTCCGTCATCGCCGAGAGCTTCCTCGATCTGCTCGGCGGGGACATCTTGCTGGAGGGGAGAGATGTAGACGGCGAGCTGGCCCGCGCCCCGTCGGGCACGACCCTCGATGCCAGATGCGACCAATGGAAGCTCACCGCCGGGACGTGGGGTGAGATCGAGAACATCCCACCGCTCGGGCGAATGCTTGTTCGCCTGCAGGTGGGTGACCCACATCGTGCGCGTGTCGAGGCGAGTGCCCAAGGCGTAGAACGCACCGAGCGGCGCGTGGCCACTGACGTAAACCTCGATGGGTGCGGTGGCCTCCAGGCGGTGGGCGTGAAGAGACTTGGCCAACTGATCGATGGCAGTCGACAGCATGGACCAGTCAAGGGCGTCACGAGGAGCGTCCTCTGATGGCCGTTGGTAGCCGTGCTCTGTAAGTCGCAGCACGTGCCGTGCGAGGCCGGGCCGAGTGATGTGTGCCTCGACGCCCTCCAAGTCGCCTGGCTGTAGGGCGTCCAGCAAGACCAGAACCTGCACCATAGGCGCACGAGCACCGCGGGAGAGCACGGGTGCCTCGGCGAGTGGCTCCGGGGTCACGCTAGCGTCACCCCGGAGCCAGTCGAGGAGAGCCTGGTAGTCGCTGCTTCCTGGAGCAAGGCCATAAGAAGTGGTGTTGCGCAACAGTGCGGGAACCACGTTGTTGGGCGGTCGTTCTCCGATGCCTACAGGAATGATGCCGTGTGGCCTACGTTCCCGCTTGGCCTGTGCGATTCGATCTCTGAGGAGGTCGCCCTCGATGCGTACGCCGAAGTCGTTCCCGTCGTCGGCTTTCCCCTCATACCGAGTGCGCCAGTTGGTCGAGCACACGCAGAGCACGGTCTGCGCGGCCTCCACCTGATCCCTCATCCACACCACCCAGTCTTCCTGGTGCGACTGGAACTTGTCAATGACAGCGTTGACACCGTCACGGCGTAGCTGTTGAGCTAGCTCAAGCACGGCCTTGGAATGACCATCATTATCGTGGCTATAGCTGATGAAGACGCGATTTGGATCTTGAGACAATTGGCCTTCAATACCGACTATTTTGAGAGTGGTGAGGTTGCTTCCACTTGCAAATCTTGGCCGACCAGAACGCCATACTCATTCGAACTCCACCGTTGCGCGCACGTGCAGTGGCACTTCATGCCGCTTGTCCAGCTGCGAGCTTCCTCTTCGTTGTTGTCCTTGCCGAACACTAGCACTGGCGCTCCATCTGAAATTCACGCAAAGTTAATCCGCAAGTTGAACTCACCGGATGGCGGAAGATCTCGTCCCCAAGAAGTGGGGATTGTGGTTGCACTGCGACCGTCGACCTGTAGGCTCGGGCAAGCCCCGGTGGTCGGTTCGGGACGGTCGAATAAGGCGGAAGTTCGAACCTAGCGGTCTTGGAGGGCGAACCAACCGTGCGGGGTCAGGTCAGCCAGGCGAAGGCCGCGGTTCGCGGGCATCACGCTCAAGCGGGGCAGGACGTCGCACAGGTAGGCGAACGGATCGGCACGCAGGCGCTGGCAGGTCCGAACGACGGTGTGAAGCACGGCCAATCGACGGGCTCCGGCGTCGCTGCCGGCGAACAGAAAGGCCTTGCGACCCCGGCCGATGACGCCCAGTTCGCGTTCCGACAAGTTGTTGGTCAAGGGCACGGTGCCGTGGTCGACGAAGCGCCACAACGCATCGCGATGGGTGCGCACGTAGCGAATGGCCTTAGCGATTGCTTCGTCGGGTGCAAACCGCGGCACCACGCTGTCCATCCAGCGTTCAGATTCGCGAAGGATGGGCACGGATTCGCGTCGCCTTCAGGCCCGACGCTCTCTCCACTATTCGAAAGTCGACGAATCAAACTCGACCGCCAGAAACTCTCGTGTAAAGGGGCGGGCTAATGAGGCCCAACGGGCGAGTTCCTTCAGAATTCCTCTTCTTCGACAGGCCAAGACCACCCAACCAGCGATCTGTCGCGGTGTGAGGTTTTCACTGGGTGATTCGCCGATCAAAATCGTAGACGCACGACGAACCTCGTAGCCGTCAAAGTTGCGATGCAGAACCAGCTCGAGTCTGACATGTTGTCGTGACACCGGTGTGAGGGCACGATATAACGACCCGTCGAGGAACGGCTCATCGTCGGCTGTGTAGAGTGGTTTGGGCTTGTTTACTGTCAACACATCCGGGGCTGGCCCAGAACCCCAGTCCACTTTCGTTTGTTCAATCCTAGCTGTATCGTCATTGTTGACGTACCCTGTGCCCTTGATTGAACCGTGGGTCAGCACGGCAATGTTGATCGAAGGAAGAGCGGCCCTAAGCGAAGCCACAACTCTCGGCTCATCCACTGCAAGATCAAGCCCAGAGAATTCGAATTTCACGCGGGTGAGGCCCCGACGGGATTCAGATTTCCAGTTCTTAGGTGCCGGTAGTAGGTACGTTGCTGGAACGACGCCGTTCTCCACCATCTCTTCGAGCACGGGTGGAATCTCCATGCCTGGCGTCGAACGTAGCGCCTCGGCTATGTCTTTAAGGGCAACGATCGCAGCTCGCTCCTCTTCGACAAACTCCGATTCCGGCTGAGCCACTGTGTCGCGTCGAGGTAGGGCTCCGGTTAACCAATGACCCGATGTTGGCATGAGCCCGCGTTCCGCTTGGCGCAGGGCTTCGACCCACTCTTCAATGGTCGGCCGCCTCCTGGGATCGAGTTCGAGAGACGTGGCAAGCAAAGAAAATAGGACTTGCGGCACCTCAGAGGGCAAGCGCGCCAGCGCCCCGGAGGTGTCGAGAGCTGTCAGGGGAGCGTCTCGCCGCACAAGGAATGGCGACGTCCCGGCCAGCATACGGTACAGCAGTGCGGCAAACCCGTAGGTGTCCGAAGCGACGCTTACGATGCCGTCCACCAGGGTCTCGGGCGCCATCTCGGCCAGCGACCGTGCGGTACCACGCCCTGTCGCGAGCCCCGCGGACTCGACACGGGTTGCCAGTCCGGCCCAACCCAACTTGATTCGGTCTTTGCCGATCACGCGAATGAACTCGGGGTCGAGGTCGCCGTGGAGCAGCCCCGCCCGATGAATCGCATCAAGACCAAAGGCGATCTGTAAGCCTAGGTGGATGGTCAGATCCGGCACGACCACCGAGCGTTCGTGCAGGTGCTGCAGGAGCGACACGCCGCCAGGGGACTCTTGCACCCAGTAGCAGGTAAGCTCGCTCGGTACCCGTCCGATGTCGAAGGTTCGGCACACCTGTGGATGGACCAGCGCACTGAATCGCTGACGATCTGCTTCGAGAGCGTCCAGAAACTTGGGCAACAGCTGACTGCCCTGGTACCGCCACGCCGCGATGTCTACTTCGATCTCGGAGCTGCCGGCGTGCAGATGCAGATCGTCGAACACTGCCCACCGAGCGCCGATGGTCCAGTGGTCGGCGAGCCGCCTTCC
This sequence comes from Myxococcota bacterium, assembly GCA_039208735.1. Classification (GTDB taxonomy): domain Bacteria; phylum Myxococcota_A; class UBA796; order UBA796; genus DRPG01. The sequence continues at coordinate 215 of JBCCQY010000206.1, read as the reverse complement.
CCTCACGAGCAGCGAGGGTTTCGACGACTGCGTCCTATGGCTCCTTGTGGTCATCAGACCCACCCTACCCCCTTTTTCGATACGGGGGAATCCAGTGGGTTCATGCAGGATTCATCCTGGGTACATGGTACCTTTCCACCAGCCCGCACATGATGTCCTTCCAATGGTGTTCGAGCTGAGAAGAAGGGTGAACGGCTATCGGGTCGAGTCATCGG
>JBCCQY010000205.1:0-13564 GCA_039208735.1 Myxococcota bacterium | reverse complement strand
GGGATGTCGCGCGACGTGCGGATCGAACGGCGCGACGGCAAGCGGCCCTGGGTCAACCTTTCTCTGTCGAAGGTCCTGGTCCATGGCCAGTACCATTACACGGCGTTCGTGCGTGACATCACGGAGATGAAGCTCGGCTACGAAGGTCAGCTCGAAGCCATTGGGAAGACTCAAGCGATCATCGAGTTCGACCTGGATGGCACGATTCAGGATGCGAACGACAACTTCCTCCACACCATGGGCTATCGGCTAGAGGAAATCGTCGGAAACCACCATCGAATGTTCGTCACCGACGAATTCGCACGTTCGAACGAGTACGTTGACATGTGGCGACGCTTGCTCCGTGGCGAAGCCCACAAGGCTCACGTCCTGCGAGTCACCAAGTCGGGTAAGGAAATCTGGCTGGATGCCTCCTACAACCCGATTCTTGACCTCGAAGGCAAGACCTTCAAGGTCATCAAGTACGCCACCGACATCACGGCCCAGCGCCTCGCGACGGCCGACTTCGAAGGGCAGATCGAAGCCATTGGCAAGGCCCAGACCGTCATCGAGTTTGACCTTGACGGCATCGTGCTCGATGCCAATGACAACTTCCTCGAGACCTTTGGGTACCGCATCGAAGACGTCAAGGGTCAGCACGACCGCATGTTCGTCGACGCGGAGGAGCGCCAGGGTTCGGCGTATGCCGACTTCTGGCGGTCGCTGGCCCTCGGTGACTTCCACTCGGGAGAGTTTCGGCGCAAGCACAAGAACGGACGTGACATCTGGCTTCAAGCCACCTACAACCCGATCCTTGACCTCCAAGGTCGGCCGTTCAAGGTGGTTGTGTTCGCGACGGACGTGACCGATGCGCGCGAAGCCCGCGCCGCCTACCAGGCCGAAGTCGAGGAAATGTACAAGGCGTGCCAGGAAGGCCGACTTGACCATCGCGGCGACCTCAATTCGCTTTCCGACGTGTACGCGCCGATGATGAAGAGCATCAACGAAATCGTCGCGGCGGTGTGTGCGCCAATCTTCGAGATTCGCGGACAGCTCTCGCGCGTGGCGAAGGGTGATCTCACCGCATATGTGACCGGCGACTACCAAGGCGATCACGCAGCACTGAAGCTTGCCCTGAACGACACGCTGGACTCCCTGAACGATATTCTGTGGCAAGTCCGTGGGGCATCGGACCAGATTGGTACGGGCAGCGACGAAGTGGCCAGCTCGTCGCAGGCGCTGTCGGACGACGCGTCGCGACAGGCTGCATCGGTCGAAGAGATCTCGGCGTCGATCACCGAGATGACGGAGCAGACCGGTCAGAATGCCGAAAATGCAACGTCGGCGAATCGCCTGGCCACCGACGCCGGGGAACTCGCAGTCACGGGTGACGCGCAGATGCGGGCCATGGTGGAAGCGATGGCTGAAATCGATGAATCGAGCGGCAACATCTCGAAGATCATCAAGGTCATCGACGAAATTGCGTTCCAGACCAACCTGCTCGCACTGAATGCGGCGGTTGAAGCCGCCCGCGCGGGCGTTCATGGAAAGGGCTTTGCGGTCGTCGCCGAGGAAGTCCGGAACCTCGCAGCTCGGAGCGCCAACGCAGCCAAGGAGACCACTGCACTCATCGAAGGCTCCATCGCAAGCGTGAAACGTGGGTCCACCATCGCCACCGAAACCGCGGCCGCCCTCACCAAGATCGTCGACTCGGTTCGACAGGTGAATGACCTGATTGGCGAGATTGCGTCGGCTTCGAACGAACAGGCGCAGGGCATTAGCCAGGTCAATCTGGGACTGAAGCAGATCGACCAGGTCACGCAGCAGAACACGGTTCGCGCCGAGGAAAGCGCCACCGCGGCCGAGGAACTCTCGAACCAGTCCGACAAGCTGCGTCAGCTGCTCTCCCGCTTCGAGCTGAAGAGCAAGGCAATGCCGATGCCGGGTGGCAGCGGTGGTGGGATCCCCGCCGAAATGATGGCCGCCTTCCAGCAGTTCATGGCGACTCAATCCGGCGGGGCTCGCCCGGTGCCGGGCGCCAACGCGGCTCCGTCCCAGAGCACGGTTCGTCCCTCCGACGTCATCGCCCTCGATGACGCAGAATTCGGGCGCTACTAAGCATGTTGGTCGAAGAGCTTGACATGACGATGAGCGATGCCCAGTTCGCTCACGTCACCACGGTCCTCCGTTCGAAGTTGGGCATCCACATCGAAGCCGACAAGCGACCCATGCTCACCGCCCGATTTCGGCACATGGTGCGCAACGCAGGCTGTACGTCCTTCGAGCAGTACTTCAACCGGTTCCTGGCGCAGCCCAATAAGAGCACATTGTCGATGCTCGCCGACAAGCTCTCGACGAACCACACGTTCTTCTGGCGCGAAGCGGCCCACTTTGAGGCCTTCCGTGACGTGGTGCTGCCCGAAGCGCGCACCCGCCACGAAAAGGACCACGACATTCGCATCTGGTGCGCTGCGGCGTCGATGGGCCAGGAGCCCTACACGCTGGTCATGTTGATGCGCGAGCTGTTTGGTCCCGCCTACGGCTCGTGGCAGCTCGGCGTGTTGGCCACCGACATCTCAGACCGCGCACTCACCATCGCACGAAAGGGTGAGTATGACGCCGACGATGTCGAACGACTTCCGGCGGCCATGCGGGCCAAGTACATGCAGCCTCAGGGCAAGGGCCGATTTCAGGTTCGTGCCGACATTCGGGACCAGGTCACCTACCGGCGCCTCAACCTGGTGAACGACAAGTGGCTATTCAAAGGGCGCTTTGATTGCGTCTTTCTACGCAACGTCCTCATCTACTTCAACCTCGAGACGAAGCGTGCGCTGCTCGAGCGGATGGCCATGTACATGGTGCCCAATGGTGTGATCTTCGTTGGGATCACCGAGACCCTTCGAACCTTCGCCCCGCAGTTCCAAATGGTTCAGCCGGGCATGTACCGCAAAGTCAACTCATGAGCGTAGTACGGGTTCTCGTCGTCGAAGCCTCGCCGCTGTTGCGAGAGGTGTTGGCCCGAGGGCTCGCCAATGACCCCGGCATCGAAGTCGTGGGCACGGCGAGCGACGCATTCGAAGCGCGCGACAAGATCGTGCAGCTGCGTCCCCATGTCATGACCTTGGACACCGATCTTCCACGGATGAATGGTCTGGAGTTCCTAAAGCGGCTGATTCCGCAGTACCCCATGCCCGTGGTCATGGTGGCCGCCCCATCCCGTCAAAGCTCGAAGGTCAACGCGGATTGCATGGAAGCCGGAGCCGTCGAGTACATCGAAAAGCCCGCCCAGAATCGAAGCGCCGACTTAGACGCCTTCTGCGTCCGGCTCGTGGCGTGTGTCAAGCGTGCGGCCCAGACCCGCTTTCCGACCCAGCGCCGAAATCGACGCACGGTCAAGGTCGGGCCCACCGGTGCCGCACCCCTCCGCACCGACGGAACGCTCATCGCGATCGGCTCTTCGACGGGTGGGGTCGAGGCCCTACGCACCGTGTTGACCATGTTCCCCGAAGACGTACCCGGCATCGTCGTGGTCCAACACATGCCGGATACGTTTACGGGGCCGCTTGCCCAGAACCTGGATCGCATTTGCGCGTTCCGGGCCAAGGAAGCTAAGCATGGCGACGTCGTCCGCCCCGGCTGGTGCCTTCTTGCGCCTGGCGACCAGCAACTTCGCCTCTACCGCGAAGGTGGAAAAACCAAGGTCGCCCTTTCGAACGGCCCCAAGGTCGATGGGCATCGCCCTTCGGTGACGGTGATGATGCAATCGGTGGCTGAGGTGGTGGGAAGGAAGGCAGCGGGTGCAATTCTCACCGGCATGGGCCGCGATGGAGCCACCGGGCTTCTCGCCATGCGGAAGGCGGGCGCGCATACCGTCGTCCAGGATGAGGAAACCTCCGTCGTGTACGGCATGCCCAAGGTCGCCTACGAGATTGGCGCTGCACGGTATCAGCTTCCGTTGTCCCACATCGCCAATTCGCTGCTCACGCCATTTCGCCAGCTCGAGGCGTCCTCGTAGCCGCTACTCAACGACGGCGAACTCCAGGAAGTCGTCGGTGGACCCCACGACTTCCACCCAAAGCTTGTCGTTGAGAAGCCAAGTCTGCCCCACCTCCGGGGTCGCCTTCGCCCCCGCGGGCAAGTCGAAGGTACCGATGGGCGTGGTCACGCGATGGGCCCCTTTCTCGGTCGCAACATGCACCTCTGTCGCATCGAAGAGCGAGGTCTGCGGCCCGGAGTGCAGAACCACGTGAGGCGTTGGTTCATCGGAAGCCTGGGCGGTAAGCGCAAGAAGCAAGGTCAACATCAAAACCTCCAGGGAGTCAGCGACTCCTGCTGGACGCTTCGGCTCAGGAAGACTCGTGTTCGAGGTCCGCGACGATGCGAGCGAGACGCGGACGCAGACTCTGAAGTTCGAGCGCCTCAAATTCCGCATCGAGACCCGCGAACGATGCAGCGGTCAGCGGCGCCGCCCAGGGCCCGTCAAGCGGGACGTCGCGACGTACCGTGGCCAGCTCTTCCCAGGTCACGAGGTCGGCCGCGTGCGCCTGTACGATAGGTCGATGACGGGCCGGAGTGAGGTGCGCAACCGCATCAACAATGCCCTGGGCATCGCCATGGGCCCGAATCCAGGAGGCCGCGGTCTTGACCCCCACGCCATGCAGTCCCGGCAGGTTGTCGGACGAATCGCCCATCAGCGCCTTGATGGTGGGAATGGACGTGGCGCCCACCGTGTAGCGCGCCTCGACCGCGGCGCGGTCCATCATCACCGCATCACGCTGGCGTCGACCGACAAACCAGACACGGACGTCATCGGTGACCACTTGAAACAGGTCGGTATCGCCCGACACCACAAGTACATCGTCAAGTTTGGTCGCCAGGGTCGCAATCACATCATCCGCTTCGAACCCTTCTTGGGCGTGAACGGGAACCTGCAGCGACGCCATCCATTGGCCAAACCTCGCCAGCTGTTGGCGCAGGGGGTCGGGCTTCTTGGCGCGACCCTGCTTGTAGTCCGGATACGCCACATGCCGAAAGGTCGGTTTGGGCAGGTCCACCGCAAATGCGAGGGCGCGAGGACGATGTTCGCGAATGAGCTTCAAAAAGAGGCTCGACAGACCATACAGCGCGTTTGTAGGCGTCCCGTCGGCGGTGTTCATGGGTGGAAGCGCGTAGAAGCTGCGGAATAGCAGCGACATCGCATCCAGGATCATCACAGGACCACGAGTAGGTGACGAACTCACGGGATCAAGGGGCCTCTGGGGCCTCGATGACGATGACCCGTCGCACGGTGACCACCGGAAGACGATTCTCAGCCTCTGCAAGAGGCTTGAACGCACTTGGCAGCTGGTCAATCGGTGTGAGACGACCGGGGCTCGCCACCTTGGTCTTGGGCGGCGCCGCCTCTACGAAAGGCAACAGGGTGGGATGGGCGTCGACAGGCTCGACGGGCTCGGCCTGCGGTGTCGCCACCACCACGGTAGAGCCGACCACGACGGAGGAGCCGACCACCACCGAAGAGCCAACCACCACCGGGAAGCGAGTAACCCCCCGCGACGGAACCACGGGCGCACGCACGGCCGGTCCTCCGCCAGCGACCGGGGCCACGGGTGGCCGAGGGGCTCCCCCAAACATGGGAACAGGGCCTGCCACGGCGATGGAAACGGCGAACAACGCGAACATCGATGCCTCTCCTACCCAGTCACACTGCGACTCGTATCGACGATTTTGCCCGAACGGGACTTCGATCGCGAGCCCCGATGGCGAGAGGCCGGGATAGGACGAGGTTATGGGCCCAGACTCCGAGATCCGGACGTTCGTCGATCTGCTCCGTTTCCGCGCATCGACCACCCCTGACGCCATCGCCTATCGGTTTCTGCCGCACGGTGACGGCCCGGGCCTCACCTGGACCTACCAAGACCTCTGGGCCCGATCGCGGGGCGTCGCGAGTTGGCTGCAAGAGCAAGGGCTTCAGCCGGGCGACCGCGTCGCGGTGGTGGTCGACGAGGGGCTTTCGTTCCACGCAGCCCTGTATGGATGCATGATCGCCCAGGTGGTCGCTGTACCCCTTCATCCCCCAGACCCTGGGCGACCGGACCGCACGTTGCGGCGTGTCGTGGTGGTGGGGGCCAAAGCGGGCGTGCGGCTTGTGCTTACCACCGCGCAACACACCGACGTCTTGCGACAAGCCTGGGAGGGGCCGCGGCCAGACCACTTCGTCGACATCGAACCGATCGGGCCGAGCGACGTCGCACCGGTCACCGCCCCTGAAGCCGCCTCCATCGCGTACCTCCAGTACACGTCGGGATCGACCTCGGTACCTCGAGGGGTCCGGGTTTCGCACGACAACCTGCTCCACCAGCTCACCAACTTCGACATCGGGTACGCCCACGACCCCGATGCGGTGATGGTGTCTTGGCTGCCTGCGACCCACGACCTGGGATTGGTGTACGGGCGCATGATGCCCATCTTCAAGGGCATTGAAGGCGTGTTCCTCGACCCCGCGGACTTCGTGGCACGGCCCATCCGGTGGTTGCGCGCCATCCACGATCATCGCGGCACCCACACCCCCACCCCTAACTTTGGTCTCGAGCTTGCCGTCGCCCGAACCACGCCAACCGAGCGGCAATCGCTCGACCTTCGGTCGTTGCGGGTCATCGTGAATGGTGCAGAGCCCATTCGTCGATCGTCGGAAGAACGCTTTCGGGAGACCTTTGCGCCGTATGGACTTCCGGGCACTGCACTCACGCACGCGTACGGGATGAGCGAATCCACGGCCAAGATCACCAGTGAGCCCATCGATCGGGAATCCGCCCGATTCCTACGCGTCGACCGGGTGGCCTACGAGCAGGGGCGAATCCAGGTCTCGAGCCACGAAGCGTCTGCGATCGAGGTAGCGAGTACGGGTTCGACGGTCGGCGACACCGTTGTCCGCATCGTCGACCCGCAGACCAAAGCCCCCCAAGGCCCAGGTCAGGTTGGCGAGGTGTGGGTCAGTGGTCGGACCGTCGCCCAAGGATACGAAGGCGAGCCAGACGCGACCAAAGCCACCTTCGAAGCCTACATGGCGGATGGTACCGGCCCGTTCTTACGAACGGGGGATCTGGGGTTTCTGCACGAAGGCGAATTGTACCTGTCGGGCCGACTGAAGGACCTGGTCATCCTCCGAGGCGAAAACCACCATCCCGAAGACCTCGAATGGACTGCGGAACACGCGCACGCAGCCATCCGGCCCCATGGAACGGCCGCCTTTGCCGTGCCCGGCCCCCAAGGGGAAGCCCTTGCGCTAGTGGCCGAAGTCACGCCTGAGCAAAGCCCTCCCGAGGTGATCATCGCCGCTCTGCGCAAGGCGCTGGCCGCGCATGGCGTCGCCGCTGAGGCATTGGTTTTGGTTGCACCACGGGCGGTGCCCAAGACGAGTTCGGGAAAGATCCAGCGATCCCGGGCTCGCGACCTCTACCTGTCGGGAGCCCTTCCGACCGTCCATATCGCTCTGCGAGAGGCCACGTCACAGGCCACTTCTTCGTCCGTCCTGGGCCAGTCCCTCGACGGAGCCTCCCCCCGTCGCCAGACCCGCTTGCTCACCCAGCATCTCCGCAGGCTGGTGGGCCCGCTCGTCGGGCTTGCCGAAGCGGACGTCCCGACCGACCTCCCCCTGCGCGACCTTGGGTTGGACTCGATCACCGGCACAGAACTGCTCGAGCAGGTGGGACGAGATCTGCGCGTGGAGGTTCCAGGGACGGCCCTGTTCGATCATCCCACCATCGAAGCGCTCACCCGCTACTTGCTCGAGATGCGCGGCTAATCCACCTGCTGGGGGCGAGGACGGCCGCGAGCCAGCGATTCGCGGGCGGCCTGGGTTTCGCCAAGACGACTCTGCACGCTTGCGATTTGGGTCCACATGGCCCGATCGCCTCGGTGATCCGTGTCTTCCATGAGGGAGAGGACCTCGTCAACCAAACGACGCGCCCGCGTTGGGATCACCTCGACGAGCTGGGTGGCGAGCTTCAAGCGTACGCGGCGCCGATCGACCACGGTGGCCCCCCGATCCGCGACCTGCAACGCCTCTTCGAGGTAGTCCCGGGAGCGTTCGGCGCGTTCGCGTTCGGCCTCGAGTTCCGACAGCTCCATCAGCGCATCGAGCAGCATCGCCCGAGGTCCGGTCTCGCGGAGGTAGGGCAGGGACTTGGAGAGATAGCTGCGGGCTTTGGCCGGGTGGTTGGCTTGTCGATGCAGCGCCCCCAGCACCGCCAAGCGCCCGCCGAATACGTCCCGTTCTCGGGCTTTGCCAGCGGCTTCCACCGCAATCCGCGCGTGATTGAGGGCCACCTCAACGTCCTCGTTGCGTCGGGTCAGGTCGACCAGGCGTTCGCAAGCCCAACCCAAGTCCCCGTAGGCCTCGGCCAAGGCCAAGGGCTCGAGGCACCGCTCCAGCTCGATGCGAGCCGTGTCAAACTGACGGTTCGCAAGTTCGTGACGCGCGAGTGCGAGACGTCCCTGCGCCGCCCCGAGTGGTTGAGAAATCGTAGTGAAGACATCGATGGCCAAATGGTAGGCCGTGCGAGCTTCTTCATCGAATCCCGCCCGCGAACGGGACGAGGCTTCGTCGAGCCTCGCCGTCGCTTCGTTGACCAAGTCATCGATCGCGCGAAACCCCTTTGCCGCGCGGTCGAAGAACTCCGCCGCTTCGGCGTACCGCCCCACCCGCGCGTCCGCACGACCACGAAGCAGCAGCAGGGTCGGGTCACCCGGATGCGTCGTGAGGGCATCATCAAGCCGCGTGCGGGCCTGCTCCAGCGCCTTAGGGGAGGGTGGCTTGTTTGGCATGGGGCTCCCTCCTGCGCCGCGAGTCTACCTCGGGGAGTGCTCCCGAGTCTGCCGTCACGTCACAATTCCTGGTGGAACAACTGGGCAAGAAAGTCGGTGACTTCGATCGCAGCGTCCCGCAAGAAGAAGTGGCCCCCCGTCACGTGGCGGATCTGAAAGGTGCGAGACGTCAACTCACCCCACGGCACCACCAAGTCGCTGGACACCAAATCGTCATCGAGACCCAACACCGCGGTGATCGGCACGTCAAGCGGAGGAGAGGGCTCATACGTATAGCCATCTAGCAAGGCGAAATCCGCTCGCATCATGGGCAGGAATAGGGCTAGGATCTCGGGATCGTTGCGTACCTGGTCGGGGATGCCGCCGTAGCGCTCCTGAACCGCGGCCACAAATGCGGCATCATCCAGTCGTGCGAGCGAGGGCAAGGGGTCGGGGACTTGGGGAGCGCGGCGGGCGCCCACCACCAGGTGCAAAGGCATGGGCACGCCCATCGCGCGAAACCGGCGGACCAGCTCGTAGCCCACCCAAGCCCCCATGCTGTGACCGTAGACTACGTAGTCGGAGGTCTCGACCAAATCGGCGAGGCGGTCTGACAGCGGGTTCAGGAGTTCGGGCCACGTCGTCGCCAAGGGGTCGCTCAAGCGACGCTCCCGTCCGGGCAGCACCACAGGAAGGACGTCGAGGCCTCCCGGGAGACGTTCACGCCAGGCGTGGAAGTCTGACGTCCCACGACCCGCAGGTCCGAAGCAAATCAGCCGTCTGCGAGCATCGGGGTCCCACTTGGGGACCCACGGTCGGGGGTCCAAAACGCCTCCGGTCTCTCGTTACCAATCGAGCGGTACGAAGCGCGGCACGTAGGTGTTGCCCGCTCCCGTACAACTTAGCTGTGCCTCCCAGAGGACGGGTGCGGCTGCGGTTCCAACTCCGGTTGAACCCAGCTCATACTCGTAGGCCCGTCGCTCGGGAGCGCAGGTCGCTACTGGATTACCAACCCCGTTCGTTGCTCCGGTAAACCACGCCCCGCCTTGGAATGGGCAGTGCACTGGCAGATCGTACGCCTCGAGTGCCGTGAACTCCAGCATCGGCTGATTGAGGTCGAACACGAGCAACCGAGACGGCTCGCTCGGCGACGAACGATTGTCGAAGATGGCGAAGCTCCCCGTCGCAAGCTGGTGGATGTTGTGCTGGCGGATGAAGCCCGACCGCTCATCAGGGAGATCCGAGAACCCGAAGTCATTGCGCCATGGGGTGTTCGATCCCGCAATCACCCATTGCAGGGTTCCAAAATTCGCACCCAGTCCCGTGATCTTCGCGATCGAAGAGATGTGCCGGAACGAAACGTAAATGTCCCCGACATCATCGACCCAGACCGCGTTTGCGTGGGTCAGATCGAACGCATTGCCGATGCCCCCCGGAATGGCGCTCGCGGGTGGAATCCAATCGTCGGACAGCCACCACTCCGCCACCAAGCCCTTGCTGTCGAAGACATAGACCCCATCGAGCAGGACCTGCTTGTTTTCGACAACGAGCACCTCATGGGCGAGCGCATAGGTCAGGCCATTCTTGCGGAACGCATCGTGGTGCACCCGCTCATCGAAGTCGACCCCCTGCTGGAACCACATCAGCTGGTCGCCTTCGAGGTTGACCTCGCTAAGCGTGGTGAGTTCGGCGCCCTGGTAAAGAACCGCAAGTACCGTTTGATCCTCGGTGAATGACACCCCTTCCATGCGAGCCGACTCGGTCATGGCCATGTGCTGAATCCACAGCAGATCGCCGTTGGTGTCGTGCACCACGGCCACCGGGGAAGCAGAACACGGCGAACTCATGCCCATCATGGGAGACGAAGACGTGCCATCGACCGTCATCGTGCTGTACCGCCCCGGAGGAAGCTCGGTGTCAAACTGAGCCGTCGCCGCCTTGGCCCCGCCGTCGGCTCGGGTGACCAAGGCTTCGTAGGCGGTGTCGGGGGTCAGGAAGTAGAGCGGGACCCGGTGGGTAGCGGAAAACGAGATGCTGTCATGGGTCCGTGCGGGGCGGCTGCCATCGACGGGGGCAAACGTCACCCGAACCGGGCCTGGCGGGTCGGTCGAAACGGTGCAGATCGCGCGCAGGGCGTTGTCGGTGAGTTCGCAGCTGGCCGAGAGCGCGGCGCTGGTGCCCGTTTCCGTAGTCCCCCCGCCTGGGGTCTGATCCACTGCGAGTTGGCGGGGGTCCGCGGTCAGGCCATCGATCGCGACCTGTTCTGCGAGCGGTGCGTCGGCTGGCGCCTCCTCGGGGGTCAAGGGAGAGCCGCAGCCCACCATCGTCCCGACCAGGGTTACTGCTGTGCTGAAGGCCAGAAGGCCGTGTGTCATTCCGATCCCCTGTGGCTTTCGCGGCATTACGAACCCGTCCGTGCGGCAAGGCCGCAGGGTAACCTGAGCCCCACGAGGCCCGAAACGTGGATTTCTCGCACTCCGAGCGAACCGCCTACCCACGCCCTTTGGTATTCGAGACGCACCGCGACGCTTTGCAGGATGTCATTGAGCATCTGGACGCGGTGCGCCGTGTCGAACTGCGTTCGCGCACGTTGCACGCCTCGGGCGACATCGAGCAGGTTCACCGTTGGTACGGCACCAAGGCGGCGCTTCCCATGTTGGTTCGACCCTTCGTGCGGGAGGAACTCCTCGTCTGGACGCAGCGCACGACGTGGGATGAAGCGGCCTACACCGCCACCTGGCAGATCGAGGTGCCAGGACTAGGTCAAAGCATTGATTGCAAAGGGACAAATACCTATCACGAAGCCCGAAAGGGCTCCCGCATCGATGTAGCCGGCTCGTTCTCGTTCCACCCCGAACGGGTCGATGAGATGTCGCAAATCCCGAGCAGTGCGGTGCCGATGGTCGAACGCATCGTCGTGCAACTCGTGGTGCCGCTCATCAAGCAGAGCGGCGCGGCTGTGGTGGACTACCTGAAGCGCTCGGGAAGCCCGCGATGATCACGGGGCCTCGGGCGCGCGTTGTTTCAACGTGAGATCCGCCGTGACGGTGGGACCTGCCTGTTTCAGGCGAAGATCGATGAGCTGGTCCTCCCGATGGAAGATCCCTTCGAATGGGGGCACCGCGGTTCGGTAGCGCTGCCAGCCCCCCTCGGTGAGTGCCTCGAGGTAGGTCTTCCAGACCGCCTCCACGTCCCACGCATCGCGATGAATGAGGCTGACGCGTCTGTTTCGCTCGTCCACCACCTCGCCGCCCACCGGGACTTGGGCCCCCACGGACGTGAAGAACGCCGACGTGGCCCGAGGAGCGACCGGCTCCGGTGCGGGAGCGGGGGCCTCAGGGGCCTCGGGGGCCTCGGGGGCTTCGAGGGCCTCGTCCGCTGCCGCAGGGGCGTCGGCGAGGGCCTCCTCTGCGTCGGGCGCCTCCACCTCGGCAACTTCCGCCGCCGGTTCCGATGGAACTTCTGGAACGACGCCCAACAACTCCTCGGGCACTCCTCCACTGCACGCCAGACTCACGAGCACCACAGCGCTCAGGGCCGTGGTCACACGCCACGGAAATCCACCCATTCCCACCTCCAGCCTTCGGTCGGAGCCATCCTGCACCATTCGTCCTGGCGCCTCGTCGCGATACGCTGCCCGACATGGGACGACGGCAGCAGCATGCAGCGAAAGTGGCCGCCTACGAGGCGCTCGGCAAGGATCTGGCGCGGCGCGCGAGGTCACGTTGTGAGCTTTGCGACCAGCCGCGCAGCTTAAGGGTGCTGCCGGTGCCGCCCCCTGAGGAAGCGGATCTGGATGCGGCGATCCTCGTCTGCGAGCCTTGCCGGGAGTGGATCGAGGGCGGCCGAATCGCGGATCCGAACGAACTTCGCTTCCTCGAGACCGCCGGCTGGTCGGACATCCCTCCTGTCCAAATCGTCGCGGTCCGGCTGTTACGACGCTTGGTCGAGGAAGCCGATGCGCGCTGGGCCAGCGACGTACTGGACGGGCTATGGCTGACCGACGAGATTACGGAGCGGCTCGACGGCACTAGCTAGGGCGATTGCCACCTATCAGCGTCCAGGTTTCGTCGGTCCATGCCGCGAGACGCTCGGCAAATTCGGAGGCCTCCGAGTGGGCGAGCAGGTCGGGAAGGTCTTTGAGCTGCTCGACCAGGCGTTCGGAGTTCGGGGCCCGCCCCACCGATTGCAGGACACCGGCGCAATCCCAAAGCGCGTCCTGTCGGCGGTCGCGGGTATGTCGGCCCGGGCCGGGCGTCGACGATTCACCGGTGGCCAACACGCGAGCCACCTGTTTGGCAAGTTCTTGGGCGAGGGCACCCGAACTGGTCGGGCCAGTCGGGTCAGGAAAAGCGGCCAGCTCTCGTTTCATACGGGTCCTGTTTACCACCAGTGGTGCGAATGCTCATCGCTTTCAGCCTTGGGAATATCGCGAATGTCGATACAGGCTCGACCTGGAGGACCCGATGACCCCGCATTCCCGAAGCAATACGGATTGCATGGCCGGCAAAACAAGGGGGATCGAGCGGCGCATCGAAGCGCGAGTCCGAGACTTGGGTACGTCGCAGACGGAGTCGATGACCGTCCGGCGGACCCTGCCCACGGTGGGCCAGCGGTCGGTGGGCCCCTTCGTGTTCTTCGACCACTTTGGCCCGACAAGCCAGGCCATGGACGTGCCACCTCACCCCCACATCGGTCTCGCCACCGTGACCACGCTGTTCGAGGGCCGCACTGTGCACCGCGACAGCACGGGGGTCGTCCAAGCCATCGAGCCCGGCGCGGT
>JBCCQY010000204.1:0-13573 GCA_039208735.1 Myxococcota bacterium | reverse complement strand
GCTCCATCGCCTCGGTAGCCAACTCGACGGTACGCCGGTGGTATTTGCGTGCACCATAGGTCAGGGGCCGGCCATCGGACACGATGACGATGTAGCCCCAGCTGGCCAGCGTTTCATGCAGGCTCTGGTGGTAATAGGCTTGGACGTTGGATCCCAAGACCCAGAACAGCGAAGGTGCGGGACCTGCCGAGGGGTCGACAAGGGGCTCAAACACGGTCATCGCGGTGGGTTCGCCATCGGCTCCCTCGGGCAGCTCGACGCGGAACTCGTTCCATTCGAAGGGGCCCAGTTCGGCCGGTGGCTCATCGAAGTCCATGCGGTCCCAGACCGGGAAAATCAGGCTGTTGCAACTGCCGCCCAACCCCATGAGGCTGGTGAGCAAGGCCAGACGCAGAATGGGCACGAACACCTCCCCCGAGGGTCGTACCGATCTGTTGCGTTTGTGGCACCTGCAGGTGAGGAGAGGCGGCGTCCGGCTATGGTCAACCCTGCGGAGGTAGCGTGCACCTGCTTCGTCAGTTCGTGAGGCACACGGCGTACCCAGGACTCCTGCTGGCCACCATTGTCGCCGCCCGCCGTTTCGACGAGGCGGGGGTCTCTCCCTTGGCCTCGGTCGGCTTTCTCACAGTGGTGGTTGCCGCCATCATCGCGTTGCTCGAACGCTGGATTCCCGCTCGAGCCACCTGGGGGCTGACCCTGCGTGCGGCGGCCATCGACACCTTGCATTCCTTGGTCACATCGGGTGGCGCGGCGCAGATTGCCCGTGCATTCGTGCTCGGTGTCGTCACGAGCGTTGCGGTGTGGCTGGTAGATTGGCTTGGGTCGCCCATCTGGCCTGAACGGTGGCCCTTTGCCGCTCAGCTTGCCCTCGCCGTCGTGTGGAGCGATCTGGGGGCCTACCTAGGCCATCGCCTCCTTCACGGGTGGTCGGTGGGCTGGCGGGTGCACGCGGTGCATCACAGTTCCGAACGACTGCATTTCTTTGCTACGAGCCGGTCTCACCCTTTCAATGGGGCGCTGACGTTTGGTCTCGAGAACGCCTTTGTCGTGCTCATCGGGGTTCCAGCCGAGGTGTTGGTGGTGCTGATGGCCATCAAGTCCATCAACGGCATGTTGCAGCACGCTAATGCTGACTTTAAACCTGGCATGCTGTCGTACGTCCTTGCAACGAACGTGGTGCATGCCTGGCATCACGCGCGTCAGCCTCCCGGTGGACACGTGGTCAATTTCGGGAACACCACGACCCTTTGGGACCAGCTGTTTGGCACCTTCTACCTGCCAGCAGACCGAGCGGTGCCCGTGGAGGTCGGCAACTCCGATGTCGACATTCCCGAACACTACGGCTGGCATTTGGCCGCACCGTTTCTGTTCGAACGGTTGCGGCGTCCGGGATGAGTCGTGGGCGAGTTGTCGGATGTACTGACGTGGTGGCGGGAGACCCGAGACCCCGATCTGGCCTGGCTGGTCGAGGCGTTTAGTCGCCTGCACGGTGAGAGGTTTACGATAAGCCGGGGCGGATGGTCGTCGCTTCACGACGCCTGGATGTACCGGGCGAGCGATGCCACGGACGAGGAGCTGCCCGCGCTCCTACCCGATGTGCCTCGGGGACGTGCCGCAATCGCATCGACCAAGCTCGAGTTTCTGATGTCGCGAGGGCCTGATCCTCGGGTTTTCCAGGCCGCGCTCGAATGGACCCGTGCGCTGATGTTTCGCACGGAGCCCGCAAACCAAGTGTGGTGGAAGCAGATCGAGACGATCCTGTCTCACTGGGGGCCTCACGACTTTGACTTTGTGGGGCTGGCTCGGGAGGTCACGAAACGCCACCGTTCGGCGTTTGCGAAGCGGATCGCAAAGCGAATTGCGGCCCTCCGTTCGTTGGCCCCGGTACCCACCCCATTGCCCGCCGAACTCCGTGCCCAGGTCGACGCATGGTTGGCCCTTCATCCGCCACCGCAGGTCGAGGGGCCCCTGAAGGCGGGGGTGACGACGGAAGAGCTGCTGCACGCGATCTTTGCCGACCCCGATGACGATGAACCCCGTGCCGTCCTTGCCGATCTTTTGGTAGAGGCGGGTGACCCCCGGGGGCCGTTCATCCAGCGGCAGTTGGCGTCCGATGATGTGGAGATACCGATCGATTTGCGTGAGGCCTTTGCTCTGTGGTTCGGAGAGGACTTCCTCGGCCACGCGAGTCCGAAGTTTCGGCGTGGGTTTCCCGAGACGGTCGAACTTCGCAGCCACCTAAGGAAGCTCGTCGGGGCACCGGGATTCCAGACGGTCCGGCGCCTGGCGGTCCTTCGCCGTCCGCGTACCCTCGATGTTCTAAGCGCGCTGTTCGCGCACCCGGTGTGTGAGCACATCCGTCAGGTCCAGCTCCCGCACGAGGTCCTGCCTGCGTTGGTGGGCGGCCCTGCGGTGGTTTCGGTCGACATCGGCAAGTTCCAGGATTGGCACCTGGAAGGCATCGGAGCCACCCTGGAACAGTTGCCCACGGTGACTCGGGTGACCTTGGGCCGGGCTCCCACGATGACCGATCGACTCTCCTACCTCCGAGTGAGGGAAATCCGTATTGAAGGCGTAGAGTTGGTGAGCAAGGTCCTGGTCAAGGGCATTCTCCAAGGACTTGCGCCCGAGGTTGCGCAAATCGATATCGAGCAGAAGTGGCCGTGGTCGCCGCTCGGAGAGAGCGTGTCGTTCCAGCGGACCTCGGAGGGATGGGAGCGTTTGCCGTTCCGCGAGGAGGCGTCTGACGGGTGACTGATGGCGCTCCATGTTTGCCCAACACGCCTCCGACATGCTGCAAGGGCAACCGCTGGAGAATGCCATGCATGTCCGATCGGCCGCGTTCGGCCTTTCCCTGGCCCTCGCGATGGGCTGTGGGAGCAACGACGACGAGCCCACCTACTATGGTGACGCGAAGGTCATCATCGATGCCAAGTGCGCGAGCTGCCATCAGGAAGGTGACATTGGCCCGTTTCCGCTCACCACCTTCGAAGAGTTGACCGAGTTCGCGGTACCGGTTCGGTCGAGCATCGAAAACGGCACCATGCCGCCATGGCAGCCGTCCGATGACTGCAACAGCTATGAGGGCAACTTCGATCTGACCGCCGCCGAGCGGGAGACGCTGATGGCATGGCTCGATGCCGAGATGCCAGAGGGCGACCCTGACGATGCGCCGTCCATCGCACCCGAGGCAGAGACCTTCGAGGCGGAACTGCGACTGCAGTTGCCTGAACCCTACACGCCGCAGCTCGAGCCCGATGACTATCGCTGCCAGCTCATTCCATGGCCCTACGACGAGCCACGCTACGTGACCGGCCTTCGCGTGACCCCCGATCAGCGGGCCATTGTTCACCACACCATCGTGTTTGTGGCAAGTCCTGAACAGGTGGCTCAGTATGAGGCCTACGATGCCGCAGAAGACGGTCCTGGCTACACCTGCTACGGAGGGCCGCGCGGAAGCACCGAAGACGGCGGCGGGGGCGGGCTTGGCAACCTCGACCCGCAACGGTTGATCGCGGCGTTGAACAAACTTGGCCTCACGCTCGCCGACTTGCAGGCAGGGAAGGTCACGAGCGAGCAAATGACCGCGTTGATCACCGAACTGTTGGGTGGAGACCGAAACGCCAGTTCCGCAGGATTCGCATCGATCGGCTCATGGGTGCCCGGAGTGCCCGCCAATCCCTACCCCGCAGGTACCGGCATCCGGGTTGAACCTGGGTCCATGTTGATCGTGCAGATGCACTACAACACGCAGTCTGCCTCACCGGTGGCCGATCAGTCCACCATCGAGATCGCAACGGTGCCAACGGTCGAACGTGAAGCCGTGAATCTTGCCGTCGTCGACCTCGGTTGGGTCACCAATGGGATGTTTGGCGACCCCATGGACATTCCTGCCGGGGCTGACAACGTGGCCCATGACACCACCGCGGACTTCGACTCCATCTTGGTTCTCGCCGCCCGGCAGAGCCTCGGCCTAGCGGACGATGAGTCCCTGGTCATTCATAGTGCCAACCACCACATGCACGAACTGGGGAGCACCCAGCGGACCGAAGTGCAGCATGCGGATGGCTCGACGTCTTGCTTGCTTGAAAATCCAGATTGGGACTTCAACTGGCAGGGGTCGTACACCTTGTCTGAACCGGTCGTCTTCCAGCCCGGCGACTCGCTATGGATGGGGTGTGCCTGGGACAACTCGGCCGCCAACCAGCCCATCATCGATGGTGAGGCTCGTGAACCGTCCGATGTGGCTTGGGGCGAGGGTACATCGGACGAGATGTGCCTAGGTTCCTTCTACGTGACGGCCGAATAGTCTCGGGCCTCGTGAAGACATCGTTCACACCGCCGTGAATCTGGGCCCCGAGCGGCGCGCTAGAATCGCGCCATCGGGAGTCACGCGGGGGGTTCGCAAGTGCGGATCATGGTGTGCGACGCTGGTGACAGCGCGACGCTGGAGGCGGTTCGGGCCCACCTCCAGATGCGTTGCGAGGAAATCCGTTTGGGCCTCGAATTCGTCGAACGCGTGGCGGATGCCGATGTCCTGATCTGGTTCCAAGGGAATCGACCGACGTACAATCCCGTGCTGAACCAGCACCTTGCGCAGGGCATGCGGACGGAGGAGGTCACGGTCATTCCCGTGGTTCAGCGTGCGGGAGATGACCGGAAACTCCCTTCTGCGATCCAGCCCTCCAATGCGCTGGTTCTGGAGCGGCTGGGGCGTACGCCCGCGGCTCGGCACGCGGCGATCGTCGATCGAATCCTCATGGCTCAGGTCCCCAAACGGGTGGTGGGGCGGGTCTTTCTTTCCTACAAGCGAGATGACGCAACCGCGATTGCCCAGCAGTTGTGCTGGGCGTTCCAAGTTCAGCGATACCACGTGTTCCTGGACGAATGGTCCGTGGGATTCGGTACAAAATTCCAGCGTGAAATCGAGTGGCACATGTCCGATACGGACCTGGTGGTGCTGCTCGTCAGCCCCCAGAGTGGATTGAGTCACTGGATCCTCACCGAAGTCGGATTAGCGTCGGGTCCCCATATCGGGGTGGTTGGAGCCATTTGGCCCGAGGTGCATGAACCCCGTCGTCGATGGACGTGGCGGCGACATGCGGTTCCCGAGCAGACCACGGGACTGGCCAACGCGGTGTCCGATGATCTCAAGGTGCTTCTTGCACAACAGGACATTGAACGAGGCGGGACGCGACGCGAGGACCGCCTCACCGACGACGCCGTCGAACGAATCATCCATACGGTGTTCGCCAATCGTGCGCGCGCTCAACGGGTCCGCTTGGAATCGCTGATCGATGACGTCCACCGGCGTGACGAGACTCTCCACCACGACCAGCCCGGCGTGCTCGTATCGAAAACGGCCCGGCACCGCGTCTTCCCGTTTCGGCCTTCCCCCGCCATGCTCCACCACGATCATCGGCGGGCCAGTGGGGTGCATACCTCTTGGTACTACCAAGAGATTTGGCCAGGTGATCCACGGGCGGAGGCCCTGCAATGGCTCGCATCCTCGGTCACCGAAGGCGACTTGGTCCCGCTGGATGTTGTGCCCGACGATCTTGCGTGGCTCAACCACGAGGAACCGGTCTGAGCCTGGTCGAGGAGGAGACATCGCATGGATGAACCATGGGACACGTTCGAGGGCCGCGCACTCTTTCTGTCGGCGGGGTACCCCGGCCATAAGCGGTTTTCCGATCCCGAGAAGCAAGAAGAAAATCGGAGATTTGTGGCGGATTCGCTTCCTGAACGCATTCGGGAGGCGGTGGTCCAGCTCGCCCAGGCGGCCTTTGCCAAGGGTGTGACGATCGTATTTGGCGGACATCCATCCATATCGCCGATTATTGCTGGGGCAGCAACCCGGCTGGGGCCCCTGAAGTCAGGGGACGCTCCTCGCATCGTGCTCTACCAGTCCCAGGGGTTTGCCCGGGAGTTTACGGCGGCGGCCCGGCAGCTCGCCCAGCGCGACGACACTGTGCTGGTGGTCACGCCTAAGGTCGGGGAGCGCGAGGAGAACTTACTCCTCATGCGACAACGGATGCTCGGGGCGGTGGTGCGACCGTCGCAGCCGTTCGTGGGGGCGGTGTTCGCGGGCGGAATGGACGGGATTTACGCCGAAGCCCGGTTGTTCAACGAAACGTGGCCCGAGCGGCCCATGTTTGCCCTCGGCGCTACGGGGGCGGCGAGTCGGGTTCTCGCCGAGCACGGCCTCGATGCGTTTGGCATGCCCGCTTCGCGCTTCGCCGGCGATTCAAAGCTCCACGAGCCCGATTTGTTTCGCAAGCCGAGGTGGCGGTCGATCGCGGCCGCGATTGCCGCCACGCCGTGACCCGCGTCTGAACCGAGGGCTGACGACCCGCGTCGCGGACCGGTGATTTTCTGACGATGTCATGGATCCGATCACGGTGCTTGGTCAGCGGGACCTCATTCTGCGATGAACTTGACAGTGTCATGTGACAATGTAACGGAGGTGGCGTCTGCCGAGGTGACCCATGCCGCACGTCTCGCGTCGCTCCTTTCTCGCCGCTTCTGGTGCCCTGGTCGTGGCCATCCATGCCTCATCAGCGGCCGCTCGCGAGCCAGAGATCCCACACGGTCTCGATGCTTTCCTGGCGATCACTCCTGAAGACGAGGTCATCGTCTACTCGCCAAGCACCGAAATGGGGCAAGGCGTCACCACAGCGCTTGCCATGATCGTGGCCGAGGAACTCGATGCAGATTGGTTGAAGGTCCGGGTCGAGCATGCCCCGCTCGGGCGGTCGTATCGGCGTCGGGTGGGACCCAGACTTTGGCTGCAGAGCACGGGCGCAAGCAGTAGCGTTGCGGACTGGCATCAGCCGCTGCAGGAGGCCGGGGCGCGCGCCCGAGCCCGCTTGCTACAAGCCGCCGCAGATCGGTTCGACGTGGCGCCCGAGGCGTGTCGCGTGGAACACGGGGTGGTGATGGCGGACGGGCAGCAAGCCACGTTTGGGGAACTCGCAGCGCTGGCTGCCGAGGTGCGGGTCGGCCGGGACGTCACACCAAAGGCCAGGTCCACCTATGCCACCCGAGGAACGAACCTGCCCCGACTCGATCTACCCGCGAAGGTGACGGGCAAGGCTCGCTTCGGATCGGACGTACGGGTCGCCGATCTCCTGTTTGCAACCAGCCAAAAGTCCCCGGTGTTTGGCGGCCGGGTTGGCGCGGTTGATGACGCAGCGGCGCGGCAGGTTCCGGGCGTGGTCGACGTGCTGGTGTTTGAGACGTGGTTCGCCGTTGTTGCGCGTCACAACTGGGCGGCCCAACGCGGATTGGCCGCGTTGTCGGTGGAGTGGGAAGAAGGCGAGGAAGGCAAGGAATGGATTGATACGGCATCGCTTCGAGCCCAGCGAGCGGCCGGCCTTGGCCCCGATGCGAAGATCCGGGTGGTGCAGCGAGGTCCTGCGCTAGACGAGGCCGACGAAGGCGTGGTGAGCGCCGTCTATGACGTGCCTTACCTCGACCATCAGTGCATGTCGCCGCAGACCGCAACCGCGCATGTGACCGAGACCCACTGCACCATTTGGGCGCCCACCCAATCCCAAACGCTGGCACAACGAGCCGCGAAGCGGATCTGTGGCCTGCCAAGCGATGCCATCACGGTCCATACGACGCTGCTGGGGGGTGGCTTTGGTCGCCGCACGTTCATCGAGGACGTCGAGCAGGTGATCGAGATTGCCCAGCGGGTGGGCCAGCCCGTCCAGTTGCAGTGGACGCGGGAAGAGTCGACGCGGCAGGGACGGTATCGCCCGGCCGCGGCCGCGAAGATGCGGGCTCAGCTCGATGACGCCGGTGAGGTGGCGGCCATGCATGTGCGCATCGCCCGTCAAAGCGAATTCGACTTTTACGTCCCGGACTTTGCTGAGGGGTGGCCTCTGGCCGCACGTTTGATGGCCGAGGGACTGTGGCCGATGCCCTACGGCTTTGAGACTTACCGACTCGAGATTGCCCGATTGGATGCGCCGGTGCCCGTGGGGTTCTGGCGGTCGGTGAGTCATTCGTCGCACACCTTCTTTGTGGAATCCTTCGTCGATGAGCTGGCCCACGCCGCAGGGGTGGAGCCCGCGACCTTCCGAAGTCGATTGCTCGCGAAGGCGCCACGTCATCGCGCGGTGCTAGAGATGGCCGTGGACCGTGCAGGGTCCGCCCCTGCAGGTCGGTGCCATGGCTTGGCCCTTCAGGAGGCGTATGGCTCCTTTTGTGCGCAAGTCGTGGAAATTAGCGTCGATCGGGGTTGGCCGATCGTGCATCGCGTGGTCTGCGCCTTGGATTGTGGCGAAGTGATCCATCCCGATGGCGCGCGGGCCCAGATCATGGGTGGCGTTCAATTCGGTCTGTCGGCGGCGCTGTATGGGCGCATCGACATCGCAGAGGGACGCTCCGTGCAAAGCAACTTCCACGATGCGCCCATCCTTCGCATGCACGAGGCACCCGAGGTCGAGGTTCATTTCGTCGACTCCCCCCAGCCTCCCACCGGGGTGGGCGAGCTTGGAACCCCCCCGATCGCGCCGGCCCTGTGCAACGCCCTGTTCGCAGCGACCGGACAACGCATCCGTCGCCTTCCCCTCGTCGAAGTTTTGGAGCGAGCATGAAACTGCAGATCAACCGTCGCGAATACGAGATCGACGTCGATCCAACGATGCCACTGCTTTGGGTGCTTCGCGACGTCTTGCACCTCACAGGAACCAAGTACGGTTGCGGCATTGCCCAGTGCGGTGCCTGCACGGTTCACGTTGACGGTGAGCCAGTTCGGAGCTGCCTCATGCCAGCAAAGCAGGCCGAGGGTCGAACGATTACGACCATCGAAGGACTGCGTGAGGGCGACCGACTGCACCCGGTTCAGCGGGCATGGATCGACGTGCAAGTTCCGCAGTGTGGCTACTGTCAATCGGGTCAGATCATGAGTGCCGTAGCGCTGCTGAACGAAACGGCGGTGCCCAGCTCGGAGGACATCGATCGGGCGATGTCGGGTAACCTCTGCCGGTGCGGTACCTATCCCCGCATTCGACGCGCCATTGCGCTGGCGGGCGAGCGGATGGCGGCGGTCAGCGACTCCGATTGAGGTGCCCATTTTCGACGGAGGGAGCCGGCAATTGGTCGAGGACCGGTCGAATCAGCGCATAGCTTCGTTCAAACAACGGGCTGAATGGCTCCTCGGAGTCAAGCCACGCCCGGAGCGAAGCGTCGACGGCCCCCATGACCGCACTCCCCACCACGCGAGACTCGAGGGGGTGGTCTGGATGGTCGACCAATACCTCCGCGGCCACGCGGTCGATCCAATATTGAAAGACACTGTGGAATCCTTGAAGGAGGGAGGGATAACGCCGGGCCACGCGCATGGTCCGCCGTGGTGGGTCGGGGTCCGCGTCGATCGACGTCGCGACAGCGCGTGAACTGACGAGCATGCGGGTGGCCAGTGGCAGGGACCGATCGAGGGCCCCCTCCCAGATGGTGAGCCAGAGCCGCTGATGAACGTACAGCAGTTCTTCTTTGGTGCTTACGTAGCGCGACACGGTGCGACGCGAAACGCCTGCGTGATCCGCAATGGTGGAGATCGTCACGCCAGGGCCATGGCGTTCGAAGCACTCCACCGCCGCCGCGCCAAGGCGAAGCAACATTTGCCGTCGATGATCTTCTCGTTTCACCACCTCGGCCCTTTATCGTTGGGCAAATCTGTCCCGATGGGACAGATTTTCTTGACCTGAAGCTGTCCCAATGTGACAGGTTTCCATGACGACGATCCTTCCGATTCTTGGTGGCGCGCTGTTTGCCTTGCTTGGAGGTGCTCATCTGTGGCTGACCTTGACGAGCCGGCCCGACCGCGGGGGCTTCACACCCAAAGATGCTGAAGTCCGAGCCGCGATGGCTCGCCCAGGGGGGTTGGGCCTGGCCCCTGACCTGCAAATCCCGCTTTGGCAACCATGGATCGGGTTCAACGTGTCTCATTCGTTGGGGGCGTTGCTACTGGGGGCGGTCATTGCGGTTCCGCCGTTGTGGTGGGGCACGGCGGCACTCCAGCATCCGTTGTGGCTGATTCCCAGCCTGCTCTTGCCGCCCATCTACCTATTGACGTCGATGCGCTATTGGTTCTCGGCTCCCACCCGCGGCATTGGGCTTGCGACGGTGCTGGTCTGGAGCGGAGCCGCACTGGCCTGGTGGGGCTGATGCGCGATTGTCATCGCGGTTGACCTTGAAGTCGGCAATGTCTCGATAACGTCATTGTCGATGCGGTTTCGTCCATTGTCTCTGAGTTCGACGACTTGAACGTGGACGACTAAGCAACGCGAGTGGGTTCGCAACATCGCAACACCTCGAGGCATGAACGACCTCGAGGGTGCGGATCCCACGAGCCTTTGGAGGTCGGAATGGACCTTTCACAACCGCATGAAGCACGCTTGCTGCTCGGTCAGAACATCCTTGTCCGATTGGGCTCGATCGACATGGAGCCCTGGATGGAGCGGTTTTGTGGCGTGGTGATGACCCATCAGGAGCTTCCCACGCAGACCGACCTTGAAGGGAAGACGCTCTATCTGTGTGGTGATCTTGACCTCGCACGAAAGTTCGAGGCCGCCTGGAACGCAGCGGATCGAGGGTTTGTCGTTCAGGAACGGTCCTGGGGAGACGGTGGCGCGGTCGACGGGCCACGGATTGGCTTGGGTCGGGTGCCTCAATCGGTGCACGGGGTGGGGGTTCTGTACCCACGATTCTTCGAGTTAGGTCCCGACCTCTTTCATCAGGTCGCGGAGGCGCACACCTTCCAGACGCTGACCGAATCGACAAAGCCAGGGCGGGCTCATCGCACGGGCATTTACCTCACACCCGTCGAGCAGGTGAACGACGAACTGCACTTTCGTCTGTTGCGGTGCTCCACCAACTTGTCAGGTCCAACCGATAACTTCCGTGCCGTCGACTGGACCATTGTCGGTGCCTTGAATGAAGAGGCAACCTCCCTCTTCGAAAACCACGCTCCTTTCAATCATGTATTGGCACAACAGTACCCCAACGTACCCGCCACGGATGGACACAAGCAGACCAAGGCCAAGATCAAGGCCCACGCCGACAAGACGAAGGACATGCCCGACAATGGCATCATGGCCTTCTGCACGTTCTACGAACCGATCGAAGGGTTGGAACCCCTCAAGAACGACCCGTTCGACCAGGGGGTACGAGGGACGAGTGCCTGGACCAAGTTGGTCTTTCGCCTCAAACCCGGAGTGGCGGACCGTCCAGGGTGTACGTTGCCCAAGCACTTCACCGTGACCTTGTACCCGGACTCTGTGTTCTTCATGCCCCTTTCGACCAATCGTTGGTACACCCACGAGATTCGTCCATCCGGGCTGGACGCCGATCGGCTTCCGACGCGTCTGGGCTATGTGGTTCGCTGCTCGGCGACCGAAGCGGTTCATAAGGATGGTCAGACCTATCTGAAGGGTCGCAGTGGACTGAGTCCGTTGTTGCCGCCGACCTCGGATGGAATGGTGGAACTGCGTCAGCGATACGCGGAGGAAAACCGGAGTGATCGTCCCATCGACTATGCGGACCGGTTTCCGTTCAGCATGAATCAGGGGGACTACTTGCCGCCACACTACGAAGCGAGTGATGCCTTTCGTCGGTACGCGGTGCTCGACGCACCAGGGTTCGACGAACTGATCGCGGATGTGCGGTGGCTCGATGTGGGCAAAGGTCGGCAAGGCAACGTCTTGGTTAGGCCCGACCCGGCAAGGGGCGTCCCGATTGTTCGCACCACGACCAAATACGCGATCCCCGCCGAGGGGTTTCGGTCCAGCCACGAACGCTTGGCTCAACAGATCCAGCGGATGGCGGTGCTTCCCCAGGCTTTCAACAATGCCTTGATCGAGCGCTACACGCCCGCGTACACCACCATGGGGCTCCACTCCGACCAGGCACTGGATCTCGATGACCCAAGCTTCATCGCTCTCTTCTCGTGCTACCGCGATCCGGAAGGCCCGGTGCGCACGTTGATCGTCGAGTCCAAAGCGCCTTCGGAGTCCGCCTTCAAGGTTCCGCTGACCCATCACAGCGTTGTTCTGTTCTCGCTTGAGGCCAACCGGAGGTTCAAACACAAGATCGTATTAGAACCCTCCGCCCGAACCGCGCCGAACGAGTGGTTGGGGATCACCTTTCGCACGTCGAAGACCTTCGTGAGGTTCGACGAGGGAACTCCGTACTTCGAGGACGGAGGGCTCCTCACCCTGGCCGATGCCGATGAGCGTCAGGCGTTCTACCAAATGCGGGGTCGGGAGAACCGAGAGCCGTCGTTTGCCTACCCACGAGTCTCGTACACCATCAGTCCAAGCGATCAGATGCCGCCGAAGCGGCCGTAGCCAAAGTGGTGTACCGTGGGGGACGAACGGAGGAGCGTTGACGCAACGCCACGAGAACGGGGTGGAGTCCAGCCCCGGGGTCGCGATTCTGGCCGATCGGTACGAGGTCGAGAGCGAGGTCGGCCGCGGCGGAATGGGTACGGTCTATCGTGCACGACAGGTGGGCCTCGAGCGAACCGTGGCCCTCAAGATCTTGCGCCCATCGACCCATGCGGATGACGCCGAGGCGTTTGAGAAGCGCTTCCAGCGCGAGGCCGAAACTCTGGCCAAGTTCGATCATCCCAACATCGTGCGGATCTACGATTTTGGCAGCACGCGGTCGGGTCAGCCGTTCCTCGCCATGGAGTTCGTCGAAGGGCCGCGCTTGTCCGATCTGGTGCGCAATGGGCCGATGTCCGCGGCCGAACTTCTGCCGTTGATGGTTCAGGTTTGCAAAGGCCTTCGTTACGCGCACCAACGTGGAGCCGTCCATCGCGACCTGAAACCAGGAAACCTCCTCATCAAAGAGGATGATGAGGGTCGGCGACAGCTCAAAATCGTCGATTTCGGTGTGGTTAAGCTCGTCGATGACGAGCAAACCCTGACCGGTGAAGGGTTGATCCTAGGGTCTCCGCACTGCATGGCCCCCGAGCAAGTTCGGGGCGACGAAGTGGATCACCGGGTCGATATCTATGCGTTCGGTGTCTTGCTGTTTCGTTGCCTCACGGGGGTCTACCCATTCCAACGCAACAACGTTGCCGCGACGATGATGGGCCACCTCAATGATGCGGTGCCCTCGATAAAGAGCGTAGCACCGGAGATTGTGGTTCCCGACGGGGTTGAAGAGATCATTGCGCGCTGTATGGAAAAGGACCCCGCGGACCGCTTCGCGACCGTGGACGAGATCCTCGACGAGCTGGCGATCCTATTGAATGTGCCATCGAGTGCCCTTCGGTCGACCGGAGGCGTCACGCACCCGAGCATGCACAGTCGGAGGTCCCATCAATCGAGCCGTGGACAAGTCATACGCCGACCGTCAGCTCGTCGTTCCCTAGCGCTCGTCGCTCTGGGAGCCACCCTTGGGGTGGCGCTTGTGGCTGCGGCTCTGGTGAGTGGGGATTGGCAGGACGATGGAACGCCGGTGCCCGAGATTTCAGCCGACCGCCCCGGGTCGATCGATGGCGAAGCCGGCCCGGGGTTCACCGCCACTTCTGGCTCGACAAAGGCGGGCAAAT
>JBCCQY010000203.1:0-13586 GCA_039208735.1 Myxococcota bacterium | reverse complement strand
CCGACCAAGGTCTCGAAGCCTTCGGGGAACGACTCGACAAAGCCAAGGGCGTTAGCCGCTTCGGCGGCCTTACGCAGGGCTTCATCACTCGCGTCGGGACGCCCGTACCGAATGTTCTCGGCAATGCTGGTGGCAAAGAGTACCGGCTCCTGACTCACCAGGCCGATCTGTTCCCGCCACCACTGGGTGTCGAGTTCGCGAAGGTCCACCCCGTCGATGGTGATGGTGCCTTGGTCAGGATCGTAGAATCGAACGAGCAACGACGCCACGGTGGACTTGCCCGATCCCGAAGGGCCGACGAGGGCTACGACCTGGCCAGGTGCAATACTGACGTCCAGGCCTTGGAGCACCGGCATGTCCGGACGGGTCGGGTAGTGGAAGTGGACGTCGTCGAGCCGCAGCCGTCCTTCCATCGACTCCAGCACCCGGCCCCCCGTGCGCTCGAGCTTGGGCGTCTGATCGATGAGCTGAAACACCCGCTCGCTCGCGCCAATCGCCCGCATGAAATCGCCGTAGAGACCCGAAAGCGCACCAATCGAGAAGGCGACGGTCAGGGTGTAGAGCAGAAATGCGATCAGTTCGCCGACCGTCATGCCGCCTTCGAGGACGAGGTTTCCGCCGTACCAGACGACCAGTGCCACGGCACAGTAGCCCGCAAACCCCGCGGTCCCCCCGAACATGCCCGTCACGAGCGCCCGACGCGCGGCGAGGCGGTAGCTTTTGTCGACCGCGTTGCCGTAGCGTTCCACCTCGTGATGCTCTCTCGCGAAGGAGCGCACCGTGCGTAGTCCGGAAATGCTCTCCTCGGCGACCTCGGTGCTGGCCGCAAGGGCGTCTTGGACCTCTTTCGACAGGCGCTGGATCCACCGTCCGTAGAAGGCCGCTCCGACGGCGACGACCGGCACGACGAGCATCGCAAGCCCCGTGAGTTCGCGGCTCATCACCAGCAACATGATGACGGCTCCGATGGCTTGCGCGGTGAACCGTAGTCCCATGGACATGTTCACGGTGACGGTGTTCTGAAGCACCGTGGTGTCGCTTGCGAGGCGATTCGTCAGCTCCCCGGTCCGCGACTTGTCGAAGAACGAGATGTCCTGGCCGAGAATGGCGGCGTACAGCTGGGTGCGAAGCCGAGCGACGACGCGCTCCCCCGCCACGGTAAACAGCCAGGCGCGCACCATGCCGAACACCGATTGGATCGCGAACAGCACCACGAGCAAGATGGCCGCCGTATCGAAGTCGATGGGTGGCTGGTCGCCGCTGATGGACTCGATCATCCACTGCACGGCGACGGGGTACACGAGCCCGAGTCCGCTGCTGATGAGCAGGGCCGCGGTCGCGATGACGAGAATGCTCGCCTCGGGCCGGGCCAGCCCAAACAGCCGCCCGAACGTCACGCCACCCCTTTGAGGCGCGGGTTGTTCCCCCTCCCCGTCGGCTTTCGGGACCGTGTCGAGTGGCCCTACCGTCGCCGTTGCCGTTTCCGCCATCTCGCGCCTCCGGGGTCGCCGTAACCCCCGCGAACGGCCGAGCCGCCTCCCTATTCGGGTGGGGCTTCGAGACTCACAATCCAGTCGTAGACGATGTCAGTCACGCCAGCCGCGAGGCCTCCGGAGCCTGGAGGCATGTCCGAGCCCTGTCCGTCTTGCGTGTTGGTGATCTTTCGGTAGAACATCGAGTTTTCAGGGTCACCCGGCAGCACGATGGGCAAGTTGTAGGACCCAATCACGTCAACCGTTGCGGCCACAAGGTCCGTTTCGAGGTTGAGATCGCCCAAGGCTTGGCCCTTGCTGTGGCAGCCCAGGCACTGGGTCTGGACCATTTGCTCGACCCCTTCGAGGCCCGTGGCTTGGGGCATGGTGGCGGGGTCAACCACCTGTTCGCCAAAGATGTGGTCGTCACAACCGGCGAGTGCGACCAGGATCACGAAGGATGCGCGCACAGGACCTCCTCGTCAGGCCGAGGGTATCGTCGCCCATCGGCGGATGCACGCCTCGGTGATGACGCGCATCGCGGCGTCAGCGCTGGGCAACGCGCCGTCCATGTTGACGAATCCATGGAGCAGTCCGGGAAACCGAAGGTCGTCGACGGTGCCGCCGTGTCGGATCAGGGCCTCGGCGTATTGCTCGGCGTCGTCGCGGAGGGGGTCGAAGCCCGCGCTGACCACGATGGCCGGTGCCAGGTTGGCCAGATCGGGGTGCAACAAGGGGGAGGCCCTGCGATGGAGGACGTCGGGGGCGTAGCAGCCCTGGTAGAAGTCGAGGTCGTCCTTCTCGAGGAGGTAGCCCACCTCAAGGGCCCGGTGGCTGCCGGTGACGCGTCGAAAGTCTGTCGCCGGGTAGATGAGCAGCTGAAACCAAGGTTGGATGGCATCGCCTTCGTCACGAACGACCTGGCTTGCGACCGCCGCGAGGTTCCCTCCCGCAGAGTCGCCCCCGATGGCCACGTGGGGCCCCTCGGTGGCGGCGAGGGCCCGAAATGTAGCCACCGCGTCGTTGACGGGCGTGGGAAAGGGGTGCTCCGGCGCTCGTCGGTAGTGCACCGCGATCACGCGCTGCTCACCGTCCGCGGCCAGGCGACGACACAGATGGTCATGGGTGTCGAGGTCACCGCTCACCCAGCCGCCCCCGTGAAAGTAGAGCAGCGTGCCGTGGGCCTTGGGACCCGGATCGTACATGCGAACCGGGCAGCCCGCGAGCGTGGCGTCGAGGACGCTTGCCAGCTTGCGACGGGGGCCGTGGACAAGCCGCACCGACTTCAACATGTTCGCGCGAGAACGATCTGCCGTGCGGACGAACGGGTCGAGCGCGGGTTGGGTCACCGCGGCGATGCGGAGCATCCATGCCGCATCTCGTTCCAAACGGTCGCCGCGATCGTTGGTGGGTCGACGGATGGGCAGGCCGCGCACCCGGGCAAAAAGGAGCTGCTCGGGGGAAGTCATGGCGCCTCCGGCACGAAGCGGTCGAAGTAATTCCCCACGACCGCAGGGCCCACCCAGTCGCACGGGGGCTTGTCGCGAGGCAAGCAATGGTCGCTTGGGCCGAGCGTCCACAGCTCGATGGACGGCACGGTCCAGCAATCGTGCTGACGGCCTTTACCCCGGCTCTTGTCGGGGCCCTCCGCCACTGGGGTCGCGATGGGTTCTTCGGTGCACTGGTGGCCCTTGAGGAGCCAAGACCGCCACTCGCCGTCGGCCAGTGCAGGGTCCTCGTGAAGGGCAATGACCGGCCGTCGGATGGTCGGGGTACACCGCTCTCGAACGACGTCCGGAATCACGCCGTCCACGAAGGCAAAGCCCGCGTACCGTTTCGGATCCACGCATTGCGCCCAGGCGGTCAGCCCGACCGCGACCCCGTTGCCCACCAGGTAGACACGACGCGGATCGACGGCGTGATCTTTGCTCACCGTATCGATGAGGTCGCGAAGGAATACCAGATCGCGGTACTGATGGCTTCCCCACGGCCCATCCCAGGGCAGCTCGGGGTCGGCGGCGTAGGTCTTTGATTCGGGGAATACGAAGAAGGCGTCGCGGTTGAGCACGTCAATCCAACGAGCTGCCGCGGCTCTTCCCCGCGCCGGATCGTCGTAGGTCGAACCGTGGAGCACCACCCAAAGCGGGCGGGGAGTTAGTGGATTGCCAGGTGGCACGTGCAGAAACGCGGTGCGACTGAGTTCGTTCGACGTAATTGAGATCCGATCGATGTAGGCATCGACGGGCTGGGTCGTACCGAACAGCCCACACCCTGAGATCCACCACCAGCCGACCACCAAGAACCCCCTGTCGTGACACACGGCGGTGTCCTATCGCGAAGCCGCCTCTCGCGAGGGTGGCAAGACCTCGATACGGCGAACGACATGCCTTTGCACGCGTTGGTTGTCGGCTGGACGTGGAATGAAGACACCGTCCAGCTGCGCACCTGGTCGGACACCGACCGCTACACGAACCGCGAACTCGTAGGAACGCTTGCGTTCCGCGTCACGCCGGGGCGATTTTGCACCGGGTTTCATGATGGGCGTGCCCTTCGGCCCTGTCCCCATCAGGCCGAGTTGACCAAGGGCCGCCAATGTGAGGCCTGTCAGCTGCAGGATGCATTTCGCCCCTGCATGACCTGCAACGGGTTTCGCTGTCCGCGCCTCACCGCGAAGATGCGGTCGTACTGTCAGGGCACCCACCACCTCTACCTTGCCTGTTTCGGTTCTCGGACCTTGAAGGTGGGAACGGCCAGCCATCATCGAAGGGACCAGCGGGTGATTGAGCAAGGCCCGCTCGCTGCAATGCGGGTGGCCGAGGCCGATGGTCCAAGCATCAAGCGGATGGAGCACCTGCTCGTCGAAGCGGGCTTCACCGAGACGATGCGACGCCAGCGCAAAACGGTGCTGCTGCAGGCGGCGATGACCGAGGAAGAAGCCAGGACCCATGTGGCTCGGGCTGCCGCCGCACTTCACGAAGCTTTGCCCCGCGAGTACCACGGCCATCTGCATGAGCCGGTGTGGGTCGAGCAGCCCGACATCGCCAAGCGCTCCCGGCAGCGCGCGATCCAAGAACTCCGCATCGAAGATGATCGGGTCGTCGAAGGCAAAGTCGTTGGGGCGGTGGGCCACCTCGTGTTCATCGACGACGGGGACGGCTGTTGGGCGTTTGACGTGGGCGAGCTGCGAGGCCGGAAGATCGAGTGGGATCCTTCAGGACCCCGCAAACGAGCGCAGGCCCAGCTCGGGCTGTTCTGAACCTACGGAGCTTCGCGCACCGCATCGACCGCGTCGACGAGTTCGACCGTTGCGTCATCGTCGTGGCCGAACGGCGACAACACCGCCTTCAAGCGTTCGTCGCCATCGAGCACCAGCACCGTCGGCAGGGTCACGAGCTGCAGCGACTGGGCCGGTAAGGGGCCACCTGAGAAGTGCGGCATGCGAACGCCACCTGGCCATGTGGCTTTGCGGATGCCCACATCGAGCGCGACCGCGCTCACGTCCTTGTTCTGGGCGGCGTAGGCGTTGACGTTCCGCAGGATTTCATGGCGGTGCCCACGAGGCTCGAACAGTTCGCCCCACACCACGACCAGTCGGACCGCCGGCTTCGAGGTCAGCTCGGGCCAGCCCCAGGTATCGGCGTCGAGCACTTCACCCAACAGCGGATTGGCGTTGCCCTTGCCTCCGATCGCTTCCCGAAGGATGGCGTTTGCGTTGGTCCGTCCCCAGAGGGGAGCGAGGCTGTCGAGCCGCTGCCGGGCCCGTCGGATGAGTTCGGGCTCATCCATTGCTTCAACGATGCCCCTCGTCAGGTGGAGGACCGCGGCGGCGGGCTGCTTGGCGTCGGCGAGGGCAATGCCCAACCGCAGCCGCCGAGGTGCGGTCGGATCGAGGGTGAACGATCGTCGATAGAGGTCGGCCGCCCGTGAGACGTTGCCTAGCCGTTCCATCAAACGGGCCCCGAGTTCGAGGTCGCGGGACCAACGGCGGGCGCGCGTCGACGTCATTTCCTCGGTGTCAGGCGGGGTAGCGAGAAGGGAGTCGACGGCCGACCGACCTACGGTCTCGGTGGTCTCATCGAAGGCCTTCAGGGCGAGCGCTCCGACCACGACGGCGCGAGCGTAGGACACGAGGTTGGGCTCGGCGCGATGGGCGGCCATGGCCTGTTTGAGGGCGGCTCCTTCGTCCCCAAAGGCGCGCAGGGCGAGGAATCGCCGGTAGTGGAGGTACGCCGCAACGGCAGGAACATCGGTCTCGGGCAGCGCTTCCGAACAGGTGCGAATGTCCGTTTCGCTGGGCTGGGCAAAGCAGGCATCGATCTCGCCGTACGCTTCGGGGTCGTGGATGGTGTGGCGGTCCCGATTGAGGTCGAGTTTGGCTTCGGGGTCGAGGCGAAGCAAGTGCGCCTGGGCCTCGTTCGCTTCGGCTTCCCATCCGAGTTCACGGTAGGCCTTGATGGTGGCCCAAACCCAGGTAGGCTCACTGCTTTCGGCGGCAAAGGCCAGTGCCTTCTTGGTGACCCGACGTGCGCGACCTCGGGCCGGACCGCTGGCGCTCTGCTTGAACAGCTCGGGCGCCCGGTCCAGACGGTCGGGGTACAGCCCCCACATCACCTCGATGAGTTCGGCGAGTTCAGGTCGGATGTAGCCCGCATCGGCGCGCGCAAGGATGCCGTCCGCCCACACCGGACTGTTCACATTGCGCGACAGGCGAACGAGTTCCGCGTCGGCATGGCTGGTCGTTCCGCGGCACCGAACCTCTGCTTCGCGCTCCGCGATGACCGCCCATGCGTGCTCTTCTCCGTCGACTACGGTCTTCAACAGGTCTTCGACCTCATCACACCACGGCACCCCATTGGCGCGCTTGTAGGTCGCGGCCGCATCGTGCCGGAACGTGATGGCATAGGCCAGAGCAACCCGGCCTTGGGGGTCTGCGGGGTCCTGGCTGAAGACCTCTCGGTAGGTGGCCTCGATGCTAGCTCCCCGAGATGCTTCCACTTGCATGGCCGCGTACAGGCCCACTGCAGGCAAGGCATCCGGGTGCTTTCGAATCAGCTTCTTCGACAGCGTGGCCGCTTCCGCGTCCCGTCCGGTCTCCCAGAGGTACCACCCTCGCGACACATCTTCGGTCAGCTGAGTCGCGGCCGCGGTCAGCGCGGACAGAGTCAAGAACAACACGGTTGCCTCCGTACCAGTGGGAGTGACGGAGGGGCTATCGTCGTCAACTCCGAGGCACAACGAACGGCGAGGGACCCGGAGAGGGCTTGGCATCCCGTGGTGATCCCAAGAGCACCGCCACCCAGCGCGTGTCGTCGTTGCTCTCCAACACGAGCTTGGCGATGACCGTCAAGGGCACGCAGAGCAGCATGCCGACGGGGCCCCACAACCAGCCCCAGAACACAAGCGAGAAGAACACCACCAGCGGGGACAGACCAAGGCTTTGTCCCATGAGGCGGGGCTCGATGAAGTTGCCGAGTGATGTATTGATGATGAGGTAGCCAATGCCTAGGCCCAATGTGGCTTCCCAGCCGAGCGTGACCAACGACAGCAGCATGGCGGGGATGGCCGCGACAAACGAGCCAATGGTGGGGATGTAGTTCAGCAGGAACGCAAGCAGGCCCCACATCACCGCGAACTCGACCCCGACGAGTCGGCACATCATGCCGACGAGCAGGCCGGTTACCGCACTGATGAAGGTCTTGATGATGACGTACCGCGTCACTTTTTCGCCGGCGCCCTGAAAGGGATTGGTGACGGCGTCGCTTCCGAAGGCCACCGAGAGCTTGCGTTCGAGGTCGCTCGCCTCGAGCAAGGTGAAGGTCATCGTCACGACCACGATGATGACCCGACCGAAGGTCAGCACGAGCTGCCCGACGGCATCGGTGAGGAACCGCATCGTTTGCGAGGGCGACACTAGCTCGAGGATGCGGGGGTCCGCGAGGCTGTCCTGGCCTTCATCGAGAAAGCCGATGGTGTGCAGCGTGCTCAGCATGTCGGTTTGCAGTTGCGCGAACGCGGCCTCGTAGGCACCGATGTTGGCGGCGAAGTCTCGCACCGTCGTGCCAATGATGCCCACGATGGCGACGAGCCCTCCCGCGGCCACGATGACCACGGCGGGAATCGCAATCCAGCTTGGGGCCCCGCGACGCTCCAGCAGGCGCACGATCGGTACCGTGACCACGGCCAGAAACCCGCCGAGCATCACCGGAAGGAGGATTTCCTTGGCGGCGGAAAGACCCGCCAAAATGACGACCACACAGGCGGCGGCTAGCAGGAAGCGGTACGCATCGCTGCGCTTGAGCGTGATCTCAGTCATCGGAGGATGGCTCACGCGCTCGTGGCGCAATGGGACCTCCAGTCCGCGTACGTTCTGTTCGACCGTAACCATGAGAGGTACCGAGATGTCGCTCAAGATTGCGATCGTCACCGATACTCACGTCCGACCGCCGGATGATGACGGTCAGCTCGCGTTCCCCTCCGATGCTTCGCACAATGCGCGGAACAAGGTGATCGTTGAGCAGGTGGCGCTCCGAAAGCCGGATTTGGTCATGCATCTTGGTGACGTCGTGCATCCGATCCCTACGCTGCCGACCCATGCGCCCGCCCTTGCCGAAGCAAAGGCGATGTTTGAAGGGTTTGGAGCGGACCTGGTGGTCGTGCCCGGCAACCACGACGTGGGAGACAAGCGCAGCTCAGTGTACGCCCCCGAGCAAGTGGACGCCGGTCGGAAGGCGTTTGCAGAGACGTGGGGGCCACCGTTTCATGCGTTTGACCGCGATGGCGTCCGGTTTGTGGTGCTCGATGGAGGGCTGCTTGCCGCCAACACCGAAGAAGCCTTGGCGCAGCGCACCTGGCTCCTGGATGTGCTGCGAGAAGGCCGACGCACGTTCGTATTTACGCATTACCCGCCCTTCTTGACGGATCCCGACGAGCCCGAGCACTACGACAACCTCGATCCCAGCTCTCGCCGCTGGCTGCTCGATCTCTGCGCCGAACACGGGGTCGAAGCCGTACTTACAGGCCACGTGCACCGGTTTTTCTACAACCGCTATCGGGGGGTCGACATCTACACCGTGCCGTCAACGGCGTTTGTACGACCGGCCTACGCCTGGCTGCGGCCCCATCCGGCCGTTGACGCGGAGAACGGGCGCGACGACACCGAGCACACCGGCTTTTCTTGGCTCGAGATCGATGAGGAAGGCCACCGCCTGCAGGTCATTCGGCCCCGAACGGTCGGGGCCTCTTCCTCTCCCCAGGCGCCCAAGCCGCTCGGCGTATGGCTTCAACACCGTCTTGGACGACGAGCTGAACTACCCATGGGAAGCCTGGATGCGCTCACGCGAAAGGTGGCTCGAGACGACGCAATGTTGCTGCACATCCAAGCGCTTGGGCTCGGAAGGATTCGCATTCCCCTGGCCGACGGCGAGGACCGCGACGTGCTCGACCGGGTGGCGTGGCTCGAACGGCATGGGGTCGAGGTCACGGTGTTTTCGGGGCGCGCACCGTCGGTGGCCGACCGCGCACTCCGCCGACAGGCCTTTGCCTCGGCTGAGTGGGAGGTCGTGCTCCGTGACGCCACGCTGGCTCGCCTTCGCGAGTTGACGCCGTCGGACCGACCTTGGGCGGTCGAGCACATCACCCTGTCGCGTATCGGTAAACCACCGGCGGACGGTGGATACTTTTCGCATTTTCCGAAGCAAGGGTTTGAGCTTGAAGATCCGATGTGGCGTGCGTTTGCGGAGGACCCCGCGGTCACCCGGGTGGCGTTTCGAATTCCCTCCACCGGCAACGTCGAGGGCCGCATCGCCACCTGCATCCGCGCCGCGGCGAAGGCGGGGGTTGGCGCGACTTGCCATGTTGAACTTCCTGAAGCGGCAGAAGCGACCCGTCATACCGACGACGAAGCAACCGCGGCGGTGGCCGCGGCAGCCAGTCGAGCGGCCAAGGCCAACCCGGGTTCCCACATCTTGCTCGATGGCCTGTATGACTACGACCGTGGCTACTGGTGCAAGAACGGCCTCATCGATCTGACCGACCAGCCCCGGAAAGCCGCGGGAGCCATCGACCTGGCGACGCCGTAGATGAGGGCGTGTTGCGGGTTAAGCCTGGGCCATGCCCGTGATGGTCAATCGGCTTACTCCAGCGAACTTCGATCGGGTCGTCCATTCGCAGCCCTATACGCTCGTGCGGATCGACCGACCCCGAAGGTTTTCCTTCCACGATGGCGTGGTTGAATACTTCGTCGCTGCCTATCCGAGGCGGTTTGGCTTTGGCACGGTTCATCGTCAGGAACTTGCCGATTCGGCGTGGCTCGACCAGGCGTTCGTTAGCGCGGTAGGCCGGGTGCGAGGTGGCGTGCAGGATGGCTACTACCTGTTCGAGCATGGTGTGGTGGTCGGTCACCATCGTGGCCAAGTTCGCGCGGGCGTGACCTATGGCGACCCCAGAGAACTCGCTGCGCAGCGCGAACGCGTGACGCAACTTGCCTTTGCAGGTCGGCGGGTCGATGACGCCACGCTCGAGGTTGCCCGTGCCATCACGGTCTACTTCGACGACATCGTACGTCGCAAAGAAGGGGCCGAGGCGACATCGCAAGACCATCGGTACGTGCGAGAGGAGCGCGAACGCACCGCGCCCCCTTCTCGTCCTCCGCCCCCGCCGCCGAACGACCCCTACCAGGTGTTGGGGATTGCCCGCTCCGCAACGGACGATGAGGTCAAGAAGGCCTACCGCGAGGGACTGAAGATGAATCATCCCGACAAGGTGGCTCATTTATCGACAGCCCTTCAGAAGTTCGCTGAAACCCAGACTCTGGCCATCAAGGATGCGTACGAGCAGATCCGCGCCGAGCGGGAGTGAGGGCGCACGGCCGTACGGCGTAGGTGTTGCGAAGGGGCAGTGGGATGGACTGCTGGAGGACCGTTCGCCTTTCACCCGAGGATGCGTGATGTTCGTGCTTGCCGTGTTGCTGGGTTGTCCAACTTCGTCCCAACCTATCGCAGCGGAGACCGTCCCCGAAGGGCCACCCTCGCCCCTCGCGGACCAACCCTTTGAGGCCCTCCCTCGCGACGGTCTCGCCGAGGTTGCCCGCTACCGGTTCGCCCGAAGCCACTACGGCGTTGATGTCGAAGGGCGGGCCACACTGTTGGTGGTTCGAGAATCGCTGGACGAGGTCTCGTTGCTCAAGACCAACCAAGGTGGTGGAGCACCGGCCATCAAGCTCATGTTGATGAAGACGCTGCCCAGCATGAATTGGGACCATCGCGACAACTTCGCCTTGTATTCCGCCGAAGACCTAAAGCCGCTCAAACTCGCCATTACGGCCGAAGAATGGTGCGGCAACAACTTTCTCGAATGGCGGGACACCCCCCAAGGTGCGCAACGGATCGGACGCCCCTACACGGACGACACCTCGGTCGTGACCGACACGGTGCCCATCGCCACGGGCTACCACCTCTATGAACAACTGCCGTTGCTCGTGCGAGCCGCAACCACCGCCCCTCTCGAACTGCGCCTTGTGGGGCCGCAGACCGCCTACCTGCCGCCACACGCCGACCTGCTTGATGTCACCTTGGCTCCGGCGGGCACCGAACGGCTCACCACCCCGGCGGGAACCTTCGAGACCGTCCGGGTCGACGTGACCCCGCAAGCGCCCACCTTCGCGTTTCCGAGTCCGGAGTCGTATTGGCTCGACAAAGACCAGCGCTTTGTCGTCAAAGCGGAGCGCCACGAGTACGGCACAGAGTTTGGCAAGCCGCACGTGACGACGGCGACGTACACGCTGTTGGACCACGAACGGTCCGCGTATTGGTCGAGCGCGGTGGGCCCCGCGACGGCGGAGTTGTCCGATCGCGTTCGGGCCACGTCGAGTTCAGCGATGCAGATCGCCCTGCAAAAGGCGACCGCAGATCGGCGAGGAAGCATGTTCTCCCTCGATAACCTCCCCGCCGAATACCTGAGCGACCCCGCCGGGAACCGGAACTTTAGCGGGGCCCAGGATGGCAAGGGAGGGTGGACGGTCGACGCAGCGGGTCGTTTCGTACCGAATGTACCGTAGTGGACTACGCGTGCAGGGCGTTGAGGGTGTCCACGGGGTCCTCGTCTCGGCCGATGGCATCGACCAGCGCCGACCCCACGATGACCCCATCGCACAGACCCCGGAGGGCTCGGACCTGGGTGGCGGATCGAATGCCGAACCCAGCAAGCACGGGATGCTGCGCGTGGGGGCGGATCCGCGCCAAGGTGTCGGGCGTCTGGTGGAGGTCACTTTTGGTGCCCGTCGTCGATAGCCCCGTCACCGCGTAGATGAACCCCGCCGTGGCGTCGCACAAGGCGCCAATACGGCCTTCGGGGGTCAGGGGGGTCACGAGCTGGACCAATGGAACGCCATCGAGCACGTCGCGTTCCTCGAGCGGCAGATCGGGCACGATAAGCGCGCGGACGTTGGCGCTCGCAAGGTCGCTGGCCAAGTCCGGACCCCCGGCGAGGAACGGATTGAGGTAGCCCATCAGCGCGACGGGGCGCGAGCAGTTCGCGACTGTTTCGAGGATGTAGGGCAAATCCGTGCCGTCCGCGAGCGCAGCTTCGCTTGCCCGCTGGATGCTCACCCCATCGGCCATGGGATCGGTAAAGGGCACTCCGACTTCGATGGCATCCGCGACCTGGGCCACGGCGGAAAGCACGTCGGGAAAGGCGGCCCGGCTCGGGTACCCTGCCACCACATAGGCCACGAGCGCCATCTCACGTTGGGGGGCGCGAAGCGCTTCGGTCAGCGGTGTCGAATCCAACCTCATGCGTTCTCCAGTGCGGCGAGGATTTCGAGGTCTTTGTCTCCACGTCCCGAACAGCACACCAACAGGGTGGTGCCGGGATGAGCGGCGGCCTGGCGCTTGGCTTCGGCGAACGCATGGGCGGTCTCGATCGCGACCAAAATGCCCTCGGCCTTCGCCACTTCACGAAGGGCCGCGAGCGCCTCCGCATCGCCGATGGACACGTAGGTGGCGCGGCCGAGGCGGGCGAGTTCTGCGTGTTCGGGCCCTACACCTGGGTAATCGAGTCCGGCACTCACCGAGTGGGTCTCACGGATCTGCCCTTGGGGGGTTTGCAAGAGGA
Source organism: Myxococcota bacterium (assembly GCA_039208735.1). Taxonomy (GTDB): domain Bacteria; phylum Myxococcota_A; class UBA796; order UBA796; genus DRPG01. The sequence goes on along the minus strand of JBCCQY010000203.1, from coordinate 1,005 downwards.
GGCTGTAGGAGCCGTGCAGCACCCCAGGGGTGCCCCGGCCCACCGTAGCCGCATGGGCTTCCTTGGAGGAACCCCCCGCTTCAACGCCCACCAGACGCACCGAGGCATCGTGGCGGAAGGGATGGAACAGGCCAATCGCATTCGAGCCCCCTCCGACACACGCGATGGCCGCGTCGGGAAGCTCGCCCGTGCGTTCAAGGCACTGAGCCCGAGCTTCGTCACCGATCACCGACTGCAGGGTGCGCACTAGCAGAGGGTAGGGGTGGGGGCCGACCGCGCTGCCGAGCAGGTAGGTCGTGTGGACAGGGTCGGTCACCCAGGCGCGCAGCGCCTCGTCGATCGCAGCTCGCAGCGTGGCGTCTCCGTTGTGGACGGGCACCACCTCGGCCCCGAACTGTCGCATGCGGCGCACGTTGGGCGCTTGGCGGCTTACGTCCACCGCTCCCATGTAGATCGTGCACCGCAAGCCCACCCGGGCACACGCGGCTGCGGTGGCGACCCCGTGCTGGCCGGCTCCGGTTTCGGCCACCACATGTTCGATGCCGCGTCGCTTCGCAATGAGGGCCTGCCCCAGCGCGTTGTTGATCTTGTGCGCCCCGGTGTGGGCGAGATCTTCACGCTTGGCGAGGATGCGAGCGCCCCACGCCTCCGAAAGCCTCGTGCAGTCGGTCAGTGCGGTGGGCCGGCCGATCCACGTGGCCCGTTCCGCTTCGTAGTGAGCCACAAACTCGGGGTCTGCGAGGGCTTCCTCCATGGCGCGCTCGAGATCTCGGAGCGCTTGGATGAGCGTCTCCGGAACGAACTGTCCTCCGTAGGGGCCAAATCGGCCTCGGGCGTCGGGACGGTCTGCGATCAACACGATTCCTCCAGGGCGGAGCGGGCCGCGGCCACGAAGGCCCGGATCCGTTCGGACGATTTGCGACCCGGCGCGTCCTCCACGCCGGAGCTGACATCGACGCCGGCCGGTCTTGCGATGCGGATGGCCTGGGCGACATTGGTGGGGGT
>JBCCQY010000202.1:0-13699 GCA_039208735.1 Myxococcota bacterium | reverse complement strand
CCGGGGCGGGCGCAGGGGCCGGAGCGGGCGCAGGCGCCGGAGCCGCTGCCACGGGGGGCGCAGCCGGGACCGGCGCGGGCGCTTCAGCCACCGCCATGTCCTTTTCGGCCGGGACCGGCTCAGCCGCCTGGACCTGCCGGTCTTCGAGCCATTCGGTACGGAGCACGCGAAGCGTTCCCTTGTCCCACTCGGCCCACGTCATGGTGTTGTCCGGCACTTCCATGTCGGCTTCAAACAGGGTCTTTCCAAAGACTCCCGCCACCCGGATGCGGTGCGATCCGGGCTTGAGTCCCGTCACGGTTTGTTGCAACTTCCCAGTCAGGGTTGCCTTTTTGCCGTCAACGAAGATCGCCACTGGACCGCTGACGTTGAACACGATATTCGAGCTTGCCTCGGCGGTGGGAGCCGCGACAAGTAGTCCCAGTACGGGCAGCATGGTTCCTCCTCAGCCCATGGTGGGACACCACGGGACGCCAATTGCGCTACTTCGTTTGCTCGACCCGTTGAGGGGACCGTGCGAACTCAGGGAGCACTCCTATTGTGCTTTCTCTTGTGCCCACTAGCCAAGACTTGTACACGGCCGCAGCGTTGCTGAAAAAAGCTCGACTCGTCGCAATGCCCACTGAAACCGTGTACGGACTGGCTGCAGACGCTTTTGAACCGACCGCCATCGTCAAGATTTTTGACGCCAAGGAGAGGCCTCGGTTCGATCCTCTGATTGTGCATCTGCCGGTCGGACCGCCAGAAGATGTCCTCAGAACGCTGGTCGTGCTCGACGACTACGCGCCCCGCGGAAAAGAAGCGGTCACAACGCTTACCAGAGTCTTCTGGCCGGGACCGCTGACCTTGGTGCTCCCGCGTTCAAATGCGGTACCGGACCTCGTGACGTCGGGCAAGCCCACGGTGGCGGTACGCATGCCCGCCCATCCGACCACCCAGGCGCTTCTCAAGGCGTTTGGGGGTCCGCTCGTGGCGCCGAGCGCGAATCGATTTGGCTCGATCTCGCCCACCACGGCCGACGCCGTTCGGGCAGAGCTGGACGGGCGCATCGACGCCGTGGTCGATGCCGGTCCCACTCCGCTCGGCGTGGAGTCGACGGTGCTCGCCGTCGATCCGGACGGGACCCTCCGCCTACTCCGACCGGGCGCGTTGCCCGTCGAAGACATCGAGGCGGTTGCGGGCCCTGTGGTGAGGCAGGCTCCCCTGTCGGTGGGGGAACGCCCCGAAGCGCCAGGTCAGCTGTCGCGCCATTACGCCCCAGGCACCCCGCTCACCCTCGTCGACGACTTGACGAAGCCTCTGGTGGGCGCCCCGCCATGTGTGGGTCTCCTTCGTGTGCTGGGTCCCGTCGAAGAGGCGCAGGCCGCCTACGAAGCGCAGGGCCACACCGTCGTCATTGCCCGGTCGTTGTCGGCTTCGACCCTGACCGAGGCGGCGCAACGGCTCTTCGCGGTACTCCGCGAACTCGACGAAAGCACAGCGGAAGCGCTGATCGCCGAACGATGCCCGAGCCATGTGGGCCTGGGTCACGCCATCGCAGACCGACTCGAGCGTGCGGCTCGCTGAGCGCCTTGCGTGACGAGGCTATGTGAGGCCCGGAGGGGCCGGTGATCGACGTCGAAGCGCTCACCAAGATGTATGGACCGGTGGCGGCGCTGCAGGGCGTGACGTTCGAGGTGCCGGCTGGCGAGGTGGTGGGCCTCTTGGGTCCCAATGGCGCAGGCAAAACCACGACCATGCGCATCCTCACGGGGGCGCTCGCAGCCACCGAGGGCACCGCACGCATCGATGGCATCAACGTGCTTGAGGAACCGGTCGCGGTGAAGCGCATCGTTGGCTACCTCCCCGAGGTTCCGCCGCTCTACGACGAGATGTCGGTCGACGCGTACCTGCGATTTTGTGCCGACCTGAAAGATGCCGATCCTTCGGCGCTGCCTTCGCTATGGGAACGCACGGGCATCGTCGAAGTGCGCCACCGCATCATCGGCAACCTGTCCAAAGGCTTCCGTCAGCGTGTCGGACTCGCCCAAGCCCTCGTGCATGCCCCAAAGGTGTTGATTCTCGATGAACCGCTCTCGGGGCTCGATCCCGCCCAACGCCTCGAAATTCGAGCTGCGATTCGGGACCTCGCCGCCACCGGCACCACCATCCTCATCTCGTCGCATGTCCTCGCCGAGATCGAAGCGATCTGTGACCGCGTGATCGTGCTGCAACGCGGCGAAGTTCGTGGCATCGAGACGCCGGAACCTGCGGCGCGGCGCATCGAGATCCGGCTTGCGCGGCCCGACGACGCGGCCCAGAAGGCGCTGGCAGACCTCGAACACATCGTGCGCGTGGAAACGCTCGACGACGACCGCTTTCGCATCGCCGCGAGCGACGACATCCGAGAGGTGGTCGCTCGCGCCATGGTGCCGTGGGGACTCCTCGAGCTTCGCCAAGTCGGACTTGAACAGCGGTTCCTCGATCTGCTGAGCGAAGGGGAGGAGGCGTGAAGGCCTGGGTCATCGCGCGACGCGAGATCGTCGCGTGGTTCACCACCCCCATCGGCTGGCTGATGCTGTGTGGTTGGCTGTTCCTCACCGGCCTGTTTTGGTGGATAAACCTCGTCAACTACGTGACGCTAGTCCAGGAACTTCCCCCTTCGCCCTTTGGCGGGGGGCCCGAAGTCACCATCGACGACATGCTGGTCCTGCCCTTCTTCGGAACCGCAATGGTGCTTCTCGCCTTCGTCGTGCCGGCTCTGACGATGCGTCTGCTCGCCGACGAGGTCCGACGCCACACCATCGATCTGCTCCTCACCTCCCCGGTGACCGCCCTCGACATCGTCGGCGGCAAGTTCCTTGGAGCCTGGATCGTGCTGACGGGCCTGGTCGTGGGCACGGTGCCCTATGCTTTGGGCATCGCCGGCGGCGCCGACCTCGATCCGGGTCAGCTCGTCGCCGCGTACCTGACCCTGTGGCTTCACAGTGGCCTACTCGTCGCGATCGGACTGTGTTGCAGTGCATTCACCTCGAGCCAGCTCGTGGCGAGCCTGTTCACCTTCGCCATTGCCATCGGGTTGCAGGTAATCGGGAACTTCGGCCCCGGCCATCCCCTGACGCAGCTGTCGACCGTGACCCACGCCGAAGCGGGTTTTGAAGGAGCGCTCCGGCTGTCGGACGTGACCTACTTCATCGCGTTTGGCGCCGTCTGGTTCTTCGCCGCGCTGCAGCGGGTGGAGGCCTTCCGATGGCGCTGATCGATCGTTGGGCATGGACCTTGGGGCTCGCGGCGGGGGTGTTGGGCCTTGGGGCCCTCCTGGGGCTCGCGATGGACGGCATGGGTTCGGGATCTGTCCAGAACCTAGGCCTCGCCGCGATCGGACTCGGCCTCCTGTATGCCGCGGTCCGCCGAGAGGCGCTGCTCGCCTGGTTCCGTGAGGCCTCGACGACCCGCACGCTGTCCAACGTGCTCGCCACCGCGTTGGCATTCGCACTGACCGTCGGGCTCGTGACGTTAGCGGGGCGCAATGAGCAAACCCTCGATCTCACCCGGACGGGGCGCAACACGCTGTCGGATCAATCCATTCGCATGCTCGAAGGGATGACCATCCCCGTGCAAGCCACGGCATTTGCGACGGCCCTGTCGCCGGGGCGGGAAGAGGTGGCTCGGCTCTTACGACGCGCCCAGGGCCACACCGACCAGCTCACGGTCGAGTTCGTCGACCCCATTGCAGCACCGGCCCAGGCTCGCGACGCCGGCATCACCGGTGAGCAGAGCGTGGTGATGGTGCAGGCTCCAGGACGCCCCCCCGTTCGAATGGACGGCACGATCGACGAGACCGACCTCATCAGCGCCCTCGTCGAAGCGACCTCTGAGGTGCTCCATCAGGTGTGTTGGACGGTGGACCACGGAGAGGCCGACCCCGACGACGAGACGTCTGCGGCCGGACTCGGTGGCGTGCGCACGGCCCTCGAGCGCCTCAACTACCAGGTCACGCTGACCCGACTGGTCGCCGAAGGCATCGAACCGAGCTGCGAACTGGTGGTGATCGCACGCCCGGTCCTGACCCTGTCGGACCAAGCCATCGCGAAGCTTGACGCGTACGTGCTGGGCGGCGGTCAGCTGTTCGTCCTCCTCGAGCCCCAACAGAGCCCCAACCTTTCGGCATGGCTGGGTCGGTATGGGCTCATCACGCCCCCTTGGCCCCTCGAAGACCCACGCGCGTCCTACCAAATTGCTGGAGCCGATGCGAGCGCGCTGTGGCTCCCGAGCGAGGGCGGCCACCCCATCACGAGCGACTTGGCCGGTTTCGCGTTCATCGGCGCTCGAGCCGTCGATCCGGACTACCAACTCGAAGGCGTCGAGGTGGATGGGTTGGTCTGGACAAGCGACGATGCGCGCCAGCGGCCCTCTTCGGGCAACCCTCTCGCCAATGGGCCCTACGCGGTGGTCAGCGCTTCGCGGATCGATGCGCCTCGAGCGCTGGGTCCGCTCACCCGCGACGCTCCCCCCTTAAGCCTGCAGGCCGGCGGACGGGTCGTGGTCGTGGGCGATGCGGACTTTGCTTCGCGCCGGGGCGCCCAGCTCGCGAACAACACCGACCTGTTCCTGAACACGATCGCCTGGCTGGTCCGTGAGCCAGCCCAAGTGGGCGCCCGCCCCTCGCCCGCCGAAGCGCTCCGCCTCTCGCAGGGCGATCTCGCGGTCCAGGCCGTGCTGTTCGTGGTGCTCTGGCCGGCCCTCGCCATCGCGGGAGCTGTCGCCGTGCTCGTTCGGCGACGGTACCGGTAGTCGTGCGAGGAGGGAACCATGGCCGACTTCGGTTTTTCCACCACCGCCGAAGAGGTCACCGAAGGCCTCGATCTCAGCGGTCAAACTTGGCTCATTACCGGCGTCAACTCCGGTCTGGGCCATGAAACGGCTCGGGTGCTTGGCGCTCGGGGGGCGCGCATCATTGGGGCGGCGCGAACCATCGAAAAGGCGGACCAAGCCCTGAAGGACCTGGGACTCGACGGGCGCCCGGTGGCCTGCGAGCTGTCCGACATTCCTCATGTGCGTGCGTGTGTGGAGACGCTCAAGGGGGAGACCCTCACCGGCATCATCGCCAACGCGGGCATCATGGCCCTCCCCACGCTCACCCAAAAGGACGGTGTCGAACTCCAGTTCCTCACCAACCACGTTGGCCACTTCGTGCTGGTGACGGGACTGATCGATCAGGTCCAGACTGGGGGACGCGTGGTCATCCTGTCCTCAGGCGCCCATTTCCGTGCAGCGGAGGGCTTAGAACTCGACAACCTCGATGGCAGCTCGGATTACGAGCCGTGGCGGGCCTACGGACGTTCGAAGTTGGCCAACATTGTCTTTGCCAACGAACTGGCGTCCCGGCTCGCAGGAACGGATCGCGTGGCCAACAGCGTTCACCCCGGGGTGATCGCCACAAACCTGGCCCGCCACATCGAAGATGCCGAGACGCTGTTTGAGTCCCTGAAGAACCGACTCAAGACCCTCGGCCAGGGGGCCGCCACCCAGTGCTACGCTGCCGTGCACCCGGACGTTGCCACGGTGAGCGGCACCTACTTCGCCGACTGCAAGGTCGCCGAAACGCTGCCCGCCGCGACCGATCCCCAAGCGGGACCGGCCTTGTGGCAAGCGACCGAGGATCTCTTGGAGCGACTCTGACCGGCTCGACCCGCATGCGGTACCAACGTAGAACCTTCGACTTTCCCTGGTTTGGGGTCCTCACCGCCGTCGCGATGCCCGTCGGGTTTGTGCTCGCCATCGATGGCCATTGGTCGGAGGTGGGCGTGCTCGTGGGCACCTTGGTCACCTACGGCATCCTGGTCGGCATGCTCACCGTGCTGATCGACGATCGCGCCCTCGAGCTGCGTTTGGGGATCGGCCTCATTCGACGACGGATCCCGCTCGACACGATCGTCAGCGTCGATGCGGGCCGCCACGGATGGTGGTGGCTCGGTCCTGGGGCCCATTGGACGCCGAGTGGGTGGCTGTGGCATGCGGCCGGAAGCCGTGCCATCAAGCTCACCCTAGCGGATGGCCGCCGGCTCCGGGTGGGAACCGACGAGCCGGATCACCTGGTGGTGGCGATCAGGACAGCAGCTTCTGAAGCTGCAGGCCGAGCTGCACATCGCTAACCTTGAGCTTGCCCGACATGAATAGCATCATGGCCTGACCGGGGTTGTCGAGCATGTTTTCGAAGTCTGCCTTGGCGGCCTCGACCACACAGCCGGCCCCATCGATCGCTTCGGCCTTGACCTCGCCATCACCGGTCAGATCGACGGTCCATTCGCCGGCGCCGTCGATCTTGAACACGTAGACCGCGCCGATGTCCTTGACGAGCTGCGGGTTGCTCGCGAGCTTTTCCTTCAGCGTGTTGTTGAAGTATTCTTGGGTATCGGCCATGGTTTCCTCCATAGGATGCCGTATGGGCTAGCGTTGCGCTGCCTCGACGGCAACCGGGTGCCGAGGCTTGGTGCAGGGTGAGGTATAGCGCTGACATGTCGTTGCGACTGGCGCCCGCTTCGTCCGATCTCATCCTGGCACACTGGGCCGGCATCACGACCCGGGTGGCGTGGACGTTGCTGCGTCTAGGCGTTCAACCCCGACCCGATGTGTTCCACGAAGCCCGGCTCGACGCGGTGCTTCGGCTGTCGGCGACCGACGATCCCTCGTTGCTCGAAGACAAGGCCGAAGGCTTCACCGAGGCTTGGGTCGCGCGGATCCGCGGCAAACCTGCGCCCTTGTGGCCCGGCGATTGGGACGTTCCGGTGACCCCGGAAAATGTGCCGATCCGGCAGGATGATCCCGATCTGCTCGTATTGCAACGGCACTACGGGGATCATCGTCGACTCGTGGATCTCGTCAAGGCCCACGGAATCACCCTCGACACGCTCGAGGCGGCGCAGCACCGTCTGCGCCTTGCCGCGATGACGATGCTCGGCGATCCACAGGCCCCGTTGGGTCGCGTCGAGCGAGTGCTGCGACGACTGGCGGCGTATGCGCCCGAACCCTGTCCTCCGGTGAGCGCCCTTCGCGTCAAGATCCACCGCGCCCACGTCACGGGGTGCCCACGCTGCGATCGCACGTTGCGCCTGATCAGTCGTCAGGTGTTGCCCGCCGAGACCTTCGATACGCCCGCGACCTTACCGGCTCCGCAGGTCGATCTGGCCGTGATTCAGCTTCGCGAACCCGCAGTCCGGGAACGCCCCGTCCTCCTGCAGCACCTCGCGATGGCCGCTCCCTTGGGCCACGACGCGCTCGTCACCTCGGCCCACGATCCTGACGGACTAATGGCTGCGTTGAACGCCGTGACCCAAGACGGTCGGATCGCGGCTCGACAGATGCGGGTGCTGAGGCGGCAGGGGACCGGCGCACTTTCGGTGCGAGGGGTGGCCGGCCCATTGATGGACGACCTTGAGGCCGACCTCACGAAGGTCGCTTGGGGAGACTGGACGGGGGCCCCTCGAAACCCGCGAGCCGAGTCGCTGCGGCACGTGGCCTTTGGCATGGCGGCGGTGTTTGGGCTTGCGTTCCTGCCCCTCGCGTGGCGCTTGGCGATGCCTCCGGTGCTCGATCCCACCGCCCCTGACGTGTCGATCTCCACATCGGAATCCGGAGCCATCGCGACCTTCGACGTGCCTGAAGATGCCTGGGTGAGCGTGTTCGCCCTGCGCAACGGTCGCCTGCATGTGCTGAAGGCCGCCTCGTCGCCCGCCGACAAGGCCGCATGGGCCACCGGTGATGGCCGATACGAACTTTCGACCTCGGATTCAGGATTGCTCCTCGCCATTCATGAGGGCCCGTTGCTTGGCCTGTCCGACGCACTCGCGCTAGCTCAAGCAAGCCCCGCTCCCCTGCCGACCTTGGCTGCTCGCCTCGATCGCCAGGCGACGGTTCGCTGGAGTGAGCCCGATGCTCGGTAGTCTGGGTCCGGCGGCCCGCTTCGACCTTCACATGCACTCGAACCGGTCCGACGGCCGTTTCGAGCCCGAAGAAGTCCTGCGGCGCGCCGCTCGGGGCGGTCTCGACGTCATCGCCTTGACCGACCACGATTTACCCACCGCCCTTGCCCCCGGGCCGCGGCAGGTCGAAGGGCGCACCCTGCACCTGGTGGCCGGAGCCGAGGTCAGCGCGACCCACGAGGGGCACGAATACCACCTGCTCGTCTACTTTGCAGGCGAAGTGCCTGCAGGGTTCAGAGCGTTTTGTGCTGAACAATGCAAAGAGCGCGTGGACCGCTACGAAGCGACCCGCACAACCTTGTCGATCGAGGGATTACCCGCGCCTTCCGCTGCGGCCCGCCAAGGTGAGCAAGCCCTGACGCGGCACCACCTGGCCCGGTCGATGGTCGAACAAGGGCATGCCACCAGCGTGGCCGACGCGTTCGCCCGCCACTTGTCCCACCGCCACGGCAAAGTGCGCAAGATGTCCATGCCGTACGTCGAAGCGATTCGCCTGGCGCGCGACCACGGCGGAATCACGTCGTGGGCGCACCCGCCCATGGAAGGGCTCCGGGCGGTCCCCGCCTTCGCCAAAGCTGGTTTGCACGCGCTGGAAGCGTGGCGTCCCCCCGTGTCGGGCTCCGACCGGCGGCGATTGCGTCGACTGGCGCGCGACCATGGCCTGTTCCTCACCGGCGGCTCGGACTGGCACGGCTGGGGAGATCCCGACCATTTGGGCCTGTTCGCGGTCGAACGGCGGGAACTCAACGACTTCTGCGAAGCGCTTTCGTGACCTACGCGGGGGACGGCTCCCGACGCAGGTGGGGCCCGGCCACGACCAGGAACGGCACCAACGTCAGCGTGTTGGGGATCAGGTTGCCCACCGCGCCCACGGCTACCGAACCCAGACTATCGACCACGAACCACGTCAACATGCCCGCAACGAGCGCCTGCGGAAGCGTGTATCGGTCGGCCAGCAGTAGGGTGACGCCCCAGCCCGCCATGAGCCCACCCGCAATGACGAAGGCAAGCCGGCCCCACGGCCCCATGCCCACCGCGGCTGGCTCCGGCCAGAACAGCCAGCCAAGACTTTGGTCAATCCTCACGTATGCGGGACTTGCGGCGAGCACCGCAAAGGCAGTCCCTGTGACCACCAACACCACAACTACCAAGATGCGTAGGGCATTCGACATCGTCGACCTCCAGGGGATGCCCCCTTCGTCGCGCGGCAGGGACCCGAACACCATTCCCTGTCAGGGAAGCGTGGGTTGGCGAACATGAGAACCCCGTTCGGACGTCAGCTTCGAGCGTGGCGACAATCCCGTCGGATGAGCCAACTCGAACTGGCCCACCGTTCAGGGGTTGCTCCCCGACACCTAAGTTTCCTCGAGACGGGGCGTTCGCGGCCGGGGGAAGGCGTCATTCTGCGCCTGGGCGATGCGATGGGCCTGCCCTTGCGCGAGCAAAATGACCTACTCCGTTCTGCCGGCTTCGATCCGGTATATCCGGAAGGTGGACTCGACGACCCCGAGCTTTCCGAGGTGGCTGCGGTGGTCCGCCAGCTTCTGGCTGACCATGCGCCTCTGCCCGCCTTTGTGATGGATGCCCAATGGCAGCTCATCGAGGCGAACGGCCCCGCCGCCGCGCTCTTCTTACAGGGCCAGACGCCGCCAGTCTCGACCGTAGATCTGTTCATCAGCCCGTTCTTTCGCTCCATCATCACGAATTGGGAGGAACTGGCCCAAGCCACCGCCGCACGAATCCGACACGATCTCGCGGAACGGCCAAGCCCGATGCTGCAACGAGACCTGGCCAAGCTGGAAGCCTTGGTCCACGACGTGGACATGGCCGTCGGGCCTTCTCCTGTGGTCATCGTGTCGCTGCAACTCGGCGACCTCACAGCAAGGGTGCTGACCACGGTGTGTCGGTTTACGAGTCCCCGCTCGGTGGCGGCCGATGATCTAGTGGTCGAACTGGCGTTTCCGGCTGACGCGGCCAGCCGAGAGGTCCTGCTCGGGCTGGGTCTCACCGATGCCTTGCCCCAGCCGGCGAAGGCTGATTGAGACAAGAGGAGTCGCTCGGGAGTCCGCGTAAAGGTAGGATCGAAGGTGCTGCGACGGCATCGCAAGCCCCAATGCGAGCGGGTGTCGCCGTCGAGTGACCACAATGCCAATCTTGCTGGTTAGGGTCTGCGGCGATGGACACTTCTCCGCCTCCCGAGCCTCCTTCTCGCCTCCCGGTCGCGCTCGGGCGCTACACCCTCGAGGAGTTGGTCGGCAAGGGCGGAAACGGCTGGGTGTACCGGTCCACGCTGCGCGGACCCGCCGGGTTCCGCAAACGGCTCGCGCTGAAGTTGGTCCGGGCGTCGACGGAAATGGACGTGGCCGCAGAGGCCCGCATTGGTGCCCTGCTCGACCACCCCAACCTCGTGGCCATCCATGACCTGATCCGCGAAGGCCCCTGGTGGCTCATCGCGATGGAGTGGGTTTCGGGGAGCAACCTACGCGAGCTGGTAAAGCGCCACGGCGCGATGCCTGGGCTTGCCCTGCAACAGCTCGCGTGCTCCATCGCTGGCGCACTGGCCCATGCGCATGGCCAGCCCCAGCCCGTGGTCCATCGCGACCTCAAGCCGAGCAACGTGCTCGTGACCCCCAAGGCCCATGTCAAGGTCGCCGACCTCGGACTGGCTGTACTGGCGGGCTACGTCTCGCAGAACCTCATCGGGTCGCCCGGCTATATGGCGCCCGAGCAGGTCACACCCGGCGCACAACTCGACCCGCGCACCGATCAGTTTGCGCTTGGCGTCATTCTGGCTGAGATGGCTCTTGGATACCGGATGATCCATGGCCGAAGCATCGAGCACGTGTGGCGGGGTCACCGCTGGATGGCGAACGAGATCGCGGAAGGCGCCCTCCAACGAAGGATCGATGCTGTCATTCCCGGGCTCGGACCCATCGTGGCCCGCTGCCTCCACCTCGATCCCAATGGCCGCTTTGCCAACTGCGACGAACTGCATCGGGCGCTTCAGTCGCTGTCTGTCGAAGGCGAGGAGCTCGCCGAGTGGGTTCAACGCGGGTCCGACGAGCGCACCGATGGCGGCCGTCCTCCACAAGCGCATCGATCGACCGGGCTCCGCAACGACCGACCCCTGATCGGTCGGGACAACGATCTGAAACGGCTCGAAGCGTTGGTGCAAGACCATTCCGTCGTGACGGTGTACGGCCCCGGCGGCGTCGGCAAGACCTCGCTGGTGCAGGCCTTTGGGCAAGAGGCAGCGGCACGCTACCCGGGGGGCGTGGTGTGGTGCGATGCCACCGCGACGACCGACATCGCGACGCTCTGCTCGGTGGTCTCCGGCGCCTTGGGGCTGCCGCTGGACGCGCGCCACGAAGACGAAGTGGTCACCCAGGTCGGCCGCCAGCTTCAGGAATGCGACGAAGCGCTGATCGTGCTTGACGGCATCGATCGATCGCCTGAAGCCGCGCGGCACATCTTGGACGCCTGGCGTACCCAGGCCCCCCACCTGCGCTGGATCGTCACCACCCGGCACCGTCCTCGAATCAAGGGGGAAGCAGGCTTTCCGCTGGCGCCTCTTTCGCGCCGTGACACCGTTGAACTGTTGCGCGCCCAAACGGGCGGGACCTCGGCTTGGCGCAGCCCCAGTGCTGAGCTGATCCTGGTTGAAATTGCCAGCCACCTCGACGGCATTCCTTTGGCCGTCGAACTCGCCGCCGCCCAAGCCCCCTCGCTCGACCCTGAGGCGCTGTTACGCCGGTTGCACGACCGCTTTGAGGTACTCACCGATGGCGTACGCACCCTCGAAGGGGTGTTGCGCGAATCGTGGGAGGAGCTTCCCACCGACGTGCGCCACGTCCTTGCCCAACTGTCGATCTTCCGCGGCGGATTTAGCGTGGAGGACGCCGATGGCGTGGTGGTAGGCCCCCATGAAGGCACCTCGGGGATGCTCGACATTCTCACGGTGCTGCTCGATCGCTCGTTCATCACCGCACGCACGCGGTCCGATGGCCAACCTCGGTTCTCGCTCCTCGAGTCGGTCCGGCAATTCGCCGCGGGCCACTTGGCGCATCCCGACCAAGTGGCCTTGCGCCACGCCCAGTGGTTTGCCCGCCGGGCGCATCCCGATGTCGTGGCATCGGCGCCAGAAGCCAACCTTGACCCCCGGTCGTACCGAGACCTGGCAAACCTCGAAGCCGCCCTGCAGTTCGCGGTCAACCTGGCCGATCCATCGGTTGCCGCGCGATGTGCCATCGGTGCCGTGCGCCTGTTCTCGACACGCGGCCCGGTCCAGCGCGGCCTCGATCTCGCACGGCTCGCCCTTTCGGTGGCCCCTGACCATCCGGGGCTGCTCACGCTGGCGGCGACCGTGGCCTTGCAGGTGGCTGACGCCGACGCGATGGTGTGGGCCGAACAGGCCGTCAAGCGGTCGACAAGCCCCCGAGAACGCGCCGATGCGTTGCACGTGTTGGGCCGCATTTTGCACCAAGACCAACGCGTGGCCGAGGCCTGCGAGGCGCTGGAGCATGCCCTGGAAGAGGCTCGCCCCCTCGGCAACCGGTTGCTTGAGGGCTACATCGCCCTGTCGCTCGGCGAGGCGCAAACGACGCTGCGCCAGGGAGATTCCAGAGGCGTCCTAGGATTCGCCTACCGCCTCGGCCGACGAACCAAAGCGGTGGCCCTGCAGGCCTCGGCCCTCATTCAGCTCGGGCGTCACGCGTCCCATACAGGCCATCTCGATGAAGCGCAGCAGCGGCTTCAGCAAGCGCTCGAGGTCACAAAGAACGTGCCCGGCCTCACCGCGGAGGCCCACAATCAGCTCGGCGTGGTGGAGCGGCTGCGCGGAAACCTCGACAAGGCCCAGCGACACTTTGCCGACGCGCTCGCGATGCATCGTCGATTGGGCCAAAGTCGGCATGCCATCACGACGCTCGGGCGGCTCGCCATCGTCGCGGGGATTGCCGGAGACCTGTTGGAGGCCAAGGCCCGGCTGCAGTCGGCGGTCGATGTGTCGATCGAGATGGGGGATTTGCTCAACGTCGGGGTCAATGGGCTCAACTTGGCCGCCATGCACGAACGGCTCGGCGAGCTACACGAGGCCCGGACGCTCGTCGAGAAGGTGCGCCCCCTGTTCGATTCGAACGACACCTCACGCCACCTACGGACTTGCGACAATCACCTCGTCCTGCTCGATATCGAGGCGGATCGGTGCGAAGCCGCGGTGCAGCGCGCCATGCGGAACGTCGAGCAAGAGAGCGCACGCATCAGTTCGGGCTCGGAACGGGTGACGTCGCTCACGCTGTTGGCGCGGGCGCTCGGCGACCTCGGTCACGGCGGCAAGGCGTTGTCGTTTGCGGAACTCGCGCTCGAGGAATCGCTCGACGAACCCATGGTGAGCGCCATGGCCAAGGTGGAACTGGGGATTGCGCGGCGGCGACTGGGGCGGCCGAACGCCAAGGCGATGCTCGACGAGGCGCTACAGGACGCAAGAACGTCGCAGGACGCGTGGGCCGTGGCCTACGTGCAATTGCGCATTGCGGAGCTGGCGATGCACGAACGCGACGCGGCAGGACTCGCGACGCACGCCGAAGCGTTGATCGCCCAGAAACTAGAACCCATGCACGGATTCGCCTTGCACGCCGCCGGGCTTCATGGGGTTGCAGCCATTTGGGGCGGGCGCGTCACCGCACCTACGGTAAACCGAATCACGCACGAACTCGAAAAACTGGGATTTATGGCTCGTG
>JBCCQY010000201.1:0-13857 GCA_039208735.1 Myxococcota bacterium | reverse complement strand
CGAGGCGGGCCCCTTCGAGGCGGGCCCCTTCGAGGCGGGCCCCTTCGAGGCGGGCCACTTCGAGGTGGACCCCTTCGAGGTCGGCCTCACGGAGGGAGGCCCCTTCGAGGCGGGCCATCCTGAGGTTGGCCCCTTCGAGGTCGGCCCCTCTGAGGTTGGCCTCACGGAGGGTGGCCCCTTCCAGGTTGGCATCGCGGAAACCGGCGTCGCGGAGATCGGCCCATCTGAAGTCGGCCTCCCAGAGGTCGGCCTCGCGGAAATCGGCGTCGTGGAGATCGGCCTTCTTGAAATCGCGGCCCCCCATCTGGTGGAGCGCCACAACAGCCTCACTACGAGCACGGACGGATGCCACGGGGCGACATCGCTCGTCGACCGACTTGTTGGACGCTTCATTGGGAGTGCTCGTCGATTCGACGTCCTCCGAAGCGCCCTCATCCGCCTCGATCGGAGTCTCCTCCGACCATAAGCACTCTTTGTCGTAGAGCGTTGCGATGAGCTGCGCTCTTCGTGCCGCCGCTGACTCAATACCGAACTGATAGTTCTGGTACGCGAGTAGCCCGGTCTGGGTGAGGAGAAGCAGCGCTGGGAACGCCGCCACGACGGCGCCGAACAACCCTACGGTGAGTACCCGGTTCCCGAACGCACCAAGCAACAGCACGGACTCTTCGCCGGGTAGTTCAGGCTTCGTCTCTTGGAACTTTGACCACCACGCCTTCGCGGCGACGCGCAGATCTCGGCGGGCCAAGACCTTGGCGAGCCATACGAAACCCGCGCCGAGCTGCTCACGGCGTTTCACGTCGCGGCTTTTGTAAGATTCAAGCTCCTTCTCCAGCCGCACAACCGTCTGCTTCAGACTCTGCACAACGTCTTCGCTCACTTACCCTCCGGTTGACGATAGTTCGCACACCCGAGCCGGGCCTCAGGTAGATTCTGTGCAGATCCGGTCGCTAAGGCGCGATGACCTGTCGTAGCCGAGGTTCGGGCTGGGGAATGGTGGGCCTGTTTCCTGGATTTGCCCGCCTCTGCTCCGAAGTGAGCCTCGAACGAGGCTGCCAGCCTCAGATCGGCAGCGATGGCGGAGGCGTGGTGAATTGAGCCCATCCGCGATTACCAGCGTTGGTTCGTTTGGACTCTGCGCATAATTCGCTAACCCCATAAATTTCGCCGATGCCGGTCGTACCCCATCTTGTGGGGACCTTGAGGTCAGTACTCGTTGGGCAGCAGCACCGTCGTTGCGCTGCGGTCGGACTCCGTGACGATCCACAGCGTGTGCCCATGGACGTCGTACACCGAGAGGAGCCGTCGACGGTGGCGGAGTGCGGCCTCGTTGGCCTCCCAGTCGTCGTCGCACCATGTCCTCCCAGTCCCCGTGTAGGTGGGGTGGCGGTAGGCAACGCTGGAATGAGCCGCCATACTTCGGCCGTTGTCTGGGTTGGAGCTTGCGATGGCGGGTTAGTTTCGCAGCGGAAACAGACCCATGCCCGATTTCAGGCGTTGGGTCGTCGCTACTTTGCGCGCAATTGCTTATCAGGACATTTTTCGCGTTCTCGTCGAGCTCCGAGGCGTCCGCGAGGGACAAGGCCCGCAGATACGTCTGGGTTCTGAAGCGACCCAACGACCCCGATCCGAAGCCCGGGACTCCGCCAGACGGATGGGAGATGCCGGATGATTGGGCCACCACCATCATCGCGCCTCCCCCGTCCTCGTGACAGGCACGGGGTTGGCGAGGACGCTCCTGCTCTTCTGAAGGGCTCCTTCACCACACTCGAGGAGCGGCTGTAGGTCCGCCAGCTCTGGCGCCCGCTCGACGCGGACTGGAGCTGCTTCGGCAGAGCGGCGAGGCCAACGTCGAGTCCTTCAGGCAAGGAACAATCTGATCAGCTCAACCAGGACATCCACGATAGACGCGATGTCTCCGGCGATGCCGGTACATGAGGCGACCACTCCCGCGATCATGCCAACAAGAGAGAGTTGCCACAGAAGACGGCTTCGTCCTCGTTCGTTCGGCTTCGGTGTGCACGTCTGCTCGCTCACGCACTACTCCCCACGAAACAAGCTGAGATCGGCTTGAAACGTTGCAACTGTGATGTTCACGGCCAACTTGAGCGACAGGCCCATACGAATGTCGATCGTCCCTGCAGACCGAGATGCGGGGTTGATCATGACCTTAGGTCACATGATTCTCTTATTGCGCTGGGCCGGGCGAGGTTTCTCCAACCAGCGCATTTCAGCACATTGCGTAGGGGTGAGATGCAGGTTTGAACCTGACCTTAGATCACATGGCTCTCCCTTTTGTGTCGGGCCGGTCGAGGTTTGTCCAACCAGCACATTCACCACATGCGAGGGGGGAGATGAAGCTCGTTATCTACTAGTAGATAAGCTCCGCCTTCTCAAACCATAGGCCAATCCGTGGTTGTGGCGAGGCGTCCATCATGTAGACGACGAGCGAGCTTCCTGTCGAGTTCGAAGGTCCGGTAGCTCGTCGCCACAACCTCCACTCGACAGCACAAGCTCTTTGACGAAAGTGCCTCCCCCGCGCATGCCAGGCTGGAAGTTTGCTCTGTTGCTGCTGCACCTGCACGTCGACGACACGAGCGGCGGTTTGTCTTCATCCAAGCACGTCGGGCTGGCTTGACGTGAGCAGGTCAAGAACTGGGGGAATGCTGTGCACGGGCCGTCCGTCACGTCGGGTTCATATCGGAGGCCGCCCTCGTCGTGACCCCGACGGGCTCGCAGGACCCCCTCGATAGGAGGGCGATGGGGTGCCGGGGTGACCGAGTGGGTGGATGTCATCAACTTCGTCCTCGAGCCGTGGTTCACTCGCGTGACGGCGTTGCACAGCAGCGCACCCACAGCAACGGCTTGAACCGAAGTTGCTAGGACCCAGGAGACCCGCCACGAGGCTCCTCGTGGCGAGTCATGGCACTCGAAGGGGTGTCAGACGTCTTCGGGTTGCAGCCCGAAGGCGTCACCCTCCCGAGAGCACCTGGATCCAGGTCCCAATGACTTCGAGGACTGCAAGGCCCAGCCCAGCAATTCCGACGACGAGAGCGCATCCCTGCAGGCCGCAGCCTCGTCGTGACGTTCGAGATGGCGAGCTTGTCTTCGGGCGCCCTGGTTCGTGGATTGCTTCCGTGTTTTTCATTCAGCCTCCAAGGAAAAGCTGACTCCAGCTTGATCCTCTCGGCTGCAACCCTCGCTTCGCGAGCTACACACCTCGTTCAAACCGTCAAGGGTTGGCGTTTGGTTGCGAAGTACGAGCTGTATTGTGTGCTTTAATAGATAATTATGGAGATATGCGCCTATTGTTTTGGATGAAGCACCTGTTCGCTTCTCGGGGCGTAGGTGGCAACGGTGAGATGAGCCGCCATGCTTCGGCCGTTGTGCAGGTTAGAGCTTGCGATGGTGGGTCAGCCCCCGGGGGGCGCTGGCAAGATCTCCCTCTGCGAGTTCGCCGTGAGGGTTCAGCCCCACCAGGGCTGTCGCGCCCAAGCAAGGTAGGCCTCGAGGTCGCCCCAGGGCGATAGCTCTGCGAGCTCGCCAGGACGGGCCTCGGCCTCCATGGTGAATGCGGAAGTCAACCCCCTACCAGCTGAGAATTCTGGACACACCGCGCAGGTGGCGTCAGTCGTGGGTGCTCTGATGCGCTTCGCGTCCCACATCAAAGGTCGCATAGAGCGGCACCGGACCCCTTCACTGGTTGTGAACCGAACAAGGGGCTTTGGGGAGTCGTCAGGGGGTCGTGTGGGGCACCAATGCCCGCATTAAAATCAAAACCTTCCGATCCGGACGTTTGGCGGCAAATCGCAGCTAGTAGAGTAGCCCCAGGTCGTTGCCTCGCCAGGGCCCTCACCAGATCTGGACAAGGTTTCCGCAAGATTGGTCCAAGGAATCCTCCCATGATTTACTTTAAGGAGCAGGCCAAGGCTTCAGGGTGCGTTTTTGTCAATGCGAAGCGAAAAGGAGATGCAACGTGCACAAGCATAGTGGCCGAATCTTAGGTGGCACCATTGCGGCGGGGCTGGTCTGGTTCTCCGGAATTCCACTCGCATACGGAGCATCAACGGGTACAACCTGCGATGACCCCGTATCCACTCTAAGGATCTACGCCGATCCTGACCTGGAGATGTTCGGCTCTGGCCTGACTTATCGTGCCAATACCCCAAATCTCCGGCAGTCCCTCGACTACGATACTCAAGATCAGTCGATCATCGCCGGAACCTTCGCAGGGTCTATCGATTTGGGCAGCGGCGCCGTGGCTCCTTTGCAGCCTCCCGAAGAAGGGTTCGTGGCGAAGTACTCGGTACTGGGAACCCTGCTGTGGAGCCACCTCATCCCGAGAGGTTCTAGCATCGGTCGCCTGAACATCAACGCGGTGGCCACCGGGCCCAACGATGAAGTCGTCATCACAGGCAACGTAGCCGGCTCGGTCGACTTCGGGGCAGGGCTGCAAACGTCCCAAGCATCGGTGTCCAGCATCTTCGTCGCCAAGTACGACGCGACGGGAGTCTTGCAGTGGAGCAGCCTCTACGGAGACTCGATTACAAGGTCCGCGGGTGGGCAGGACATCGTGGTCGATGCGAACGGCCGCGTCTACGTCGCAGGCTATTTCGAGCAGCGCATTTCCTTCGATCCAGCCAACACCTTTGTGGCGACGGATATCGAAGAACATGGGTACCTGCTGCAGCTCGACCCAAGTGGTAGCGTCAACTGGGCGCGTGCCTTCCTCGGTGACCCGAGTAGCGCCGAAGCGCTCACCGTGGACCCAAGTGATAACGTCATCGTGGCAGGGGGATTCTCGGGAACTGAGGTCTTCGGTTCCACGCTGCTCGCCTCTAGCGCGGGCTCGCGCGACATCTTTGTCGCCAAATACGACTCGGGTGCGACGAGCCTTTGGGCCAAGCAGTTCGGCGGCACGGGTGGAGAGACCGCCACCGGACTGGCCGCGTTGTCGAACGGTGACGTGGCAGTGAGTGGGGAGTTCGAAGGATTGGCTTCTTTCGATGCGACGAATCTGAGTAGCGCAGGCGATTTCGATGGGTTCGTGGGGCGGCTTCAGGCGGGCAGCGGAGCGGTACTATGGGCGAGCCCGCTGGGGACGGCCAGCGACGATCAGTTTACGAGCGTAGATGTCGGTCCTGCTGACTCGATCTTCGTCGGAGCAACAATGGGCTCGCCCTTGACGGCAGCCGGTTTTGCCCTCGGTGGGGCTTCCATCGTCCGCTACGGTCCAACTGGCACTTTGGATTGGGGAACGCAGGTACCGAACGGGTTTGTGGTCGATGTCGCTGCAGCTGAGGACTGCCAGGTTGGCTTCACAGGATTCAGCCCGAATGTGCCCTCGGTCATCGGACCCGACACCTACCCTACGGCGACTGCCTTCTACTGGTTTCTTCAGCCCTGAAGCCACCGCCGGCCGCTCAACGGCGTTGACATCGACCCATGTTGCGTGTCCGGAATTCTCTGCTGGTAGGGGGTTGACTTCCGCAACTAGGTCGCTAATCCACTTTGGAGACTCTGATGCCCGCAACATCGTACCTTCTGGCGGCTCTCGCCCTCGTCACGGTCCTTACGCTAAACTGCGGAGGGCTTGTTCAGGGCTTGGTGGATGCTGCACCCGGATGTTGTATCGACAACGATGGGTTCACCAGCGCCAGCAGCGAACGTCGTGACTGCAAAGGCAGATGGGAAACCGAGCAGGACGTGTGCGATGATGCGTTCCGTTGTCTTAGCCAGGACAATTGTGGTGAGGACGCCGTCTGTTGCGTCTTCGTCTCTGAAGAAGGCCCTGAAAGTGTCAAAATCACCACACGAAGCGAGTGCCTCGCCTTTCTGCCGGAGAAGAACGTCACTCCTTCGGGGCTGATAAATTGCGAATTCGCGTGCTGCGTCGACAACGGTGCTGAAGGTCATCCCGGCGACGTGAGGCCACGGGCGTTGTGTCCATCCAACCGCCAGGCGGTTCGCGTCGAAGAGTGCTCGAAGTAGGCCCGGAAGGAACAGCGGCGCAATGAGGGGCCATTCTCGCCGAGAGTTTAGGTCCAAATACCCATCAGCCGCGTCATTCTTCCGAGGTGGCTGGTTGTTCTCCGAAGGCGCGGCTAGCACGGGCAAAGAGACGTTCGCTGCACGTCGATTTGGAGCGTTCTACGGTCCGCGGTGCCAACCCCGAAGCATGGCTCAATTAGCCTATTGAATCCCTAACAATAGGCCGTTGCGGCCCCTCATTGCGCTGTTGTTTCTTCGGGGCCAACAAGTTGGGGTGATGGGTTGCCGGAACCCGTTGGCGCGCTTGTCGAAGGTCCCATGCTCGTGAAGCCGAGGGATCATCGGGCGACCCACGCGCGGACCTCGGGCCAGCCCGCCCCTTCCTCCTCGGCTGTGTCGCGGATGGTGACCGTCCGACCAATGCGGTCGAGCCAAGGCCCCACCCGACGCTTGATGGCTCCGAACTCCTCCTCGGCGAGCGACTCCGGCGCTTGGACGGCCAACTGTGCTGCCCACAGCTCGCGGATGGCCGTGACCAGGGTGCCGTCCGTCGGGTCGATGCCCTCGTCGTGCTCGGGACAAGGCTCCACCACGACCGGGATGAGTTTGCGTCGGAAGGCCTCGGGCTCGTCGGCACAGCCATCACGCTCGAAGAACAGCAGCTCGCGCATGCAATGCTCCGAGTCGAAGTAGCGCCGGCTCACGACGGCCACGACGTAGTCGGCACGGGCGATGTCCACCGCATAGCGTCGGAGGTCATCGCCGGGTCGCAGGTCCCGCACGTCCCGGTGAACCTCGACGTGGGGCATCGTCGCCAGCGCCGCCTCGACGCTCTCGGCGACGGCGCGGCTCCGCGGCGTGTGCCGGTAAGAGAGGTAGACGCGCACGGGGTCGTTGGGGGCACGCCCAGGCGTCAGCGGGGGAGGGCGGGCGTCGTCGTCGAGAATCCGGTCGCGGGCTCGATGGGGCGTGGGGGGCGCATCCTCACGGCACCACCCCACTTCACCGGCCCGCTCGAGGGCGTCCTCAAGAATGGCGAGCACCTGGTCGGCCAGCTCGCCTGCCCGGCCGAGCTGGGCGCGAACCTCGATGCGTCCGCCATGGTCCCCCGGTTCATCGGAATGCGCCAGGCACTTCACGAGCGCCTGGCTCTGGGTGCGGGCGTCGAAGAAGAAGAGCCCGAACTTCCAGTAGTGGCCGTGGTCTTGAACCTCTTGCCCGAGGCGAGACAGCACGAGCCGACCAAGATGAGGGCCGAAGAACGCAAGGGACAGCACCCGAACCTCGGTCGTGACTGCCTCGTCCCAGAGCCCCCGAAGAACGACGCTCGAGGTCTCGAAGGGCGGAAGGAGTTCGGGGGCGAGGTACCGCGCCGTCTCGGGGTCCGAGGTCGAAGGGACCTCGCGGTCCGAGGTCGCTTCGAGGACGCGCCGGGTCGAGTCACCGTCCAGCCGGAAGCACACCCGGCTATCGACCATCATCCTCAAGAAGGCGGTCCGGTCTGCCTTGGTGTAGTGCGTGTCGCGCCACACCGTCTTCGCGAGCAACCGTGGGGTGAAGCGCCCCTCCGACGCGACGATGGCCTGCGCACACTGCGAGGTGCGGTCGAACACGGCATAGATGGCATCGAGCGCCCACGTCTGGTCGAGCACGAGTTGCCCATCGAACGTGCCCTCGCGACGGTACACCAGCCCCGCATGGTGGAGGGTCTCGAGGAACGCCTCAGGATTCGAAAGGGGTGCCCCAGTGGCGGTCCGAGCCTTGTCACACAGGTCTTCGAAGGTCCCGAGCGACAGCGTGCGGTGCGCCCGGTCCGCCGGTTTGCGGTCCTGGTCGGCGGTCCGGAGGGCCCGGAGCTGTGTGATGACGTGAGCCCGGGCCGCCCCCATGACCGACCCCTCCCGTTTCCGGGCGAACCGAAGGGCGTCGAGCAGCTCCCGTCGTAGGACACCCAGCTCGTTCGTCTTGGCGCTGGCGGAAAGCACGGCGAGGCGCCCGCCGAAGGCCTTCGAACCGACAGCACCTCGAGGTTCGGGAAGCACGCCCAGAGGGCCGCGTCGTCCGGCAGCGCAGCCAGACGGTTCGGGGGTCCCTGTCCGTGCGACGTTCGAATCCCATCGAGGCGCTCGCCGGGTCTCCAGAGACGCTCGTCCCCCTCGACCGCGGGGTCCGGGTACCCGATGCCGAGGTTCAGCACTCGGAGGTGCCGCAACGAGTGGTTCGAGTGGTCCACCTCACCGCCAGCCTGAGCAAAGAGCGCGGCCGGCAGCTCCACGAGCCCAAGGTTGCCGAGGTCGAGGATGCCGGTTCGCTGTCGTTTCTCGGCCTCGATGCGTTCCTGGGCGCGGGCGAGCGCGGGCTCAGCGTCGGGGTTGAAGGGCTTCATCGGCACAAAGCATACCGCTCGTCGCATCTCGCACGCCGTCTTCGCCTGTGAACCACGTGCCTGCTCCCCCGGAGACGTCGTGCAGCAGCAGGACTTGGTGCTGTGGACCGGTCAGCTGACCATCTGCGACACAGATCGGCGTCATCTAAAAAACGATGGTTTTCCGGACTCGACGGAATCGGCGATCCCCGGAACGGTCGAACCCCACCTTCTTTGTCCAGAAATCCATCCATAAAACTATGGCGATCAATGCCTGTCGCGCTATCTTTCTGGCCAGATCGGGAGGGCAGATGTTCAGACCCGAGATCGACTCGCAACGCTTCGGACTGGAGGAGTTCGATGATCCTTGGCTATGCGAGGGTGTCCACGGGAGGTCAGTCCCTGGACGCTCAGCTCGATGCGCTCCAGGACGCAGGGTGCGAGAGGGTCTTCGAAGATCGCGTGTCGGGAGTTCGTGCCGAACGCCCGGGCTTGACCCAAGCTCTCGAGACCGCACGGGCCGGTGACATCCTCGTGATCACCAAGCTGGACCGGATCGGTCGTTCGCTGAAGCACCTCGTGAGTCTCGTGACGGAGCTCGCGGAGCGTGACGTCGGGCTGCGGGTCCTGTCGGGGGAGATCGACACGACGTCCTCGCAGGGACGACTCGTCTTCCACCTCTTCGCAGCCCTCGCCGAGTTCGAGCGCGAGCTCATCGTCGAGCGGACCCGGGCAGGCCTCGAAGCGGCCCGTGCCCGTGGCCGCCTGGGCGGCCGTCCGCCGAAGATGACGGTCGAACGGCTGCGGCAGGCTCAGACCCTGCTCAGCAACCGCAACCTCGCCGCGTCCGACATCGCCGAGACCCTCGGCGTGTCCACCAGTACGCTGTACAACTACCTAGATGGAAAGGGCCGCCTGAAGCCCCCCGCGGTCGCCCTACTCGCAAAGGCCAGGTCACCCAAGGGAGACGGCGAATGACGCGCGCCGAGGTTCTGCCGGCACGACGGACCCGAGCCGACGCCGAGTCGTCTCGCCAGCCGAGCACTGGAGGTGCTTCGTGAAATTCTTCACGGTCCATCTGCATCCGCTTGCACAGGAGAACCTGGATGCGGGCATCGCGTGGTTCGACAACCCAGCCCGCGGACAGGCTTGGCTCGATGAGATGATGGAGGCCATCGCAGGTCTGGAGACCTTGCCATTCGCTTCGGCACCGCTCAATCCGAGGCGATTTCCTCCGAACGTGCGACAGGCGCTCGAGCAGCTTGACTACGAAGTGCGCCAGAAGGTCGTGGGGGAGTACTACGTCCGCTTTCACGTCGACGAAGACCAGGCACGCGTGCTTGTCCTTCAGGTGGTATCGGCTCGCAGCGCAGACCGTCCCGAGCTCTTCCTCCCTGCTCGACTTCCCGAATCCGACCCCTCACCATAGAAGATGTGTATGCGAAACACGGATTTCAACACCCTTCAACGAGACCTCCGCGAGCATGTGGAGGTGGTCCGGGCCACCGGAGAACCACTGGTGGTCGATCACAACGGTGAACGAGACTTCGTGGTGTTGTCCCCTGACACCTTCGATCAACTCATGGCGCTGGCTCAGGCGAATCATGAGCGGCTTGAACGCGAAGGATGGGATCTGGTTGGGGCCATTCAGAGCGCCAAAGCTGGTGAGGAAGGACGTCCGATCCGTGAAGCCTTCGCGGAGCTTGCGAAGAAGCACGGGTTGAGTCTTCGCAGGCGGTGAAGCCCCATCCGGTCATGCGGGTCCCCTGGGGTGCTGTGGTCAAGGACGGAGCGCGGAACGGTGTCGAAGTGTCCCGAAACCGCCGCGCCGTGTGCAGGTTGTCGTTGTCGGCCGCTGGTTCACAGCACCGGGCTTGACCATCTCCCCTCGGCAAAGCACTTCCCATGTTCGGGAGGCCTGATGGGCGACGTCTGCGTCAATGTCGAGATCCGCTGCCACGCCACCCCCTATGGCGAGGAGAGCGGTTCGCTGTGGTTGCACCAGGAGGACATTGGCCTCGACGAGGTCCATCCGCTGTCGCTCGAACAACTGCGGATGCTGTCCCTGGGCGTCCGCGGGGGCGAGTTCCCGTCCTTCGAGAAGCACCTAAGGGCGGCGGTGTCGCCAACCGGAGGGTGGTCCGAAGCCCGGGTGTTCGCGGTCTGGCGCGCCGGAAAGGCGCTGTGGGATCGAAAGTTGGAGCCCGGCGAACGGGCTGAATGGAAGCTCTTGGGTGTCTTGGCCAAGCTCTTCGACCCGCCCAGGAAGGTCCACGCCGACAGCGGAGCGTGGCTGTGCGTCTGGTTCGTCACGTCCAAGGTGCGCATCGTCGCCCAGGATCGCCTTCAGCGGGACGACGGACGTTGGCTGGTGCGAGTAGGGGCTGGTGAACCCGGAGCAATTCAAAGTCGAAGACCACGTCGCCGTCGAAGCGCTGCGTGGGGATGTCCGCAAGCTTGGTCAGTGCCGTGGGAATCCACGTGCGCGCCTTCTCGCCCTCGACCATCTGCTGCAGGCCCTCGGACCAGAGAGCACCTGGGTGGGGGAGGCGAAACGACGTCTTTTCGGTGCTTTGAAGGAAGTCACCGTTGGCCTTCCAACCCGTGAATCGGACTTTGACGCAGGCGTCCGGCAGGGGCTTCTGTGTACCCGAACCGACTTCGAGCGTCTTCGCCTGGCGCACCGTGAACCCCAGTTTTTTCACGAATGCCAGTCGTACCCCAAGCTGTCCTCGGAATTCAAGGTGGGGTGGGCGTCTGCGTTGTGAGGAGGCTGTAGAGCCATTGGGTGGCGGGGCCCAGCACTCGAGAGGGGTCGACCATCGCGGACAGCTCCACCCTCGACTGGCCGAGCCATATGTCAAGGTCGAGCATCACCAGGCGTCCGGCTTCGATATCGTCTTCCACTTGCCATCGGACAAGGCGCGCCCAACCCATCCCTCTCAGCAAAAGTCCGCGACGAGCCGCGGTGTCGTCAAGTTGCCACGACGAACTCGCGGCGTCGTTGCTTTCCCCAGGCAGCTCAGCGCTGGTGCGTAGGACGAGTCGCCGGTACCTTCGGAGCTCGTCGAGGGGGATGGGTCCTTCCACACGAGCCAGTGGATGAGTGGAAGCGACCACGGGGACCAAAGCGACTTGAGCCACGATTCCGCTGCGCAGGTCCGCTCCCACAATCGAGGGTGCGATCACTAGATCTGCACGACCTTCATGAAGCGCATCCACGGGCTCTCGCCATCTGCCGTTCGTGAGCCGAAGCGGAATGTGGGGAAAACGTTGCTCGAACGCGGTCAGCATGTCTGCGACGGAGGCAGGCGCGAAGAGCACGTCAGCACAGACCTCCACCCGCGCCTCGACCCCGGATCGCAGCACGTCGGCGGTTGACGACAAACGACCTAGCGCCTCCAAGATCCGCCGGGCATGGTCCGTCATGGCTTGGCCGGCTTCGGTCAAGACGGGTCGGTGGCCTGTCCGGTCGAAGAGGTCCAGCTCAAGCGCCTCCTCGAGCCGGGCCACGTGGTAGCTGACACCGCCTTGAGTGCGCTGGGTTGCCCGAGCGGCTGCGGTGAAGCCTCCAGCGTCCACGATGTCAACGAGAACGGAGAGCTGATCAACTGTTACACCCAGCGCGCGAAGGTCCATCAAAATTGCTTATCGAGATATCCAGACCTTTGTCACTTCCTCTGATGTCTTCAACTGCCTACGGTCTCATCACAACGAGGAAGTGATGAAGCGGATCGCCATCGTAGGAGCAAGCGGGACCATTGGTGCCGCTGTGGCTCGGGCACTTGAAGAACGTGGGGACGAGGTCATTCGTCTGTCGCGAAGGACCTCACCACCCTTGGATCTCGAAGACGGCGAGTCCGTTGCACGATGTTTGCAGGTCTTGGGCCTCGTGAACGCCTTGGTCTGCACCGCAGGCCGTGCCAGATTTGGTCGAGTCCTCGACGCATCCGATGCCACGTACGAGCTTGGTCTGTTCAGCAAGCTCATGGGACAGATCCGGCTGGTTCGGCTCGGAGCCCCTCACCTGGTTCCGGGAGGTGCCATCGTCCTGACCTCAGGGCTTCTTGCCCACCGTGCCATCCCAGGCACCGCTCCGGTGGCGCTGGTCAATGCGGCCCTCGAGACCTTCGTTCGGACGGCGGCTCAAGAACTCGACACGGTGCGGCTTGGAGTTGTGAGTCCTCCGATGGTGCTTGAGACGGCGGTGGCCCAGGGCCGGTCGCTGGATGGAGCCGCCCCGGCGCGTGCTGTAGCGGAAACCTACCTCGCTGTGGTGGACGGGTCCGCCACGGGCGCAACCCACTTCGTTGACAAACACTCCCCTTCCTAGGGGCCATGGAGACTCATGCGATCTGTATCGACACTTGCCTACCTCTGGGTTTTCCTCGCAGCGGCCTGCGCCGACAGCTCGGACACCACGCCCTCGGAGTCCAGCATCCTCGAGTTCGGGCCCTGCACGGAATTTATCGGCGCCTATGCCGCGGACGAAGGGTTGGTGCGCACTCTCGTTCCGGAGGGTTACGACTTGGCCCTGGATGACTACGGCCTCGCACAGCTTCAAGTGCGCGCAACACACTGTCAAGCGATCACCATCACGCGGGAAAATGGCGACAAGGACGAAGGCGGAGAACATATTGTCTTCCAACTTGGCGCTGGCGTCGCGCCTCCGGTCACGCTGGAACCTAGTCCTCAGCTCGTCGACGCAGGCGAGCACACCGAGTTTCACGCGTACGCAACGCTCACCGTGACCGACTTCGAACCGCTCGCCGACGCCCTGACCAGGGCGGGATTCAGCGGGGTTCATCACGCGGATGACCTCCTCTTCGAGACGGGTGACGATCACCCTGACAGCTGTGAACTCGTCCCTGTTCGGGGAGCCTTGACCACACCTGCGGACCTGGCGATGGGCTTCTCTGGGTCGGTTCGGGACCTGGGGCTCGAGCCTGCCGACGGATGCGTCTTTGGTGAAAACGACGAGACCGGCCCCGAACGTGCGCTTTGGTGGAACGAAGGAGAGTCGGGGACTACTCTATCCGACACAATTGTGCCCAACTCCCAGCGTCTACTGTTCAATGCCGACGAGGACTTCGTACCCCTGCCGGTAACCTTCACTCCCGAGGGGGAAACCCTCCAAGCCATTGTAGGTTCGAGCCCGGTTCCGTTCACCTTCACCTTGTCGGGCATCCTCGAGTTCGGTGAGGTGTCGACAACGCTCAAGCCCTACCCGGGCCTCAGGTAGAAATCGCACAGATCCGGTCGCTAAGGCCGGAGAGAACCATGAGGGGCCCGATCGTGGCGTAAATTCAGCCCACGACCTCCTCGCGAACCTCACGGCCGCAAGAAGCTCATCGCAAACGTTTCACGGACCGTCATTTTTCCTCGGTGGATGGACAGAGAGAATTCACCAGCTCTACGGCTACTCCCTAGCACCTGTGCGCGTAAACGGTTCGAGGTGGACGCGACTGCCGAGGGGAGAGCCCGAACGACGAATCGAAACGGGT
>JBCCQY010000200.1:0-13975 GCA_039208735.1 Myxococcota bacterium | reverse complement strand
CCGCGCCGTACAAGTCGTTGTCAGCGTCGCGATAAAGGGCGAGGAACCCAAGTTCATCATCGGCGAGGAAGTTGCAGTTGTCGTCCAGACCGTTGCAGATCTCGGCCGCCCCTGGATTTACGTTCGGATCGACGTCATCACAGTCGTCGCGGTTGGTGACGTGGTTGGCGGGCGGGTTGCAAGCAAAGAGAGGCTGAACCTGGTTGATGTCGCCAAACCCATCCGCATCCGAATCGATGTACCAGGTCGTGTCGAATCCTTCGTCGATTTCGCCGTCGCAGTTGTTGTCGACCTCGTCACACGTTTCGGTGGCTCCGGGTTGGACGCCTCCTCCGTTCGTGGCTGGGTCATCATTGCAATCGTAGATGTTTTCAATGCCATCCTGGTCGCGGTCAAGGACATTGGCCTCTGGCCCGCCGTAGGCTCCGATGTCAGACGAAGGGGCCGAGTAGATGTTGGGCAGCGAGGGGTCACCGTTGCGCACCGCGGGGGACGTCCACTGCGGGTAGAACGCATCGGGAATGCACACGAATTCCCCGGCGCCAAAGTAGGTGGGGAAGGGATCGAGGGCTAGGTTGGTGGCGGGCAGCGCAATCTGCGCCAGGTCGCCCGTGAAGTCCTGCCACTCTGAAGGCTGCGTACAGTTTTGGGTGTCGCAATTGTTGTAGAAGATGTTGTAGTCAACAGTCAGAAAGTCGCCGATCGTGTAGTCAGAACCGTCAATGCCGGCCAGACCACCCCCAAACGGAGTGTACGCCACGACGTTGTTTCGGAAATCGACGACCGTACCATCGAAGAACGCGGCTCCACCGCCACCAATGACCGTGGTGACGGGGATGAAGGGAGGCGGAAGGGTGCCTGCCGTATTGTTGAGGAAGGTGTTGTTCAGCACTTTGGCTTCGTCACCGGCTGGCCACGCTTCGTCGGCCTTGATGTAGAGTCCTCCCCCAAACGACATCGACCAATCGTCAGCAAACGTGTTGTTGCGAATCAGCACGTTTCGGACGTCGTCGATGAACAGTCCTGCGCCTCGATTTCCAAGGTTTCCACAGAACAGATTGTTGTGGATTTCCACGTCGGCGTCGGTGCCGTTGAACGGATCTCGGACGTAGAGCCCTGCCCCGTCCCCAAACCCGATGATGAGTGCGCTATCGCCAGCGAGGTTCGCCAGGTCGGCGTTGCTCGGGTCGGGATTCCCCTGCAGATACCAGATGAGATTGAAGTTGTTCGCGAATTCGTTCGACGAGATGTACGCGGTCTCGGAAGCGACCCAAAGCCCCGCCCCCGACGAGTCCGACCCTGCGCCTGAGTTCGCGTAGAACGTCGAATTCGTGATGTTGGTGGAGGTTGCACCCGAGAAGATGCCCCCACCCTGGTACGCGAAGTTGAACGAGAATTCTGTGTCGTCGACGTCAAGCGAACCATTCGTCGCGATGATGCCACCCAATGGGTAGTTCGCGTTGAACTCCGAATCGGTCAGGTTGAGGGTGGCATTCGTACCCACCAGTCCCGTAGCAAAACAGGTGACCTCGACGTTGTCCATCGTGACCGTCGAGTTTTGGGCCTGTACACCCACGATGCCATTCGAGCCCGCACAATAGTTGCCGATCTCGACCTCGCTGGGGTCGGTCTCGGGCTGATTTCCTTCGAGCAACAGGTTCCGGAGGGTCACGTTGGCACCGTTCAACACATTGATGCCGTGGTTGGCCAACGAACCGCCTGCCGATTCAATCGTCAGGTCTTTGTTGTTGATGGTCACTGTGATGGGCTCGATCTCGGTGGACCCGTATTTGAGGTCTGTGATGCCGATCACGTCCCCGTTGTTGGCCAGGTCGATGGCCTGCTGAAGGGTGCCATTCTGCGGCACCAGGATGTCCTGGCCGAGCGCGGCCGTGCTGAACTGGAACAGAAGAAGCATGGGCTACAGTCCTCTGGTGGGTTGGCGTGACGACCACGCAGCACGCGCCAGATAATTCGAAGCACGAGCGCCGCGAGCTAACGAGCTTACGGAACCGTGTCATCGTGGCAGCCAAATCTCTCCGGTGCCAGAGGGAAGGGTCCGGGAGCCCGGTCCGGCAATTTCCCCGTCTGGCCAGCGCTCACCTCCGGGACCGTCGAGATCGATCGGGCTCCTCGCCGCATTGAGCAAGGTGGTCATTCCTGCAGTCCCGACAAACTTGGCCGCCATGCGGGCCCACGGTGGGTGGACCTCGGTTGCCGTACCCATCACGGTCAGCAGCGGAGAGTTCGCGTCATCGAAAAGCCAAGACTCAACAACGGGATCGTTTGGATAGGCGCCAAGGTAGAGATCTCCGCCATTGGCCACCGCAATGGCAAGGTCGAGGCCAACCGCGGCGGGGGCTTCTGCGGCCAGTGGCATGGGGCCGAGTCGGAGGACATCTGAACCGAGGGGCGCAAAGGCACTCAATGTGGCGACGCGAGTCGCGGCCGAGGTGCTCATCGGCAACGCGACCGCATCCGCAAGGCCTCGGCTTGCGAGGGGTAACGCGGCTTCGACGACAATCGGCCGATTCCCAAACCCCGTGCGGAAGGCCTGCAAGCCAAGGCGATAGGCCGCGATGCCCGACTGGGTGGGTGCGGAACGGTCTGCGGGCCACGCGAGGGCGGGAGCTCCCACCACCCATGCGCCGTCGACCCCGGCCCGTACCAAGGCTTCGGCTTGGGCTTGGATGATCGCCAACCCCTGGGTGGTCGTCGGATCGACGATGGGGTGACCATCCATCCGCAGCGGCACGCCGTCCAGGCGCAACACCGGTCCATCGGCATCGGACACAAAAGGATCGATGCGAACCATCCACCGCCGGTTCGCATCGTCGACCCGTGCTCTCACCGTGGCGGTCACCACATCGGTCAGGACGATGGGCACGCGTCCCTCGGGATCTGCCGCCACCAGAGCATCGAGTTCGTCCGGGGTCTTCACAGGTCCAAACAGCGATAATGGGCCCCCAAAGGGTTCAGGTGCGTTGGTCGCCGTCATCTCGGTTCGCCAGTGTTCGAGGAGGTCGCTGGGATTCGGACCCAAGGCCACGGTGATGGGGTCAAAGAACGCACGTCCGTCTTGGGGCAAGTTCCGAGGGCCGGTGCCTCCCCAGACGATGGTCAAACGGTCCGGAGGCGAAAGCTCAAACACGAGATCATCGAACTGCTGGCTCACCCCAGCGATGAACAGCCAGGCACCATCCTCCCTGCCCACCAGCACCGCCCCGTAGGAGGTGACGCGAGGCCCCAACGGGCCGCTGACCGAACGTTGCCCAAGCTGCCGTGGCCAGGTGGACACGATCACGGGTTCACTCCCAACCAGGTCGAAGCGGCCCGACCAGACCACCCGTTCCACCGAGGCGGGAGAAGGCGCGGTCACCGCCGGGAAGAACTGACTCCCATCAATGTCGATGAACAGGTCGAGTCGCGCGCCGGGAGGTTCGAGTTCCGCATCGAGCAGTTCCAACGAGCCGCAGGGAGAGGAAACGATCATCTGGTGGAGATCACCCTCAACCCGTCGGACCATCGCGTCGCAGATGCCGGCTGAAGCAGGCGCGGAACCCGTGTCCGTTTGATCGACGCGCCCTCCCCGGGAGCAACCGACGAGGATCATCAGGATCGCGATCAGAGGGCACATCAACGCAGGTCTCATGGCCGAGGTATAGCCAAATGTTGCTGTTTAAAGCTCTAAAACGAGCAGAGCTTCGAATCCTGCAAAAGCCTGCATTGCCCATCGTCAAACGAAAACTGCTCAAGCTCGAGCGTTTTGCATGCGTTTTGGAGGCATGGCAACGACACCTTCTTCGATGATGGCAGAAGCGCGGCGAGGAACCCCACGTCGCGTGCACCAACGTTCCATTCCGGATCGGGACCGATTCCTCGAGGTTCTGCTTCAAATCATGGAACTCAAGAAGCACTGGGCGTGGTCCGGGTTCACGTCGGGTCAGGTGCCTCCAGAGAAGCTTCACGTCCATCTCGAACAAGAGTGGGACGTCTACGTGCGGGACTTCCCGATGTTGATCGGGCGAGCCTACATTCAGTGCCCGTTCCCTGCGGTACGCCGCGATCTTGCAGAAAACCTCTACGAGGAAGAGACGGGCGGCCTTGCGGCTGGCAGACCTCATCCCGAGTTGTTCCTCGAAATCCCTCGGGGCCTGGGCATGGATCTCACGCGCTTCGAGCGGGTTGTCCGAGGGCCGGTCGCACAAGCGTACCGAGATCTGTTGGACGAATGCACCATGGTGCGAGGGTGGGCCGTGGCCGTGGCGGTGACCACGCTGTTCATCGAAGGTCACGCCTATGAACGGCATGCGTTCGATCCATCGGCGCCATCGCGACCGGAACCCGCCCTCGAAGACCATCCCTTGGTTCGCCACTACGGTCTCGACGTGGATCGCCTCGCCCTGGTGAAAGCCCATCGATCGGTCGAAGGTGACCATCGGGTAGCCGCCTGGCGAATGGTGCTCGACTACACGCCGGAAGAAGACCGTCTGGCCGTGATTGCTTCGATGCAACAGGTGCTTGCGGCATGGCTCGCCTACCGGGACGAGGTGGCGTACGCCTGCGGACTTGCACGTCGCTAACGAGGTAAGTGCCGTGGGTGGACCCCGAAGCCCTCATTGAGACCCTCCTGACCGACGCGCGTGCGGCTCGTGCCGCCGCCGATCTCGATCGTGCGACCACCGCGCTCACCGACGCCGCAGCCCACTCGGATGCGCTTGCGACGGACCATCCGCTTCGCGCCAAGACCCGATGGCGCCTTGCCAAGGTGCACCACGACGAGGCCCGGCCCACCCAGGCGCTCGATGCACTCACCCCGTTGCTCTCGGACGAAGGGGACCCCTTTGTGGGCTATCCGCAAGGCCTTGATGCGGTTGGGGCCATTGCGGAGCAGGTCTGGCATCGCTTGGGCTACCGCGAATCACGCGTCGACGTGCTTTGGCGCGCGGTGGAACGCGCCCACGAGGCAACCGCAGACCGTGTGCGCGCGACGCAAGCCCGGCTGCAACGCCTCTGGTCGACGTCGTGTCGCGGAGAACGCGACCGGCTCAGTACCGAACTCGAAGACTTTTCCATGCTCGACCCCCGCGCGTTTGCGGAGGGGCCTTCTCGTCATCCCCGGGCTCCCGATGCTGTGGGGTCTGTGCCCTGGCTGCAGCTGGACGCCGCCCGAACCGCCTTACGCGCCGCGACGTGGAGTGGCGATGCCGCGCTCGCGGACTTGGCCGAGGACCTCTTCGAGGACGCGGCGACGGACGCGGATCTCGACCGGGACAACGAGATTTGGTTTCTTGAGCCCATCGCGCTGGTCCGTCGGCGATGGCAACGCCCCGACCCCGATGGCTACGCCGCGATGTGGTTCGATCTGGCGGGGCGAATTGACTATCCGCGGCGGGACTACCATCAACGGGTGGCGCTCGCCGAAGCGGCACGCCCGGCGGAGATCACCACCACTCACCAGCGCTACGCCGAGGCGGCTAAGGTCGCTGACGATGGGGATTACGGGCCCGAATGGGTGATCGATGCCCTCGCCCAAGCCGATGCGGTGGGGGAGGCGCGATCGATGATGGTGCGCTACGGCGTTTTGGCGTTCGAATCCACCTTGTCGGACACGTCGACCACATAGAGAAACCGCCAGTCGCTGCCTTCTCCGGGCAGCGCCGTGTAGGCGAGCAACGTGCGGGGGCCTTGTTGGCCAAACGCGGGTTCGCCAACGGCGGTGAAGGGCGTCTCGAGCGCGACCGTACGACTGCCGTCCACCCGCGCGATCATCACCTTCTTCGATTTGGTGGGATCCGCATAAGCGAAGGCTACGTAGCGGCCATCGGCGGATAGGGCGGGCCGGGCACGGAGCGGAAGACGTACATCCTTCGCCAGAACCCGCGTCTTGCCGTTGACGATGCTGACAAGGTCCCAGTGTTCCTCGCCGCGTGAGCCGTCGAAGAACAACACGGCCCCATCTGCTCCGTAGATCGGTCGGGTCTGATCGCCTCCGCCCCCGGCGACCTGGCGTTCCACACCTGAGGTGACCTCGATCTCAAAGACGTCCTCGCTGCTGTTCCGCTTGCGCTGGAACACGAGGCGCTTTCCGTCGGTCGAGAACATCGGATAGGACTCGGCCTCTGGCGAACGCGTCAGCGGCGTGGTCTTGTTCGTTTGGGTGTCGCGGATTTGGATTTCCGCCTGGCCAGATGCATCGGTCACGAAGGCAAGCCGGTGCCCGTCGGGCGACAACGTGGCTGACGTCAGGTTGCCCGAAATGGACTTGCTCGAGATGAGTTCAGCCGCGGAGCCCCGTAAGCCCTGGCGGTAGTAGAGCCGGTACTTCCCTCCCGGGTTGCTCGCCTCGAAGATGACGAGGCCGTCGGGGTGCCAAACCGGACTCGCGGCCACATGGCCCCGTCCCCCAAACTTCGAAGAGGTGCCAGGCAACGACACTTTGACGGCTTGACCCTTGGGTTCGGTTCCGGCGAGCCCCGCGAGGTAGAGATCGACGTTGCCTTGGTAGGGATTCACCTCGAAGGCGATGGTCCGACCGTCGGGCGAGAACACCGGGTTGTAAGCGTGGCCATCGGCGGCGTAGGACACCTTGCCGGCGTAGGCCGTCGTGACTGCGAGCCAGCCGGCCAGCAACGAGAGCATTCGGCGTCTCCTGGGTTATCCGTTGAAGCGCGGCACTCGCGGAACGATGCCCAGGCGCAAGCCCACCGTAAAGTACGACCGTGCGCCATCACTGTGCCACGTGCCTCCCAGCTCGACAACACCCTGGAAGGGTTCAAAGTCCACTGGACAGTAGCCGGCCCATGCTTGGAGCCCTGGACCCCACGCCCAGCCCGAGTAGCGAAGGTCTTCTCGAGGTTGTGAAGTGGGATCTTGCCCACGGTCGAACCAGTCCGCGACGCCCGTTCCGCTGCCGAAGAGCATCTGGTACTGCGGACCGATGGCGAACCGAGCATCGCCAGGGCGCACGACAAACAACGACCACGCAGAAACCGCATGGAACGTGTCGAGGCCGTAGCCTCCCGTATAGCCGAGTCCCGCTGCGACCCCAAGCGCAGGTTCGCCGTAGGTCAGCCCGGCTTCGGCACCTGCCGACAGGGTGAACCCAAACACCGACGAGGTGGCTGGCGAAAACTGATGCCCGCCGTCCGACAAGGTAGTGATGCGGTTCGTTTCGGGCGTACCGAGCCACGAAGGGCCAATATGTACGATGGGCAGCAGGTAACGAAACGTGCCTTTGGGACCGCTGGGGGCCGGACCTTCTCGCTGGTCGGGTTCCGTGTCGTCGACCACTCGATTCCGCCGACGCGGCAGGGCCAATTCCACCGGCTGCCCCGCTTCCACGAGCAACAGCTCTCCGCCCACGACGTATTCGCCCGCGGGAAGCATGCCGTCGAAGCTCCCCGTCTCGGCAAGCAGCGTTCGTGCCCACTCGATGGACTTCTGCTGGTCAGGGGCAAACGGCAAGACGTCTCGGAGCAGGGTTGGCGGTCGCCGTGGGTCGCCCTTGATTTTGACCCGCCCAAACGCGGCCTCGATGGACTCGAGTTGGGCGCGGGCTTCGGGGTCATCCTCGAGTTCAAGGGCCAACTGAAGGCGTTCGAGCTGATCGAAGGTCTTGCCCAGCACACGGGCCGATTCGGCCCCCAGTTGGTGCTGATCGACACGCAGCTCACAGCGGGTTTTGAGGAGGCGCTGGTAGGCACGTTCAACGCCCGACCAAGCGTTTCGTTGGGCCAAGCGCGTCTGCTCTTCCGAAAGGCGCTGATACTCGGCTTCATCGCACGCCCATGCCGCCGGACTGGCCAACGCGATGGCCGCAATGACGACCGTTCGAATCCCCGTCATGATTCCCCCGCTTCGTCGGACCATGGGTCGAACAACTGCCTTGCGTAGGGGTGGTGAGGCCGTCCGTCGGGAAACGGGATCGCTTCGATCACTCGACCCTCCAGCATCACCACCGCCCGCCGGCACCAGCGGCGCGCCTGCCGCATATCGTGTGTCACCATGACACACCCGGAACCCGGCGGAAGATTGCCGAACAGATCGGCCAATACCTGATCCTGCCGGTCTGGCTCAAGTCCTGAGGTGGGTTCGTCGGCGACGACGAGGCGCGGCGACAACGCGAGGACCCGGGCCAGGGTGACCCGCCGTTGCTCTCCGCCAGACATTTCCCGAGGGAGCGCGGATGCCCGATGCTGGAGCCCCAACGTCTCGAGCAACGACAGCGCCCGGGCCTCGGCATCGGTTCGGGGCCGCCTCCCGAGGATCTGTAAGGTCTCCACTACGTGTTCAAACGCAGTCTGCTGCGGATCGAGGGCCGACAGCGCATCTTGCGGAATGTACTGAACGTCGCGACGCAAGGCGAGCCGTTCGGCGGCGGATCGCTCGGCCCACGTGCGTCCATCGACCGTGACCTGTCCTGACGTCGGGCGCTGCAAGCCCGCGAGGCAGCGCGCGACCGTGGTCTTGCCCGAGCCCGACTGCCCCACCACCGCAATGGTCTCCCCTGCGTCAATGGCCAACGTCACGTCGCGAACGGCATGAACAGTGCGGGCTCCTCGACCGAAACTCACCGTCAGCTGTTCGATGGAGACCAGGCTCACCTCGCCCCCAAGTCAACGACGGTGGCGGCGATGCGCTCCACAATCTCGTGGTTGTGCGAGATCAACCACAGCGCAGTATCTCTGTCGGCGGCAAGGCCTTGCATGAGTTCGACGATGTTGCGGCGGGTCACCGGGTCCAGACCGGTTTCGGGCTCATCGGCAATGACAATGGGCGGTGCCGGGGCCAGCGCCACGGCAAGGGCGGCCCGTTGTGCCATCCCGCCCGAAAGCTCTTGAGGAAGCGCACGCGCATCGGCTGCATCGAGGCCGACCTCCTCAAGGAGGTCTCGGATGGTCGCCGTCTCGTCAGGGACGCGAACCTCGCGCCGTCGCACCGCCATCGCAAGTTGCCAACCGAGCGTTCGACCTGGGTTGAGGGCGCTGGCCGCGCTTTGAGGCGCGTACGTGAGCACCCGGCCTCGCAAGGGTTGCATCGTCTTGAATAGCCGCCGATGCGCCCGGGCATCGCCCCCCACCACATCGGCAAAAAGGTCGCCCGGGGCATGTTGGGGAAGTCGCAGCGAACCGCGAACGAGCCCCGGCCGCACATCGATGACCCCCATGGCCGCCTTCGCGCACAGCGATTTGCCAGCCCCCGATGGTCCAATCAAGGCGGTGACCTCGCCTCGAACCAGTCGCAGCGAGACGCCATCGACCAGCATCCGCTCGGGCGTACGAATGGCGAGATCCTCTAAAATCAGGACGTCGTTCATCGGGCCCTCGAAGCAAGGCGCAGGCTTGTGAACAGCATCGCGATGCCCGCGACGAGGCCGAGCCCCAGCGCAAAGGCGTGCCAAAGCGGCAGTCCGAGGAGCGCCTTGTAGCCCTCGTACAAGATGACAGCCCAGCTGTGCTCGTCTGCGGCATGGGTGAACGAGGGTTGCGTCAGCGAAAGCGCCAAATACGAAAGCGCAATCTCGAGAAACACCACTTGCATGGCAACCTCGGCGCTCTGGCGTACGATCACCGGCCGCAAGTTGTAGCCGATGACGTGAACCGCGTAGATCCGGAAGTTTGAGAAGCCGTGGGCGCGGAGGGCCTCGACGAACCGTTGCGCGCCGAGCCGACCCGCGGTGGCGGCCGCTTCGTCCATGGCGGCGGGTGCCGCCAAGATGGCCCAGGTGAGCGCAATCGGAGCGAACGTCCGCCAATCGCGGGGCAGCAACAACGCCACCACCAGCACCACGACCATCCGAGGAAGGGCTCCGATCCCCTCGGCGACCACGGCTAGGGTGTCGTTGACAACCGGGCCTGCCGTACAGCGTACGAATCCGGCCACCGTCGACGCAACGGCGACAACCATGGCCGCAAGCAAGGTTGGTCCAGCAAGAATGCGCGCCCCCTGCAGCGCGTAGATCCACAGAGGAATGCCTCGCCCATCGGCGCCAAACGGCGGCACGACCCACGGGGGAGCGGACGACAGGTCGGGATTGGGAAGGGGAACGCGATCGGGAGCAGCCAACGCAGCCATGGCGAACATCAGCAGCCCAAGTCCAGCCACCAGGGATGCGACTTGCCGCACGCGGTCGGGGGGACGTTGTGGGTTCATGACCACCCGACCGGAACCCGACGAATCCAACGAGAAGTCCATGCGTCAACCACGGCTTGCAGGAGCAATGCGGCCGCCGAAGCAACCGCAAACAGCCAAGTCGCCGCCAACACGATGCCGAAGTCTTGCTGCAGGGTGCCCACAAACAGCAGTTCGCCAAGCCCCTCGATGCGCAGCACCACTTCGACAACGACCAGGCTCGAAAGCACCGCTAACCACCTCGCGCGCCATTGCCGTGCCAAGGCGGGCAGCAGATTCGGCAGTGCGTTCGCCCACACCGACTCGCCCCGCAATCGAGCGACCTCGATGTAGCGGCGCGTAAGTTCGGACTCAAACGTCTGTCGCGTGCCGGTGACCGCATTGGCCAGCGCGCCATCCGCGAGCACCAACGCGGCAGCCCCGAGTCCAAGACGCCACAACCCCGCCACGCCGCCATACGACAGCGCGCCATAGGTCAACTCGACCCACGCGGCCGCGGTGAGGGCGACCATCACCGCGGGCGCGAGGCCGATCACCTGCCACACTACATCCAGTCGGGCCACCGTCCCACGGACTAGGCCAAGCAGACTCCCGGTAAACAAGCCCAGCATCGACAGCAAGACCAATCCAAGGGTGTTGGGCAGGGCCGTCGTGACGAGCTTCGCCACCGAGGTGCCTTGCACCACTCGCCAGGAGTTGCCGAGGTCTCCTCGAAAGGCAGCATCCATCCAGTCAATGTAGAACGCCCACGGTCCTCGATGAAGGTTCCAGCTCTCGGCCAGGGCTTGCGTGCCCACGCAGCGCTGCGGCGGACAAATCAGCTCTGCGGGGTCTCCCGGCAACGCAAACAGCGCCACGGTGATGACCGCGGGCACCGCAAACGGCAGGAGTAGCGCAGCGAATGCGCGCCACCATGGTCGCATCCGCTCCATCATCGCGTCACATCCGCCAGTCGTCGAACTCGCTGAAGTAGAAGTAGGGCGCGATGATGTTGTCGCGAACTTCGTTTCGCCAGGCCGACTTGGTGTCGAGTTTCCACAGGAACAAGTAGGGCAAGTCTTCTGCGAGCAAGGCGTGAAGAGCGTGGTAGGCGTCCTGCGCTTCCGTGTCGGTTCGAGCTGCCCCAAACTGCGCGATCAACGCATCCGCCTGAGGATTTTTGTAATTGAAGATGTTGGACGAGCCCTCGGCCCCCGTCCGTGAGTGGAAGAGGTCATCCACCTCTTCGACAAGTCCGAACGACCACTTGCCGATCAACATGTCGTACTTGCCCGTCAATTGGCCCGTGACAGCATCTCGAACCCAAGTATCGGCCGATTCACTGTACACGCTGGTTTCGAATCCCGCCTCGCGAAGCTGGTTGCCCACCTGAGCGAGCAGGTCGGGCGCCTCCGGCGCGAGGCTCGCGTTGATTCCGATGCGCAACGGAATGGGCCTCCCTCGCAGTCGCCAGCGGCCATCGACCCACTTGGCGCCAACCGCCTTCATCAAGCCTTTTGCCTTGGTGTAGTCGGCGTGGACCACTTCTTCGATGGCATGGTTGTAATAGGGCGACGAGGGAACGAAGGGCCCTGAAATGAACTGGCAGGGTGGGTTGACGGCGCCTGGCTTCACCCCGATGGTGAGTTCGCGCAGCTGTTCCCGATCGAGGAAGTGGTTCAGCGCCTGGCGAATTCGCCGGTCGGATACCGTCTTGGGATTGATGGCAATAAACCACCAAGACCGAAGATCGTAGGACTTGAGGGATGCATCCTCGGAAGCGCCGATGTCCTGGCGCAACGGTGGGGTCACCGCCACGACGCCTTGCACCGCACCCAGCAGCACGTTGCGGACCTGGACCTGTGGGTCACCGCCCTGGCTCATCGCCATGCGATCGATGCGGGTCTGGTAGTGGAGGTTGTCAACCCGCTCCATCGTGACCGCGCGTGAACTTCGCTCGGCCTTCATTGGGCCCGAACCAATCGGGGTGCTCGAAAAGGAATCATCCGGTCGAATCGCCGTGGACCGGAAGGCATGCTTGGGCAAAAGCCGGAACTGTAGGCGTTCCTTCTTGTTGTAGAAGGGGCGCACAAAGCGAATCGTCGCCGCGTTGTCCTTCTTTTCGACCTCGCACCCGGCGAGGACTTCGCGATACCCCTGGGCGACCGTCGAGGGCGTGTTCGGGTTCAGCATGGCGTCGACCGTGAAACACACGTCCTCGGGGCCGAGCCGCTTGCCATCATGCCAGCGGACCCCCTCCCGAACCACGACCTTCAGCGCATCTTCGCCTACTTCCGAATCGCGTTCGACGAGCCGCGAGAGCAGCCGGTTCGTGACCGCGGACCGATAGTAAAGTCGATCAAAGACCAATTCCTGCGACCGCTGGTCCACCATCGTGCGGGCGAACAACGGGTTCATCGAGGAAGGCAGCGCCTCGTCGTAGTAGGTGATCGAACTCCCGAGCAGGATCCCGAGCGACAGGGTCGCGGCGGCCGCGGTCATGGCACTGCGGACGCTCCGGAACGAAGACGTCTGGGTTGGCACGATGCCTCCTGTCAATTGGGCGGCTGGTCCACGTTCTCACGGTTGACCCGGAGATTGAGTACATCGACGGCGAGCCTCGCCGACGACAGCTCGGGAATCCGCTGCGACTGTTCGTAAATCGTTTGGGCGGCGCGTACGGGGTAGCGGTTGCCTACGTCCCACGTGGCATAGCTGAGCAGTTCAACCGGGTCAGCAGTCGCCCCTTCGCTGGCATCGTAAGCGGCGCGGTAAACCCGCCCGCTCACTTCACGGTCGCCCAAGCGGTCCGCCACATGACCGAGCGACCACAACACCTGCGTCTGTGCGATCTGCACAAACTGGACGTCCTGGCTCTGAATCGCGCCCTGTCGAGCGTCGGTGAGGCGCTCCATCAAGGCCGTCCGAAGGGCCGCCGCGGCATCGACGGCCCGGCCTGGATCGAAGGTGCCACTCGCCACGGCGTCTGCCGACAGTGCAGCTACGATGGATGTTGGCGCATGCTTGCCAATCACCGCCGGCATGGTCTCGGTGGTGGCCGCGTGCACATCGACGAGGAAGTCCACATCGCCCGAAACGAGATGGCCGCTGCCAAAGCGAAGGGGCAGCGGCACATCGCGAACGGCCGCGCTCATGGCGCGTTGGTCTGGGCGAGGACGAGCCCATACCCGAAGTCGTAGCACCGCGTCGCGATGATCGGGCGCCGCTGCGAGCGCGGTTTGCTCATGCCACTCCGCCAGGGCGAGGAGCCAACCGGGGTCGCCGAGGGGGCGCTTCGCCTGCTTGTCGCTTTGCTCGATCAGTTCGTACTGGGGTCCCGCCACAACCTCGGGCCACACTCCCGTCGTTGGAGGAGGCAAGGTGACGGGAAGCCGGCTGAAATCGGGGGGCCAGGGGGCGCTGGCCGCTAGCCACCCCGACCAGGGCGCATGCCATGCGGCGGTGGCGTCGTCTGGCTTTCCAGCCCAGGCGGTTGCTGCGGTGATGGCCTCCGCCGAGCGTCCGTCGAGCGCCGCCGCGACGGTGAGAAGGTGTCGGGTGCCCAACGGATCCGTGGGCTGGGCCGAGGTTCCGCCGTAGGTCTGGCCGTAGCTGACGCCGGCGAGCTTGGCCGCCTCCCGAAAGAGAGCGGCGACTTCGATGTGGGCACGAGCTGCGGAGAGTCCACCTTGCGGACCAAGTTGGGCGACTGCCTGTTTGAGGTCGCGGTTGACGACGAGCGTGACCCAACCATCGGTTTGGGCGAACGGCGCCATCGCCGATTCCGGAACCACCTCGACCATCCACGTGGCATCCAACCGCTTCGCGTCAAACGGCAAGGCCGAACGCGTGGGGGGTGGTG
>JBCCQY010000199.1:0-14020 GCA_039208735.1 Myxococcota bacterium | reverse complement strand
TTCCGCGAGGCGGCCATCGCGTCGGGCCACCGCCGACAAGCCGTGAAGCGCATCGACCACTTCGGGGCCGTCGGGCAGCTGACCGTCGGTCCACGCGGTGCGGATCGCATCGAGCTGGGCCTGGGCAGCGGGCAGATCGCCCGTGTTGAACAGGGTCTCGGCTACGATGGCGCGCATCCGGGCCTGCTCTACCGGGTGTTCGGCGAGGTCGCCGGCGTCGAGCGCTTCGGCGGTGCTGTGGGTCACGTCGAGGAGGGTGCGTTCGCCGGTGGCCTTGCGGGGATTGGCCCGCAGCACCACTCGCTCGACGACGCGGCTGAACGCGAGCGCTCGCGCCGCCTCCACGTCCGCTTCGGCCCTTAGCGCGGCCTGCTCGCGGGCGTCGCGGGCGGAGCGTTCGGCCGCAAGCACCGCGACGACCGAGGTGAGCACCAACGCCGCGAGGGCCACGGCGCTCGACCCCACGAGCAGCGGGCGTCGGCGGAAGAGCTTGCCCACGGCGTACGCCCAGCCGCCCTGCCGCACGAGCACTGGTTCGTGGGTGAGGAAGCGGTCGAGTTCGCGTCCGAGCTCGTCCATCGTCGAGAACCGGTCGGCGGGATCCGAAGCCGTGGTCGCGATGATGATGGCCGCGAGGTCGGGGTCTAGGTCGCGGCAGGCGGCCGCCCAATCGAGCGACGGGGCGCGCGTGCGGGCCTCGGCGAAGCTATCGGACCGCAGGCCTGCGGGCAGCGCGCCGGTGAGGGCTTCGAAGAGGATCACGCCCATCGCGTAGACATCGGTGCGAACGTCGGGTGGCGCGGGACCCTCGAGCAGCTCGGGCGCCATGTAGGGCAGGGTGCCCGCCATAGGCTGTGCGCCTTGCTGGGCGGTGCGGGCGAGGCCGAAGTCGAGCAGCTTGGGCACCCCTTCGGGGGTCACCCGTACGTTGGCGGGCTTCAGATCGCGGTGCACGAGCCCTCGGCCATGAATGTGGGCCACCGTGTCGCATAGGGCGCGGACGAGCCGGACCCGCTCGGTCGCCGACCGCCCGTCGAGCGCGGTGCGCAGGTCTACGCCCTCGACCCGCTCCATGGCCACGAAGAGCACGTCATGGTCTTCGCCCACCGCGTAGATCTGCGGGACCCCGGGATGAACAAGCGAGCCGAGGGCGTGGGCCTCGGCTTCGAACCACGCGCGGGTTTCGGGCGAGACCAGCCAGGGGTGGATGGTCTTGATGGCGACGGTCCGTCGGGGACGGTCTTCTTCGGCTTCGTAGACGACCCCCATGCCGCCGGCCCCGAGCTGGCGGAGCACTCGGTAGCCCCCGAGCGTCGCAGGCATCTCGCCGGCAATGTCGGAGGCGATGAGGACGTCGGCACCTCCGGTGTGCACGGGTCCGCGGCTCGCATCATCGGCCTCCAGCATGCGCAGCACCAGACCCTGCAGACGGGGATGGTCCGCGCAGTGGGCGTCGAGGGCGACCCTTTGGGCGTCCTTCGGCAGCTCGACCAGCTCTTCGAAGATCGCGAGCGCGCGTCCGACGTCGGCATGGGTGGTGTTCACGACAATGCGGCTCCGAGGAAGGCCTTGGCGCGGCGCCAGGCGCGGTCCACGGTGCGGGGCGCCACGCCCAGGGTCTCGGCCGTTTCGGGCACCGAGAATCCCCCGAAGAACCGCAGCTCGACGACGTCGAATGCGACCTCGTCGGCTTGTTTGAGGCGCTCGAGGGCATCCACGAGGTCGATGATGTCGGAGTGACCGTCGCCCAGCCCCTCGAGGGTCACCCGCTGCCAGTCGCCACCGCGCTTGGCGCTGCCTCGCTCGCGCGCGCGGTCTACGAGCACAAACCGCATGGCT
This sequence comes from Myxococcota bacterium, assembly GCA_039208735.1. Taxonomy (GTDB): domain Bacteria; phylum Myxococcota_A; class UBA796; order UBA796; genus DRPG01. The sequence goes on along the minus strand of JBCCQY010000199.1, from coordinate 12,181 downwards.
CGAGCCGCGATGCGGCGGAAGTGCAGTGGGGATTCGGCGACCACGGGTTGGTCCGCGAGCCGGAGGTAGGCCTCGTGGACCAAGCTTGTGGCATGGTCTCCGAGCCGCGGACCGCGCAGGTGTCCGGCCAGCCTGCGCAGCTCGTCGTAGACGATGGGGAAGAGGTCGTCGGGCGTCTGCACCTTCAAAGTGTAGCAGCGGTCGGACTCCTACACCTTTTTTGCGGTGGCGTGGCGCGATGTGCCGTCGGATTCCGAACGGACGGTCGGACCCACGATGACGGGAGCCCCCCATGTCGTACCGAAGCCTGTTTGTACCGCTACTCGCCGCGCTGGTGGCGTGTTCCGACCCTGAGGCCGGATCCGCCGGCCCCTCCTCCTCCACGCCGACGGCGTTGGGACCGACGACCTCGCCGACCAACCCCGACAATCCGGTGTTGACCACGGTCGATGAGCGTCTCGAGCACATCGGGGTGGCGCGGGCGGGGCTCGACGACCCAGACCTCGGGGGATCGGCGCTGCGGGACTTCACCGGCGACGTATTGCCCCCCGATGCGCACCCCCTACGGGACAGCTTGACGGAGCTTGCGGGCAGCCGTGAGTTCTACGTCCTCGGCAGTGGGACGGGCGGTGGTGTCGTGGTCGACTTCGGGCGTGAGGGGGTCCCGGGATTGGACGACCATGTGATCGTGCGGCCCGGGGGCGGGCACGAGGTGATGCAGCAGCCCGTGGCGCTGGCGGCGCGTCTCGACGATGATGGGCGCGACGAGATCGTGGTGGTCGACGTACGGCCGCCGAGTGGCGGAGGGCCGGACCAGGTGTTCGTCCAGGTCATCGAGGACGAAGATCAGGCCTTTGCCGCCGACAGCCTCGTGGGCATCGCGGTAGGCGACTGGGCGGGGCCGATTGAAAACCTCGTGGCGGTAGCGCGTGACTTGGATGGCGATGACATCGACGAAATCTTCCTTGCCGGCACGGTCGGGTTCGACATTCAAATGCGAATGTACGACCCGGCCACGGGCACGCTCACCCCGTTTCAGATCCTCTCGCCGCTGCCCACCGTCACCGAGCCGATCTACGGGCTTGATGTCGCGGTGGGCGAATTCGACGGGCAGCCGGGGGAGGAGGTCGCGGTCGCGGTGAACCACCGGGAGACGACCGGCCAGACCGGGGTGACGCGGGTATTCACGCTCGAATGGGACCCCGCGACGCGGTTCAACCTCGCGAGCCTGTTCGACCGGGTGGTGCGCATGGAGGACGGTTCACCGATCGTGGCCGGGGGCGTGGCGCTCGCCGACGTCGATGCGGACCAGGTCGATGAGCTTGTGGTCGGGGGCACCTCGGATCGAACGCCCACGTCGACGTTCGACACACGGATCGTGGTGTTCGATCTCGAGTTCGGACCGGTCTGGATGTGGGAAGACGAAGCCACATTTTCGGCGAGCGGCAACGAGAGCACGGTTCGCATCCGCCAAAGCGACCTCCATGTGGGCCAGACCAGCATCAGCTCGGACACTCCGACCGTCGACAATCCCGACGCGCTGCCGTTGTTCGATCCGGCCGAGGACGTGCTCGTGAACAACGTGTTGTTCGAGTTCAGCCCCCAGCGCATTGGCAAGGGCGCCGAGGCGGTGTGGCCGAATGGGGTTAGCGATGCCGAACGCATGACGGCAATGGCGAAGCTGCCCCGAGAGATGATTGGGCTTGGCAGCGAGAACGAGATCGTGGTCGACCGAGACACCATGCAATTCGCGCTCACCCCGGTCGATGATTCGGCGATTCCGCACTTTGCGGTCATCACCGAAGGCTTCGATCTCATCGATGGGCTGGAGCCTCACACGCTGCGCACGCGGCCGCTCGTGGGGACGACGAGCTACCAGACCGTGCTCTCCCCCGACGGTCCGTTCGCGATGCAGCTGGTTGCGACGAACGTCGACAACGACTCGATCGTGGTGCGCCACCTGCCCGACGAGCACGCGCTCGCGTTCTCGGAGCCCCTGCTGATGGCCGCGGTCGCCGCGCCGCCTTGCTACGCGGGGCCGCTGGGACAGTTCCTCAACAACTGCGGGCTGTACTACGGCAACACCGCGGGTGGGTTCGAGTCGGTGGCGGGGTCGCTCGGTCACAGCGTGCGTGTGGTGGCGGGGTTTGCGTTCGAGGATCGGACGTTCACACAGTCGGAGGTGCGGGCGACGACCCAAGTCGAGGTGGCGACCGCGTTCACCACCGACAACCTCCAAGAGCTGTCGATCAGCACCGCGTACAACAACGGGAGCGGTGAGGACTACGTGCTCGTGTCGGTGCTCGCGCTCGAGCAGTTCGTCTACGAGATCGTGAGTGCGCCGCCCGCGCCCGATGGAGCTTCGCGGATCGGGGAGCGTTTGGACATTCTCGTGCCGCGCAACGAAGCCCAGCGGATGGTGTTCATGCCCTACGACCGGGCGCGGCCGGCCCTGCGCCCCGACCAGGTTGCGGAACTCGACCAGATCTTCGTGCACACCGGCACCGAACCCTCGACCTACCTGCGCAAGAGCGACATCGCCGACTACATGGCGGGGCTTGGCATCACGCAGCCCGGTTGTACGGAACTGCCGAGCTTCCCGCTGGAAGACTGTGGCTACTTCACGGTGCCGACGGCGACGTTCGCGCCGCTCGCGAATGCCCCAGTGAAGGGAAGTGGCCCGTCGCTGCCGAGCGAAGTGGAGATTGGCTTTACGAAGACCACGACCGAGAGCTGGCAGCTCGAATCGACGCTGGATGTTGAGCTTTCGACGGGTGGGGTGGTGTTCGGGATGTCCATCGGGCAGACCCAGCAGAGCGACGTGAGCTTCGGCCAGACGTCAAGCGTCAGCTACGGAATGGAACTCGGCGCCATCGATGACTCGATCTACACACCATATGGGGCGGGAGTGCTTGGGTTCACGCACACGTTCGCATGCGAAGGCGACGAATGCCAGTCGTTTGAGGTGGTCACCGGCTGGGTGACGGGCGACTGGTAGGGGACGAGGTCAATAGACGTCTTCCAGGAAGTCCTGGTGGGCCTTCCGCTCGGCGAGCCACGCAGACCCATCAAGACCTCGAGCCGATGCTAAGTTGATCAACGTACGCCGAACGCCGGGGGCCATTCCCTGTGCGTCCCCACATACCCGGATGCGCGCTCCGCGTTCAAGCCAATCCCAAACTGTGTCACCGAGAGTTTGTAGCCGATTTTGAACGTATTCTTTCCGGTCGGTGTCGCGACTCCACACTGCGTCGTAGCGGGTCAACACGCCTGACTGAACATACTCGGTGAACTCCGTTCCGTAGAGGTCGTCATGGGCCCGATTGCGATGACCGAAGAACAGCCACACCTCTCTCGACGGTGCACCACGGGCAAGTTGCTGGAGGTACCCTCGAAAAGGCGCAACACCGGTACCTGGCCCCACTACGATCAAGGGTCGGGTGTCTTCCGGAAGTCGGAACGCCGGATTGCGTCGTGGATACCAACGGACGCGCGTTCCCGGAATGCTCCGCTCGGCCAGCCAGCCGCTGGCCACCCCTTCGACGTGAATCCCCCCGAGTTCGTAGCGGATTCGTGAAACACACAACTCCACCCTTCCTCGGTCGACCGCGTTGGCGATGCTGTACAGCCGTGGCGCCAGTGGATGGAGGGTATCCAGCAGCGTTCGTGCGGAGACCCGGGTCCCAAACCTCCGCAGGGCGTGCAAGACATGATGGGTTTGGCGAAACTCAGCCAACACCTCTGGATCGGACGCGATGGCAAGGCCTTCGGGGCCCAAGGCGGCCAGCAGGTCTGTGGGGACCCGCCGGAGGCAGCGCTCGGCAAGTGCCTTTCGCAGCTTTTCATCGTGGCTCCCTGCAGCGTCGAGCACCGCATGCACCAGGCTCGGAGCATTGCGGGGAAACAGGCCGATCGAGTCACCTGGAGCAAGATCGACCGCTTTGGGACCCAGGTCGAGTTCGCAGTGGTACGTTTCGCCGATCGATTTTGCCGAGGTCAAGCGCCGGGCCGACACCATCAGCCCTTCGGCGGGATGGTCGCGATCTGGTTCCGGAGTTCGCTTCCACCAAAACGAGCCCAAACGCACAAAGAAGGGACCGGGCCGCGCGACCTTTGGTGGCGCCACGAAGGTCTCCGGCGGTGCAGCGTCGAGTGCAGCAAACAGTTGGGCCTGGAACTTAAGCAGGGGTGCTTCAGGATCTCCATCGACATCCAGGCGCTCAAAGAGGCGATGGCCACCAAGCTCACCAAGAAGGGAATCGAAATCCCGCCCGCACTTGGCGAATTGACGGTAATTCCGGTCGCCGAGCGCCATGACTGCGAATCGGAGTCCCGAAAGATCAGGCCGCTTCTTGCGCAACCCTTTCAAAAGAGCTTCCGCGTTGATGGGAGGCTCCCCATCCCCAAATGTGGACGTGATGACGACCGCCAGAGGAACCTGGGCTAGTTCGCGAGGCGTTATGCGGTCCATGTCGACGACCAGCGCACCAATCTTCCGCCGCATGAGCGCTTTGGCCAGCGTGTTGGCACAGTCTTCCGCCGTGCCGGTCTCAGTGCCAAACAGGATTTGAACGGATGGGGAGGCCATGGGTTCTCCGACCAGGGCAAGGTCGTCTTGACCGTGCCGAGGGGGCTCCTCGACCGAGCGTCAGGACCGAGGATTCATGATGGAACACGTACAGACAACCCGTGATGTTCACGATGAACACCACCAAGCCATGGTCGAGCCACAGCCCTAGCGGCGAGAGGCATGGCTGCCGTATAAGCCTTCTTTATAGGCTGAAATACAAGAACTGAACTCTCGAGTTCGATAGGTTCTTATTGATAATGAATTTCATTTTCATCTGCAAGCGATGAGGGGTAATTTATGCCGTTCGGCGAATAGACCTCATTTGAATTCCTGAATGGAACTCGTCGATTCAGTCGCCGGGCATCGGGATCTTGGTTGATGGTTGGGCCGACGGCCGAATCGTCGTCAGGCTTCGGCGGAGTCCTCGGGATCGGGAACCCCGTGACGGCGCAGAGCCTCCTGCACGGCGTCGGACCCACCTGGGACGACCTCGGGCAGGAATGCTCCCTGCGAAACCAACAGGTCCACGATCTCGACATAGGATCCCAAAACGGCCTCTTCGGGCAGCTTCATCCCTGGACCGCCCTCGAGATCGAAGCAGTTCGCCGAGCCGTGGATCGTTGTACCCAGGGCGTCTCCCCCATAGGGGTTGCGGCGATGGATGTCGGCGCCGCGTTCGATGAGTCGTTTGGCCGCCGCCCATCGTCCCCGCCAACACGCCCAGTGCAGCGGGGGCAGACCATCTTCGCCGGTGTCGATGTTGGCCCCCGCGTCGAGGAGCCGATCGATGGTCGCGGCGTCGTCGTCCTTGGCGGCCAGCGACAGTTGCGTGGGGTGGAGCATCTGGGAGGGCACCTGTTCGGCCGGGGCTCCGTACTCCAGCAAACGTTGCTCCAAGGCGATTCGAGAGGTTGCGCGAGCGAGATCGAGCGCGGTGTGGCCATCCTCATCCGTCGCAGCGAGATCGGCTCCCGCAGCCACGAGCGCATCGATCGTTACGGGCTGCCGCCCGAAGAGCACGGCGCGATGGAGTTGGGTTCGGTTGCGTTGCCAGGGAATCCGAAAGTTTGGGTTTGCTCCATGTTTGAGGAGGAGTTCTGCGCCCTCCGGATGATCGAAATCGAGCATGCGGCACAAGCAATAGGACACCCGAGTGGGGTGTGGCCCTGCTTCGAGAAGCAGCCTTAGGCAGGTCAAATCTTGGTATTCGGCCGCATGGTAAAGCGCCTCTCCGCCGACTCCGATGTGACCCTCTCGCTCCTCCAACTCTTCATTGGGGTCAGCTCCCGCGTGGAGCAGCAACCGGGTCAGGCCCGCGTGGTTTGCAATGCCCGCCGCTCCATAGATGGCGGTTTGCGGAACCGTCTCTTCTCCTGATGTCCTGACGAAATAGCAGTTGACATCTGCTCCGTGGGCGATCAAGAGTCGAGCCGACTCGACAATCCCATCGATGCGATCAGGGTCGGCACGCAAGAGCCGCGAGTGGCAGGCGTAGAGCAAGGGAGTCCATGCGTTGGGCCCCATCGGTGCGTTGGGATCCGCATCGGGCCGTGAAAGCCAACGCTGAACGACGTCGGGTCGGCCACAGGCACACGCTGCGGCGAGGGAATGTGCCGCGAGTCCCGGATCCGCGTCGAGCAACGTGGTGCCACGTCTCACATCGTTTGAACACACCGCACGGACCAAGGCATTCGCCTGACCGTTGCGGTCAAGTTCTCGCAGTTCGACAAACGCCTTCCAGCGGGGCCAGCTGGTGAAGCCGTATTCGCGGGCCACCACCAGTTGGGCGTTCGCAAGCTTCGGCTCCGCATGGTCACCACGGGGATGGTGTAGAGCGATCCGTTCTAGGGTCTCGCGATCGCCATCCTTCCATTTCCGAAGCAGACGTTTGGCGTGTTTACGGTCCCGTTCAAGACTGGGATGGGTCGGGTAGCTGGGCATGGACGAGCCTCCGAATGGCCCGATGTCCGCATGAGCGGGCCCCAAGGAGGATCGCGCAGGGATCCACGATGATGGTGGCCGGTGGGACGTTCCCTCTCCGCGGACTGGGGGCGCCCGGCTTCGCCACTTCCAGTATAACGCTCAACCTTGCAGCCTATTCAACAAATGCGAGCACCACCTCGGCGAACCCGTCAGGATCGTCGAACATGGGCCAATGGCCTGCCTCGAGTTCGCTGAACCCCGCTGGCCTCCGATCGGGATCCATCGCTTCGAAGGTTTGCTCCGAAAATTCGGGAGGAACGGAAAGATCGTAGCGACCGGTGATGAACAGGGTTGGGGTGTCGATCGAGGCGAGGGCCTCGTCCTCGAAAGCCATCGTCCGAAAGTCGAAGCGCTGAACAAATCGGCTCGTATTGCCGAGATATCCAAGGATGTCGAAGCTTCCGATCACCGAAGAGGAGGCGCTGCGCGAGGCGATGAACGCACGCAGCTCGGCGTCCGATGCGGCCTGGTCGAACCCCCGCAGAGCGTTGATGGTCAAGGTATGGTCGGCGTGCGTCTGCCTCGCCACAGGGTCCTGCGGGATGTTCTGTTGCTGGGTGTAGAATGCCACGATGTTGTCCAAGGCGTTGGCCTTGGCGACCTCGAGCATGATGGCGCGAACCTCGTCAAACGCGTTTTCGGCATGCCGGGCGCCCGAAATGTCGATGTAGGCGTCGACACCTTCCCGATTTGCTGGCTCCGTCAGGTGTCCGACCGACAATCCCCCACCCAGACTGTGGCCCATCAGGACGAGTCGTTCGGGCTCGTACCGGTCGACGACGGCGTCACGAACCAGGGCGAGGTCCAACAGAAGTTCATCGACCGTCAGCGTGTCGGTTGCCGCATTGCCCTGACTGATGCCCGCCCCTCGCAAATCCCAGTACACGACCGCGACCTGCTCCTCGATCCGATCGAAGCTTTCCGTCCAATCGTAGAACCGACCGGAAGCCCCCGACCCGTGGGTCATGAGCACGACGGTCTCGCTGTCGTCTGGGCCCTGACGCCACACCGGAAGGTCTGCCCCAGCCCGCCGCACGAAGAAGGTGTCCTCGGCATGGGAACACCCCAAGCCCAGGCCGAATAAAAGGGCGAGCCTCATGAAGCCCCCTTGATGGCGACGCCAATCGCGAAGAGCAACTCCGTGCGTACGCCCCGATGCACGGGACCGCGCCAAGCCAAGTCTGCACGCCCGAAAGGGCGAACCCGGCCGTCGGCATCTCCGATTCGGAGGCCCAAGGTTCCCAGGAGATTGGGACGCCCTGCATCGAGAACGGAGGCGACCGTTTCCCCTCGTCGCACCACCACTCGGGTAGGGAGCCATCGATGGTGGAGCCCGGCCCCAACGAGGACGTCGGCTGCAACTTGCGAACCCGATAGCCGAAGTCCCCCCTCCCCATGGACGAACAACGCGCTGTGGTGGCCAGGGTGGACGTAGCCACCGAGCCGCCCTCCCACGACCGGAGCCAGGCCGGGCCGGTCGGAACGCCCGGGTTCGAACGAGATAAACGCGCCAGGGTGAGTCACGAACTCACCCAGGAGGCCGGCACGAAGTGTTGGAGCTGCCCATGCGTTCGACAGCAGGATCAAGAGGAGCATGAGGCACTGTACCGCATCTAGGCGCGGTCGAAGCGGGAGGGTGACCCTCGAACCGACTGACCGATGGCGAAGGTGAGAAAGAGGGCCCACGCGAGCGCGATGCTGGAGACGAGTGCCTCGCCGAGTCGATCCGGTGCAACGAGCGCGAGGAGCGCCACGAGACCACATCCTGCCGCGAATGCCCCTCCAATACGTACCGCTGGATGCGGGGTCCGCAGCATCGTGAAGCCCCCGACTCCGGCCGATACGGCGAGCGCTGCGAACTTCAGCGTGACCCAAAGCCGTAGCCACGGTAGCCCGGGCATCGTTGAGAGATCGGACGTAATGCCCAACAGGATTGTGTTCTCGAACGCGTCACAAACCGCGGCGACGGGGCCGAGTAACGTGGCCACAGACGGGCTTCCGATCGAGACCGTCGCGCGATGGAACGCAAACAAGAACGCGCCATACACCGCCATGAACCCGAAGTCGAGCCAGTTGCCCCAGTCCATCCTCGAGAGCGTATCGCGATCAAGTCCATCAGGAGGTCCGAATACTGCGTGGACGTCGGCCGGGGTGCGGGCGAACTCGAAGGCGATCACTGCAGTGCCGTACCCTTCAGGGAAGCCAAGGTTTGACGTTGGGAACACCGTTCCGATGTATGCGGCGAAACCGACCGTTGTGACGCCGAGCAATGCGGCGATTCGCCAGGATTCGATTGTCTTCTGGAACATCGATCAATCCCCAGGAGGTTGTGGCTGCGCTTTCCCGGACGACGGGGCCTCGAACCTGGAGCTAACGGGTTTTAGAAACAGCCCTCTATGTTCCCTACAACGCGCTTTGGGACGCGTGGTGAAGGGGCGAATCTTGCTCCGATGAATGCTTGGATCAGCTATCTCAGATGCCCGGCAGGGACACCGCAGACACGGGTTCCATGACATCGATGTGTCCGTTGGCCACGATCAATGCGCCAGGCACCTACGCGGCGGACACCACAATGGCCCCCGACGAGCTAGCGGGTAGCTGTGGTGGCTCCGCAAACGAGGCCACCTGGGAGTTCACCGCTCCGAACGATGCCACCTACGTCTTCGACTCGATAGGCTTTGCCTACGACACGGCCATGTACGTCGTCGAAGACTGCACAGGAGCGATCGAACTCGATTGCAATGACGACACCGATGGGATGCAATCCCAAGTTTCTGTGGCTCTAATTTCGGGTCAATCCGTAATCGTCGTAATCGACGGCTCCGGAGGGGCGACCGGCGCGGCCACGCTGAACGTCACGGAGTTTCCGTTCGAGATTTGTGACGACACGATCGACAACGATTTCGACGGAGATCCCGATTGTGTCGATTCCGAATGTGCCTTCGACCCGGCGTGCATCGAGATCTGTGACAATGGTGTGGACGAGGATGGAAACTGCACGACGGCGAGATCACGCGAAGCGCGATGGGGCAGGAACGCCTGATTGTTGTCGAGGAGGACGTACAGCACATCGATGGGCGACGATGAACGGGGATCGGAAGTTGGATGGGACCGTAGTACCGGCGAAGCCTACGAGCAAAACACGTGATGCGCCACGATCGGCGGAGCAGGTACAGCGGCAGACAGACGGCACGAAGGGTGTGCGAAACCTCAGGCTGGCAACACCCAATAGGCACTCTCGCACCGACAATGGGAGATCCTATGCTATCAGAAGATCGTTTGCGGCTGGGGGTGAGCTGTGGGCTCGTGATGTGGCTCATCAGCGCATGTACGAGTGCTGAGACCAAGACCGCGCCCAAGCACACCACGGATACCGACAGACCTCGGGCTCTGGTCATCGGCGAGGTGGATGGGAATGACCTAAAGAACGCTCTGGAGCCGTTGCGGGCTGACGAGGTCAAGGCCGCGGGCTCACCAAACGATGCCTACGCTGCGCTTCGGTCGCTCCATGCAGTGCTCGAAACCAATCCTGGAAACCTTCTTTCGTCGCCCGATCCCAAGCTTGCTCTCGATGCATACGACTGGTCCATCGACGCGGCCGATGCGTTGGTCGGTGCGCTTTCGAAGCCGTCTGACCTGCGGGCTGAGCTGCCCGGGATCGATGTGGGCACGTTGAAAGAAGAGACTGGGACGGGGCTTGCCGGCAACATGTGGAGCCCAATGGGCGGTGGGTTGTCGACCGCGCTCGGGTCGGCCTTGGGCAACCTCTCCCATTACCTTCAAGGCACTGACATCACCGATGGTGACCTGTTCGAGCTCGAGGTCGCGGGCGGCGACTACGAAACCGACCCCGAGTCGGGCAATGTCTACTACATCCAGACGAACCCGGGAGGCGACGGACGATTTGTTCACGACCCGGTTTCTGGGCGAACCTATTTCGTGGTGCTCGATCGGGAGTCGCCAAAGCCGCACAATGCTGGTCCTAGCCCAGGTGGAACCGATGGGACGGATCCGAACGACGGCTCGACGGGTGGAGGGAACGATGGCACCAGCACGGATGACGACAACGGGGGCAACGATGATGATGGAACTGACGGTAGCACCACCGACGATGACAACGGTTCCAACGACGATGGCACTCCCGATGATGATGGCACGCCTGACGACGGCACAAATGGCGGATCCGACGGCAATGACGACAGCGATCAGACTCCGTGTGACCCGAACGTCGACGGGTGCCGACCGGCACCTGGCTCCACTCCGAACCTGTCGGATCCGAGCGATGGCACCACCCAGCCCAGTCCGGACGGAAGCGGCCGTCCCACCGGGGAGCTGCCCAAGCGAGATCGGCTCGGTGGTCTCATCCTTATCGATCCACAGCGCCAGCGCGGCCAACCGGTCGTTTTGATCCTGCGTCCGCCCGGCTTTGGCACCACCCAGCCCGGCGTGAGCCTCCAAGCGCGGGCGGAGACGCTATCGAAGCGGGCAGCGCAGAGCCGCGCTGCGGTCGCTGAGGTTTGCGGTCACCCGCGCTGCATTCCCGGGGCTTGACCACATTTCGTCAGATCAAGGTGTGATCGGTAGACGCCGCAATCGAATCGGGCAGGCCTTTGGACGAAGGTTCACTTGAGGTTCACGCCGATTTGTGGAATGACGTATGGCCGAACGGGAGTTTGCGTGGGTTGGTGGCGTTGTCCTGAGGAAGTGCTCGACCGGCACGCGGAATGGCGGACCGCAGGAATGCCTCTCGTCAGCGTGGTTTCGGCTCGCGAGCTGCTCGATGCACGGGTGTCCGTCGGGCGCTACGCTGCCAACCGGGGGTGGGAAGTGGTGGTGGCTCCCGATCCATCGCGCACCGGTCTCGACGCCTCACGAGCCGCCTTCGAAGGGCAAGGTCCCCTACTCCTGGCGGGAGAGTTTCAGCCACTCTGGCCCGTAGCCTTCTCGTTCGCCATCGATCATCCCGCCGTGCCTGTCCTTCTGGCCACCACCACCGCGTCCCTCGTGAATACACTTCTCGCGCCCGATGTGGCCCTTGATGCAGTCCAGGCAGCCCTAACCGGAATAGTGCCACTCCATCCAGCGGACGGGGGGATCCTCGACCGTGTTCAGGAAGCGCGCGCATTGAGCCCGCTCCTCCGAAGTCCCTACGAAGGGGTCATTTACTATCTTCTTGAGGCCAGGCGGGAAACGCGGGGCGTCTTTGTCCCCAACCAGCGGGTTGCAAAACCGTCAGGATCCGGAAGCTGGGAAGTTGATCTGATTTCTCACGACCATCGCTTTGTGATCGAGATCGATGGCGACCAGCATGCCTCGATGGACCAACGTTCTCGCGACGACAAAAAGGAAGAGGACCTTCGCCAGCTTGGTTACGAGGTGCTCCGATTCCGCACGGACACGGTGGCCGAAAAGCCCGTAGACGTGTGGCAGCGAATTTTGCGAGGCCTGCAAACTCGCCCTCAGAAGGAGCTCTCATGACCGCACCTGTACCTACGCCGGACGTGAGCCGCTTGTCGACCATTCCGCTCGGTGACGTTCTGCTCGCCTACCTTGCGACCAAGAAGCCACCTACCTCCACCCAACTCACGGGCTACCTCAAGCGGATCGTGGCCGAAGAACACGTTCGTC
>JBCCQY010000198.1:0-14061 GCA_039208735.1 Myxococcota bacterium | reverse complement strand
GCTCGGTCTGCTGCTGCCGTTGTTGCTTCACGAAGCCCACACCTCGGGGCGCAGCCTGTCCGAACTGGCCGCATTCGCCGCGGAACGCCCCGCCCGCGCCTTCGGGATCGCGCGAAAGGGCCGCCTCGAAACAGGGTACGACGGCGATCTGGTGCTCGTCGACCTCGATTGCGCGCGGACGGTCGGGCTCGACGCCCCATTCTCCCCTTCGTGTGGATGGTCTCCCTACGAAGGTCGTCGCCTACAAGGCTGGCCTGTCACGACCATCCTGCTCGGTGAAATCGTTGCGCAGAACGGCGTTCTGCTCACCGAGGGACGGGGTCGGGCGTTGTGACGATCGCAAGTGAACCACGTGTGCCCGGCCGTGTTCCACAAACGCCACGAACACGTTTGTGCCCCGTGCGATCAGGCGGTCCTCGTCGGTCGTAGCGGGCAGTTCGATGCGCCCCCGTGCTGTTTGCACCGCGACTTTGCCGCGCCGACCTCGAATGGGCAGAACCACCCGCCCCCATGAACCGGCCAGCCAATCCAAGCCCGTGTCTTCCGTCTGGTCGGTAAGCAGGGGCTGCACGCCGCGAGCGAACAATCCCCCGATCGCCAAGGCCAGCAGCAAGGCCAGCCAGGGCGTGACGCCGACCAAGGCCAGGGGAAGTCCCACGATCCCGAATCCAGCGAGCTGAAGCGTCCAGTAGCGAAGGGGATGCGCCGCGGAGGTGGAAGAGTGGGTGGCCAGCAGCGAGGTCCCTGCCACCGCCGCCGAGAGCACCAGACTTGCCATGAAAAGCCCGAGCATGCTCCTCTCCTCCATTCAGGATGGTACCCGCGATGAGCCCAACCCGCGGAAATCCCATCGGCAGGGATCGCCATTCGCTGGAGCGACAAGCCCGCAACCCGAGCTTCAGACAAGCAACGTTGAAGGCGAATTATCGCAAATACGAACCTTCGTATTCAGACACCAACTCGCTTGCCATCTACGCAAAATGCAAGATTGCGAGGAAATGTCATGGCGTTTCGATCGACACCCGGCGCTTGCGCCTGTAAGCTGCACGGCGGCCGGGGCGGGGTGCCGAAACCGGGTCGGGAGGACGCCGTGATGCGATGGGGATGGGTGTGGGTGATGGCCTTGTTCGCGATGGCCTGCGAAGACGAGGGCCCCTGCGGCACGGACGCCGACGGTGACATCATTCCCGTGTGCATCTACACCGATGCCATGGGGGATCCTGAGTACTGCCCGGGCGACCAGTTCGTCTCGGATGATGGGTGCGCGAGCTGCGGGTGTGGCCCCAATGGCCAGATCACTTGCACGGACGACCTGTTTTGCGAGTCCAAGGCAACGGAGTAGCTGCGAAGGCAGGGAGGTCCCTCCCCAAACGGGGAGGCGGCTCCGGAAAGACAGGGAATGTCACAGAGGCCCCTCTTCGGGTGAAAACGCAAGCAACACCCACGGAGACCTCGTGTCTAGCATTCATCAGTTTTCGGAAGACCTCGCCGACCTCGTCGAACGTGCGCAGAGCGCGGTGGTCGAGGTCCGGGGCGGACGTCGCCCCCATTCGGGCCTCGTGTGGTCGGAAGACCGCATCATCACGACCAGCCATGCAGTTCGGCGGGACGAAGGCATCGTCGTCGTCTTGCCCTCTGGTGAAGAACGGGCCGCGGTGATCGTGGGCCGCGACTATTCCACCGACCTCGCTCTTCTGAAGGTGGCCAAGGGCGGGCTACAGCCCGCGACGTGGCTCGACGATGCAAGCACGCTCCGTGTGGGGAACTTCGTCGTGCTCACCGGTCGGAGCGGCGGACGTATCCAGACCGCGTTGGGCCTCATCAGCGACCGCTCGGGAGGCTGGCAGACCTCGCGGGGCGGCCAGATCGACGAGTGGATCGAGGTGGACGCCACGCTGGCTCCCTTCATGTCGGGAGGGGGACTGCTGACGACCGCCGGCACCTTCGCGGGCCTCGACACGGCCGGCCTTACGCATCGTGGCGCAGTGGTGCCAGCCGCCACGCTAAAACGCGTGGTGCCCCATCTCGAGGCCCACGGCACCGTGACACCCGGCTATCTGGGCGTTGGATTCCAGCCTGGAACGCTATCTGGCGACGCGGCCCGAGCCGCTGGGCAGCACGATGTGCTACTCGCAGTATCGGTCGAGCCGGGTGGTCCAGGCGAATCCGCAGACGTGGCGGTTGGCGATGCGTTGTTGTCCATCGACGGTCAGTCCGTCACCGGACTTCGCCACCTCATCGGCCTACTCACCGCCAAGGGCGCGGGGACGACGGTGGCCCTTTCGCTGGTACGAGCCGGCGCGGTGGTCGAGCGGTCCGTGAAGCTCGGCGAACGCCCGCGTCGGCCGTGTTGATCAATCTGCCCGAAGCTTCGAGCCCAGCTTCTTCGCAAACTCGAGGGTGAACCCGACGGTACGCATGATGTCGGGGTCGCCTAGCGCGAAGAACGCCCGCAGTGGCCCCGCCATGGGAATCGGCGACCGGTAGGTCTCGACAAGCGCGGTTCCCACTGCGGCCAAGTTGTCGTCCTCGAGATCTTCGACCGCATCGAGCAGCGCCATGAGCGTGCCCTGCTTTTGCAGAAGCTTCTCGAGCAGGTCGAACGTCTGCGGCGACGCCGCGGACAATCCAAGATCGAGCGCGCGCTGGCCGGTGGCGATGGGATCGATGCCTTTGGCCTGGGCCTGTTCGTAGCCGAGGCGCGCCATGTGCCCCATGGCATCCCCAATCACCGGCAGACGCTCGGCGAACGTGCCCAGCGCCTCGACCATGGCCTCGACGCGATCGATGCGCTCGAGGATTCGTCCGAGGCCGGCTTGGACGTCAGGGTCATGGAGCTGAGCCACTGCGATGGGGGCTCCCGCACCATTCGTAGGCGGACCAGGTTCGACGCTCGCCGCCGCCTTGGCCTCTTGGGCCGCCGTGTGTGCAGCGTCGATCTTGGTTTCGAGCTGATCGAGACGCGCGAGGATGGCCGCAAGCGCATCCGCCGTCCCATCTTGAGCTGGCGCGGCCGCAGCGCCGGTTTCTTCGCTCGACGAACCCGTGGATTCCGTACTCATCAAGGTGCTCCCTGCACAGCCGCGTCCGTAACCGACACCGACGGATCGGGCATGGTCTCGTGGAGGCGGTCGTGGTGGATCTCGAGGACCCCGTCGAAGTTGTCGATGATGTCGACGAAGCGACGGTCGAACAACACTCGTTCAGGCAAGTAATACTGCTGGGCATGCACCTGTTGGACGAAGCCCTCGTCCACTCCGGTGACGGTCGCAACCAAGGAAGCCATCCGCTCCGAAGCATTTTCAGGCGTGAGCCCATGCAGCGGAGAATCGCCGTCGAGGAAGTGCATCACGGTCCACGTGAGCAGGAACAAGGGGGTCCGCTCCCGTTCGAGGCGCAACGGAAAGAAGCGGCGCATGTGCTCCCCTTCCTTCGTGGTGAGATCGATCAACGCGTACAGCTGCATGTGGGCGTCCACGATGCGGCTATTTCGCTGGTTGGCAATACGAAACGACAGGCAGGGCCGGCCGTTCATCGTGTGCACCGTGGCCACATTCGAAAACTCGACCCGCGCTTGGGGCCGGCTCACCTTCGCAAAGCACACGCCCGCGAGCAAAGCGGCCCCAATGATGCCCACGAGCCCTTCGAGGGCCACCACCATGTGGGCGTAGGGGGTAGTTGGCGTCATCGAGCCGTAGCCGATCGTCGTCAGGGTCTGGACGGAAAACGAAAAGGCTTCGACGACCGTGCCCCCATTCGTGCCATTGAAGCAGTCTCCACCTGCGAGAAACAGGATTGCGAAGACAAGATTGACGGCCAAGTACGCAAGCGATGACCACAACAGAAACACCGGCCAACTGGCCAGCAAAACGAAGTGGTACAGGTCGCGCCACGGGCGATCCCTCAGCCCACGGCGGACGTACTGGAGCCGGCCGTCGCCAAGCCGGATGGGGGGCGGGGAATTGACGCGCTGCACGTCAAAGCGCATACCGTCGGGACCTCGAGCCGCCAAACGAGGCGCTCGAACCGTCGGTCGCTCCGATTCGTCGGCCGCCGCACCGTCAACCCGGGTACGGACAGATCAAGGTGGCGAGGACCACCAGGAGTACGGATGCTCATCAAACCCAAGCGCGAGTTCCCCACCCTGCTTTTCACGTGGCAGGGCAGTGCGCTTTCTCAGACGTGGCCCTTTCTCTTGGGCGTGCTGGCCTTCTCGAGCGTACTGACGTGGGCCAACCACACCTACGACTTGAGTTGGGTGGATTTCACGGCCACGCCGTTCAGCATCCTGGGCTTGACCCTCGCGATCTTCCTGGCGTTTCGCAACAACGCCTGCTACGACCGATGGTGGGAAGGCCGAAAACTCTGGGGACAACTTGTCAATGAGTCTCGGAGCTACGTGCGACTCGTGCTGACGCTCATCAGCGGCGACGATCCCGAAGTGAAAGTCATGCAGCGGTCGTTGGTCTATCGGGCCATTGCGTTCGTCCATGGCCTGCGACTCCACCTGCGAGGCCAGCCACGCTGGGAAGAACTCGGCATGTTCCTGCCCGCCGCAGAGCGCCAGGGTCTGGTGACCGAGCGCAACAAGCCGATGGCCATCGTGCAGACCATGGCCGAACGGCACCGCGGCGCCTTCGATCGGGGCTGGCTCTCCGAGTACCACTTGCCCATGCTCGAGCACATCAGCAGCCGATTCCTGGACATCCAAGGAGCCTGCGAGCGAATCAAGAACACCCCGGTGCCCCTGTCGTACACCGAACTGACCCATCGCATCGTGGCGTTGTACGTCATCGCCCTGCCATTCGGCATCTTGCACCACGTCGGGGATTTCACGCCGGTGGTCACCACGATGGTCGCCTACGCGTTCTTGGGCCTCGACGTGATTGGGTCTCAGCTCGAGAATCCCTTTGAGGAAGACCCCCACGACCTCCCGTTGTCCCAGCTGTCGCGCATGATCGAAAACGACTTGCGCGCCCGCCTTGGCGAAACGGACCTGCGGGCGGACCTCACCCCCGACCAGGGACTTCTGCTTTAGGGATTTGCCTTTCGCAACGCCGCAATCGAAGCTTCCCAATGCTCGCCATCGAACGGCTCGATGGCGAACGTGCGGAGGTCGTCAGGCGATTCGAGTGTTCGCAGGTTCACCGAAAAGCCATCGGGATGGGACCGAGGGACGTAGAACGGGGCGATGCCGCAGGTTCGACAGAACCAATGGCGCGCCGTACGGGTGCCGAAGCGGTATTCGCAGAGCGCATCGATCGCGGGATCATCGGCGGTGGGATCCGGCGGCGTGTCCCGACCCTCGATGCGTAGACCCTCGGGCATCACGAAGTAATGCAGAAAGCCCCGGCGCCGACACATCGAGCAGTTGCAGTCCACCGCGATGCGAGGCTCCGGTCGGACCGCGACCTGGTAACGGACTGCGCCACAATGGCAGCTGCCCGAAAGCCAGGTCACGTCCTGGTTCACTACTGAACCACGAACAACGAGGTGAGCGGCTTTGTGGTCGCGTTCTCGACCTGGGGCGACATCACGTCATAGACGAGGTTCTTGCCATCAATCTTAAGATAGAATCGGCCCGAGTCTCCATCGATCTGATTGCCCACGACATAGCGATTGGAGACGGTGGAGCCCTCTTCGGTGGTGGTCCAGGAGACCACAGTGCCACTGTCGAAGCCCATCTCCGGCGTGGTGCTCTGCGCGATGGGCTCGCGCATCTCGACAGTCAGTAGTTTGCCGATGAATTCCGAAGCCTTGATGCTGTCGAGCACGCGGCCCGGCGGGCCTTCGATCGACACATCCCAGCCCACGTCGGTCTTGGTGAACGTGAACGCTGAGCCATCCGGTCGGGCCACCGCGACCTCGTTGACCGTCCCCGTGTCGACATCGAGGATCTTCCGGTCGAAGTACTGGTTGGACGCCGTCGAGATGCTGTAGCCCGCCACGCCACGGATTTTGTAGACCTCATTCTCGCCGGCCAAACGCACGTGGGCCGCGTTGCCCGTAGCCGATCCAAAATAGACCGTAACGGGCTCTCCACCGTCTTTCTCAATGACCAGCTTTCGAGCGTGTTGGTCGTCGGCCACATCGAGATCGACGTGGCGATAGGCATTCTCGGCAATCGGACGCCGTGCCTCGAGCTTGTCGATCGTCTCAAGCAGGCTTTCGATCTTCGTTTCGAGCACTTCGACACCGAACATGGACGGGATCTGCCAGCCCGAGTCGGTACGCTTGAGCACGACCGGCGTATCCGGCATCTCACCACGTTGGACGGTTCCGGTCACGGTAATCGACGTCACGTCGGACGCGTCGAACTCCACGAGGTCGCGGACTTGGGCTGGACCATCCGACGAGGGCCACCAGGTGATGATGGCGAGCAGCCCCTGCACGAGGAACGCCCCCATCAAAATCCGAAGGGTCTGTTCGAGGTTCATGCGGTTTGCTCCTGCTCGGAGTTGGCCGCCCGGCGGACCACGACGAGCGCGACCACCAGCAGCAGCGGCGGAACGAGAACGAAGAACCAGGTCAGCACTTCAACCCAGGTTGCTTCCTCCTCGTCGATGGCGACGAGGGTGCGGGCGAACGCACCGGCGGAACGGATCTGCAGCAGGTCCGTGTCCTCTGCACTCCAGTCAATGAGGTTGGCCACGAGCTGGAGGCTTGCCGCGTGCGCAGGATCCCGCGCCAGCTGCGACATGAGGTCAGACATCAGCTCACTCGTACCCACGACCACGAGGCGGCCATCGGCGACGGAGGCTTCAAGAGGCGCCGAGCGCTGTTCTTCTTCGGTCGACAGGGGGTTCTCGCTTCCGGCGAATGCACTCGGGAACCGCCCCGTGAGGCTGATCGCAAGGTCGCGGACCTTCTTGTCGTCGCGCTCGTTCCACATGGGAACGCCGCGGCGGTCGACCGAATCCTGATCGATGCGGCCATCGGTGTCGAGCCACGCATCTTCAGACGACCGAACAATCCACTCGATCTCGCGCCCTTCGAGTTCGTCCTCGACCGTCGAGACGGGCGAGACCCACGGCAACACGAGCGACTGGATGCCGGTTGCTGCGGCGTGGTCTGGGTTCAACCGGTCCACTCCGAAGCCATTCGGGAAGTAAGGGTACCGGACCTTGACGAGTTGATTCTGGATGGGCAACGGCAGGGGCACGTTGTCGTTGTCCATGACGAGCGAGTTGTCGACCTTCACGCCATAGGTCTTCAGCATGTTGCGCAGCCCCGGATCGGTGGGTCGCGTGCTCAACGGAGGCTGGGGCTCGATGCGGAACGCGCCAGCGAGGGCGACCACCGAGCCGCCGCGCATGAGGTACTGGTCGACGGCGAACCGCTGCGCATCGGTCATCTGACCCGTCTTGCCGACAAACAAGACATCCACGTCCTGGTCGACCTGACCCTCTTCGAACATCGTGCGCTGGACTTCGTACTCAGTACCCAACGTCTGCTCGAGGAATCGGTAGTCCGGCTGGGGAGGCGGCGGCTGGAACTGCGGCGGAATGTTGGGGTTCGGAAGCTGAATCGGCTTCTCGGTGAAGATCGCGATCTTCTTCAGCTGGCCAGGCGTCGCCTTCCGCAGCGCCGCCTCGATGGCCTGCTCCACGTCATTCGCGGTCATGCCTTCCACCCCGCGGAACGCCGTGGCCTTGCCTCCCACTTCGAGCAGCATGTGCAGGTAGTTGCCCCGACCCGTCAGCGCGTCCTGCAGCGACTGCGGAATCGGCTGAATGCCGTACTCGTCGTAGAGTTCTTGGGGTAGCGTGGGGTCTGTCGTCGGGTCGACGGTGGCGAAGACCAGCTGGTCCTTGCCCACCGTCTGCAGCTGCTCACCCACTTCTTGGAACACCTGGGCGGTGGCCTGGAAGTTTTCGTCCGTGATGCCCTTGCTTTCATAGAGCGTCAGCGTGGCCGGCTCGGGGAGCTGCGCCAGTAGCGAATCGATGCTTTGGAACTCGGAGGTCACCTTGCGGACGGTGCGGGTGAGGTCGTACTCGAGGTTGCGGAGCTTGACTTCGAAGTCGCCCGATGCCTGGGGCACAACTTCGATCAGGTCCTCAAACGAGAGCACCTCGAACTGATCGCCGTACGTGACCACGATGTGGAAGTAGGTGTTGACGATGGACTGGCTGTTGTTGTCCGCCACCCCCATAGGGACCGATCGAATCGAGTACTGCTCGGTGATCTCGGTCTTGAGATCTTCGTTCGTGCTCGGGTCTTCCATCTCGACCACGACGCGTCCGTCCCCGTAAATCTCGTACTCAGCGAGGGTGTCGCGAAGGCGGGGCACCAGGGCTGCAAGCTTGGGATGGGTGCGTTCGGTGATGAACGCACGGATGACCAGCGGCTCATCGAGTTCACGCAACACATCGCGCGTCACCGGCGAGATGGTGTACTCGCCGTTTTCGGTCAGGTCGAGGCGCGCGCTGCGGATGGGGGTGAGCCACAAGTTGGCCATGACCACGTTCGCGCCCACCAAGGCCACCAGTCCGACGAGCATGAAGTTGCGAACCGCGCCGGTGCTCGACTGAGTGTCGATGCGCTCGGTCTCGAGGAAGATCATGTTGAGAACGAGGAAGAACGTCGTCAGCGACCCGTAGTAGACGATGTCGCGAAGGTCGAACACGCCGCGCTCAATGCTCTCAAACCGCGAGCCCGTGCCAAGGCCTCGAAGCAGCTCTGCCGTGCCGGCTGAGAACAGATCGGTCACGCCGTCGGTTCCAACCAGGTAGAGCAGACCGCCCACGAGAACCGTGACGAGAAGGGCCACCACCTGGTTGTCGGTCCGCGCCGAAACGCACAATCCGATGGCCAGGTAGGTCGACGCGAGCAGCAGCGCCGCAAAGTAGCCCCCGTAGACCGGGCCCCAATCCAGCGGTCCGTAAAAGCTCACCGCCACGGGAATGGGCAGCGTGAAGAGCAACGCCAGCGCAACGAGCGCCATACCCGCGAGGAACTTGCCCATCACGAGGTCGACGGTCCGAATCGGGAGGGTCAACAGCACTTCAAGCGTGCCGGCACGTCGTTCTTCCGCCCATGCCCGCATGGTCGTGGCCGACACGAGCGCGATGAGCAGCAACGGCAGCCACTCGAACATGGGGCGAACGTCGGCCAGCCCCCGCGCGAAGAACGTCGAGTACTCGAAGAAGAGGAACAGCGTCATCATCAAGAACGCTTCAAGGAACAACACCGCCACTGCCGACTTGAACAGGGCGCGTAGTTCCTTGCCGGCGATGGTGAACATCGCGCTCATGCCGACACCTCCTGGCGGGCGATGTGTTGCTGCTGCAGCGTGCGGAACACATTCTCGAGCGTAAGCTGCTCGGGACTCATCCAATGGACGGTCCAGTTGGCTTTTTGGGCCGCTTCGAGGACCCGAGGGCCCGGGCTCACGTCTTCATCGTGGTCCACGGCGTACAGCGTGCTCTTTTCGTTGGTTGGATCGACCCCGATCTCGCGCACCGCTTCGATGCCATCGAGCTTCGAGAGGACCGAAACCACGTTCGCTCCTTCCTCGACCGACATCCGGAGGGTGTGGGAGGTGAGCATGTCGCTTAGGGCCGAGTCGGCCGACAACTTGCCATCGATCATGACGAGGACGCGGTCACAGACCGCTTCGACCTCCTGCATGATGTGCGTGGACAAGATGATCGTGGCATCGCGCCCAAGCTGCTGGATGAGTTCTCGGATGGACTGGATCTGCACCGGGTCGAGGCCGTTGGTCGGCTCATCGAGCACGAGCAAGTTCGGCTCGTGGACGATGGCTTGAGCCAGGCCCACGCGCTGCCGGTACCCCTTCGAAAGCTGACCGATGGGCCGTGCGACGTGACCCATGAGCCCCGTGCGCTCGAGCGCCACCTGCACCGCGCGATCGCGTCGGTCTGCAGGGACTTCCCGTAGATTGGCCATCATCAGGAGGTACTCCTTGACCTCCATCTCGGGGTAGAGCGGCGCGTTTTCGGGGAGATACCCGAGCTGCCGCTGCACCGCGAGCCGGTCATCCACCACGTCGGAACCTCCAACGTTGATGGTGCCTGACGTGGGCTCCAGAAATCCCGTGATCATCTTCATCAGGGTGGTCTTGCCGGCGCCGTTGTGGCCCAGCAAGCCCACGATCTCACCCCGTTCGATCGAGAGAGAGACGTCGGATACGGCGGTCAGCTCGCCGTAGTTCCGCGTGACGTGTTCGATTCGAATCATGCTTGCTCGCCTCACGCGAAGAGCACCCGCCGGTCCATCCGGGGGGAACAGCGAGCACGGATATACACAAGCAGGATTCTGGCAACCCCCCCGTTGTGACTTCCGCATGACGCCACGCCGTCGTGACCGATCACCGCAAGAGGACGCCAAATGCCTATTCTGCGGGAGTCAAGTCCGTAAAGGCAAACCCACAGGGCTCAGCCCCGCAGCCTGTCGTGGCAGGGTCGACGTCTTCGGCAGGAACACTGTCCCCGGCATCCGCTTCGCTCATCGCATCAAACCGAATTGGCAAACCAAGAAATCTACAGGATCCAACCCCTAATCGAAGCGGGACCAGTGGCGGGCGTTGGTGCGGTTGTCGGCGCCGTGATTCGCGACGAAGAATTGCGCCTCGTTGTCGAATGTTGCGATCGCGTAGGGTTCGGGACGGCGGGCATAATCGACGTCGTAGCGGGGTCTGCGATCTTGACGACGGCCATGAAGCGCACCACAGGTCTGTTCAAACGGACAAGTTTCGTCAGGCAGGTTCCGGAGCTTGCAGCCGATTCAATACGTAGCGGTTGACGCAGGCACCTTTCATACGTATGACCCGAGCAAAACCCATCAGCGTATTGCACGATTGCGTTGGCGGGATGCGGATTGGGCACCAAAACAAGACATTGTTATCGTGCTTTCGATTTCTTGAATTGGATCGCGCGACATGGAAAGCACCTTCGGTTCGGCCCGCTCCGAACCTGATCCGACCCATGCTGAGCTGGTCGAGGTTCTCGCGAACTCGATGAACCTCGAGATCGACTCGCGATCGGTGGAGTCCGCTTCAGCGGAGACAGACGCCACAGCCGCCTGGCCATTGCAGATCGACGACGTGCTGGCCGCGGCCGGACTCCGGGTTCGATGGATGGTGGCTCCGCTCGAGGATGCCACAAAGCTCGCCCGGCCCGACCTTCCGGTGATCGGCCAAGATGACGCAGGCGCCGTCTGGGTTCTCGACGGCCAGGGCCTTGGGCTCGTCCACGCGATCCCCATCGCCGACCCTCGAGGGTCCCGGTGGATGACGCGAGGGGCATTGACCAAACGCGTCGGGAAGCAAGCTCGGGCCTGGGGGCTGGTTGAGCCGGTTCTCCCCTCGGCGCCCTTGGCCTGCCCCGATGGAACGAAGAGCCCCGTTCAGCGGCTGTGGTCGCTCATGTGGGTGGAGCGACGCGACGTCGCCGTCGTGATGATGTTCGGTGCCGTGGCCGGCCTGCTGTCGCTGGCCACTCCACTCGCCATCCAGATGTTGATCAACTGGCTTGCGTTTGGCGCCTTGCTGCAGCCGATCTTGATTTTGGGCGTGGCGCTCTTCGTCTGCCTCTTGCTCGCCGCGACCCTGCAGCTCCTTCAGCGCGTGGGGGTGGAAGCCATCGAACGTCGGGTGTTCGTGCGCACGGTGGCCGACCTCTCAACCCGGTTGTCCCG
Organism: Myxococcota bacterium; assembly: GCA_039208735.1. Taxonomy (GTDB): domain Bacteria; phylum Myxococcota_A; class UBA796; order UBA796; genus DRPG01. Next base: position 2,400 of record JBCCQY010000198.1, on the reverse strand, counting down.
GGTGCGGGTCGACGCCCTCGACGGACTGTCCGGCCCCGAACTCGCCAACCGCTTCTTCGACGTCCTTACAGTTCAGAAGGCCGCAGGAACGCTCCTGCTGGACGGGTTCACCGCGTTGCTCCAGGTGACGGTGGCCGTGCTCTTGCTTGGCGTGTACCACCCCTACCTTCTGGTCTTCGACCTCTTCCTGCTCGCGGGCATGCTGTTCGTCATCGTGCTGCTCGGCCGAGGAGCGCAAGACACCGCAATCGCCGAATCGAAGTCGAAGTACGCGGTCGCCGCCTGGATCGAAGAGGTCGCACGGCATCCCATGGTGCTACGGCAGGACGCGAGCCGACTCTCCGAGTCTCGCTCCGACGACTTGGCACGCTCCTGGCTGACGAAGCGTCGGAGCCACTTCCGCGTGTTCATGCGTCAGTATGCGGGCGTGCAGGGGCTGCAGGTGCTCATGAGTGCGGTTCTCTTGGTGGCCTCGGGCGCCCTTGTGCTGGAAGGCGAACTGACCATCGGGCAGCTCGTGGCGGCCGAGTTCATCGTCACCACTGCCTTGCTTGGCTTTTCCAAGTTCGCCGACAAGCTCGACACGTTCTACGACCTGCTGGCCGGCGTCGATAAGCTCGGCAACCTGCTCGACCTCCCCCCCGAGCGGCCCGTGGGGCTAAACCTGCCTCCGACGTCGGGGCCTATGGAAGTCGAACTCCATCAGGCCAACTTCATCTTTGCGTCTGGCGGGGGTCTTGCTCCGGTCGACCTGCATCTCCCGGCGGGCAGCCGCACCATGATCTTCGGGCCTCCTGGCTCGGGTAAGAGCACCTTGGCAGGGTTGGTCGTCGGGTTCCGACAATCCGAAGAAGGGTTCGTGCGGCACGACGGCGTCGATGTCGCCCAGCTTCGGCCGGAGGCGAAGTACCGCGGTGTCATGAAGCTTGCCCCGTCCGACTGGCTCGCCGGCAGCATCTTCGACAACGTGGCCCTCGGACGGCCCGGCGTTTCGCTCGCTATGGTGTGGGAAGCCCTCGACCGGGTGGGCCTGCGGCGTCGCGTCGAATCGCTCCCGCAGGGAATCCAAACGCCGCTCGACTACATGGGCGGACCGCTTTTCGAGGCGGAACGACGCACCTTGCTGATCGCCCGCGCCATCGTGCGCCCCCCACGCCTGCTCGTCATCGACGGTATTTTCGACGGACTGCCCGCGACGACCCGCCATAAACTACTGCGGCTCGTGGCCGATGCGCAGTCCCCTTGGACCCTTTTGGTGCTTACATCCGAATCCAGTGAGAACGACCCGACGTTCCGGTCCCTCACCTTGACGTCTGGAGGCCTCGATGAGCGGTGAGCCCGTTCGCGCGGAACATCGTCCCGCCCCCCGTCCGGCTTCAGCCCCGGGACTGCGCCAACTGCTCGACCGTGAGTCGAGCCATCCGGCGTCGAGACTCTTGCGGCCTCCGGCCCCCGTTCGCACGATTGCAATGGTTCTCGCCGTGCTGCTTCCGGCGTTGTTGCTTCTGCTCCTCGTGATGCCCTGGCAGCAGGCGGCCATCGGCACCGGCCGGGTCATCGCCTACGCCCAGCAGGAACGCGAGCAGCTCATCGAGTCTCCGATCGACGGCCGAATCGAGCGTTGGTTGGTCCAGGAAGGCCAGCACGTCGATGTCGGCGACCCGTTGATCGAGCTTCGCGACAACGATCCGAACTTGCTCGATCGCTTGTCGCAGAACCAGGAAGCGACCCAGCGCCAGCTCAAGAGTTCCGAGGACCAGGTGCGGTCGTACCAGCGGAAGCTCGAAGCCGAAACAGCAGCTCGAGACCTACAAGTTGCCGAGTACTTCTCGAAGATCAAGAGCCTCGAAAGCAAGCGTGCCGGTCTCGAAGTCACCGTCGTGACGGAACGTCGACAGGCCGAACGGCAGGAGAGCCTCGCGGCAGATGGCATCGTGAGCCAGCGTGACGCCGAGCTGGCTTCGCTGAAGCGCGCGAAGGCCGTGGCCGACTTCAACTCGATTGAAGCCGAGATCAATGCCGCCCGGCAGGCCCTAGGGAAGGCGCGTGCGGACGGAAACGCGAAGGTCGCGGCCGTCGAAGCCGACCTCCAGTCCGCGGAAGTGAAGCTTGAAGAACTGCAGCAGAAGCTACTCGATGCCAAGGTCAAAGTGAGCCGACAGCAGAACCAGCTGATCCGAGCTCCCCGGGCGGGAGCCGTGCTGCGACTCCACGGCGGCCCGGGCGGCGGTCAGGTGAAGAAGGGAGACCGACTCCTCACGCTGGTGCCTGAGGCCGGCTACCGGGCCGTCGAGCTGTACGTGAACGGCAACGACATGCCGCTCATCGCGGAAAACGAAGAAGTTCGGCTCCTCTTCGAGGGCTGGCCAGCCCTTCAGTTCGTGGGTTTCCCCGGCGCAG
>JBCCQY010000197.1:0-14087 GCA_039208735.1 Myxococcota bacterium | reverse complement strand
TGTCAAGCGCGACGGCATCGAGCCCGTCATCCTCGGTGAGCAACACATGGCCGGTAGCCAGGGTGGCATGCCCGCACAGGTCCACCTCAACGGTCGGCGTAAACCAGCGAAGGTCGTACTCTCCAGGCCCCTTGGGACACACAAAGGCGGTCTCGGACAAGTTGTTCTCCGCCGCAATGGCCTGAAGCACATCATCGGCAAGCCACGACGACATGCGCACGACCGCAGCAGGGTTTCCCCCAAATGGGGCCGACGAAAACGCGTCCACCTGGTAGAACGGCAGCTTCACGGGCTCCTCCATGCTGGCCCCCGACGATACTCTCTTTCGGGAGAAACCGATGCGTGTCCATATCAGCTTGCCGGTCGAAGCCATTGATCGCAGTGTTCCGTTCTACGAAGCCCTCTTCGGCCAAACGGTGACCAAACGTCGCGACGACTACGCGAACTTTCGACTCGATACGCCTGCAATCATGCTGGCTTTGGTGAAAGGAACGGCGAACCCCGACCACGCGAACGGAGCGCGTCACTACGGCGTCGAACTGCCCGATGGCGACGCCCTTGCCGCCTTTCAAACCCGCGCCGAAGCAGCGGGGCTCCCCATCCGCATCGAAGAGCAGGTGACGTGCTGTTACGCCGTCGCCGACAAGTTCTGGACCACCGACCCCGATGGCCATGAGTGGGAGCTTTGGGTCCGCACCGCCGATGCGGATTCGATGGGCACAGGCCTTCCGCCTGCCTCGAAGGGATGCTGCGGCTAACCATGGGGGACCATCCGCCGCTGGCCGCACTTGCGACGGATCCGCTTTCCGACGAGGTCCTGGAACACCTGTCGACCTGCGCCATCTGCCGGAAACTCCGCGACGGGCTGCTCGAGGTGACCCGGGACGAAACGATGGCCCCTGAGCCCTCCGTCGTCCCCTTAGCTGCGCTCGTGCCCGGCCTCGCGGTGCTCGATGACGAGGCCCGCGACCGGATCGCCATGACGAACGACCTGCATCCGCAGGTGCTGGGCTGGCAGATCCTGGAAGGTCAACCCACCCGCGACCCCCCACCCCCGGGAATCCTGGGCGACCTTGACGTCGCCGGCCACATCCAGGCCACGGTCGATGCGGTCGAGGCCCTGGCCCGGTTTCACAATGCGGGCGTGCCGCACGGCGGCCTCCACGCCCCAATCATGGTGACGGACGCGGGGCGCATGCGGCTTCCCTGGCCCGCACTAAGCGGCCCTTTTGCGCCCGAAGACGACTGGCACGCCCTCGCGGGTCAACTCGAGGCCCTGCGCCTCCCGGCCGACCTGATGGACCCGCTCCTTGCCGCGTTGCACGAAGCCCATCCACTCGACATCCTCACCGAGGCGCTGGCCTTGCAATCAGCGTTCGCCAAGGGGGAGGGCCGCTACCACTTCGGTCGAAAGCTCGGTGAAGGAGGGATGGGGGAGGTCTGGGAGGCCGAAGACCGACTCCTCAACCGCCGCGTGGCCCTCAAGCGTCGCAAGGAAGGCTTGCTTGAACCTCGCCGATTTGTGGCCGAAGCCCAGCTCACGGCACAGTTGCAGCACCCGGGCATCGTGTCGGTTCACACGGTCGGAGAAGATGCCCACGGTCGTCCGTTCTACACGATGGAGGTGGTGCAAGGCCAAACGCTCGCCGAGGTGCTGGCCGAAGGCACGTGGCCCTTGCCGAGGCTGGTCGATATCGTGGTTCGGGTCTGTGAAGCGGTGGCCTACGCCCATGAGCGAGGCGTGGTGCACCGCGACCTGAAGCCCGCGAACCTGATGGTGGGGCGCCACGGTGAAGTGCGGGTCATGGACTGGGGCATTGCGAAAGTCACCGAGGTTGCAGCTCCCGATCTGCGGACGACCGGTGGAGATGCGACGGTGTTCGGCAGAGTGGTGGGCAGTCCTCGGTACCTGGCCCCTGAAGTGGTGCCCGGACATCCCGGCGACGCGCGGCGCGACGTGTACGCACTGGGCTGCATCCTGCGCGAGTTGTGGTCGAACGAAGCCGAGGCCCCTCCGGAGTTAAAGGACCTGGCGTTGGTCTGCATCGCCCCAGACCCCAACGACCGCCCCGACGACGCCAGTGTGGTGGCAGAAGCGCTACGTTCCTGGCTCGACGGGTTGGCTCGCCGCCGCCGCGCGGATGCATCGGTCGAAGCAGCGCTACCGCTGTTGGCCGATGCCGGCACCCTGCGATCCAACGCCCTGCAACTCCAAAAAGAGGCGACCAAAGCTCTCGATGGGGTCCATCCGTGGTCGCCCCTCGCCGACAAGGTCCACGCCTGGGCGATGGAAGACCAAGCGGCGGAACTTGAGGTCGAAGCCCAAGTACTGGAAACCCGCTATGAACAGGGGCTTCGTGCAGCACTGGATCACGACCCCTACCACCCTGAAGTCCTGACGCGCATCGCGACGTTGTACCAAACTCAGCTCCTCCGGGCAGAAGCGTCAGAAGCCCGGCCCGCGGTGGCCCGTCTTCGTACGTTGCTCGAAGACCACGACGGGGGACGTTTTCGCAACTGGCTCGAACAAGGTGGCCTGCTCACCCTGATCACGGAGCCTGCAGGAGCACAGGTCCACCTCGAACGCTACGTCGAGCGCGACCGGCAGATGGTGCCGGAGCGGGTTGGTGAACTTGGAACCACACCGCTGATCGAGGTGCCACTGGCCCGGGGGAGCTGGCGGTTGTGCATCGAGCATCCCGACACCGACCCGGTGACCTACCCGGTGTGGATCGAGCGAGGCACAAACTGGACGGGATGCCCTCCCGACGGGCAGACCCCCAAGCCCATCGTGCTGCCTCCAAGAGGTGCGTTGAGCAAAGACGATTGCTTCGTCCCTGCGGGCTGGTTTGTAAGCGGTGGTGATCCGGATGCCGGAGATGGACTGCCTCGGGCGCTTCGTTGGCTCGACAGTGTGGTGGTGAGGCGCTTTCCCGTCACCGTGGCCGAATACACGACCTTTCTCGACGCCCGCCGAGCGCATGGCGAGGATCTCGATTCACTCGTGCCGGCGGCTCCCTCGGAGGCCGGTCAGCGGCCGCTCCTCGCCTGGGTTGAGGGACGGTGGCAGCGCACCGAATTCGCGGTCGGACCAAGGGAAATCGAGCCGAATTGGCCGGTCACGAGCATCTCGTGGCACGCCGCCACGGCGTATGCGGAGTGGGTTGCTGATCAGCAAGGTCTCCCCTGGCGGCTTCCGCACGACCAGGAATGGGAGAAGGCAGCGCGAGGTGTGGATGGACGGCCGTTTGCGTGGGGGCGATTCCTCGATGGACAGTTTGCGTGCACGCTTGCATCCCACGCGTCGACGCCGAAGATTCATCGGGTGGGCGCGTTTGCGGCAGATGTGAGTCCGTATGGGATTCGCGACATGGTCGGCAATGTGCGGGAATGGTGCCGGAATGGCTATCGACGCGAGGGCCCGGGTGGTCCGCGCATCGATCTGTTGGCCCCCCCGGAAGGCCCCTACCGAATGATGCGCGGGGGAGCGTTCTCCTCCCAGGCATCATCGTCGCGAACCGCCAGCCGCCTTGTGGCCCCGCCGGGTGACCGCGCCCTCACCATCGGCTTTCGGCTCGTTCGATCAGTTTCGTGACGCCAGGTCGATGCGACCCAGACGACGTCGCGTCAGGGGCACAAACGTGTTGGGGGTGGCCGTACTGGCCTTACGAAAACGCCACCGCCCATCCTTGAACGGTGGAATTAGCCGCTGGAACAACGCCTTGGGATCGGCGGCCCACACCTGGGCATCGTCCTGCTCGTCGATGCCGAGGTAGCCCACCGGTGGCGCCCCCGGATCGGTACGGATCTCCCAGCGTTCACCGGTCAACGCCTTAAACGGTGCACCAGGGGCAAACTGGTCGATCGGGTAGGCGTAACGGGGCTGACCAAGCAGCGACGCCGTCAAGACGATCGGAAAGTCGAGCCCGCGCAATACGAAATCGTTGGGCCAAGGATTACCAAGCCAAATCCAGTGCTCTTCGCCTGGTCGAAAGCCAAAGTAGGCGGCATCGACACCGAGGGGGCCGGCATCGGCAAGGACGGTTTGCGTTGCGAGGAACCGATCGTTGGTGAGCTTGTCGCCAGGACACAAGATGAAGTAGCCGAGCAATTGCTGCCCATTGGTGCTCCGAATCTCGTGTGCCCACAGTGCAGGATGGGCAAACAGGCCCGCGTTGACGGAAATGAAGTCACCGGTCAGCACGGGGCTGTACGGCGGTCCAATGGGCACGAAGTGCGTGGATTCGGTGCCCAGGATTTCAACGCCGGTTCGGGTTGAGGGTATGCGCAGCATCATGCACCTCCGGGCAAGGTCTGAATGGCGACCGTCAAGTTGTTCTCGACCCATCCTCGCAACTCGGTGAGGGTTCGATTGCCGGTCATCACGACGGAAGCGGTGGAATCGGCCAATTCGATGATGACGCCACGGGCATCGGCGGGCAGCTCCACCAAGGGAAGGACCACAAAGTCACCTGGGTCGACCTCGACATCGCGTTGATCGAATTCAACGACCCGTACGGTTTGCACTTCCGCGGTGGGCAGTGCGACGTAGAGGGTCGCGACGTTGCTGTAAGGCTGTTGCCCTCGGTTGGTGACCCGCACGTAGAGGAAGCGCGCGCCATCCGATGCATGGAGCCGCGACCCGGTGATGTGCTTGGCCACCAACCCGAAGCGCGTGTTGGGGCTAAGCTGCGTGTCGTCGTCGCGCAGGAACAGGTCGGGCGAGGTGGGAAACCCGTCGGAGTCGGTGTCGACGTCGCGGGGCAAGGCCACGCCCAGGTCATCGATGCGGGAGCGGATGAAGGGAGCGGCCACGGGCTCGAGCCAGGTCAGCGCCGTCGGCTTGTCGCCAGCGGCGATTTGCGTCGCCGCCCGCACGAGTCCCCACCCAGACCGCGGTCGCCACGTCGGATTGGAGGCCGTGGTGATGAGCACGTTCTTGACGGCGCGGGCGGAGAGCACGGGCACCGCTTGACGCAAAATCGCCGCGACGCCCGCCACATGAGCCGCGGCCATGGATGAGCCCGACGTGATCACCGTGCCGTTGTCAGATGGCGTTCCGTCCGGCTTGCGATCGAGCACACTGTCAGGGGCGGTACGGGTTTCGGTGAGGACCGGAGCGTCGCCGGCCAGGGGCAATGGCGCGACAAGTCCGCACACATCGGGCACCGGACGCGCGCCTGCAAAGTCCATGGCGAGGTTGTCGGGGCCGTACAGGGCGCTGTCGTAGGCGGTGGCCACGTTCTGCTCTTCGAGAACGCCGTCATCGTTGCAATACGCCACCAGCCCACCGACCACCAGCGCGTCAGGGTGGGCGATGGCGTGCACGGTGCGATCGCCAAAGCTCGCGTTGCTAACCTCGAGTTGGATCTCTTCGGGCAACGTGGATTCGGGCGGCACGGGCAAGGTCGCATCGGCCGCCGAGATATCGCGCATTTGTCCGTTCCCCGCTGCAAACACGACGACCACATCCCGGGCCAACGCATTGGCAATCTCGCGCGGCAGGGCCACTGACAGTTCGAGAAGGACCCAGCTACACAGGACCACGTCGGGCTGGCGCACGTTGCGCTCCAATGCAAGCTGAAAGCCAGCCACCGGGAAGTTGGCCCATCCACTACGGTCGATGCATTTGATCGAACGCACTTCGACGTCGGGAGCGGTAGCCCGCAGGTGCTCGATTACCGCCGTCCCGTGCCCAAGTTCGTCTTCGGTGGGGGTGAGCCCGCCTACGGCAAGGGTCTGGAGCCATGGGCCGCTTCCCGCCGGGGGGAGCACGCCCGAGTCGACGACGGCCACGAGTCCGCTGCGACCGCGGAATCCGTCGGCGTGGGTGTCGACGAGGCCCAACGCTTCAGGAATCTCATCGGTGCGGGTGGGCCAGGGAAGACGCGCACCATCCTCGCATCCAGACGGAAGGCGAGTATACATCCCGGTTTCGGCGCCCGTTTGCCCGGTGGTGCCTGTGGGGTCATCGGGGTCCGGGAGAGGCCCATCGGTGCAAGCGATGACCCCCATCGCTCCAAGCCCCGTGAGCACTGTGCGGCGGGTCGGGGGACCGACCGGTTGTAGCCCAATCGCGAGCTCAAACGCGACGTCTCCGGCATCTACGAGGGTGTCAGGGTATGCAACGATGGCAGGAACGCCCTCGGGATCGATGCCAAAGGCATTTCGGAAGGCGTCCGCCGGCCCCCGGAACGAAAACCCAACCTCGGTGACCGTCTCGAGCTGAAACGGGCTGAAGATGTTGATGTAGTCAGGATTATCAGGGTAGTATGGCTCACTTCGGATGCGCTCGGCGTTGATGCGCCAGAAATCGATGGCACTCAGGTGTTCGAGGGGAATTTGGCCATCGGCCCATTCTCCATCTGCATCGCCGAAAATTACGCTGGCCATGTAGAAAGGCTCGGACATGTGCTCCTCAAACGTCCTGCAGACCATACCGCTGCATCAATCGACGTAGTTGATAGCGGCTCCGCAGGCGGAGGGCGCGCCAGGTGGCTTCGCGATTGCCTCCGTTGATGGAAAGCGTCTCGCGAAGTTCGGTTTCGGTGATGTCGCTTGGGTGCCGCGTCGGTGATGCGGGTTCAGAAGGGGCCGGAGGTGCCTTCTTGGGGCTATCGAGGGGTTCGCCGGGCTCAGTTGCGGCCACGGCCTCCCAGAAAAGCCCTTCCACTTCGCGGACGTTGGCCGGTAGGGCGTTGCGCATCAGGGCTTCGACGAAGTCACAGGCGATGCGAGGCTCGCCTCGTTCGTCGTGGATGCGTTGGCCGAGTTCGCGATCTTCGTGGGCCCGCAAGCGGGCGATGTGCCTTAGGATCAGGGGAATCGCGGCGGGACGCTCGCGCAAGGGCGGGAGGTTGACCTTGAGGGCGAAACGAGCCTGCAGGTCACCGCGAAGATCGGTGAGGGGACGGTTGGTCGCCCCCACCACACGCAGGTCAGCGACGCGAACGCGGGACTCTCCCAAGCGCTGGTATTCGCCACGGTCCATCACGCGCAGCAAATGGGTTTGGAGGGCCTCGGGCAGTTCGCCCACTTCATCGAGAAACAGGGTGCCCCCATCGGCCGCGCCGACAAGACCGGGCCGGTCGGACATGCCGGGATTGGGGTAATTGCGAACGTTCCCAAATACCTCGGCATCGATGAGGGTCTCGGGAACCGTGGCGGCGTTGCGCGAGACAAATGGGCCTTGGCGACGAGAGGAACCGTGGTGCAAAGCTCGTGCGGCGAGTTCCTTGCCCGTACCGGATTCGCCACGAATCAACACGTGACCTCGTCGCGCGGCGACAAAGGCAAGGTTCCGCCGCAGCGTCCAGGTGGCCTCGCACTCGCCGACGATGCCGTGCTCATCAGGCTCACCAAACGCATGGTCCCCTTCGCCAGACGGGGTCTCCCGCAGCGAAACATAGAGCAGCAGTGTATTGGCGAGCTTCAAGAGGCTGCCTTCGGTGACGCGACAGGACCCATCGGCCGCCAACGCCTGGCCGTCCACGATGACGGAATTCCGACCGTGTCGCGTGATTTCGATCCATTGTTGGCCTACGGCGCGAAGTTCAAGGTGACGTTTGCTCAGACGGGTTTCCGTGAGCGGTGGCCGAGGCTCGTCCCGGCCGGGGCGGCGCTGAACCAAGGATGCGGTGTCGGGGCCCGAAGAGCGCCCGATGACGCAGGACGAACCTGGTAGGACATCGAACACCTCGCCAACGCGCGAGGGGTCTTCGCGACACCACGCGACCAGGAGCTGAAGGCCTCCAGGCCGTCGCGGCGTGGCTGCGTCACCATGTACGGTCTCTTCGCGGGTGTCGCCTAGCGTTGTCAACATGCAAACTCCTCGGTCGTGGTCCTACTACATCTTCTTCGCGAATCGGACGAGGGCGTCAGTGCGGTGACGGATTAGTTGGGGGGCGCGATGATGCTGATCGGCACGATGTCGACGCTCGTGCCATTGGGGTCGGTGACCTCGAGTTCGAGGTCGTAGGATCCCGTAGGAATACCGTCGGGAATGGGGCTGAACTCGAAGGAGGGAGACGTCCCAAGGTCGAACGACCGGTCGAAGTAACGATCTCGCAGCGTCCACTTTACGGTGGGGGTGGTGTCGGTACCCGAGAACACCGATCCATCGATGACGATGGTTTCGAAGTTCCACATTCCGAAGTCGCTCCCTGGCGGATAGACGACCTTGGCCCAAGGAAGGCTCTGGGCTCCCCAGTCCACCACGCGCACCCACTGGGTGTCTTCGCCGGTCGCTCCCTCGGCATCTTCTGCCGTGTGCAGCACCCGTTGGAAACCAAGCTGGTTCAGCGTGACCGCAATGCTGCATCCCGCACCGTACAACAGCCCGTCGACATACCAGTCGCGGTCTTCACAGGGGGGACCAAAGAAGAGGTTGTTCGGGTCGGTCGCTTCGCCAAGCAGCGGGATGCGTGCCCCGCGAGGGACCCGAGGCCCAATCCACTGGTAGGGGCCCGGGTCAGCCACCGGTCGGGTGATTTCGACAATGGGGGCCTGGTTGGTGAGTTCGACGGTGATACGGTCGCTCGCCGCAACGCCATAGCCATCCCGCACGGTCGCCGTAATCTCGTGGACTCCTGACGTGTTGAGGTTGACGTTCAACGGGTTGCCGGTTCCCAAGTCACCATCACGGTCCGAGAACCATGACACATCGCAACAGTCCGATTCGTCGTCGGTCACATTGGCGCGGAGCGTAACGGGATTTCCGCCACCAAACCCAAGAACGAAGGGCTCGGTGAGACCGTCGGCCGGGCTTGTGATGACCACTTCAGGAAACGTATTGAAGACGTCTCGGCGCGGTTCGATGATGTTCATCGAGCGGACATGCCCACGAGCCCAATCGAGGGAGAAGAAGCCGTAGCCTGCATCGCCCCAACCACATCCCCATGAGTTCTTAATGACCATCCAGCCGCCGCCTGGGGCGTTGGAATCCCACACTACACGCACAAGCTGGACCGCATGGCCCCCCCGCACGGTGTCATCCACATTGCCGATGAAGCCGCCGTTCAGGTTGCCACCGTTCCAGTCGTTGGTCACCTGAACCGAGAGGACCACGCCAAAGCCTGCAGCCGAAGCAGCATCCACCACACTCGCAAAGGTGGGCACGAAGAACCCTCCAGGAAGCGACGTGGCCCGGTCGAGTTGCACGGTTGCGCCGTCACCTAAGCTCTGGGGCCGGTACAGGCTCACCTGGCCATCGGGCAGCTGGTACAGCCCCAATTGGTGGGCCGTCTCGCTGCACGCATCATTTTCGTAATGCACACAGGAGTCGAGGTAGCCTTGTTCGTCCCCGATTTCCTGGCGACAAACCGCGGGGTTGTAGCCCCAGGATGTCTCGTAAGTCAGCGTAGCGCCAGAGCTTACGAGGTCTTCGAGGAAGCTCGCGGTGTTGAGTCCGTCGCCAAAGTGGTCGCCGTTGAAGTCCCACTTCCCAATGGAATAGACGTTTTGTTCCGAGAGGTTGATCCGTTCGTTTTCTCGGCGGGCAATGGAATACTCGATGGCGGATGACGTCGCGAACGCCACGCAAGTACCCCGATTCATCTGGTCGGTCACCGCGGGCAGACGGCCGTAGTGGAGGTAATTTCGGATGAAGGGATGGTCAGGCCCCCCGTCGCAGCTCGACCGAAAGTCATTGCCGTCACCGTCGCGAATGAGGTACGCCCCGGCTTCGCACGTGCCTGTGTTGGTCGGAGTGATCTCGTCATCTTGCGGCCCTGACTGAGTCGTTCGCGTGGCGTCGTGTTCAAAGGGGGTCGCAAAGGTGTGCAGTTCGGTGATGCAGTCGGCCATCTGCTGGTTGTGCTCGTGCAAGCCCTCGGGGGTCAAGGAGGCCCGCGTGCGGTCGGGGAGTCGCAACGGGTCACAAAAGTTCGGCAGGAGATTGGAGAGCAACTCATAGAGCTGATCTTGGTTCTCACGCTCGAGGAACCGCTCGAGGACCGTGGCATCCTGAAGCGCCATCCGGCCCTTGCCCTGAAGTACGACAGGAATGCCCCGGCCAACGTCGACCTTGAGGTTTCCGTCCGGAAGTTCTTGGGCTGTACCCACCTCGACGACGGGGTCGAAGAGTGGCCCATCTTCAGGATATTCGGCAAGGTGGTCGGCGATGTTCTCCTGGGCCTCGGTGAACAGACGTTCCCTGCGTTCGGCCTCGGCGGCGGGGTCCACCTCTCCGACATCGAAGAACTCCCCGGCCTCAGCGAGCCGGTCGTACTCGTCCTGGGACAATGGGGTGGCCTCGCCCAAAGGTGTGGTTTCACCGGGTTCCGGATCGGGACCGGACGAAGGGCACCCCACGAGGGCGGCAAGGGGCAGCAAGAAAGGCAGGGAGCGCATGGGTCCTCCGGGGTTGCCCTCGGGGACAGCGCAAGTTGCGTGCCACGAATCCTGCTCGGTGAAACCTTGGATTTACGTGGAGGTGGACTCGGCCGCCCGGTCCGCCCAGGGGGCGCCCATGGGCGGTCCGCGCACGAGGTCTCGTGTCACGTCGCGCAACCGGGGAGCCCCCGCCAGGGCCATGGCCTCCCGCAGCTCGCCGTCGAGCTGTTTCAGCACGTCGCGAACGCCGTGGGCCCCGTCCACGCTGAGGCCCCAAAGAACAGGACGTCCCACAAGAACTGCGTCTGCCCCAAGGGCGAGGGCCTTGAGCACGTCCGTTCCCCGACGCAATCCGCCATCGACCCACACGGGGCATCGTCCTGCCACCGCATCGACCACCTCAGGCAGCGCTTCTGCCGTGGGCACTCCGCCGTCGAGCTGCCGGCCCCCGTGATTGCTCACCACGATGCCCGCGACGCCAATCTGCGCGGCCCGAGCCGCATCGTCATCTCGAACCACCCCCTTTACGATCACCGGGAGACTCGAAATGTCGAGGAGCCACTCGAGGTCGCGCCACGAGAGCGTTCGGTCGAGCTGGGAACCGACGTAGGCGGCCAGCCCGGAATCGCCACTCACCGCCTCGAGGCTCCGGCCGCTCGGAGCGGCGTTGGGAAGGGAAAGGTGGGCCGGCAGGTGAAAACCATTGCGTACATCGCGCTCGCGGGTACCCAGGATGGCCGCGTCGACCGTGGCTACAATGGCCTTGCATCCTGCGGCGGCGGCGCGATCCACGATGGCCCGGGTGGCCTCGCGGTCGCGGTACACGTAGAGCTGAAACAGGACGGGAACACCCTTGGCCGCCGCCACCACGTCTTCAACCGGGGTGTTCGAAAGGGTCGACAGGCACAGGGCAGACCCCGCTGCCGATGCTCCCGCTGCCGTCGCCGCTTCGCCATCGGGATGGGCCAACCCGTGAAACGCGGTTGGTGCCACGACGATGGGACAATCCAGGGATTGACCTGCGATGGTGCAGCTCAGATCGACGTTGCCAACATCGACGAGCACGCGATGACGAAGTCGCCACTGCGACCAAGCCGTGCGATTGTCGGCCAAGGTGCGTTCGGTTCGTGCGCCTCCCGCGTAGTAGTCCGCGACCATAGGCTCGAGGCGGTCCAGCGCGTCGCGCTTCCAGTCGTCGAGGTTCAGGCGCACCATTCCTCCATAGGATTCACGTCACCGGGCATTACATCGGGCCTGCATGAACGACAACCATTTGTCCGGGACCGGCAACGCGACAATGAGCCAGTCGCGCAGGGCTACACGGTTCACCGGTTCACAAACCAGGAGGTTCGGTCGGACCACCACGACGTTCTGTCCAGAATGGAGCGTTACGTGGCCGTCGCGAGACGTCGACGTTTCCTTGGAGGAGAGGGTGAGCCCGACGAACTACACCCCGCGTGAGCGCGGGGTGATGCTGACTCTGATGGCGGAAGCGTCACGGTTGTCCACGGTGGATCTGAAGGAGAAGTTTCGGCTCGACCTCTCGCGAAAGAGTCGTCAGAAACTCGAAGCCGCTGGCCTCATCGAGGTAGGGTTGGCGAAGAATCCGGTCACCCAGCGCAAGGTGACGACATTCGAGCTGACGGACCGCGGGTGGGCCTGGGCGAGCCAGGAACTGACGCAGGACCTGCCTAAGGGCCACCAGGGCCAGGGCCCTTTGTATGCGGTGCTCAACAATCTGGCGCGCTTCATGAAGCGGCAAAGCCTAGGGTTGGCCGATGTGTTTGGCCGCACGAACGACCCCAAGCCAAAGGGGCGTGCCCACGACCTCGAAGCCCAAGTTCGTCAAGTCTACGGGGCGCTGGCGGATCGTCCGGGGGCGCTGGTCAAGCTGGCCGATTTGCGGGAACAACTCGGCGAGGTCTCGCGCGCGGACTTGGACACCGAACTAACCCGATTGGTCCGCGCACGAGAGATTCTCCTCGAGCCCGAAGACGACGGCCGCGACATCGCGGAGCGGGACCAGGCGGCAGCATTGCCGCTTGGCGGGCAGCAAAACCACTGGATTGCGGTGAGGTGAGCCACTGCACCCGACTACGTCCCGTGTCGATTGATTCAGATTGGGAGACGCTACATCGATCGATGAATCGAAAAGCACGAAATCGTTGAGTTGGGGTGCCTCGTTACGTGCATGAGACGGAGATGCAGCAACCCTCGAAGAAGGTTCCTGAGCCGAGCCTCGTCGAAACGCTGGATGCACCGTGGCGAGAGTGGTTCGGCAAGCTTGCTGCTGACGCCGAGCCCCGGCAAACACGCTCGCATTTCGGTCATCAGCTTTGTGGGCCCGACGGTGACTATTCGCGAGGCGAAATGATCGCAAAACCTTGTTCGGTCCAGGTGAATCGACCCTCGGGGCACTGGGCCATCGGTTCGGGTAGGCCGCGGGTTCCCACACGCATCACGCTTGGGTGCACGACCACCGTGGTGCCATCGAAGTCGACGTCTTGCTGAACGTCATCGTTGGGTTGCTCGTCGCAAAACCGACAATCGAATCCGGCCTCCACGGCTTCACTGGCCAGGATGTCGCCCATGCACCACTCGTCGCATTGTTCGGGCGGAAGCATCTCGTAGTGCCACCGGGTGGTGAACCGGGCGAGGGTTCGTGCGTTCGCCGGGTCCCAGATGTGGCGTTGGGTTTGGGTGGTTCGGCTGGTCTCGGATGGTGCATCGTCGGGCGTGGTGGCATCGAGTCGCACGTCGAGCACGATTTCGGTGATCCCATCGCCCGTGAGGTCCACCTCCTCGATGACCTCGACCGTCCCATTGTCGAGTTCGCTGTTTTGGACCTCTGCGAGTGGCCAAAACCGGGAGATGCCCTCGGCGGTTTCGACGCCGACCCAGGCTTGAGCGGGCCCGGTGAACATGGCGCCTTCTCTCGATTCCCCAGGTTCGCCAGGGGGCCAAGGCTCGATGTAGAGGAATCGACCCGGTGCGATGACCGTGGCCGTGGGGGGCGGAGCCGTTTCGATCGGTTCGCCAAGCGGGTGGGCCTGCAAGCAGTCGGCCGCCGCCAACGGCCGCGCCGCGGGAACCTGCGCCGATGGGGCGTTGCGCGACGCACAGGCGACCCCGAGCAAGACGATCAGCACACGCAATCCGGACATGAAACCTCGTCGGGCTCCCTCCCGGTCGGACCAGCCGCGGAAGGGGCGCCACCCATGGTACCGTTGGCGACCACGGATTGCGGAGGACCGCTTTGAGCAGCATGACGATCGAGGAGTCGTTCGAGACCACGGCGCCGAAGGACCGTGTCTACGACTTTCTCCGTGACCCCGAGCAGTGCTTTCCCTGTCTGCCAGGGGCGACGTTCGGGCAGATGTATCCAGATGGCAAGTTCGACGGGAAGATCAGTGTTGCTGTGGGCCCCGTCAAAGTCTCCTACGACGGGTGGGCCGTCTACGAAGACGAGGATCCGGCCGCGGGAACGTTGGTGCTCAAAGGGGAAGGTCGCGAAGGCGGCGGCGCGGGCATCGTCAAGATGAACATGAGCTGCTCGATCACGGAAACCGACACGGGGACTCGGGTGGACGTGCTGGCGGACGTGGGGCTCGCCGGAAAGATCATTCGCTTTGGTCGGGGCTTGGTTCGCGGGATCGCCAGCCAAGTGTTCCAGGACTTCACCGCGCGCGCGCGAGCCCGGCTCGAGAGCGCGCCGCAAGCCGAGGCACAAGCGGCCCCGGCCGCGGATCCGTTTG
>JBCCQY010000196.1:0-14127 GCA_039208735.1 Myxococcota bacterium | reverse complement strand
GACTTGTTCAAGTCGTTCACCTTCACGCTGCTCCGCTTCGCAGCTCTCTCCTCGATCATCGTCTCGGGACTGCTCACCGTAGGGGCCGTCATGTGGATTTCGGCGGGGGCCAGGCCCGTGCGCGAAGCGGCGCGTGAGATGGCTTCGGCAGAGGACACCTGGTTTGCCACGCTCAACCAAACGCAGCCGGTCATCCATGAGCTGTCGATTCGCGGCGCCCCGTCAGGCGATCTCGAAACGGTCTACTTCGCCTTCTATGACGCGAAGCTGGCTCACAAAGCTGAAAACGCGGATGTGCTCCTTCAGGTGATGCAGGACCAGACGGTCGCCGTTCGGGCGATGGGGCACGACACTCGGCACATCTTCACCATGCTCTCCCCATCCACCCAAGCCCGGTCGAACGCATCGGTGGCCTACCACAAGTGGGTCGAGGTCATGAACCGACCCAACAGCCGCATCGCGGTCATGCTCGGGATGGCTCCCCGGCCCGAGCCGCGCCTCGAACGCTACGAGCGAGCCCCGCGAGCGGTCGAGACGCTGTTCGATCCGCTGCAGTAGAACTACGCGCCCTTGTTCTTCCAAAGGGTGAATTCAACGCCTTGCGGGTCGGAACAACGAACCAGCCAACCCGAGGGCAGTTCGATGGCTTCGCCCGCTTCGCCACCGAGTTCCCGCACCTTCGCGGCTGACGATTCGATGTTTTCGACCCCGAAGAACACCCGGATGGGGCTTGGGCCTTGGCTGCTGTCCATCCCGGCAAGCGGACCGGCGTTCGGGATCATGTGGTAGCCAGGAAAGTTGCCCGGCTCGAACTGCCAGCCGAACAACCCGCCCCAAAATGCCTGGGCCGCAGGCGCATCACCGGTGGGAAGCTCGAAGTACACGACATTGCCCATGAGGAACTCCTAGATGGGATTCGTCTGGTCGTCGCGCGAGCCGAAGGCCGTTCTACACCGCATGGGATTTTCTGAGCACAAGCCCCATCAACAAGGGCGCTCCGATGGCGGAGGTGATGACGCCTACCGGAACGACCACTTCGGGAAACGCGGTTCGAGCTACCGTATCGCAAGCGACCAAGAACCCCGCTCCGGCCACGGCCGACAAGGGAATCCCCACTCTGCGGGATGGCCCGACCCCCAACCGCACGAGGTGAGGGACGACCAGGCCGACAAACGCGATGGGTCCGCACCAGGCGACACACGCCGCCACGCCGAAGGCCCCGCCCACGAGCACATCGCGGCGGACCGCCGTGACGTCGACACCCTGCGCATGAGCACTCGCTTCGCCCAGCACGAGGCTCTGCAGCGCGCGGGTCCGTCCCAGCACCACACTCAAGGTGAGGACCGTGGTGGCCGTCAGAGCGAGGACGCCCGCGTAGCCGACCTGCTCGAGACTCCCGAGCGACCAGCGAACGGCTCGGAACGTGGCGGTGAGGTCGGCTTGAACCTGTAAGCCGGTGGTGATGGCCGATGCCGCCAGTGTCGCCGCCACCCCGGCAAGCAACACCGACTCGATGCGGGCTTCGCCGCGCAAGGCCAGTGCGGCCACCGGGCCGGCCACCAGCAAGGCCCCCGCAAACGCGCATCCCACCACCACCCAAGACGAAGCGGTCCAGGCTACCGGAAGGACGACAAAGGCGAACAGCGCCCCCAAGGCAGCCCCCGCCGTCGTGCCCGTGGTGCTGGGGGTGGCCAGGGGATTGCCAAACAAGGCTTGGTAGCCTGCGCCGACCGCGCCCAAACACGCCCCCACCAACGCGCCCACCAGCACTCTGGGAATGCGCAGCTCTGCCAGCACAAACGCCAAGGCCTCGGAACGCACTGGTGGGCCGATGAAGGGCGCCACGACAACCACCAACCCTGACAACGCGACCAACAGCACGATTCGCCAGGTCATGGCATGACCACGAAACGGGGCCGGCCCTCCACCGTCACCGCACGCATCTGCACGTCGTAGAGGTCCGAAAGGGCGTCGGCCAATGCATCGGGCGCCCCCATCGGGCGCCGAAACCGAACCGTGCCTTCCTTCAGGCCCACCACCCACACACGTTCGTGGTCCGACGGCTCGAGGACGGCCGTGATCTCATCCAGATCGTGGACTACCGCGACCATCGTCTGTCCTTCGCGGAGCCGATCCCTCAACCGTTCGAGGATGGCCAAGACGGCCGCCGGATCGAGATGGTGGGTGGGCTCGTCCAGCAGCCAGAGTCGCGCCTCCTGGGTCATCAAGGCGGCCAACGCGACCCGCTGGGCCTCCCCGCCCGAGAGCGTGTGGGCAAGGCGGTCGAGCAGGTGGAGCCGATCCACCCAGCGTAGCGCTTGTTCGACCTTGGGACGGGCCACACGAGGCGTCTCCGCGAACCGAAAGCGTGCGGTCGTCAGCCATTCCGCGACGGTCATGACGTCGCGCACGCGAGGATGCTGGGCAAGCCAGCCGACTCGGGCCGCCCGTTCCTTCGGCGACAGCGAAGCGATCGGCGTGCCCTCGAACCGCACATCGCCATGATGAGGCACCCGGTAGCCACGCAAGACGTCGAGCAATGTGGATTTTCCCGCCCCGTTGGGCCCCACGACAATCGTGAAGGTCCCCGCGTGGACATCAAAATCGACACGATCGAGAACCCGGCGGTCGTCCCACTCCACCGTGATCTGCCGAGCCTCGATCACTCCGCGCGCTTTACGGCCGCCGCGATGCGAGCCGGCAACTCGAGAATCGATGGGCCCGTCGATAGGGTGCCCGGGCCGTGAACCACCCCAATGCGGCCGTCGCGAACGGCTTTCAGCGGCTCGATCTTTCGCAGGGCGTCGGTCATGCGGGTCGCCGCCGCCGGGTCGAGGGACTGGGCAGAGAGAACGACGATGACGTCAGGATCGAGTTCGATCAGTCGTTCGAGCGACATCTGGGGAGGGCCGGGTACGGGAGGCACGGCATTTCGCAGACCTGCCGCGGCGAGGGCCGCTCCGTGCAACGAGTCGGGCTGCAGATACCAAAGGGTGCCGCGCCCCAGGTCGTCACCCGCCAGCGCCATCACCACGCGAGGCGCACTCTTGGGAGCCGTGCCCGACAACCCCTTCTCGAAGCGCTCCGCCAAGGCGGCGGCGGCTTTGGGGCGCCCCAAGGTCTCGCCTAAGCGGCGAACGGACCCCACGACTTCGGCTTTGGTAAGCCAGGGAAACACCTCGACCGGGGCGAGCTTGCGCAGTCGATCGAGCGGCACCGATTTCGCCCCTTCCACGAGGATGCCCGACGGTCCGATCGACACGATGGCCTCGAGATCGGGCGTTAGCGCCGTCCCTGCTGCGGGGAGCGCCTGGGCCTCGGGCGGCAACAGGCAAAACGTGCTGCGGCCCACCAACTCCGCGCCAATGGCGAAGGCGGTCTCGGTAAGCGAGGGCGACAGGGAGAGCCAGCGAGCCGTCGCGGAGGGTGGCGGGGCTCCTCCGCAGGCCGAAAGCCCAGTCGCCCCGACGAGTCCCCATGCAGCAAGGGAAGCGATGGTCGTCCGGCGGTTCATGCGCAGGTCTTATGGCGCGAGCCCTACACGGCAAGGATAGGAAGAGAGGGTGGGGGACGCGTGCAGACGATTCAGGACGCCTGGGCCGCCCTGCAGCGCGGCGACCGAGTGCAGGCGGAACTCGTAGCCACTCAGCTCGTACAGAGCGCCCGCGTGACCTTCGGGGAGGACACTCCAGGGCATGCGAACGCGCTGGCCGAGTGGGCGTCCTTGCTGGTCGCGATGGGCGACCTGAATCGGGCGATTGCCGCTTTGCGACAGGCGAGCGCGGTTCGCGGGACCGACGACCCCTCGGTGCGAGCAGAACTGACCCACGCCATGAACCTGGGCGAACTCCTCGCGGTGGCCGGAAGCCCCGAAGAAGCCGTGGCGGTGCTCGAAGAGGGCTTGGTCCGTCGGCGCGCCTTCTACGGACCCCACCATCCCGGCACGGGCTACGGTTTGCAGTCGCTCGCCGATGCCCAGATGGCCCTGGGTGCCTTCGACAAGGCTTACGCCAGCGCAACCGAGGCACGGGCCGTCTTCGAGGAACACGATCATCCGGAACGCATCGCCACCACCGCGCTTTTGGCCGAAATCCAGGTCGCAAGGGGCTTCGAACCGGAGTTTGGGGATGTGCTGCAGGGGCCCCACGACGACGTCGTCAACCTCGTCCGGGCCAGCCAGCGCCGCGCCGACCGAGGACGACATCCTCGCCGCATGCTTCACGTGGTCACCGCCCTTCACCGAGACCTACAAGCGTCCGACCGCGCGCTCGAGCATCGAGCGGGCCTCCTGACCACGATGTCCAATCTGGCGCGACTCGCTTCGGACCCCGAAGCTCGCCTGCGCGCTTTGCAGTTGTTGCAGGCGCACTACGATGCGCTCGACCTGGCTGTAAACGCCCACGAAGCGACCCTTGCCCTCGCCCTCGCGGCCAGCGACGCAAACCAACTGGACACGACCGAGCATCACTACCAAGACGCTCTCGAGCGGGTATCCAGCATTCATGGCCTCTTAGCCGCAGATCGTCGGTCCCAGACCCTGCGGAACTTCGGCTTGTGGCTCGTCGAGGTGGGCCGCGGCGATGAGGGCATCCCGTTGTTGGAAGCGGCCACCGACGTGGCCGACGCGGTCCTTCGGGGGCGCGCTCAGTGCGCGCTGGGCGTGGCGCTTCAGCACCGTGGTGAGGCCGAGCGGGCGGAACGGGAGCTGACTCGCGCCCTGGAGTCCCTCCCCCCAGCCGATGCCGATTCGCTCGTCGCTCACCGGCACCTGGGGGCGATCCGGGACGGGACCCACTGCGGCTGCGGGACACGGTCACAGGGCCTCGCCGAAACCTTGTTCACGATCGTGGCGCCCGATCTGCCGAAGGGCCTTCTCGATCGCCTAGAATTCGACGAGCAAGGCCAGCTGCAGGTCCAGCTGTTACGCCAGGCCACCGACGACGAGATCGGCCACCTTTGGCGGGTGCTCCGTCAAGGCCTGGCTCGGCTCTCCCAGGGTGTGAGGAATCGACGGTGATCCGACTCGAAGGGGCGACGGTGTCGATGGGGGGACGCGACATCCTCCTCGATGCGAGTCTCCACGTGAAACCCAACGACCACACCGGACTTGTGGGTCGCAACGGCTCCGGCAAGACGACCCTGCTCCGTGCGCTCGTGGGCGAGGCCCTGCTTGATGAGGGCGCGTTGCACAAGCGAAATGGGCTGCGCCTGGGCTGGCTCCCCCAAACTGCGGTGTCGGGATCCACCCAAACCGTTTGGGAAGAGGCGAAGAGTCGGATGGACCGGCTCAACGGGCTGAGAGCGGAGTTCGAGGCCGCCCAACACGCCGTCGAGATCGGCGGCGACGCCCAAGCCACCGAACGGCTCGATCGCGCCACGGAAGCCATGCGACAGGCGGGTGGCTTCGCCCAAGACGAGCGCATTGGGGAGGTCCTCAACGGGTTGGGCTTCGGTCCTGAAGCATGGGAGCGGTCCTGCGAGACGTTCTCTGGCGGGTGGCAGATGCGCATCGCGCTAGCCCGACTCCTGCTGTCTGAACCCGATGTGGCCTTGCTCGACGAGCCCACCAACCATCTCGATCTCGAAGCACGGTCGTGGTTGGCTGGGTTCCTCGCCAACGCGCCGTGGGCCTTCGTCCTAGTGAGCCACGATCGGTATCTGCTCGAGCGCTGCTTGAATCGCGTCGTTGAAATCCGGCACAAGCGGATTCGCGAATACACAGGCTCGTTCTCAAGTTTCCTCAAGCAACGCCACCTCGCTGAAGACCAGCAGAGTGCAGCGTACGACCGACAGCAGAGGGAGATCGCCAAACTCGAGCGCTTCGTTGAGCGATTCGGGGCCAAGGCCACCAAGGCGAGTCAGGCCCGTTCGCGCCAGAACAAGCTGGACCGCATGGAGCGGATCGACGCGCCAGAGGCCGAGCAACGGGCGCCCCGCATTCGACTGCCCGAGCCCCCGGCCGGGGCCCAACAGGCGATGACGCTGATCGACGCAGATCTTGGTTTCGACCAGGAGACGCCGGTGCTTCAGGGCGTCAACCTGGTCCTCGAACGGGGCATGCGGCTGTCGTTGATCGGTCCCAACGGGTGCGGCAAGTCCACCCTCCTGCAGAGCCTGGCCGGCCGATTGCCGCTCCTCGCGGGAAGGCGGCAAGCCGGAGACCGCGTACGCATCGGCGTATTCTCGCAAGACCTGGCCGCGACCCTTCCCCCTGACCCTTCCGCCCTCGACCATCTCTCCGAGGCGCTGCCGATGATTCCTCCTGAACGCATCCGGGCCGTTCTTGGAGGCTTAGGCCTTTCGGGTGATGGTGCCCTCAAGCCCATCGGAGTGTTGTCGGGAGGGGAGCGGGCTCGGGTAGCGTTAGCCGCGCTCGTCTTGCGCCCTTGCAACCTGATGCTTCTCGACGAGCCGACCAACCATCTGGACGTCGAGACCACCGAAATGCTGGCCGATGCGCTCATTGAATGGCCGGGTACGCTCGTACTGGTGACCCACGACCGGTGGCTCGTCGAACGGGCCGCCACCCACGTGGCCCGCCTGTCGCACGGCGTCGTGGACTTGCGCGAAGGGGTCCGGCCCACCGACTTCGATCGCGAGGCCCCGCCCGAATCCGACGTGGCATCTGAACCGACCGCCGGCGCGTCGGCCTACGCCGAGCAGAAGAAGCGCCAGCGCGAGGCGGATCGTCGCAAGAAGCGAATCGCAGAAATCGAACAGGCGCTCCCCGAAGCGGAGGCCCGGATTGCCGCGTTGGACGAGGCCCTTATCGAAGCGGCGACCGACCATGTGCGGGCGACAGAGCTGGGAATCGAACGCCAAGCGGCGGCGGACGAGGTCGAAGCCCTCTACGCCGAGTGGGAGACCCTCGAGGCCGACGCCTAGGGTTTGGTGACGACGGCTCGAATGTCAGGGTTGGCGCTGCGCAACAGTCGGCGCTCCACGAATCTCGCATCGAGATTGGCGGCCCATGCCCGGCGGGCGAGGTCGACCGCCATCGGAGCATCCAGCGCGTCGATGCGCGTCATGACAAGCCGACCCAGTCCCTTGCGGGCTGGGTCCACGACCCACTCCTGCAACTCGTCGACCACCCGAACGTCAGCGGCGTGCTGGCGGATGAGGCAATCTGCCGCGCGCATCGGAGCCCACGGCGGCATGCTGACCTGTTCCACCACGACCAACAGGTCCTCTACCGGATCCGGACTCGTTGCGGTCACGGTCTCGCAAGGCACCGCATGACGGGCCGAGAGCAGCATCCACATGGCCTCGTCCACGTTCGACGAGGCCCCCGAAATCGGCGCGGCAAGCGCCATGGAAATCCACCACATCATGAAGTCGTTGTACCCGCCAGCGGAGCGAGTGGCTCGCGCCATGGATCGAACGCAATGTGGGCCCCTTCGTCGGTCAACCATGGGGTTGCAAGCGGCCAAGGGTGTTCGGTCCAACGCCCTACGAAGTGCGCTCGAATCATGCGCAACGTGGTGGGCAACGTTCGTTGCACCAATGCCGCCAACGTCACCGAAGTGCCACGGACGGTCAACGCGAGGTCTCGGAGGTTGGGGAACGCCTCAAGTCGCGAAAGCAACGCCTCCGCCGTGATGCCGGTGTCCACCACCCGGAGACGACGCAAATGCTTCGCCCAAGGGGCTTCGCAAAGCAGCGACAAGGCAGCATCCGTGAGCTGGGCTCGGTCCAAATCCAAGCTGAGCAGCTGGGGGGCCCGCGGCAGGAGTTCCGCGAGCCCAGCGCCGCTGATGGGATTGTTGCCGAGGGAAAGCTCGATCACGTTCGAAATCCCTGACCAACGCGCCAACCGTGCCGCTCCGTCATCGGTAAGCCCGGTCGCGCGAAGACCCAGCCGACGAAGCGTGGGTGGAAGGTTTCCAATGACCGAGTCACCCGAGGCATGGTGTTCGAGGCGCAGCGTCCGCAACGCAGGCCAAGTCGCCTGCTGAAACCTAGCCAATCCCTCTGGCCCGGTCAGGCCCGAGAGATGCAGGACCTCGAGGCTTTCCGCAAGCGGGGATTGTGCCAGCGCAGCCAGCATGTCGGGACGCCGAAGCGGGTCGGCCCCCTGGAGGATCTGGACCGCCGAAAGGGATGGGGGAAGCTTTGCGAGCGCAGCCGCATCTTCCGGCCAGGGGTCATGAAGCACCAGGGTGTCGAGCAGTCCTGCAACCGGATGCTCGAGCAGGTTTGCCGCCCGAACGAGACGATCTCCGCCTGGGAGCGCGGTCCACGTCACAAATCCACGATGCCAAGAGGGCAGCACCCCATCGGCTGACCGAAACGTCTCGTTGTAGCGGTCGGTAGCGGCTCGGCCCGCTTCCCATCCCTGTCGACCACGCCGTCGAATGGCCTTGGCATGTAGGGGATCTGAGCCTTCCAGGAGATCGGCCAGGACCGACCAGGCGGCGTCGTTGTGAGGGTCCTGTCGCACGGCCTGAATCAGCGCGGCTCGGGGCGTCTGTTCCCGACGCGTGCCCCCAGAGGTCGGCCACCCACTCCATTCGAGCCGAGATCGGGTGGGCGCCCAAGCATCCCGTGTGCGCTCGACCAGCATCGCATGTTCCTCGACCACGCCGCCGTCTCGGACGTCATCTTGGGCCCTCCAATGGCGCAGGGCAGCGGGAAGGTCTCCGAGCTGCCCTGTCTCCGCAAGCAGGTTCAACAGCTGGTACTGGGTCGGTACGCCGGTGGTCTGGGCGATGTAGGTCGCTGCCCCTACAATCCAACGGGTGGGCACGGGGCCTCGCTCGAGCAGTCTTCGGAAAGCGGCCGCCCCGAAATCAGCGTGGTCCTGCAGCAGGTCGCGGAGCACGCTCGCCAATGGTTCGGACCCGGGCAAACCGCCCTCGACGGCCTCGAGGTGCGGCA
The DNA here is from genome assembly GCA_039208735.1 of Myxococcota bacterium. Taxonomy (GTDB): domain Bacteria; phylum Myxococcota_A; class UBA796; order UBA796; genus DRPG01. The sequence goes on along the minus strand of JBCCQY010000196.1, from coordinate 5,250 downwards.
GAAGTCTCTCGACGAGATCGGGATCTAGATCCTTGCCAAAACGCTCGCGCACCCGCTCAACGTCGGTCATGCAGGAAGATAGGACGGGTTCGGGAGGGAGGCTCGTGGCACGCGTCAGGTCCATTCATGTCGGTCGTCCTCGCACCTTTGATCACTTGGGGAACTCGATCAAAAGTGCAATCTGGAAAACGCCCGTGGAGGGCCCGGTGGCGGCCCGGGGGGTGAACCTCGCGGGCGATGACCAGGCGGATCGCAACGCGCACGGTGGCGTCCACAAAGCGGTGTATGCCTACGCCATCGAAGACTACGAGGCGTGGCGCGAGGAAGGGTTCGAAGTCGAGCCCGGCACCTTTGGCGAAAACCTGACCCTCGAAGGGCTTGATCCAAACACGGCCCGCATCGGCGACCGGTGGTCGATCGGCAGCGCGGTGTTTGAGGTGAGCGAGCCCCGGGTGCCGTGCTTCAAACTTGGGGTTCGAATGGGCATGCCCACGTTCGTTCGACGGTTCGCACAAGCCCGCCGTCCCGGGACTTACCTGCGCATCGTCCAAGAAGGAACGCTGCAGCGTGGCGATGCCATCGAGGTCGTGTCGCAGGCCGACGATGGGCTCACCGTGGTCGACGTCTTCGACATCTACTTCACCCGTCGCGCGGATGCAGCGCAGCTCCTCGAGGTGCCCACCCTGTCCGATGCCTGGAAAGCTTGGGCCCGCAAGCGAGTCGGCTGACTCGCCGATGGAGGGGCAGGAAGGTGACCATGCCCCTGACCGCGGACCCCGTTCGGCAACAGTATGAGGATTACCCTTTTCCCAAGGTTGATCCTGCCGACGAATCCCGGCGACTGCAGATCATGCCCCAAGACGCGCTGTTGACCATCAGCCACCGCTGCTTTGCCGGGCGACGAGACCTAAGGCAAGGGTGTCGCGTGCTGGTGGCGGGTGGAGGCACGGGCCATGCCTCTGTGTTTCTCGCCGAGCAGCTCCGAGGCACGGGCTCCGAGATTGTGCAGCTCGACCTCTCTCGCGCTTCGCTCGACATCGCGAAAGCCCGGGTGGCTCGTCGGGGCCTCGACGTGACGTTCCTTCACGGCTCGCTGCTCGACTTGCCGAAGATGGACCTCGGAGCCTTTGACTACATCAATTGCACCGGCGTGCTGCATCACCTTCCCGATCCCGATGCAGGACTCGCTGCGCTGACGAGTGTGCTGGACGAAAGCGGCGCCATGGGCCTTATGGTCTACGGTCGCTACGGGCGCCGGCACGTTTACGTACTGCAGGATCTGCTGCGGCGGCTCCGCGCTGCCGACGACTCGTCAAGCGACCGCATTCGGCATGCCTATGCCATGATGGAGACGCTTCCGCCTTGGTTCTACGCAAGTACGGGCATTCATCAGGCCCGCCACATCGAAGCGTTTCGTCGCGATGAAACCAACGTCGTCGACACGTTCCTCCACGCGCAAGACCGGGCCTACACCGTGGACGAGGTCTACGAATTGGTGGAGGGAGCAGGACTCTGCTTCAACGGCTTCGCGAGCTTTCAGGCGACGCTCGAAGGTCGAATGTGGATGAACCCGTTGCGCTTTGTCCGGGACCCCGAACTCCGGGAGCGCATTGCCGCTGCGTCCCCTCGCGAGCAAGCCGCGATTGCCGAGCTCGTTCATCCAAGGGTCGAACTCCATAGTTTCTACGTCTCTTTCCGCAACCCCACGGCCGCAAGTCCTGACGATGACGACCTCGTACCCGAGGTGAATGGCTTGAGGCTCGCCGGACAACCCCTCTTCGAACCCTTCGATGGACCCACCATCGCCGCATTTCTACGGGCCCAAGCGGGCGGGATCTCCACCATTTCGCACCCCACCGGCCGTCGAACGTTCTTGTCCAACGAAGCCATCACCGCAGCGCTGGTCGAAGGCATCGACGGCAAACGAACGTCGGGCGACATCTGCCGACGCGCCCAAAGCCTCACCGGTGCCACTCGGGGGATGGTGCGCGAAACTTGGGCAAGCGTCTTGGCTTCGCTTGGCGAAATCGACTGGGTGCTTTTGCGACACCGCGACATCGCACCGTACGCATCGTACGATGACCTGCAGGCGCATATGTCCGAGAACCCAGCCTAACGTTCCGCCAACAGGACACGAACCTCGGCCATCGCTTCGTCGGTCAACAGTCCGGCGAGCATCGCCTCCAGCAACCCTTCCACCAGGTCTGACGCACGGTCCTTTAGTTTAGGGTTGTACTCGACGCGCTCCCAAAACCCACGTGTCACCGAACCGATCAACAGCTGTGCGACTTCGATGCTCACCTCAGGGCGCAGGAGTCCCGCCTGTTTCGCTTCCGTCAGCTTCTGACGAATGCGCACGTTGATGACTTCGGCGTAGGGTACGCGAGGCATCCGTCCGTCCAGCTGGGCCCGCAACATCAACCGCGACGCTTTTGGGTGTCGTCCAATGAACGTAAACAAAACGGAAATTCCTTCAATGAGGAGTCGCACATCCTTGCCGTCGCGATCCCATTGCGCAGCCTGCGCGGTCACATAGGCTTCTGAGACCCTCGTCACCACGGCGTCGAAGAGGTCTTCTTTCGAACCAAAGTGATCGTGGATGAGCGACTTCGTCACGCCGATCGAACGTGCGATGTCCCACAACTTCGTGTCGTGAAAACCGCGATCGGCAAAGGCATTCTCGGCTGCATCGAGGATGGCATTTCGTGCAGCCACAGCAGGAGGATTAGACGACATGACGGAATCTATCGAGGAATTGCCACCCCCTCAACGGAGTGGACTTGTTCAGCCAGGAATCGACGTGTCCCAAAAGGTGCACTCGATCTTGTGACCATCCAGATCTCGAACGAAACACCCGTAATAAGGTGCACCGTAATGGGGACGGGGGCCAGGGTCGCCATCGGGCGTTGCCCCTGCCCTGAGCGCGGCTTCGAAGAAGGCATGGACCTCTTCGCGGTTCACGGCCAAAAAGGCAACGTGCGAACCGTTACCGACTTGGGCCGTTCCTCCATCGAAGGGGGCTTGGACCCAGAACTCAGGGAACTGCTTACCATAGGCCATCGCCCCTGGGTGCTGCATTTGACGCTTCGCCCCAATGCTTGCCATGACCTCATCGTAAAACGCCACCGCACGATCGAAGTCGTTGGTGCCGACTGAGATGTGCGAAACGATACTCGGGTTTTCCATCTTCTCTCCTATTGAATACGCACCATGACCTCGGTGAGAGACTCTTCGGGCGCGGTTTCGGCGGGGTGCGTCAAGTAGCGCTCGACGATCGGCTCGGCTGCGAGTTCCACTCCCCAAAAAGGCAGGAATCGGCCAAGCATTCCAACATAGGTGTCGTGAAGCGTTTCGTACGGCCCTTTGTGCAGTGCAACCGCGTATTCACCAGCCGGAATCCACCCCATCGTGAACTCGGGCGGCAGTGCGACCGCGGGGGCTCCTTCCAACGCGATCGCCACGTCGTAGCGAAGCCGTTGTGGATCCGTGATGTCGGGGTCGTCGAAACAAACGCCCAGCACATGGCTCACGCTGGACCAGAGCGCTTGCGTCTCGATCAGCCGCTCCATTGCGTCCCAGGCCGGCCCGCACGTCTCGTAAGGCCCCACATGCCGAAGGCGGATGATGCATCGTTGGGGCTGCCGTTCCATGCGGACGTTGGGCACCGCGGCCGACGGGCCGGACTGCGCCCGGTAGCGCCGAGGAGACGTTCCAAACCGACTGCGAAAGGCTCGGGTGAATGCCTCATGGCTGCTATATCCCGACCGGAGCGCAATATCGGTGATCGGAACGTCGCGAATCTTGAGCCGCAGGGCCGCCTGCTCCAAACGAAGTCGCCGCACGAAGCCCATGACGGACTCCCCCGTGAGCCCGCGAAACACACGGTGAAAGTGGTGCAACGAGAATCCAGCAATCGCGGCCAGCTCCTCGGGAGCCAGGTCGTCTTGAAGGTGATGCTGGATGTGGTCGACCGTTCGCCAAATTCGAGCAGTCCATGGAGGTGGGCGCATGCGATAGGGGTAGCCGGGGCGATACGCGCGGACTTGACCGCCCGTGCTCCTTCGAGGAGGTTTGGTGGCGGCATCCTGGATCGTCGCGACCGACGTGCTGTATGACGAGCCCACGCGCACGGGACGAGGTGCCGCGGTGGCGTTTGAGCGCTGGGAGGATGCAGCGCCGAGCCACGAGTGGCGCACGCACATCGATGCCATCGCGGACTACGTCCCTGGTTCGTTCTACCAACGTGAACTGCCCTGCCTACTGGCGCTTCTCGACCCTCTGCGTGAGCAGATCGGGACCGTGATCGTGGACGGCCACGTGTGGTTGGGCGAAGGGCGTCCGGGGTTGGGCCATCACCTTTACGAGGCTCTTGAGCGGCGGGTCGCGGTGGTCGGCGTCGCCAAATCCCGCTTTCATGGAGGGTACGCGACCGAAGTGCTGCGCGGCACCGAATCGACCCGCCCCTTGTACGTGACCGCCGTGGGGCTCACCGTCGAAGCCGCAGCCGCTTATGTACGCTCGATGCATGGCCCCTATCGACTGCCCACCTTGCTCAAGCGCGTCGATTCGCTCACCCGTGGGCTGGTTTGACGGCCAGGGGACCCGTGCGGCGTACACGCGCTCAAGGTCACCGGACCGAATGGCCACCACGATGGCCTCGTCCAGCCGATGCACCGCCTCGCCGAAGTCCCCAAGCTGGACAGCCAGGATCGCCGCGGACGATCGGCCCCCACCACGTCGAGGCGGGACTTTGGGCGACGTTGAGATTGCCGCTCGGGCATAGCCGGTTGACGACCGCGGAGTTTGCCATGGCCATCCGACTTTCCATCCTGGCGCTGTGTGCCCTCAGCTGTTTGGAGCGTTCCTTCGTCGACGACGCGAGTTCGCCCGAAGACCTTGATCCCCAGGACTTTGATGGCTTGTGCATCACCGACCGCCGCGTTCAGGTCGTACAAGATGAGGCCGACATCCTCTTCGTCGTCGACAACAGCTGCTCCATGCTCAACGACCAGAAAGCGCTCGGCGACAACTTCCCTCGGTTCATAGAAGCGATCGACGGGTCTGGACTCGACTTTCACGTCGGCGTGGTCACGACGGACACCGACGCGGCAACCCAGGCCGGAAGACTGCGTGCGGTCAACGGCGTGCGCTACCTCACCCCGAGCACGCCATACCTCGAGTCGCTCTTCGCGCAGATGGTGCGCGTGGGGACGGACGGTTCCTCCGTCGAACGGGGCCTCCACGCGACGT
>JBCCQY010000195.1:0-14152 GCA_039208735.1 Myxococcota bacterium | reverse complement strand
GTTCACGAGGTCAAGGAACACTCGACCGCGCAGCTCGCCGAAACGCATCGCGAACTCGGGGCTCACCTCGGTCTCTACCAGGTCCATTCCGCAACGTTGGACAGCGGCGCGTTCGAACCGAAGCTTGTGGATCGGCTCGCCAACCTCCGTGACGCAGGCACGATGGTCGGACTGTCACTTTCAGGACCCGGACAAGCCGACACGCTGCGTCAAGCCCTGACCATCGAGCGAGGAGGGGCTCGGGTGTTCGAAGCCGTACAAGCGACGTGGAACTTGCTCGAGCGAAGCGTTGGTGGCGCCCTGATGGAGGCCTACGACGCGGGCCTCGGCGTCATCGTAAAGGAGGCCCTGGCAAACGGTCGCCTCACCGATCGAGGCCCCCTTTCGCCCGATCACCCTTGGCGAACCGAGGCCCGCCAGTTGGGCATTGGGCTCGACGCGCTCGCCCTGGCCGCCGCGATGAGCCAGCCCTTTGTTGACGTGGTCCTTAGCGGTGCGGCGACGCAAAACCACCTGGCTTCGAACGTCCAAGCCCGGTTGGTGCCTTCGGACGTCGGGCGAATGGTGGTCGACGTCGCACCCGCCGAAGACGCCGCCGCCTATTGGGACACGCGGAGCCAACTCGCCTGGACCTAAGCCTCCCAATGAAAAAGGCCTCAACACCGAGAAGATGTCGAGGCCCTGCATCACGAGACGTCGTTCACGCAGATGCCCGCGGCATCAGCGTGACCCACATCACTGGATGTTCAGCGTGTAGGGTCCGGACTCCTGGCCCCAGCCGTCAACCACAACGGTGACCGTCTGGCCAGCCGAAAGGAAGACCTGAACTTCGGACTGCGCGGTGCCATTCGCGTTGTCGTTGCACGCAAGCGAGTTTCCGCCGCAGGCATCGAGAACGTAGAGCACGGTGTCGAACAACGTACCCGTCGTATCGAAGGTGTACACGCCGTCCGCGGGGGCCACGAACTCCCAGGTCTCGTCCGGGGCGTTGCTGTAGGCGCAGTCTGGCGTATTGATGTCGCCCAGACCCGTGGTATCGCCAAAGTAGTTGCCTACGCCATACGCAAGCTGCAGCGGGCAACACACCGCGTCGGACGCACACTCGGGGTCGACACAGTCGATGAGGCCATCGCTGTTGTTGTCCACACCATCGTCGCAGATCTCGAAGCAACCGGGCGTCGTCAGGCACTCGGAGTCATCACAATCACGGTCGCCGTCCTGGTCGTCATCGACGCCGTTGAAGCAGTCGATCTCACTGGCCGCGAGCTCCTGGATGTTCAGCGTCGTGCCGCCACCGTTGAGAGGCGTGAAGTTAAACAAGGCGTCCACGTAGATCGTGTAGGTCTCGCCTGCCGTTGCGCTAAGCACGACTTCGGCCACCGGGCCGTTGCCCTGACAAATGAGTTCGTTACCGGCGCAGTCGTCGCGAATCGACAGGACGTTGTCGAAGGCCTTGCCCGCCGTGCTGATGATGTAGTCCGTCGTGTCGGGCGCGGTGAACTCGAAGCTCGTGTCAAACCCGTTCGGGAATCCACAGGACGGTTCGTTGGTGTTGGAATCCGCGGTCGTCGTGCCGGTGAACGTTCCTACCGCGGCCACCGAGTTGGCGGGGCAGCAGGCCCCATCACCACCGCAGGCCACGGTATCGAGGCAATCTTCAAGGCCATTGCCACTGTTGTCGAGGTTATCGTCACACACTTCCGGCGGAAGGAGGCTCACGTCGATCGTGACGTCACCCGTGCCAATGTAGGTGTAGTTCGAGAAGGCGTCGACGTGAATGGCGTAGGTCGTACCTGCGTCGAGACGAACTTCCAGCACCGTGCCGGCCCCATAGTAGTAGCCACCGGTATCGGAACATCCGACTTCGACACCACCGCAGCCTTCCGTCACACTGACGATCGAGCCGAATGTCGTGCCTGACGAATCGAATCGGTAGATACCCGACATGCTGGGGGTAAACTCGAAGTTCGTGTCCGGTCCGCGGTTGCCGCCACACGAGGGCTCATTGACATTGGAGTCCGTCGAGACGGTTGCCGTGAAGGTTCCGGTTCCCGGCAGGACCTGCAACGGACAGCAGATGGCGTCAACCCCACAGGTGATCGTATCGAGGCAGTCGATCAGGCCGTTGCTGTTGTTGTCGAGGCCATCGTCGCAGACCTCATCGCAAACGGGGAACCCAATGCAATCCGAGTCGAAGCAGTCGAGCGTACCATCACCATCGTTGTCGATCATGTCATCGCAAACTTCCGGGCCCGCTTCTGCCACGGCAAGCGAGACGCTTCCACCGAGGTTGTAGGTCGACGTCGTGCTGACGTGAATGGTGTAGGTTTCTCCGGCCGTGAGCGGCACCAGGACCTGCGATCCATCGAAGCCCTGGCCGTAGTAGTAGTTGGCACCGGAGTCATCACAGGCGATCTCACGGCCGATGCACCCTTCGGTCACCGATACGATGCTCGCGAAGTTCGTACCTTCGGTCGAGATGACGTAGTCAGCCGAGACCTTGGGAGTGAACTCCCAGCTCGAATCGAAGCCATCGCCACCATAGTACGGAGCACAGGACGGCGTCGTGATGTTGACCGTGTTGTTGACCACGCCCGAATACAAGCCGGGGCTTGGAATCGTGTCGCGGGGGCAGCAGAAGGCGTCTCCCTCACACGCAGTCTCGAGGCAGTCGGGCAACCCGTTGGCGTCATTATCAAGGCCGTCCCCGCACACTTCCGCGCCGAACAGGCCCACCTGAAGGGAGATATTGCCTTCGGTAATGTAGTTGTTGGCGGCGTTGACGTGAATGATGTAGGTCTGACCGGCCGTCAGGTTCGTCACGATCTGGGCCGCGCCACCGTAGCCAACTTCACACGCGAGTTCCGCGCCTCCGCAGCCATCGGTAACGGTGACGATAGCCGGGAAGGTCGTACCAAGCGCATCGATCACGTAATCACCGGTCGTCACCGGCGTGAACTCGAAGCTCTTGTCAAAGCCGTCGCCGTAGCCACAGCTCGGCGTATTGAGGTTTTGCTCGGTCGTGAGGACGTCCTGATAGGAGCCCTCGTAGAGGATGACGTTGTTCGGGCAGCAAGCGGGGTCCTGGATGCAGGAAGCCACGTCGAGACAGTCGACCGCACCGTTGGCGTCGTTATCAAAGCCGTCGTCGCAAACCTCGGGGCCACAAAGCGGAGCGTTCACGCAGTCCGGGTCCGCGCAGTCGATCAAGCCATCTGCATCATTGTCGGCAAGGTCGTCACAGAACTCCGTAGTGCAATTCGGGTCGCCTGCACAGTTGAGGTCCGCACAGTCGACCATTCCGTCGAGGTCGTCATCGATCTCATTGTCGCAAATCTCGGGCGGTAGCTCGATGATTTCCAGCGCAATGTCGGAGTAGTAGTACTGCGTGTAGGGGCCAACATCGACGTAAATGATGTAGGTCTGACCGGCCTGCATCGTGAGCCGCACTTCCGACTCTTGGTAGTAACCTGCACCACCATTGTCATTGCAGACCAGCTCGTTGCCACCGCACCGGTCGCGCACTGACAGGACGGTATCTACACTGCTCCCGAAGGTGTTGAGGAGGTACTCGGCCGTCACCGTCGGTGTGAACTCCCAGCTCAGGTCAGGGCCGGGGTTGTATCCGCACGTCGGCGTGTTGGTGTCATTCGTCGGCTGCGGAGCGGTGTAAGAGCCTGGCGTCGGCGCAATGTCGTTGGGACAACAGCTCGGGGCCACATCACACCCCAACGCGTCCTGACAGTCTGCCAGGCCGTTCCCATCGTCATCGAGTCCGTTGTCGCACACTTCGGTCGACACTTCCGTGGCTTCAAGCGCCACGTCTCCGTTCCCGATGACGGTGAGGTCGTTGAAGGTATCGACACTGATCATATACGTGTTGCCGGCTTCGAAGTAGTACTTCAACTCGGACTGGCCAAACAGGCCCGTATTGTCGTTGCAGGCCAGTTCGTTGCCCTGGCATCCATCCAGCACCGTAAGCACGGTGTCGTAGTTGGTCCCGAACGTGTCGAAACGCCACGCGCCCGAGTTCGTGGGGGTGAACTCCCAGTTCGCGTCCTCACGCGAGGTTCCACCACCACAACTGGGATCGTGCTCATTCGTATAGTTGAGTATGTTGCCGTTGTAGGTGCCTGGGCCGTTGATGTTGCCCTGCGGGCAGGCCTGCGTCACTGGCCCCGTATCGGTATCGGTGTCGGCGTCAGTGTCAGCGTCGGTGTCCGCGTCTGTGTCTGCATCGGTATCCGCATCGGTATCACCGTCTGCGTCCGCATCGGCGTCGGCGTCGGTGTCGCTCTTGTCCTCTGCGTCGCCCGTACATGCGACCAGTCCGCCACCCATAAAGATGGCTAGTAGCATGGTCCTCATCGGGGTCCTCCCGGGTTGTAGGGCATCACCTTACGGCAAGCGAAGCCCGACCGCGACTGGATTTTACGACTGAGCCATGAAGGCAGAATAGTCAAGATTCAAAGTTTATTTTAGACGACCCCTTTTCTACGACCCCCAGAACAAGATCCGTACTGACCAGGATCGCCTGCGGTTTTGGCACCGCTTCGAAGCCAGATGTTACAAGACATTGCGCCTTATCGTAGCAATGGGTAACAAACCATTGATGCAGCCCAAGGCTCTGATTCTCAATCTCCTTCGCGTTCACGCCACCGTGATCGACGTACGCGACTTGCTTCGGGCAGGGGAGCTGTTTGGGATCGAGTCAGGTACGATTCGGGTCGCATTGTCCAGGTTGTCGACCCAGGGGCTGGTGGAGCCGGTGGCGCGGGGTCGTTGGCGCATGGCGCGAGCGGCGGCCCCCTTAGCCGGTGAGGTCGATGCCTGGCGCACCCTCGAAGAGCGCGTTCGGCCTTGGCACTGCGATTGGGTTGGCGTCGCCACCGGTGGACTGTCCGACGCCCGAGCGACCCTCCGCACCCGTCGGCGAGCCCTCGACCTGATCGGCTTCCGCACGTTCAGACCCGGCCTCGAGATTCGGCCCAACAACCTTCGTGAACCCCTCCGCGAGCGGCTTCACGCCCTCGGCGTCGAGGCCCCGGTCCTCGCGATTGGCGAGCTGGGAGCCGATCAGAAAGCCGCAGAGGCGTTGTGGGACCGCGATCGACTTGCGGCCACGTACGCGGCTCACCGAACGGCCTTGGCCACTTCAACGGCCAAGGTGCCGACGTTGTCTCCTCCTGAGGCCGCTCGAGAAACCTGGAACACAGGCGGCGCCGCCATTCGGACGCTGGCATTGGATCCGCGGCTTCCCCGACAAATGGTCGATGTCGAAGCCCGGCGTGCCCTCGCAACCGAAATGCGCGCCTTTGACTTGTTGGGCCGCCGGGTTTGGCGGCACGTGTTGAACCTTCAGGAGGTGTCCGGATGAAGGCCACAGACCTGCTGTCGAAAGAGGAGATCCGCTCCTTCACCCGTGCCAGCGACCTGCAAGGTTGGTGGTCTGTGTTCGTCGACTGGTCCCTCATTGGGGGCAGCATGGCGTTGGTCGCCCAGTGGCCCAACGTAGGCACCGTGCTGGTTGCGCTGGCGCTCATTGGCTCCCGACAACTCGGCCTTGCGATCCTCACGCACGAATGCGCCCACTACTCGTTGTTTGCCACGCGTTGGCTCAACGACCTTGCAGGAGTGTGGCTTTCCGGCGCCTTCATCTGGACGGACCTGCATCGCTACCGAACGCACCACAAGGCTCACCATCTTCATACCGGCAGCGACGACGACCCCGACCTGGGGCTCACCACAGGGTTTCCCACGACGCGACGGTCCATGCTGCGCAAGCTCATCCGTGATCTCGTAGGCCGGACCGCCGCCCAACGGACGCTGGCCTTGTTGGCCATGGATTTCGGATTCATCGAGTACACCGCATCGACGGGGTTGCGCCGAGCATCTGCGCGTCCGCTGGGGGACCGCATCGCGACAGGTCTGCGCAACCTCGCTCCGGTTGCGATCACGAATGGGGCACTGCTCGGGTTGCTCTGGTTCCTCGGGCACCCCGAACTCTATCTGCTGTGGATCGGTGCCTGGTTCACGACCTTCAACGTAGTTCTTCGCAATCGATCGATCGCCGAACACGCCTGCATGCCCCGCACCGACGATCCCCTCGCCAACACGCGTACGACGCGGGTCGGGGTGCTAGGGCGGCTGTTCCTTGCGCCCCACCATGTGAACTACCACCTCGAGCACCACCTCATCATGGCCGTTCCCCACTGGCAGCTTCCGGCTCTGCATCGGAAACTGGTCGAACTCGGTGCCACCACGCCAGTGAACACCGTGCACGGCTACGCCGAGGTATTCCGAAGGGTCACCACGCCTGTCGTGACCTGACCACGCGGCATCGCTGCGGTTACGCGAGCCATTCCGTCAATTCCATTCGGATAGCGAGAACAGACGGAGGCTTCGTGCACATCTTTCTTACACGAGAACTCAGATCGTGGATTGCCGAAGAGGTAGAAACCGGCGAGTATCTTTCGGAGGGACATCTCGTGCGCAGCGCGTTGCGAATGCTCCAACAGCACATTCGCGACAGTCGGGAACCCGCCCCCCCACGTGAGGAACGCCCTGACGACGGAGCCCGGGTGTTGCCGCAGGGCCCCGTTCCCGCGACGAACACCTCGGACGTCCCCGTCGTCCGCTAGGCAGCAGCCTTGATGGAGCCGGACTTCATCAGCTGCTCAATGTGATCGCGGAACGTCTCGTCCAGCGGACGGTAGGTCATTCCAAGCTCCTCAATGCTCTTGCGGTTGTCGGCCCTCCACGGATGGCCGACGTTGCGGCTAATGAACCGCCGCGTGAGCGCCGAGTTGAGGATCGGGCCGACGAGCCACAACAGCCACTTCGGTAGCTTGCGGTCCGAAACTCGGATCGCAGGAAACTCACGCTTGACGAGGCCCGCAAGCTCGACGAAGCCCGAGTTGTGACCCGAGATGATGTTCCGACCCGAAGCGTTGGGCAGGAAAGCCGCTCGGAGATGCGCTTCGGCGACATCGCGAACGTCGACGAAACCGATGCGAATGTCGGGCACCCCCGACGCGAACGTCCCATCCACGAAGGACGTGAGGATCCTGAAACTTTCTGCGTTTTCGTGCATGCGAATGCCCGGTCCGAAAACCCCTGGGGGATTCACCACGACAAGCCGCCAGCGAGACTGAGCGTCATGGATCTTCCAAGCTTCGCGCTCCGCGAGCGTCTTTGAGTAGGAGTAGGCGCCATCGGTAAGCGACGACGTGGTATTCCACACTTCCTCGTTGAAAACACCGTTCGGGGTGTTCGCAAGGTCCGCACTCGAACCGAAGATCGCAGCACAACTCGAGGTCAGCACCACCCGCGTCACACTCTCGGTGCGATTCACCGCTTCCAACACGTTGCGCGTTCCGTTCAACGCCGGATCGATGAGTTCACGCTGGGGATCCTTGACCGAAGCAATGTAGGGCGAGGCGATGTGGAGCACGACGCCACACCCCTGCATCGCTTCATCGAAGCTGCCCTTCTCAAGCAGATCAGCGCCGAAGAACTCGATCGTGCCCTTCGTACCCTCGGCCAACGCCCGCAGGTAGGCCAGGCGGCCCTCGTTCGAGGGGTCGCGCACGGTTGCCCGCACCGTCAGGCCTTTCTCGAGCAGGCGCTTCACCACCCAGCCGGCGACGTAGCCCGTCGCACCGGTCACCAAAACAGGCTTCTGGCTATCGATTTGCATTTCCACGATTGGCTCCAAGGTCCGTCCCCTGAAGCCTAAGCGCAGTGGGTGGCAGGTCACTCGCCGATCGTGTCAGGCCGGTTCCCGATCGTGCCAACCGTCACGTCACCGACAGCAGGCCCCCGCTATTCGCGTTGTCTTCGGTGTTCGTCATGTCGATGAGAAACATCGCGGAAAACAGCAAGGTTCGCAGCTCTGGGCCGCAGGCCTCTGTGAAGTACACTCCATAGGTGTCTGCATCGGTGAACAGCTCGTTGAACAAGCCTCCCCACCGCTTGCCGATGCGTGCGATCTCGTTGCCTTCGGGATCGGTCACCGGGTAGGTCCAAAGCCGGAACAACGGCCGTCGGATGCGGGCGACCAGGCGACCTGAAGCGTCGTGTACATCGTACTTGCGGCCCAACAGCGACCAGCGACGCTGCACCGAGCCGACCGTCTGCCCTCCCACGTGGACCACCAAGCGATGAAAGAACAGTGAAAACGACTTCGTGAGCTTCGCGACCTCGTAGCCTTCGACGTCCCTCACGTGCATGACGAGGGGTCGCCAGGTGGACAGCACATTGCGAAACAACATTCCCGTCAGCCCGTTGGCCTCTTCGAGGACCTCGCCGCGCGATTGCCCGTCTTGATCGAGCACCCGGTATCGATTCGCGACATCGAAGCCGAGCACAACCTCGCTCAGTTCTCGTTTCTGCTTGATGGAGACCGCCTCGGTGTTGACGAACAAGGAGGCGAGGGACGCGGTCACAGACAACCTCTCGGTGAGTACACGATTTGCTACGCCCCAGCGAAGGCAAACATTGCGACTCGCCCAGGGATTGCCTGGCCGCCTGCACGGTCCGTGCACAGGCGTCCGGTACAGGACATCCCAGGAGATGCCATGTCTGTTCATCCCGATCGGCCCTCGCTCGAGCCGCTGAACCACACCACGAACCTCACCGTCTCAGACTGGGTGTTCGACTGGTCGGTGATCGGCTTTGTCACGTCCACTTTCGTGCCCCTCGTCGGCGTCACGCTGTACAGTCCCAACCTGCTTTCTACGCCCTACGTCGCGGTCTGCGCCATGCTGGGCATCCCGACCGGTGGCCTGGTTGGATGGGGCCTGCACACGCTGGGACAGCGGCTACGGCCAGGTAGTTTCCGAGCCCTGGGATTCTCAGTGTTTCCCTTGGTGCTTGGGCTCTGGGGAGCCACGGTCGCAATGGGGGCTGCATTCCTCGTTCTTTCAACCAATCACATCGTGCTGGCGTGGCCCATGGGCACCGTGGCGGCCATGTTCCAGACCCTCTGGTTGGTGCCGACCTACGTCTGGTGGGCGAGCGATCCGGCACGTCGCAACGCGCTACGACTCTTCGTGCTGCCCGCCATCTCGCTCGTGGTCGGCGTCATCACGCCCTTCTTCGGCATGCCCATCCTAAGCTTCATGCGCGTTCTGTAGGACTCACCGCGCCGCGGTCTGGTCCTCTTCCTTGGGCCACAGGCCAAGGCGATGGGCCCGAGCTTCCTCGGCATAGCGTCGGGCCCATGACCAGCTGCGGTCCACCGCCACCGCGTCGGCAAACGCACGGTACGCCCCTTCCCAATCTTCCGCATCCCGTGCGACGTGGCCTTCGGCATAGAGCTGACCCGCCAACGCCCGAGCCGCCACGCGATAGGCGGGCGCCCAATGATCGTGCTCCCTGGCTCGGATCAGCGCCTGGACCTTCGAGGCCCGGTCCTGGCCTTCGGACTTCCGCGCCCAACACTCGGCCATGGCTCGCCGCACCACGCCGTCCTGAGACTCCCGCCACTCGCGATTTCCTGCCTGATGTTTACGGGCTTGAAACCACCAATCTTCCGCAGCCTTACAACTTCCGGACTCCGCCTGTTCGAGGCTGCGGTCCCGATCGCGTTCCGCCTCCGCAAGCGCCACTTCGGGGGTGAGCACCGCCAACGTGCCTACGTCGAGCTGGACCGCTTCGGGGTCATCGGCAGGCGACCGCATCGTCCCGTCGGCTCCCAAGACCATAAGGCCCAGATCGTAGGTTCCCGCCCTTAACGATTCGGGCATTCGGAGGGTGTAGCGGCCGTGGAAGATCTCATCATCCATCCACTCCGTGGGGTCAATCCAGCTGTAGCCGGGATCCAAGTCCCAACGCACCACGACGGCCCCGTTCGTCGCCACCAGCCAGAGCCGGAAGTCATCTTGCCCTGGCTCATCGAGTTGGGCGATTCCGACCTCAACATAGAGCTTGCCGCCCTCGGGAGGGTCACTGGGCACGTGCACCCCATGCAGAACGGTGCCCTTGTCGAGTTGCACCGGCGTTCCACCATGCGGCCACGTCTTCGGTAGGACAATGTCTCGCCGTACGTGATTGCCGCCGTGCCACTCGCCTCCGCCCGTCAGGTAAGGCGTGATCTCGATGTAGCCGCGATTCCGCCAGTACGGCCGCTTCTTGATGCGACTGTTGCGCTCCCACGTGTTGTGCAGATGCACGAAATGAGGGAGCTGTTCGCGAAACAGGTACTCGTCGATGAAGGCAGGCGCGAACTTGTGGTGTCCCATGGGGACGTCGACCAGACCAGCAATGTCGACCATCTCGAAATCGGTCCAGTACATGTGGCCACCCATGTCGACCTCGAGATCGCGCGCTCGTTCCTCGAGATGCAGCCGCCGCTCCACCTTCTGCATGTACCGTGCGCGAGTCAGCACCCCTCTTGGCGAGGGGTCAGGATTCCTCACCCGGTCGATGGTCTCGATCACATTAGGCGGAATCGCGGCCAAGACGACCATGCCGACCACCGCGAGGGCCACCGTTGAACGTTCAAAACGCGGACCTTCGAAGAGGCCTCCGAGCCGCTCGGCCATGCCCATGGCGAAGTGATGCAGCCCCATGGCGAACAAGATCGCGCCGGGCACCACGGCGGGCGCATACCAACGGTAGCCCTTCATCCAGTCCCACTGCGCGATGAGGGCGAAGAACACTGCGGCCAAACAAAGCGACAACACCAGCGACCGCGCGGGGACGTTCCGGTCATCAAACGACAACACGAATAGCGTCAGTGCCATGCCAACGAGCACGTACGGCGGCACCGTGAAGACCATCTTCGGCAATGGAAGCGCAGCGGGCACGAAGCCCCAAAACGCCTGCAGCGCTTCGGAAACGCCGACGAGGAGCAACGCCGTGACCAGCACCCCCACATAGGCACGGGGTGTGGCTCGAGACCGATCCAAGGCGAACCACGCGCCCACCACGACGGCAAAGACCACCGCAGGCAGGAGCAATCGCTGACTCGAGGTGCCAGCGGCGATGACGAGGGCTCCGACCGCGGCCACGCCCAACGCCGCTGACCAACGCCAGCTTCGAAAGCCCATCGCGCCGAGCGTCCAGATAGGGGCGAAGAACCCCCACCCCATGTTGTGGGCGAAGTTCCGCGTATATCTCCATGTTCGCGCTTGCCAATCGAGGAGAGGAAAGCTCGGGCGACGCTCCAGCTTTGCGTAGTAGGTGTTGGGAAATTCCCAGCCGAAGTACATCAATCGCCAGGCCTGGTACAGCCCCATCGGAAGGAAGAACGTCAGCAGCCACTTCGCGGTCGGCAACAGGCCTCGGCCAGCCCGGAACTGCACGACCATGGCGCAAAATCCGGCTGCCGCCGCATAAAGGATGGCTTCGGGACGCGACAGCGCCACGCCCAGCCACAATGCGGCGGACCACGGCCACTCTCCGGTGCGCCACTCGATCAGCGAACGCCAGATCGCGAGAGCCATGAACAGGTCCATCAGCGCGATCTCAAGACCAGCCCCCGTCCAGGTCGAAAACTGGGCGCTCACCGCCAGTAAGGCAGGAGCGAGGAGCGGCGCGTGACGGGTCAAGGGATGGGGTGCTTCGTCACCGTCGAGGTGGGCCATGGCCTCGCGGGCCGCGAGGTAGGTCACCCCAATCGTGGCAATGACCAGCAAAAGCTGGATCCAGCGTACCGAGGCCACGAGATCGAGTCCCACGAACGCGAACGGGACCAAAAAGAAGGTCCAAGCAGGATTGGAGTAGCCCTCGACCCGCTCCCCTCCGACGAACGGGACGAGGCCTTCACCGAACGCAAGGTTCCGTGCGTAAGCGAAGGTGATCGCAGCGTCGTCGACATACCAAAGAAACAGCGCACAGTGGTGGATCACTGCGGCAACCACGATGATGCCCAACCCCCACGTGTGGATCCGTAGATCCCGCTCGGTCATGGATGCTCCTTGAAGCGGCCCCTTTAGCGCGGCGGGGACTTGGAACGCTGCTTCAGTTCCGCCCGACGCTTCTCGACGTCGGCCTTCCGTTTCGCCTCTTTTGCGGCCATGGTCTCATCGTCGATCTCAAGCCGGTAGGCACGGGCCTCCTCGGCCCACCGTCGTGCCCAGGACCGACTCCGATCGACTGCCACCGCATCGGCGAAGTAGCGGTAGGCGCGCTCCCAGTCTTGACCTTCGCGAGATGCAGTTCCGCGTTCCATCAACGCATCGGCCACCTCCCGAGCCCGATCCCGGTAGGCGGGTGCCCAGTGGTCGTGCTCTCTCGCCTTGACGAGGTCGGGGACCTTCTTCGTGGGGTCATCGTAGGCATCCGACGCCTCGGCGTAGCAGGTGGCGAAGGCACGCCGCAATTCGCCCCACTGCTCATCGATCCAAGCGCGGTCATGACCGGAGTGCCGACGGGCCAGCAACCAGGCATGTTCGGCCTCGAAGCAACGCGACGCGCTGGCATGAGCGATCGCATTCGCGCGGTCTTGCTCCCGCGCCTTGGACCAGGCGGTGGCATCCAGCACGGTGAGCGCGTCTTCGTAGCGAAGCTCACCGGTGGCCACCGTCGCCGGCCCTGCGGAGGATCCGAGCACCTGGGCGACCGAACCATCCGAATTCACCACGACCACGACGAGATCATAGGTTCCGGCCGTCAACGCTTCGGGAAGGTCGAGGCTGTACCGCCCTTGGAAGATCTCGCCACGCTTCCAATCCCGTGGGGTGATCCAATCGTAGGTTGGCGCAAGGTCCCAAACGTGGTGCTGGGCTCCGCGCTCGGCGATCAGCCACACACGGAAGTTGTCCTCCTTGCGCTTGCGCGAGACCTCCAGCGAAACTCCGATTTCGACGTAGAACTTGCCCTTTTCTGCAGGTTCGCTCGGCACCCGAATGCCGTGAACCATCACGTCGTTGTCAAACCGGACGGGCTCCCCGCGCACGTCGACGCGTGCATCGGGGGGCCAGCTGTCAGCGAGCATCAGGTTTCGGCGAACGTGGTTGCCGATATGAAACTCTCTCCGATTGGCGATGTAGCCGGGGATTTCGACATAGCCCTCGCGAAACTCCTTCAGACGTGGAATTCGCGAACTGCCAGCCCATCCTCCATGAACGTGGATAAAGTGGGGCACCTTCTCGTAGAAGAGGTACTCGCGGACGAAGGGTTGTTCGAATTTGTGTTGGGCGAACGGCACATCGATGAGGCCCGCCAGGTCGAGCATCTCGAAGTCCGACCAGTACAGGTGAGCGCCCTGATCGACATCGAGATCGATGAAACGCTCGTAGTCCATGTGCAGCGTGTCGCGCACGCCGTTGACGAAGTTGACCCGATGCCGCACATGCACGGGCTTCGTCTGGGGTTTGGCGGCAATTTTCTGGGTGTGCGCCACGTTGGCAGGCACCGTCAGGAGCGTGAGGCCGATGATGGCGATGGCCCCAGAGACGGTGATGGTCTGTGTGCTCTCCCCAAAGGTGCGCTGGAGGACCTGCGCAAAGCCGTGCGCCCCAAGGGCAAACAGCAATGATCCAGGAACGACGGCCGGCGCATACCACCGGTACCCGTTCATCCAATCCCACTGGGCAATGAGGGCAAAGAGGACCGCGGCCAGTACCAGGCCCGTCGTCAAACGACGTGAGGCCTCGAACCGAGCGCCCCAGGAGGCGGCAAACAATACGACCCCGACCGAAATGAGGGCATACGGTGGGACCGTTTTGAGCGCATCGAACACGGGAATCTGGTTCGGCGCCATATCGTAGCCCTGACGAAGGAGTTCGCTGGCGCCAATCAGCCCCGCGGCGACCACGACCCCCGCCAAGAACAACGCCTTGGGTGGGCGCTCTTCCACCGTCGCAAGGCCCACCCAAAATACGCCGAGAATCGCCAACACCACAGCAGGAAGGAGCGCACGTTGGGCGGGTTCGACCAAAGTGACCAACACGGCCGTGCCGGCGGCGATGCCAAAGGCCAGCGGCCATCGCCAGCCCCGACTCCCGATGGCCCCCATGGTGAACACGGGCAAAAAGAAGCCCCAACCCATCTCAAAGGCGAAATCGCGCGTGTACTGCCAAGATTTGCTCGTCCATTCGAGCAAGGGGAACGTGGCCCGCCGTTCGAGCTTTCCGTAGTAGGTATTCGGGAATTCCCAGGCGAAGTAGTTGTAGCGCCAGGCATGGTAGAGGCCAAATGGCAG
>JBCCQY010000194.1:0-14252 GCA_039208735.1 Myxococcota bacterium | reverse complement strand
CGCGGATGACCGCGGAACTCCGTTGCAGCTCTTGCACCTGGTTCACAATGCTCTCGACCATGAGTCGGAAGATGAAGCCCGCCTCGAGCAGAATGAGTCCCAGGGCCACCAACAGCAGGTAGAGCTGCACCTGCGCGAGCTGTCCCACACGCGACGACGACTCGGCCTCATACAGCGACACCGCTTGGTTCAGGTCGGCGAGGAGCGGTTTTTCAGACTGCGCGAGCATCTGAAGGAGGAGAGGATGGTCAGGACGCAGCTCGCCGGCGGGGAGCTGACGCAAGCCCTCGGCCCATTTTAGGTACTCCGCAACCCGGCCGCTCAATCGCGTGGACCCTTCGTAGAGGTCTTCCACATTGAGGGACTGGGTCTGCGAAATCCCCAGCGCCTCACTTCCGTTGGTCAACGCCTGATGCGAACTGGCCATCAGCCCGATGGCTTGATCGAGTAAATCGGCAATTCGGGCGCGCTCCGTCGGGTCTGAGACCGACGCATACCGGAGCGCAAGCAACGAAACCCGCTGCGACAACATGCGCTGCCGGCCGCTGACGTTGATGGTCGGCGCGTCCGTTTGCTGGGAATGGATGAGCTGGGTCAACCCGACGTACGACGCGACAAAGAGCACGCCGATGAGGGCGAGCCCTATGCCGTAGCGCAGGGTCAGCTTCCGTCGAAGGCCGAACGTCGACATGGACACAGACAGGCTCCAAGAAGACCACACGGCTCTCCTCGGTACACCAGCCCCTATGCTCTATTTGGAGCGTTACATCCGAGTTCTTGCGCCCGAAAGTACAGGAACGACGGCCGGCGGAGCCAAGGGACGAACGATCGGCAATGGACCGTGACACGCAGGGCAACGGCTCGCTTCCCCCCGGGTGTTGTGTCCACAGTGCGGACAGGCACGTCGTCGCTGTCGGTCCACGATGTTGCCGACCAGGCGAGCGGCGAGGGCAAGGACCACGACGGGAATGGCAATGACGCCCACGGCACCAAGTGCGACCGCGGGAAGCAAGACCACCGCGACAACCGCCCCGGTAACGCCGATCAGCTCGAGGATCGCTGCGGTTCCCCCGAAGCCGAGATCCCGCAACACATCAAACACTCGGTTTCTCGCCCAGCCCACCACAAGCTGCAGGGGAATCGTGAGCGCCAAGAGCACCAGGGCAGGTCCTACGGGGATGGCCCGACGTACTTCGAGCGCCACATCCGGCACCGTCGCGCCCTCAGGAGCGGTGCCCAGCGCGACCTGGCCAATGAACATCAGCCAAATGATGAGCAAGGCCGCCAAACCGTCGAGCGGCAACGCCTCCATCAACTCACCGTACAGCTCACCTCGAAAGAAATGCTCGAAGACCGCCCACAGACCAAACAGACACAGGACCCAGGTGTGGGCGGGCGGAAAGAACCAATGGTGCGCCTGCCAGTAGCCCGCTTCGAGCAACGCAGTGGGCACGGCGAGGAGCAGGAACACCGTCGCCCCCGGGCGACCCGTCGACGTCAGGGCGGTGGTAATCAGGGTTGCCGTCGCCGCCCACATCCCAGCCGTGCCCAACGAAAACAGCTGCTCGATCATGCTTCGTTCCCCGTCGCAGCCCGCGTGACCGCGCGCTCGATGAGCCACAGCGATCCTTCGACGTACAGGTAGGTGGAAACCGCCCCGATGAGGCCCGATGCCGCCGCGCCAAGTCCCCATGCTGCGATCAACGGCGCGGCCAAGGTGTTGAGCACCATCGATGTGAGCAACAGCATCACAAACCAAAGCCGAGAGCCTAGGCGTGTGATCGCCCGCTGTACGGGCGACAGCCAGCGGAGGGGGCGTCGCAGCAGCGTCAGATTCGCCGTGATCATGGCTCCCGCGGTCACGATCGAGGCGAGCAAGGGCACCCAGCCCGACAAAAAGGTGGCCAAAAGCACCGCAACGTAGACCGCGTACCGAGAGGTCTTCCAGCCCGCTCGAATCGCTGCGAGCACCTCGGCTGCGCGATCTTCGGTCCCTGGAACTTCGAGCGGAGCGCCACACTTGCCGCAGGGCAGACCCTGGAGGATCCGACGCGCGGACGCCGGCTCCGCACAATGCGGGCAACGACGACGAGACAGCAACCGCTGCTTGTGTTCCAGCCAAGGGTCCACAACCGCCGTACGACGAGCCCCCAAGAACATTGCAGAAATTTGTGGGTTCGCCAAACGTGGAGCGCTCGACCTCGTCGGCTTAGAAGGCTCCCATGAGCGATTTGGTCCTGGCTTCGACGAAGAACCGCGTCACCACCCTGACGATGAACATGCCCAAGCGGCTCAACGGGTGGACCCTCGAGATGATGAACGCGATGGCGGATGCGTTCGCTCGGGCGGCCAGCGATGACGAGACCAACGTGGTCGTGCTCACAGGAACCGACCCCTACTACAGCGCTGGGGTCAACCTTTCGGCGACCATCCAGCTCGGCCATCCCCGGACGCTTCGCGACACCATCGTGGCGTCCAATCAGGCCCTCTTCGATCGCTTCCTCGATTTCGACAAGCCCCTGCTCGTCGCGGTGAATGGTCCCGCGATTGGCGCGACGGTCACCTCGGCCACCCTGTGTGATGGCATCATCGCTTCCGAAAAAGCCACCTTCTCAACCCCCTTCGCCCGACTCGGGGTTTCGCCCGAGGGCTGTTCGACGGTCCACCTGCCGCGCCTCATTGGCGAGGCCAACGCCGAGCGCATGTTGGGCCAGGAAGGGTGGAAGCCCACCGCCACCGATGCCCACGAAGTGGGCATGATCGATGAAGTCGTGCCCCACGATGAGCTGATGCCCCGGGCGCAGGCCCTCGCCGAGTCCTGGGTTGCCGAAGGCCGTAAGCGCACCTTCAAAGCAGGCTCCACACGCGAGGAATTGAAGGCTATCAACGCCCGTGAATCCGAGGCGCTCGGCGATGCGTTCCTCGCGGCGCCCTTCCTCATGGGCCAGGCACGCTTTTTGTGGAGCCGCAAGAAGTACGGACCCGCGCTGACCTTCCTCGGACTTCGAATCACGCGCCCCGCCTGGTCTCTGATGCTCTGACAAGATGGGCCTCCGGCGATTCCGCCGTGACGTTTCGGAAGGCCCATGTTCGAGATCGTGACGCTCCTCATCGTGCTTGCCGCCGGGTTCGGCGCACTCAACCACCTCACGCTCAAACTACCGAGCGGGGTCGCGCTGACGATCGCTGGTCTGCTCGCGTCGTTGTTTGTCCTTGGCGTGGATGCGCTCTCGCCCTCGCTCGGGTTGGGAGACGCCCTTCGCGAACTGGTCCTCGAAGACATCGACTTCACCGAAGCGCTGATGCACGGGATGCTGGGCTTCCTCCTCTTTGCCGGCGCCCTGCACACCGACTTCGATCGGCTTCGAAAGTGGCTTGCCCCCATCGCTACGTTGGCGACGGTCGGGGTGCTGATTTCGACCGCGATCATCGGCCTCGGCGCCTACCTCGTGTTCAGCGCGCTGGGACTCGAAGTGCCGTTGATGTGGTGCCTCGTGTTCGGGGCCCTCATCTCGCCGACGGACCCGGTCGCCGTGTTGGGCATCATGCGAGCTGCGGGAGCTCCGAAGTCCGTGGAGATCAAGGTCGTCGGTGAGTCGCTGTTCAACGATGGCGTCGGTGTGGTGGTGTTCACCGTGCTCGTGGGGATCGCGGCCGGCACCGAGGGCCACGGGGGGGAGGCCTCCCTGCTATCGGTCCTCGAACTGGTGGGCGTCGAGGTGATCGGAGGAGTCTTGCTCGGCTTTGGGCTCGGTTGGCTGACCGAGCGGCTCCTGCAGCAACTCGACGAGCCGAACCTCGAAGTCCTCATCACGTTTGCGCTGGTGATGGCAATCAGCAGCATCGCCTTTCGGCTGCACACCTCGGCCCCCCTCGCCTGTGTCATCGCAGGGCTCCTCATTGGCAACCGCGGCCGAGAACGCGCCATGTCGGACGACACTCTTCAAACGCTCGATCGGGTGTGGTCGTTCATCGACGAGGCCCTGAACGCAGTGCTGTTCTTGCTGGTCGGGCTCGAGGTGGTGGCGTTCGCCTTTTCGGAGTCCGCGATGCTCGCGGCCGTGCTCCTGGTCGGGATCAACCTTGCCGCGCGGGCGGTGTCGGTGTTGATTCCACTGTCCGTGTGGAGCCGCTTCATGGATTTCGCACCCGGCACGCAGCCCATCCTCATCTGGGGTGGCATCAAAGGGGGCATCTCGGTGGCCCTCGCCTTGTCGCTGCCCGAGTTCGAGGGGCGCACCTACGTGCTCACGGCGACCTACGCGATTGTCGTGTTCTCGGTCCTCGTTCAGGGCCTCACCGTGGGCCGGCTCATCAACGCGGTGTCCCCCGCGACCCAGGCCCCGGAATCCTAAGGGTGCAGAGGTCGAAGACCACGGCGCCATCGCCTGTGGCGAGCACCGGTGCGCCGGGTCCCACGATGCCTTGCGCTTCGAGCCACGCCATGGCGCGCGCAGCCTGAACCAGCGAGTTCCCCGCTCCGCCGCCCCCGACTTTGAGGGGGGCGCCACACTTGAGATCGACCACCCACGCCGGGCGACGTTCTGGCTCTGCGCTCGACATGTCGACGAGCACGAAGTCACCCGCAAACGCCCCCGGATCGGTTCGCCACAGCCAAAGTCGGGTTGCCTCGGTGAGCACCCGACGGGCGAACGTCCATTCGCGGGAAGAGAGTCGCCAGCGGGACTCGTGCCCGCGCGCGGCCGGTCCTGCAACGTGAGCCAACACATCCGCCAGACGCACCCGTCCGCTCGCGAACGCAGGCGTCAGCCTCACAGCGATGGGAAGTGAACTCGGCATTCGATTTTCTGCACCTCGAACCCCTCCTCGTCAAGGGCCTGTCGCGTTTGTTCAAGCCCGCATCCGGTCGGTGGCCTACACCCGTGTGCGGAGGCCTCATGAAAGCCCACGCAAGCTTCAAGATCGACCGTTGGGAAGAGACCGACAAGCGGGATGCCCCAGGGGCGAGATTCGTGAGCACGGTCGTCGACAAGACCTTCGAAGGCGATCTCGAGGGCCAGAGCGCAGCGTGCCTCACCATGGCTCACGGTCCGTCCGACCTTCGAGCCTACTGCGGGTATGAGCACATCACCGGCGTCCTCTTCGGCCGGAAGGGTGGCTTCATCCTGCTCCATGATGCCATTGCGGGGCCGGACCAAGCTCCCCAAGCCCACTGGCGCATCCTCGAAGGCTCAGGCACCGGCGAATGGACCGGCATCGCAGGCTCGGCTACGATCACGCCTCGCGAGGGCCAAGATCACGCCTTCGACCTCGAGTTCACCTGGCCTGAGTGACCCCATGGATGACGTCCCCGAGCTACTGATCCGCCGACGCTTCATGGCGGTGCCAGGACTCACCGCAACGCGGGTCGGCGCCAATGTGTTGCGCGTGAGGGTGCCCAAGCGTGACGACGTAGAGCGAATGCTCCGCACCGCGATTACCCCCGAAGCCTTCGACGATGCCACGTGGGCACTCGGTGACGACGAGAGCGTACAGTCCCTTGGCTCAGCGGACTTTCCCGACCACGTGGAAGTGACGGTCCTCTTCCCTTAAGTCTCGGCCGGCTCGGTGAGATCGGCGATGGGCGCCGAGAGTCGAGGCAAGCGGAACGCTTCGACAATGCCAAGGCCGAAGGCCGACAACTCCCCACACAGGGCCTCGACCTCTCGTCGGATTGCACTGGCTTGGCCCCCGGCCATGTAGCCGTGCTCCAAAAACCAACCGAGATCCCATTCAATACGGTGCAACGCCACGAGGTTCCGAGCCGTAGTCAGGACGGGCCCCAAGCTGGGGTCTAGCGCTGACGCTTCGACTTCGATCACCCGCTCCAGCACGTGCTGTTCGAGGTGCGCGTGGGCCAGCGACAGGGCTGCGTTCTGCACCTGATTGAACGCCTGGGTGGCGTCGAGACCCTCGCCCACCAAGCTCCGCAGCTGCGACGCCAGCCCAATCAACTGATCTTGTGTGCGATGGCGCAGCAAGTCGAGCTGGAACGTAGGATCGCGAAGGGCTTCGGTACTCGTAGCGCGGGTTTCGAGGGGGTTGAGGCGATGGAACGTGGACTGTGCTCGGTCGACGAGGAACCGCACGAACCCGGTGACCCGATCGTCGGCAAACTGCTGGCGGAATCCGGTGAGCAATCCTCGCGTCACGAGCTGCAGCAGCACCGTGTTGTCGCCTTCAAACGTGGTGAAGACATCGGAGTCGGCCTTGAGTGCGGCAAAGCGATTCACAGCCAGGTAGCCGGCTCCGCCACAGGCTTCGCGGCAGGCTTGCACCGTCGCCGTGCAATGCCATGTGGTGATGGCCTTCATGCCCGCGGCCAGAGCTTCGAGTTCACGCTTGTCGGTCTCGACCAGGGCGAGCGACTCGTACTGGCGGGTGAGGTCTTCGAGGGCCAGATCGAGCGCCAAGGTCATGGCAAGCGGAGGCATCAGACGCCGTTGGTGCGACGGGTAGCTCGCAATGGTCACCTCGGGCTCTCCCGGCGCTCCGAACTGACGACGGCGGTGACTGTAGCGAATCGCGATGGCCAACGCGACCTTCGAGGTCGACAGGGCCGCATTGGCGACACTGACCCGCCCCCCCACGAGCGTCCCGATCATCGTGAAGAACCGGTGAGAGGGGCTGGCGATCGGGCTTGCGTAGGAACCATCTTCCTCGATGCGCCCAAAGCGGTCGAGCAGGGCGGTTCGGGGCACGCGCACCTCATCGAACGCAATGCGGCCGTTGTCGACGCCGTTGAGGCCCATCTTCACGCCATTGTCGATGAGGGTCACCCCGGGCATGGGCTGGCCTGACTCATCCCGAATCGGAACCAGGATCGCGTGTACGCCGTGGTCGGCACCATCCACCTCGAGCTGCGCGAAGACCGTGGCGAGGGTGCCGTGGGCGCCCGCGTTGCCGACGTAGTCCTTGCGGTCGCCTGGCGAGGGCGTGTGGACCACGATCTCGTCAGTTGCGGCATCGTAGCGCGCCCGGGTCCCGAGCTGGCGCACGTTGCTGCCGTGGCCCGTCTCGGACATCGCAAAGCACCCGAGCCGTCGCGCGGCGGCAATGTCGTCGAGCAAGGCGTGATGCCGCTCGGTACCTAAAAAGAAGATCGAGCCGCCAAAGAGCCCGAATTGCACCCCCGTCTTGACCCAAAGCCCAAGGTCGAAGGTCGCGAGGGTTTCGAAGGCGGCGAGGAAGGGCCCCATCGTAGGGTGTTCCGACGTCACACCAGGAAAGGCGGCTCGCGCGAAGCCTTCTTCACCTAGGCGAACAACCCAGCGCAGCACTTGTTCGCGTTGCTGGTCTGTGGAGAGTCCCAGGGTGTGGGTAAACACCGGTTCTTCAAGGAGAGTACGCACCCGTTGGCGTTCCTCGGGGTAGGGGCCGTCGAGCAAATCCGCAAGCGCGGCCACGTCGAACCCGGGCTCAGGCGGCGTGGGAGCTGGCCACGCGTAACGTAGGGGGCCGCAAGCTGGGCCTTACGGGCTGCTTCGACCGACAGTCCGAGTGCGTCTTCGAGGACCGTACGGACGGTGGAAGGGGCTTGTGCTTGGACCGTGCCGGATCGAACCCAGCGCTGGATGCGGGCCAGTTCGCCCGCCGAAGGTGGCTGGCCGGGATCGAGCCACGACCCAAGTGCGGCACACACCCCGGAGTCGGCCTGCTGACAGCCTGCCGCCTCGCGGATGGCTTCGATCTCCTGGTCGTCGAGTTCAAGATCGCTCCAGGCGACGTAAACGAGGGGCAGCAGGTGGAGCAGTTCCGGCTCCTGATCTGGCCAAACACGAGCTGTGGACACGGTACCTCCCGAGCCTGATGGTCCCACACTCCCGACCGGTCCGGGCGGCAAACCGTTCCACTTTTGAACGGATTGCAGAAAGCAAACCCGCCCGCTAGGCCGAGCCGGATGCAAACCGTGGCTGAACATCTCGCCCATGCGCTGGTCCAGGCCGGAATCCGGACTGGTTTTGGCATTCCAGGCGGAGAAACCCTCACCTTGCTCGAAGCGCTTCGCGCCGCGGGGATTCGGTTCGTGCTCACCCGCCATGAGACGGGGGCGGGCCTACTGGCCGAAGGGCTTCACCACGTGACCGGCGCCCCGGGGTTGCTGGTGGCCACGGTGGGGCCTGGGGTGGCCAATTGCCCCAACGCCGTGGCGCAGGCCAAGCTCGATCGGGTGCCTCTCATCGTGATCACGGGCAACGTGGCCGACCATCACGGTGTGGCCTTCACGCACCAGGTCTTTGACCAACGGGCGCTCCTCGCCCCCCTCGTGAAGGAGAGCTACCGACTCACCGCCGCCACCGCGGCGCGCGACATCGAAGAAGGATTGTGGCGAGCCCGTGAGGGTCGCCCGGGCCCCGTCCACTTCGACCTGCCTCTCGACGTCGCCGAAGCCCCCGGAGCGCCCATCACGCCGCTGCGGCGCCAGGTCGCCATTCCCAAGGCCTCCACCCTCGACCGCGCCGCCAAACGCCTTTCCCGCGCCGAGCGTCCCTTGGTGATGGTGGGGCTCGAGGCCATGCGCTCCCCCCACTTCCTAAGCCTCGTGGAGCGACTTCGCGCCCCTGTCCTGGGCACGTACAAGGCGATTGGCGCAATGCCGCATTCCCATCCCCTGTGGGTCAGTGCGGCAGGATTGTCGCCCAAGGCCGATGCGCTGCTCCTGCCCATGGTGGCCGAGGCCGATGTGGTGCTCCTCGCTGGCTACGACGCAGTCGAGATGCGATCCGGTTGGCTCGAGCCGTTCAAGACCTCCACGACCGTCATCGACGTCAGCGTGTCGTCCGAGCGGCCCCCCGAGCATCGCACCGACCTGCGCTTGGTCGGGCCCATCGACGCCACCTTCAACGCCCTGTTGGGTCGCATCGAGCGCTCCTCATCGATGTGGACCGGCGCATCGGTACGCCAGGCCCTCGCCGTGGCGTTCCCCGCCGAGGATGGTCCGGGACCGGCCGGGCTCATCACCGCCATCCGCGACGCCGTCACCCCCGAAACCGTCGTCACCGTCGACACCGGAGCCCACCGCATCCTCTTGAGCCAGATGTGGCGCGCAGAGCAGCCAGGCACCCTGCTGCAGTCGAGCGGGCTGTGCACGATGGGCTACGCCGTGCCGGTCGCGATTGGCGCCGCCCTGGGTTCAGGGGCTCCCACCGTGGCCGTGGTGGGCGACGGGGGCTTCGAAATGGCGCTCGGCGAGCTGGCCACCGCACGAGACTTAGGGGTAAACCTCACCATCGTCGTGATCGATGACCGCAGCTTGGCCCTCATCGAAAAGAAGCAGCGGGAGCGTGGGCTGCCCAACGTTGGCGTCGACTTCGGGCGCGCGGACGTGACCGGCACCGACTACGTGGGGCTCGCCCGAGCGTTTGGGGCGACCGCGGAACGCTTTGACGATCCTCGTGAACTTCGAGACTGGCTGCGCACGCCGATGAGCGGCTTGCGGCTTGCGTGGTGCCCCATCGAACGTCGCGGCTACGAAGGCCGGCTCTGACCCGCATCGGATAACGGGCCTGTGGAGGCTCCATGTTGGGACTCGGAATCGTGCTGTTGGGTTCGGCCCATGCGCAAACCAACCCGATTCGCTGCGTGGGTGAGCGCATCGAACGGTCGAGCCACACCATCGGCTACGCAAAGCGAAACGGGTCAGACTGGCGCATTGAAAAGAGCGGTCGCACCGTAGGCTACGTCCGCTCGCGCAGCAGCCGGCTGGCCATCGAATCGAGCGGTTCCACCACGCTGGGCTGGCTCGACAAGACCACCATCCTCAAGCCCAACGGGTCGTCGTGGGTGCGACTCGACGTGGTTCGCCGCACCATCGACCGGTCGTGCCCCAACGCGGTGGCCGCCGGCCTTTGGGTCTTGCAACAGGCCGACCGCTTCTAATCGGTCGCCCAGCCTCCACGCGCCACGGCACGACGCACGGCGGCTCGGACCGCTTCGATTTGGGCCACCTCGCGGCGGGTCCGTTGGTTGCGCAGGTCGGCCTCGGCCTGAAGCAAGTCGGTGAGCGTCGCCAGGCCCCGGTCAAAGCGGTCGCGCACCTGGGTCGCAGCGAGTTCGGCCTGCTCGACCGCACGCGTCCGGACCTCCACCTCGGACGAGGCCAGCTCGGATTCGGCCTCCGCGGCCGCACGTTCGACCTCGATCGCCAACGCGAGCTGGCGACGTTCGGCTTCTGCCCTGGCCAGTTGGGCGCCCAACGTGCGCGCGCGACTGGGCCGCGTTCCTCGGGCCATCGGGGTCCATGACGCCACGACGCCCACCTCCAACCAATCGTTGTCGACGAGGTTGTCCTGGCCCACGAATCGATAGGCGCCATAGCCCTCGACCGACGGCAGCCCCTCCGCCCACACGGCCGACCGCTGCGCTCGCAGCGACCGAATGGCCGCATCCTGGGCCACGAGATCCGATCGCACCCCGTCTTTGCGAGCCGCCGTGATGACGGGGAGCGGCCCTTGTGGCTCAACCGCATCGGTCCGCCCGAGCACCGCCCCCAACCGAAGCGTCGCGGTGCGGCGGGCCACATCGAGGCGCCGGCCATCCTGTTGCGCATCCAGCAGGGCCACCTCGGCCCGCAGCACATCGGCCTCGACCACGAGTCGAGCCTCGTACCGGCGGGTCAGGTCCGCGTGCAGTGACGCAAGGGCTTCGACGTAGGCTCGGTTGGCCTGCCGTTCCGCATCGAGGCGTCGCACGTCGAGCCAAGCGTCGGCGGCGGCCTGCGCTGAGAGTTCCTCGGCTCGGTCGGCGGCATGTTCCGCCGCCACCCGTGCCCGCTTGGCGGGCGCGATCCGCGCGATCGCTCCTGCATCGACGATCGGCACACGAACGTCGGCGCCGGCCGAGGTCAGCGATTCCGGCTGCTGAACCAGACGTTGGGGACCTAGATCGTCCAGGCCCGGCAGCGGCGGCAGCTCAAACTCGACCTCAAGCGGGGCATCCCGCCGGTAGCTGCTCACCGAGCCCGTCACGACCGGCGCAAACGCCGAGCGGCGGGCGGTTCGTTGGGTGGCTTCCGCCGCTTCGACATCGTGACGCGCCACCTGGGCCGTCGGCGCTTCACGTCCCGCGGCCACGGTCTCGGCAAACGTCAGCTCGGCGCCAAGGGCGGGGGTCGCAAGGAGGAGCCCCGCCACCGCCGGCCCCAACCCCGCGAGCCACCGGCCCGAATCGCGACCGACCAGCAACTGGTAGAGCGCGGGGACCGCCACCAACGTGAGCCCCGTCGAGGCCACCAGCCCGCTGATCATCGCCCACGCGAGCGGCGGCCACAGGGGACTGCTCGACAAGGCAAGGGGCAGCATTCCTACCACCGTGGTGCCCGTGGTGAGCAAGATGGGCCGGGTGCGCAGCCGAACCGCCTGGGCCACGGCCTCGGACACGGGAGTGTCCCCCCGTCGCTGATGCTCGATCACATCGAGCAGCACGATCGCGTTGTTCACGACCACGCCCACAAGTGCAATGACGCCAAGCAGCGACATGAATCCGAACGGCTGCCCCGACAGCGCCAAGCCGGGAATCACCCCCACCGCGGCCAACGGCACGGTGACCAACACGATGCCAACCCGACGCACGCTGTCGAATTCGAGGAACAGGAACAGCAGCAGCAGACCCACCCCTAAGGGAAAGGTCTGCAGCAACGCCGCATTAGCCTCGGACGACCCCTCGGCTTCACCCCCGAGCCGCACCTCGACCGACGAGGGAACCAGAGCCTGGAAGGCATCGAGGTGGGCGGTAACCGCCGAGAAAGAGGCACCTTCGACCAGTTCGGCCCCGACCGTGATGACCCGAGTGCGATCCACCCGGCGGATCGCCGCTGGGCCCCAGGTGACCTCTTGGTGAGCCACCGCCGACAGCGGGGTCGACAATGCGCGTGGGGCAGCCAACATCGTCGTCCCGAGCGCATCGACGGGGGTGCGTTCGCCTTGGGGGGTGGTCACGACCACCGGAACCGGCTCGCGTCCTCCGCGCGCCTCCCCCGCGGGCAGCCCTCGCGTCCGTCCCAACAGCGACAACGCGACATCACGTCGGGCGAGGCCTCGTCGACCCGCCGCCGCATCGTCGATGGCCCACGACAACGTGGGTACTCCGATCCCCAAGTCGTGATGGACATCGCGGGTCTCGGGCAAGTCCCGTAGCGCACGGGTCACCGCTTCGGCGGCCGCGCCCAGCTCATCGAGGTCGGCGCCTTCCAACCGGACCTCGACCGGCGACCCCACCGGCGGCCCCTGCTGCAAGCGGCGGGGCACGACGGTGGCCTCGGGCAAGTCGCGGGCGAGCTGTCGCACCCTCGCGACGAGTTCGGGCACCGCCTCGGAAGACGCCGCATCGATCACGAGGGTTGCCGCATGGGGGCTTTGTGGCGTGTTGTTGAGGTTGTAGTAAAAGCGAGGGGGTCCCCGTCCGATGAATGCGGTTCGTCGCTCAACATCGGGGAGATTCGCCACCTTGCGATCGAGCCGCTCTACGATTCGGCGGGTCTCGGAGAGGTGCGCCCCCTCGGGCAATTCGATGGTCACCAACACGCGGGCCCGGTCCGACAGCGGAAAGAACTGCTGCCGCACGGCCGGCAACATCGCGAGTGCCAGCACGAGCAGGCCGCCCACCGCGGTGACCGCCCAGCCGGGGCGGGCCACCACCGCGCGCCCCAGCCGCAAGGCGAGGCCATCGAGGCGGCTCTGCGACGCGGCGGCCGTCGGACGCTGGAACAGGGCGGCGAGTGCGGGCGTTACGGCCAAGGCAAAGAAGTACGACAGCACCAATGCGGTCACGACGACGACGGGGATGGCACGGGTGAAGTCGGCCGTCCCCCCGCCCGCAAGCCACATCGGGACGAACGCCGCTACCGTCGTGCCCGTGGCGGTGCCCAGGGGAACCCCGAGTTCCAGCACCGCACGCCGGGCGGCCTCGAGCGCCGGCACCCCATCGTCAAGGTGGCGCTGCACGGTCTCGGCCACCACGATGGCGTTGTCGACGAGAAGGCCCAGCGCAAGCACGAGGGCCGCAATCGAGATCTGGTGGAGAACCCCGCCGCCCATCGCGTAGATCGCAACGGTGCCCAACGCCACAAGCGGCACCACGCTCGCCACGACAAGCCCCAGTCGGAACCCCATGGCCAGCAGCAGCACCCCTGCGACGATAGCCATCGAGAACAACAGGGTCTGCGTGAGGTCGCCAAGTCGATCCCGCACGTGTTCCGGCTGGTACGCGAATCGTTCGACGGACACGCCTTCAAGGCTCGGCGTGGCGGCGGCGAGAACCGTATCCACCCGATCCCCAAACGAAACCAGATCCTGCGGGAGTTCAGGAATCACGGCCAATCCGACGGCGGGTCGACCGTCGAACAGCACCCGTTCACTCGCTGGCGAAGAAGGTTCGAGGGTCACCCGAGCGAGTTCGCCAAGGGGCACCGCTGAACCGTCCGGAAGCACCCAAGGGGTCTTTCGGAAGTCCTCGAGATCGGGCAGCTCGACCTTGGGTGCCAGCACCGCGCTCCGGCCGTCGACCACGACATTGCCGCTGGGGGTGACCGCGTTGCGGGCCTGCAGAACGCTCGCCAACCGTCCGGGGTCCAGGTCGAGCCGCGACGCCATCGCGGGTTCGAGTCGAACCGTGACTTGCTCGCCGGGATCGGCGATGCGCTCCACCCGTGACACGCCGGGCACGAGCAGCAACGCATCCTCGAGTTCCCGAGCCGCCCGACGCAACACGAGCAAGTCGTCGTGGCCGGTCAGCAGGAGCACGACACTGGCCGGGTCGCCGACTCCGGTGTCGAGGTCCACAGGACCCGAACCCTCGGGCAGCGCCAGATCGGCGGCGGCGAGCTGGGTCCGCACCTCGTCCCACGCATCGTCGGTCTCGTAGATGTGATCGCGCAGCTCGAGGGTGAGCACGGCCACGCCGGTGCGCGCAGTCGCTTCGATGCGCCGAATTTCGGGCACGTCAGCCAACGCATCCTCGAGGGGCTGAACGAGGAGCCGCTCCACCCGGAGCGGGTCGGCCCCTGGCCATGGCACCACAACGCTGGCAAACCGTCCTTCGAACGTCGGATCTTCTTGTCGCACCATCGTCGCCCAAGCCACCAGGCCGACGCCCACGAGCAGCGCAACGATGGCGCCGATCAAACGGCGCCGTTCGAGCAGGGCCAACAACGCGTTCATGTAAGCCCCCAGTCTGTCAAGAAGCCATCGAAGTGAAGGTTGGTCCGTCGGGTTGAGATCCCCGTTGATCGGGGGTGGGGGGTACCAGGGGGGAGG
>JBCCQY010000193.1:0-14481 GCA_039208735.1 Myxococcota bacterium | reverse complement strand
CGAAAGCGTCTCGGGACTCTTCCGCGTCGTCGCAGCCGTAGGGCTCGCGGGACTGGGGGCGGGCCTGGGTGGCATGCTCACAACCGATACCCCTGAGGTCCGGCGGCAGTGGCTCACCGTGGCGGCTGGAGGCTCCGCGGTCGCGTTCGGGGGGATTGTGTTTTCAGCCATGCCCGCGAGTCAGGCTCGGCGCCTTCACGACGACATCACGCTGACCCTGCCCCAGGCCGACCTTGAGGCTCAGGTGGAGCACTTCAACGAAGCGCTTGCCCCGTAGCCGCAAGGCCGTGCGGTCAGTAGCGCGCCTTTAGCCCGAGGCGGATCGACCGCGGCGCCTGCCGGAACAACACGCGACCGAAGCCTTGGGCGTTGTTTTGGAAGTAGTCCGTCGGCGCCTGAAGTCCTGGCACATTGAAGATGTCCAAGGTGGCTTCGATGCTTTGTCCGTTGGGGCCAAGGTCGAACCGTTGGGCAATGCGCAGATCGAGCCAATGGGCGGCGGGCATGAAGCGCGTGCCGCGCCCCTGCGGAAACGCTTCGAACCCATAGAAGGGAACAAATCCCTTCTTTTGCCAGGCTCGGCCTGAGTCGAATTCGTACACCGCACTTAGCGTCATCCCGAAGTTCGTGGTGTACGAGCCATTCAGCTTGATGGCGTGGAAGCTATGGTAGGGGAGATAGCCAAACCAACCCGCATCATCTGCCACGGCAGGGTTGTCCACGTCATACCGGCCAAGCCCGCGGAAGCCTGAGATCAGGTCACTGCGTCCGATCGAATGCAGAAACTCACGGAAGTCCAAGTCTCCCGTATCGTCCAGGAAGACCCCAACGTTGTTGCCGTTGGACCCCGATGCGCCGCCTTGCTCAAGTTCAAACTGACCCGGCGATGTTCCCTGGGCCGACTGGAAGGTATAGGCCCCATACAACTGCCACTTCCCGTCGAAGATCTTGTTGACCGTCACTTCGAGGGCCCGGTAGCGCCGTTTCTTAAGGGGAGAGTTTAGGATGTAGAAGTGAGCGAGGTCGGCGTTCACATCCTCGGGCAGATTGCCGGTTTCCGACCAGATGCCGCGCACTCCGATCGCCAGGTCTTTGACGACTTCGCGTTCGATGCCCACGTTGAACTTGTCCAACCGGCCTGGTGTCAGGTCGTTGGCGTAAATGAGCGGGTTGCCGGCGGGGTCCTGGGTGTTCGACCAACTAAACGGATCGTCGAGGTTGGTTCTCGCAAATCGGACAAATCCGTTCTCGGTGATCGTATTGGCCCAGCTGTAGAGCTGGGAGTTCCCTACATCGAAGTAGCGTCCGTAGTGCGCTGTGACCTTGGTCTTTGTGTCGTTGAAGGGGTCCCATGAAACGCCGAGGCGGGGTGCGAACATCTGGCGCATCGACAGCTGGCCTTGAGGCGACCGCAGCTCCTCATCGAGCGCAAATTCGAACGGATCTTCGGTGATGGCGCG
This sequence comes from Myxococcota bacterium, assembly GCA_039208735.1. Taxonomy (GTDB): domain Bacteria; phylum Myxococcota_A; class UBA796; order UBA796; genus DRPG01. The sequence continues at coordinate 13,021 of JBCCQY010000193.1, read as the reverse complement.
CGACCCATCGTTGTTGCGGCCGTCCTCGAAGTCCATCCGCACGCCGAGGTTCAAGGTCAGGTTGGGAGCCGGCTGCCACTCGTCCTGCAAGAACAGGCCGGCGGTGTAGACCAGAGTGCCAACGTTACCGACGTTGAGCCAATGCTCTCGGATACCACAGTCCGAACCATCGGGTTCGCGACACGGAAACGGAGTGCCATTTTCATCGACGCCTGGCGCATAACGGGTCCCCACGTCGACCTGTAGGTCGGAGACGTTGCCGTCCGAATCGATGAAGTCGATCGTGGTCTCGCCCGTTTGTTCCAACCTGCGCGACGCGCGGAGGATGTTGTAGGTCGCTCCCGTACGAATCTTGTGGCGCCCTAGAAAGTTCGGAAGCAACCGCTGGAACACAAAGCCGAAAGACGCTCGGCTGCGGTCGTTGAACGAGGCATTTTCCGAGTTGTAGCGGAGGGTGCCTAATTCATCGAGGACCGAGGGAATCGTGGCGTCTGCGGTATTGGGGACGACGTCGATGTTCGAGGTTTGGTAGCCCATTCTCAGCTCGAGCGTGTCGAGGGGATTGGGGTTCCAGGTTGCGTTCAGGATGTCGGTGATGCCCCAGTCGAGACGGTCGGTCGTGGCTTCGGGCGTCACAAACTGCGAAGCATCCCAGTTGTTCTGGGGAGTGGCATTGGCGAGGAAAAGGTTCGAAACCTTCCAATGCCGGTTGGGGAACCAGGAGAGCTTTCCGAGGAAACGTCCACCCTGGCTCGTAATCGGCTGTGCACCATTCGGATCGTCCGGATCGTAGTCGACACCTTCAGGCACGTTCCAACGGCTAAACAGATCGAGAGCGGTGAAATACCAGAGCTTTTCACGGATGAGCGGCCCTCCCGCGGTCCCATTGAACGTGACGTTCCGAAACCTCGACTTCAAGGTTGGGATTTCGATGCCTACGTCCGGATCGAGGATCGGGTACTGCGAGTCGAGCCAAGCATGCTGTGAGTAGAAGAAGGCAGCGCTACCATGGTGCTCGTCGCCGCCGTCCTTGATGACGATGTTGCTGACCGAGCCCGTGAATTCGCCAAATTCCGCCGGAGCGCCGTCGGTGAAGACCTGGACCTCTTCGATGGCGTCGAAGTTCAGGTTGAGGCCAAACGTCCCGATCGATGGATCCCGGGTCGAAAAGCCCTCCACGATGAAGTTGTTTCCGTACTGGCCTTCACCACGCGCACTGAAGTTGCCTGCGCCTGCCCCCCCGTTCTGGGTATCGACGCGACCCTGGATTCCCGGTACCGTCTGAATGACGTCTTGGTACGTTCGGCCTACGGGGAGATTTTGAATCGCCTCTTCGTTGAGGACGGTGGAGAACGCGGTCTGAGTTCGGTCCACAACCGGTTTGAAGGTGACCAACATCTCTGGGATGTCGAGGGATCCTTGCAAGTTTGCGGACGTCGTGGTTTGCAGCGCGACGCGCACCCTGGCCCGGGCCACTTCCAACTCTTCGAACAGGGCGCGAAGGTCGTACTCACCGGGCGCCACGTTGTCGAAGCGATACCGGCCTCGCTCGTCGGTTCGGGCGGTGATTTCACCGCCGAGTTCCGCCCCCGACAGAACGACGACGGCATCCTCAAGTGGGCTTCGGTTTTCGTCGCGTACTGTGCCCTGAATGGAACCCGTGTCTCGGGCGTAGGCCGTGTTGCTGAGCATGGCGACAATGGCGACGCTCGATCCCAACCAAGGCATCATGCGGCACCTTCCACCGTGAACGGAAAGCCCTGGCATTCCTCACCAATGGCTTTGCCTTTCTTGTCCTTGATCGGCATGCACGAGTCCGCGTACACCGTTCCCTCATCATCGATCAGCTGAACGGTGTAGTCCCCGGGCATCAAATCGTTAGGTAGTGCAGCGGTTGCCTCTCCCGTGGGGCAGAACTCGTTGCCGGTCAACGCGATCCGGACGACCTCGGCTTCCGCAGCGTCGAACACCACCATCTCGACCGTTTCGTCCAGGCCGCATCCACCGAAGCGGAACACGTCTCCAGGGGACGCGATCTCCGGGATGGCCGAACGGTCTACATCGAAGCTCGCTGGGCACGCCAAATAGTACCAAGCATGCAGCAGCGTCATCGACTGCTCATCGATGGTCATCGAGATGTCTTGCCAGCCTGATCCGTCGTCGGGTCGAACTGAGATCGGCATGACGCCTTCGTAGCGGAAACCAATGTCCTGGGCGTGGTCCGGCAGATCTGGATCGAATTCGGCAGGTTGGATGGGAATGTCGGTTTGACCCACGTTGGGTCCACCCACCGAGGCTGTGGCCTCGGTACCGAGGTTCGACCCTTGGAGGGTAACGGGCGTACAGCCATCGACATAGCCAAATTGCGGTGTGATTGAAACGAAGTCAGGAATCGCTTCGCAGCCGACGAGCAGCAGTGAAGCAGCAATGAGGTAAAGTTCTCTAGTCACCTGGTTGTCCTTGCGTGCGTCGATGTCGGGATGGGCAAGACGGGCAGAACAGGACGAAGGTCACCCCTTAGGCGCAGCGTGCTGCGTCCAACCGTATGACGTCCTCGTTTGTTCAAGTGCGGTCTACATCGTCTGCCGTTTCAAATCAGCAGGGGCCGTCGGGGCAGCAATCCCCATAGAACTGGCAGAACGAGTCACACCAGCATCCACCCGGCGCTTGGTTGCCGCAGGTGCTAGATGAAGCACAGGAATTCGGATTGGCAGGTCCGCCACTGCCGGAACCGTAGAGGTCTTGGATGGCGAGGTCGTCGTCGGCCTCGGTGGAGGCAGGGGTATTGTCGCAGGACGCTACCGAAGCGAACATGGTCGCGCCGCTTACCGGAGTGTGGGCGAGCCCGAGTGCATGACCAATTTCGTGGACCATGACGCCCTCGATATAGAACTCGCCCGAGCAACCACCGGCTTCGCCCGCGGAAGTCCACGAGTAGGACGTGTTCGTCACGATGTCGGCATCGGTAATGTCGCCACCGCTGAAGAAGCCCGTGAACGTTGCGGCAAGGCACGTCCCCGTGCAGGCATTGAACGGATCATCGAAGTCGAGCATGGGAGTGCCGTCGCCAAGCGACAGGCCAGCGGTGCTTCCTGACGTCGCATTGATGACGGTGCCCGAACCTGAACCGTTCCAAGCGGCATTGGACGTGATGGCATTGATGGTAGCCGAGATACCGCCATCACTATCCGTCACACTCGACAATCCGCCATTATCGACGATGTAGGTTGGAGGACTCTGCCACGCCCGGCGCGGCGAGAGCAGAATGTAGGCGTATGAAAGGTTGCTTGCGAATAGTAGCAGCACGGCGGCGAGGCCGACGAAGTGGTTTCGGGTCATGTGAACTCTCCGTGACTCGTCAGACGCGTGAGCGCCCAAGGATGCATCAGCGTAGTCGGGTTTCGGTCGCGAGAATATCCCGGGTAAACGCCGCGAGATGCCGGGCACTGGGCTTTATGTAGTCCTTGGTGGAAAGGACGGAGTGGTCGTCGACGGTCGGTACCACCCACGGGGTTCCTTGTCGCTGGACGACCTTGTACAGGCCATGCTGGTAGCCAGTCACCCGCTGCGTTCCGTCTTCGGCGGCCTGCAAAAACACGACGATGCGATTGCCGACGTCGAACGTTGGAAAGCCGTGCGCCAACACGGTGTAATCATCGACGCGGCCGCCGAACGTACGCACTTCAGTGACGGCCTTTGCATCACCCAGAAGCGAATGTTCGACTTTGATCGTCGCATCAGTGAGGATGATTCGCCCCTGAGGGTCCCAGACTGAATGGGTGTCTACAACGGTGCCAAGGACGATCGAATCGGATTCGGCAACCAAATCATCGAGATTCATCGATAGGAATGTCGATGCGGCGGCTGGCGGGAGGTGCATTGCGGCATGCGCACACACTCCTCCCACCGTCGCCATCAGGCGACGTGTCCAGTACTGCATTTCCGTCTCCAAGGTTGAGAGAAACGGAACTCATCGCCGATGCGTAGATGTGAGCGGCCAGATGAATTCCGTCACTGAGCGTACCGGAAATTGGCGTCAGCGCTGAGCGGGAGTTTCGTGGCGGTATCATTTACCGGCCTAGAAAAATTAGGACAATCTACGACTTCGGGTGAATGAAATGAAAATGTCAACGGCTCTCTGGTGGGATACGTTCGTATGTTTATTGGGTCGCGATTCCCCTCGAGACATAGATGGAAAGTGGATCGCGGCCAAGCGCCACCTCCATGAATTTGCGATCACAACAGACTGGTTTAGCAAGAAGGTATTGGATGGAACTGAATTATGGGTGCCTGATTTGGGTCGGTAGACCTTTTTCTGAAAGTGACGCAACTGGGTTGCAATAAGGACAGTTCGGTTTCCATTTTCATGGCCCAACCGACCCCTCGTGCAAGTGGTCAGCAGCGCGACGACCGTCGATTCTACCCCTCATGTCGTCGCGGAGGCATCGACGTATTCGAGTACCCGGTGAGTTGAGCTTCATCGTCGGGACTGTGCGATGCAACGCGCCCCTGCGCATCCCAATGACTTGACACTGCGGACGCAAGAGTCACATTCTGAAATCGCGCTCGCATTGGGAGAGGCTCGATGACCATCGCCGACGAACCCGCCCTCACGTCGACCCACATTCGGGTGGATCTCCACCGGGGGACGGACTATCCCGCCGAACTCGCCGCTCTGCGAAAGCGAGTCGATGGCGACAAGTTTAGCGCGCGCCCAGGTGGACGATTCGACGCCAACGATGACGCTGGTGAACATGCGTTGGTCTACCGGGATGGTGCTTTGGTCGTCGCGGTCGCATCGCTGGCCACAGAAGCCTCCGACTTCATCACGCACTCTGGCCACGCCGCTGAGCACGTGAGTCATACGTTCCTCCTGACGGGAATTGCGGTGGATCCATCTGACAAAAGCCAGGGCTACCTGGCGTTGGCGATCTACACCGCGATGCGCCAACAGCGAATGGCGGGGCGTACCCACTACGTCGCCATGGTTGAGAATGGAGAACCGCGGCTTTCGCAGATGCTACGCACCTCACCGATTCGAAGTGTGCCGGGCCGGGAGGTGCAAGGTACCGATGGTCAGACCCGCACGCTCGTTGCCGTGGAGGGGCGGATTGATGAGGCCATGCTGCGTTGCTTCGAAGCGATGAATGAAGAGCAGCGCGACACGCTACGTGACGGCTTCATCGCGGAAATCCGCGCTGCCGTAATGGCCGGCGTTGACAAGTTCGTGGTCAATCCGTTTTTCCTTGCGGCTCGCGCCGGCACGTTGTCGCAAGAGCAGTACACCTACGCCATGGGGAACCAGCACCACCTGGTTCGCTTTACGACGCGCATCTTGGGCCTGGCCGTGGGGGCTTGCGAAGATCCCTCCCTTCGCAAGCATTACGCGCATCACCTTTCGGGAGAGGTCAACCACGAGGTGTGGATCGAAGACGACCTTGCGTACCTCGATGCCGACGTCGACTACGTCAAGAATGTGATGGTGCCTGAGGCCGCCATCCTGAAGTTTTGCTTCATTCAGGAGTCATTGACCTCGTTTCGACGTGACCCCGTTGTCTTTATGGGGGTTCCGATCGCGATCGAAGGAGCTGCAGCGTTTACTCCCATGGAGTCCATCGAAGGCATTCGGGAGTGCATTCGGTCTTGGGGCTACGACAGTCCGAAGCTGGGCACGCGATTCCTGGCCAGCCATGTCCATGCCGATGGGGGCCATGAGGACCATGAGGGCCACTGGGATGGGACGTTGCGGATGATGAAGGACTACGTGCGCACGGAGTCGCAGCACCAACAGATCTTGCGGGTCATTCGGCTTGTCTTTGAGTCTCTCAATACGGCCTATGCAGGATACGTCGCCCAGCCATCGCTCTGAAGGGTCCGGGTTACTTCTTGCTGTTCACGCGTGACAGAGTGGTCTGCGCAGCACATTTGGTGTGCCAAGGTCTTGACGAACCAATGGCTGAGACGGTCTTATCCAGGTCGCCGCCGACGGTTCGTCGTGGAGCCCCTTATGTCTGAATCTGCAACATTGCCCGCGTTAAAACTCAGGTCTCGGCCAACGTTTGCCGGGGTCGGCCTGTGATGGCGACGCCCGAACCGGTGACCCCCAACCTCGCTGAACGCTTGCGTACCCGCAGTCTTGAAGTGGCGGCGGCCCTGTTCACCTTCCTCTTTGGAGTGGGGAGCTTAACGGGGATTCCCCAGCTGATTTCAGGGGTCAATCTGCCGTCGTTCTTTGCGCCGTTCACCGTGGCCATCACCTGTTTTGTGGCCTGGCTTCTCGTTCGAAATGGTTATCAGCGAGCTTCGCGGCGGCTCTTTGCCGGGACGATGTACGCCTACCTGTTCGCTATGACGGCGATTGCCCCGTTCTTGCTGAAGTTCGGCCTTGCTTTTCCAATGTCGATTTTGACGGTATTCCTGTTTCACCTCACCCATCCTCCGGCCCAGGCGTCGCGCCTGGGGGCTGTGTTGGTCGGGATCTTGGCGTTTGGCTACGGGCTACAGGCCTCGATCGATGTCGATGTTTTGCTCAACTGGCAGGTCATCACGGCAGCGATCGCCCAGTTGCTGGTTCTTGCGTTCAGCACGATCATGCTGGCCCGGCTAGGGCGGGACTGGATGTTTGCGCTCGCCGATGCGGACCAAGTGCGCTCTCAGCTGCTTGAGGCGCACGAACTCGCCACCCAGGCGAGTCGGGCCAAGAGTGGATTTCTGGCTGCAATGTCGCATGAACTCCGAACGCCTCTGAATGCGGTGATTGGGTACGCTGAACTCGTCGCCGAAGACACCGTCGATGAACCGCAAGCGCGGGACTTGATGCGGATCCAAACGGCGGCGCGGCACTTGCTCGACCTTGTGAACCAGGTCCTCGACCTATCCCGCATCGAAGCCGGAAAGGTCCAGTTCGAATCTGAAGCGGTGGCCCTAGACATGCTGGTTCGGCAGGTGTGTGACATTCTCTTGCCGCAGCTTCACGCCAATGGCAATCGCTTGGAGCTTCGGCTCGAGCAGGTGGGGGCCATCACGCTCGATCCGCTGCGAACTCGCCAGATCGTTACGAACTTGCTCGGTAATGCCGCGAAGTTCACCAGCGACGGCACGATTGAGGTGCGCGTGGCCCAGGTGGGGCGTTGGCAGCGCGTGTCGGTCCACGATGATGGTCCTGGCATTCCTAAGGAGCGGCTCGAAGCCATTTTCTCACCGTTTGAGCAGGCAAATCCCAACGTCCAGGTACGGTACGGTGGGACCGGTCTTGGCCTTGCGATCAGCCGTCGCCTAGCCGAGGAGATGGGGGGCCGGCTCTGGGCCGAGAGCGAGCCAGACCAAGGCGCCACCTTCATTCTGGCTTTCCCTGCACGCAGGCGTTCGCTGGCCTCGACGGCGACGACATCGGTCTCGTAGGACGTAGCGACCGGACGAGTGTCCAGGAGACCCGGACAGGTGTCCGGCCGCATCGCGGTGGTACGATCTTCTCATGCACGTGCTCGTTGTCGACGACCACCCTGCGGTGCTCGAGGCCCTTCAGCTGCTGTTTGTCCTGCACGACTTCGAGGTAGAGGTTGCGAGTTCCCCCTCCGAAGCGCTTCAGGTCGTGCAGCGTGGGGAGACTGGCGTGGTGGTCCAAGACATGAATTTCACCGCCTCGGCCACCACCGGTGAGGAGGGGGTCGAGCTGTTTCGGGCCTTACGGGCCACGGACCCGGACCTGCCCGTCATCTTGATGACGGCGTGGACCGATCTGCAAATGGCGGTAGACCTCGTACGGGAGGGCGCCGATGACTACCTCTGCAAGCCGTGGGACGATGCTCGGCTCGTGGTCAAGGTCCGACGTCTTCTGGCGGCTCGCGCCGTCGCAGGGAGCCCCGTTCAGGACGTCAACCTGGCGGGACTGGTCTATCGGAGTCCCCAGATGCACGGGGTCGTCAAGTTGGCCCTGCGGGTGGCGCGGGCCAATGTTCCGGTGCTGGTGACGGGTCCTTCTGGCGCAGGCAAGGAACGCGTGGCGGCGTTGGTTCAAGCCAACAGTGAACGCCATAATCGACCCTTCCTTCGGGTGAATGCGGGTGCGTTGCCGCCAGAATTGCTCGAGGCGGAGCTGTTCGGGGCCGAGCCCGGTGCTTATACGGGGGCGCAGACCTTGCGCCAGGGTCGGTTTGAAGCAGCCAACGGCGGGACCTTGTTCCTCGATGAGATTGCCACCCTCACCGAGCGTGGGCAGGCGGCCTTGCTTCGTGTACTGCAGTCCGGCGAGTACAGCCGTCTTGGGTCGAGTGAGGTGCGGCGGAGCGATGTACGGCTCATCACAGCGACGAATGCAGATTTAAAGGCCGAAATGGACGCAGGGCGTTTTCGAGACGATCTCTACTATCGCTTGGCGGTCATCGAACTCGAGGTTCCGGCCCTTGTGGAGCGACCCGACGACATCGAGTTGTTGGCCGAGCACTTCCTGGCCGAAGCCGGTGTGAACCCATCGTTGCTCGAGGGAACGGCCCGCCGTTTGCTGCGGGAGCATGCGTGGCCGGGCAACGTGCGGGAGCTGCAGAGTGCTGTACAGCGAGCGGTGTTGGTGCGGGAAGGCGAACGCATCGGTGCCGCCGACCTAGGGCTTACGCGCACGGCATCTTCGTCAGACTCCCAGGAAGCAGCCCAAATCCGGGCTGCTCTCCTGGCCGCAGATGGGGTGGTGGCTCGTGCGGCCGAGGCGCTGGGATTGTCTCGACAAGCGCTCTATCGACGGATGGATCGGCTTAGCATTCGCATTCACCGCAAGGTCGGGCGATGAGGCCCCAAGAACTGGAGGCGTTGTCCAACGTCAGTCTCGCTCGGGCTCGACAGCGGCTTCGGCGAGTCGCATGGCTCATTGCGATGGCCTTACAGTTCATGAGCTGGGGCGGGCTGGCTTGGCTTGCGTGGCTTGGTACCGAGCGTGATTTGACTGTGCTTACCCAAGACGTCGACATCATTTCGGCTGGGATCTGGACCGGGTTGGCGGTGGCAGCATCGAGCCGAATGTCGGACCTCAACGTGCTCCGCGCAGGCCCCATCGTGGTGATCACCTCGAGCTTCACCACAGCCGTGGTCACGGGGCTCAATGCGACGGCGGCCGAGATTCCCGCACCCGTGCTGACCTGGGCCTCCCTCTTGATCGCTATCTACCCCCTCCTTGTGCCCACCTCACCGCAGGCGACATTGCGGGTCGTGCTCTTGGCTACCGCCGTGACGCCATTGGGAATGACGCTGGGGGCTTGGATTTGGGGGGCACCGGCCGACCTTCCAACGGTGGTGGCTTCAGTGGTCGCGCCGGGGGTGGCTGCGGCGCTCGCGGTGGCAGGGTCGGATCTCATTCATCGATCCACGGTCGACATCGAAGCCCTTCGAGAGCAACAGGCCCTTCTCGATGCTGTGTTGGGTGGGGTGGAGGAAGCGATCGTGCTGCGAGACCCTTCGGGGCACCAGGTCTTTGCAAGCCCTTCGCCATTGCCCGAGGCCTTGATGGACACCGAAGGGCTCCTGGTCCAGCCCGATGACCGAAACGAAACGTGGTTGGTCACGCAGAAGGAGGTATCGCTAGCCGGATACCCTCATCGCTTGACGGTGGGGCGGCGGCTCACCCAGGCGCTCGATCAGGCGGAGGTCGAGAGCTGGAAGCGCCTTATTCGGGCCCTCGCGCACGAGCTGAACAACAGCCTGGCGCCCATGTCTTCGCTGTTGCATTCGATGCGGTTGGTGATGGAACAAGGCGATGCCCAACGGCTCCCCCGGGTCGTGGACGCCTTGCGAGCACGGGTGGACCATCTCTCGTCGTTTCTGGCGGAGTATGCGGCTTTCACCCGGCTTCCGAGACCACGGCCCGCGGAGGTTGAATGGGAGGACTTTGTCTCCGACCTTCGGTTGCTGTCGCCGTTCGTTGTTCAAGGGGAGGTCTCGGGGACGGCCCGCTTCGACCGGGCGCAACTTGAGCAAGTGGTTCTCAACCTGCTGAAGAACGCTGTGGAGTCGGGCAGCACCGAGGACGAAATCACCCTTGCCGTTCAGACAGCCCCATCTGGGTGGACCCTGACGGTGTCGGACCGTGGACAGGGACTCTCGAATGAGGTGCTGGAACGGGCAACCTTGCCGTTCTTCAGTACCAAGGCAGAGGGCACGGGATTGGGCCTCGCACTGTGTCGCGACATCGCTCGGGCCCACGGAGGTTGGCTTGCGCTGACGCGACGGGAGGGCGGAGGAGCGCAAGCCCAGGTGTGGCTCCCTCGGGCTGACGGTGCCGCTAAAGGTCGGTCAACGCTTCCCGTAGGAACGTGACGAACCGCCGAACCCGAAGCGGGAGGTAGGCGCGGCTTGGGTAGAGCAGCCAGACCGCCCCATCGAGATCAGATGCGCTCCCTTGCCAATCCGCCAGGATTGCGGCCAGCCGCCCTGTGGCCAGTTCGTGGGCCACGTTCCACCGGGGTAGCAGAACCACCCCGAGGCCCCGGATGGCCCATTCACGAAGCGCTGTCGTGCTTGTCACCGCGAGGCGTCCCTGGACCTCGACGTCCATCACTTCACCTTTGGGGTTGCTGAACCGCCAACGGGTCGAGCGGGTTGCCATCGTCAACCGCAAGCATCGGTGATCAACCAGCTCCATGGGATGCTGCGGTATGCCATTCCCGGAGAGGTACCCAGGACTTGCGCAGCACACGTATGGCATCTCGGCCAGCCGAACCGCCACGTGCGTCGAGTCCGAGAGTCGGCCCAGACGAATCGCCACGTCGACCTGCTCCTCGACAAGATCGACCATGCGATTCGTGGCCAGCAGCTCGATGGACACGCCAGGGTAGCGCTCGAGAAATCGCGGAAGGGCTTCGACGAGATGCAGTTCGGCGAAGGTGACGGGAGCAGTAAGTCGTAGCGTTCCCGACAGTTCGCCCACCTGGTCGCGCGTGGCGTCGCGGGCTTCTTCAAGGGCGTTGACCAGGGGCTCAATCCGCTCGAAGAACACCTGACCGGCCTCGGTCAGCGCCAAGCGCCGCGTCGTGCGCGTCAACAGTCGGGCGCCAATCTCATCCTCGAGTCCGGTCATGGCGCGCGACACCGATGATGGCGCGATGCCCTGTTGGCGAGCGACCTCGGCGAAGCTCCCCCGCCGCACCACTTGCACGAAGAGCGCGAGCGATTCCGTCTGCATGGCAGCCCGTAGCCGACCCATTCATGCGTGTCTCGCACGATGCACTTGCGTATCCAAGCGCTACCGGTAGCGAATGCGAGACCGTACTTTTCCTCTCAACGACGAAAGACGTCGTCAAGAATGGAGAGGTCCATGAGACGCTTTGCATTGTCCGTCCTGTTTGCGGCCATGGGGTGTGCGGAGTCCCCAGAGAATCCCTCGCCCATCGGCGGCGAGACCGAAACGAGTGGGTTGGCCCAGGCGTTCGACGACCTGTCGAATGATGTGATCGATTTGAATGAAACCCTTGCGTCCCAGGTCGATGTTGCGGCCCTGACGCGATTCGCCGATTGTTACGGTCGGGGACACGATCTCGTGTTCTTCGATCTTGGAGGATCCCAAACTGCGGCCCTTGACGCGCTGGGCGATTGCTTCGCGAGTGATGTGGTTTCGGAGTTCCGATTCTTTGGGGCTCCCAACGGCGATGTGCTGGAGGGGTTGCCTGCGCTCGTGGGATTTATCGAACAGTTCGCCCTGCAAAGCGGCTACAACACAGCGCGCAACATTCCGGGGAATGTGAATGTGGAACTGCTTGGGCCCGATGACGCCCTCGTGACCTATTCCGGCAACACGCCACACTTCTCGGTGGCCCCCACGGACCCAAAGGCGAGGGGATTCGTAGAATGGTTCTCAGCACGCTACACCGCAACCGCGCGCCGGGATGCAGACGGCGTGTGGCGGACCACCCAGTTCGACATTGAGATCGATGAAGTCATCCGCCAGGAGGCAGATTTCCCGTTTGGTCAATAGATGGGTGAGGGGTGCTCATGTGGAGCCTATTTCTGGTTGGTTGCGACTGGTTTTCCGTCGGGGGGACCGGCCCTGGCGTGCCGACGACGACGTTGAGCCCGATCCTTCCCACGGCCATGACGGGCCAGGATACCGCATCGGTTCCTTCTCCCGTTGAACCAGCCCCAGACCTCTCTGGACCGTGGACCGCAGTGGGCGCATGCGGGGGGCTCCGCATGTTGGCCACCAATGGCGCCGCGAACCTCATCGTAGGGATAGACCTGCAGTCCAGCGCCTTTGAGGGGCTCTCCAAAGGCAAGACGTGGACTGAGACGCTCACCGTGGGCGGCCAGGCGAGTCTGGGCGTTTACGTAGGGGCCGCATCGTGGGATCTGCTGTGCGGCTCGCTCGAAGAGTTTCCAGGGGACTACGATCCGCGTTGGGCTGCCCCGAACGGCGCATCCTTTACGGTTGAACTCGTGCCGGACGCGCCTTTTGGTGACGACGATTACGCCGTACGAGAACTTGGCACGCTCATGCTCCGTACGGACACGCCGATCGAGTTGCCCGCGGCATCCGGCGATGCCGCGGGCAAAGCGGTGCTGCCGGCGATCGAGATCCAGGTACGCTGGGGATTCTTCGATCTTCCCGCCTAGGTGGGTAGGTGGCCCTTCCGCGGTGCTCATTCGTAGCCATTCCTGTCCGGAGTTGGCGATTGGGGTCTCTGAGCGGCTCGGAAAGGAGGGACGCCAGGAGTACCTTCAGTTCGTCCTCACCACCGCTCCATGACCAACGGGGTCAAGGACTTGCCCGAAGATGTTCAAGGAAGCGAGATGTGGTGGGCGTCATGGTTTCAGGGACCCAGATGGCGCTGATGCCCGCTGGCACGTTGGGGTCCAGGGGGCGGGAAGTCACGCCCTCAAGCTTCAGTCTTGCGGCGACCGAGGGCTGTAAGGACACGCCGAGGCCGGCGCAAGACTGAAGCTTGAGGGCGTGACTTCCCGCCCCCTGGACCCCAACGTGCCAGCGGGCATCAGCGCCATCTGGGTCCCTGAAACCATGACGCCCACCACATCTCGCTTCCTT
>JBCCQY010000192.1:0-15019 GCA_039208735.1 Myxococcota bacterium | reverse complement strand
GCGTGGCCCACATGACCTGCCCATCCGTTTCAATCCCTGCTGGGTTTCGAAGCCGATTCTCGGTGCCGGCGTTGCTGCTCAGCTGACCCACCGACTGTCCGTTTCAATCCCTGCTGGGTTTCGAAGCCGATTCTCGGCCCTTCTTCGCATCTCTTGGTTCAAAGTCTTCTTCGGAGGCCATTCGCGACCACCTCCCGAACTCTTGCACGATGGAGCCGTCTGATACAAATCGATGATGTCAAATACCAGCATTTCCCTGAACAATCACTTGGCGACGATCTCTGGGTCGACCGATCGCCGAGTCTGCGGGTTCGTCCTTGGTAGCTGGGCGGCGGAGCCATCGCCATCTCACCAGGCCGTCGATCATCGCACGAATGCAATTGGCGTGAAGGGGTCGGGACCGCTCTTGCCAAGACGAAGTGTCTTCTGGGGCGCCAGGCGGTAGACGAGCACGGAGTCGCATCGCGGGTCGATCACCGCCGCAATGGACATCTCTAGCTTCGCTTGTTGAGCGGAGTTCAGCTCACACTCGAATACGGACCGCTGCACGCGGATCCCGAATCCCTCCATCAGCCTCGCCACCTCCCGGAGGCGGCGCTCGCCAGCATCGTCTCTCGTCTCGATGTCGTACGCGACGAGGAGGCGCATGCCTCACCTCCAAACGAACGGAGTGTAGGTGGCCGTCTGCCCAAGCAGGTGTTTGCCGAGCAGGCGCGCCTGCAGCAACGGCAGCTTCGCGAGCGGATGGCGAGCCTCCACGACCGGATGCACCACCGTCCTGTGCTTCTGCTGCGCCCACAGTTTCAGGAAGCTCCGTCGCGTTTTTTGCTCCATCCGCACGCCCCCCTCCGGACATCGAGAGAACCCCTCGACCGCGAAGACCCTCCGCCGGATCGCCCCACAGACCAGACTGTCGACCAGTGGCGTCCGCAGCTCCTCCATTAGATCCAGCGCGAGCTCCGCCCGGCCCCAGCGTTCGGTGTGCAGAAAGCCGATGTAAGGGTCAAAGCCTGCGATCGCTGCTGCATCGGCGCAGTCGGCGGCCAGCAGTGCGTATCCATAGGACAGCAGCGCATTGACCGGATCCGTCGGCGGCCGTCGCGATCGGCCGCCGAAGTCGAACCCCGAACCCGTCAGCAGCTCTCGTAGCCCTTCGAAGTAGGTCCGCGCCGCGTTGCCCTCGTGGCCCATGATCTCACTGCGCGTCGCCGCATCCTTCACGCGGTCCTCGCTGTCCCGCAGGCGCCTCTCGATCGCGGGGTCCAGCGTCACCCCCCGCCGCAGGTGTCGGCTCAGGAACACCCGCTGATTGCGGATCTTCGCCCGGATGATTGTCCTCCCGATCGCGAGTGCATGGCTCTCGTCAAGCGACGCGTGGACCTGCGCACGGCGCACCAGGGCGTTCCTCGATGGATGGGGCTCCACACGTGCACACAGCCGCCCGAGGAGCGGACCCGTTACCCCAGTGCGGGCTGACAGGACCACCGCGTCGAGGTTCGCCATCGGGAAACGCTCTGTCGACGACGCCTTGCGCCACTCCCTCGAGCCGCCGGGCTCCAGGTGCTCGACCACAATGGACTCGCCCCGCAAACGGAGCCGGACGTCCTCGGTTGCGAGGTACAATGACGTCTTCACGCTGGCCCTCCGTCACGCCACAGCGTTTCGCTCCCGCCTACGTTCGGCAGGCACATGTCGAACAGCGAGCACCCGTCACACCGCCGACCGAAGACGGGCTGGGTGATTTCGTGACCTTCGAGGATCGCCCGGAGCCGTCGGCAGGCCGCCAAGGCGGCCTCAGAGTCGTCGGCGGTCAGGAAGAACGAGCGCCGCTTGCCGGACCGTTGGTAGTAGATCATGCCTTCGTCGACGACCAGCCCTTCGCCCGCGAGGCACAGGGCTTGAGCTGCCACCTGGATCCGGTCATTGGGCCACACTCCCTCGCTCGGCGCGCGTCCTCGTTTGAACTCCACCAGTCGGACACGCTCTTCCGACCGCTCGAGCTGATCGATGACGCCCCGGATCCCGTGCTCGACCGACTGGACGGGCCGAGCGCGCTCAATGACCCAATCGCCGCGTTGCTCGGTCTCGCCGCGGTCGACTCGCCGGTGCAGCGCTCGCCCTCGCCAGACGTGCGCGTTGGCCTCCATCTCCATGCACCGGTGCATCAGAAACGCCCGGTGAGGGCAGTAGAGCATCTGGTTCAAGGCCGAGATCGGCAGAAAGTCAGCCATCCCAGTCGACCTCCAGGTGACCGCAGCCCCGCGTCGTTCGGGACCCCACACCGAGGATGGTCCCGAGCCTCAACAACGCTGCAATTTCCTGGGATCGGCCTTGGAGGTTCCAGCGCACGGTTCCGACGTAGCCGCTCACCGGATGCGGTCTGCCCCAGGTCACGACCCGCCCACGGAAGTCGTACTCGCTCGCGAAGGCGGGCAGCGCCTCGTCCCCCAGCGGAAAAGGAGCGAGCGCGGCCCATCGGCGCCGAAGGGCATCGAGGACGCGCTCTGGGCTGGGGAACACCCGGATCGGCCGCGGTCCCCCATCCCCTCGGCTCGGCGAGCGGAATAGCGTCGGGCTGCGGAAGTGCAGGCGAACGTGCTTCGCTCGGCCCGTCATCAGCTCGTCCCAGGTTCGGATACCGACGGAAGCGTCCAACCCCAGCAGACCCGCCTCCCGATCTCCGAATCGGACCGTGCGAGGCGGTCGCCGCATCCACCCCCGCACCAGCTCTTCGATGTCTTCGTCCTTCGCGAGGCCGAGATGGAGATCCCACCGCGCGTCCTTCTGGACCAGCGCCGTGTGGTAGGCGGGCGCAGGGCCGTGGTCGTGTAGCCGCTGGGCAAGCTCGGGAGCAACCCCACGGATCGCCTCGAGGGTCGCCGCTTGGATCACGGCCCCCGATGGCCGCCCCTTGCGCTGGGGCGTCAGCGATAGGATCAGTCGACCGGGCATCGGACCTCCCGCCGTCTCGCGTGCAGCAGCGCCTCCATGCGGACGGCGGCCGTGCCGACGTAGCCAACCTTGTGCTCTCCTCGATGGGCCGCCCCCAACCAGATCGACCACGGCCAGATCCGATGGGGCTCGGCGACCGTTTTCGCGAACCCGGGGCGGAAGGGGAAGAGCACGGCGATGCCCCGTCGGCGGAACTGCTCGTTCAGCGCCTGATACACGTCCTCGTGGAGGAGCTGCATCGCCCCTTCGCGTTCCACATGGACCGTCACACGGTCCCACCCGTAGACGCGGCCGCGTCGCCACTCGAACAGCTTCTCGTCGGCCTCCTCGAGGACGAGCGAGACCGAGCGGGGACGATCGAGTTCTCCACGCAGTCGGACGGCGAGCCCATCGGAGGCGCCGAGCCGCGTCGTCTCGCTGGGCGAGACCACCTCGAACTCGTGCCGTCGCAGCAGACGCTCCAGCGACACCGCGACCCACCCCGGAGTATCCAGGTACAATCCGAGTTCGTCCCAGGCGAGCACGTCCCCGTCGATGGGTCCCATCCCCCGGAACGCCCGCGCGGCGTCGAGGGTGGCACCCGCAGCCACCGCCAGGCGCTGAAGCTGCTGCGTCGCCAGACCGTGCCGCGGGTGGGCAGGGTTGTGGAACACCCGCTTGCACTGGTTCAGAAGCTTTCGTTCGTCCGGATCCCGGAACCACGGCAGCCAGCGGAGCCGACACCGCGTGTCCAGCTCTGCGGGCCTCCTACGGATCCGGTCGAGTTCGCGGAGGCCTCGCCCGCGCGCGATGGCATCATTGAACGGCACTTCCTGGGCCTGCGGGAAACGCTCGTAGAACGGCCGCACCCAGTCGCTGCGGCTCGCCGCCTCGGCCATCCCCGCCCACGCATGGTGCAGCATGTCGGCGCTGGCGGGCGCCGTGGCAACCCCGAGGCGCATCCGGTCCATGGCCCTGTGAGCGGCGGTCTTCAGGTGTTTCGCGAAGGTGTCGCGGCCGAGCGACCCTCTGGTCCCCTCGAGTCGCGAAACGACCTCGGCGGGGACTGCGGCTACCGCGCGACTGGCGATGCCTCGCTCGCTCTTCGACAACACCCGGCCGGCTCGCCCGAGCCGCTGCCAGAACCGGTCCAACGTTGGCGCCTGGAACCAGACCTGGTCGATGGCCTGACGCGGCTTCGGCCCGCGGCCGTGGAAGTTGTAGCCGATGTCGACCGTCGGGGTGGCGAGCACCAACGGCGCATGGGTCGCGGTGCGACGGTCATCGGCGGGCGTCGGGCCTGTGATCCGTCGGACGCGCGTACCGAGGTGGGGCTCGAGTTGGCGGTACAGCCGCGACACCTGGTCCAGACGGTCGAGGAGGATCACTCCGTCGCGTCCGCTCTCGACCATCGCCACGGCCTCGGCCTCCCACTGTGGAGGCTCGGTCGTGAGCGGCTCGAGGCGGAGATTGACCGGCGCCAGGGAGACAACGCGCTCGAGGTGTGCCCCTGCGGTGCTTGGGTCGACGACGTTGGCCGTGAGCCCCATGGCTTCGAGCGATTCGAGTGCATCGAGCAGATCCCCGTCCGGCGTCGCCGTGAGCAGGAGGATACGGCGGTCCGGTCGCTTGGCGAGCCCCGCCGCCCACAGGCCGAGGGCCAGGAACAGGCCCACGAGCTGCACACCGTCGTAGTAGTGCACTTCGTCCAACACGAGGTAGTCGAGTTTGCCCAGGATCGACGAGGCTAGATTGCGGGCGTGGCTCCCGTAGTCGAACGCGACGGCTCTCACGAAGATGTCAGGGTTCGTGACGATCACGCGGGGACGTCCGGGGTCGATGCCCCTGAAGTGGCCCTCGAGCATGCCGAGCAACACACGGCCATTGCTATAGTGGGCCGCCTCGGGGGTCTTCTCCCGACGGCGCGCGAGCGAGGCCGCATCGGCCGTCATGACCTGATGCGGAAGCCCCCGCTGCGTCAC
This sequence comes from Myxococcota bacterium, assembly GCA_039208735.1. Classification (GTDB taxonomy): domain Bacteria; phylum Myxococcota_A; class UBA796; order UBA796; genus DRPG01. The sequence continues at coordinate 10,106 of JBCCQY010000192.1, read as the reverse complement.
GAACGCCTCGACGTCGGCGGCATGTTGCGAGACGAGCGCGTTTGTCGGGGCGACTATGAGCGTAATCGTGGGAGTTGGAAGGCGAAGCAAGTGAGTGTGCGCTGCGGCAGTCTTACCGGTGCCGGTGGCCGACGTGTTCACCACGAGCGGGGATCTCGCGAGCCGCTCGAACGTCTCCACCTGATGCCACAGCCACCGCCAATCGCCGAAGCGCATTTCCTCGGGCACATCCGCCTCTGCGGCCAGGGGCTCCATCCATGGTTCGAGGAAGAACTCGATCATGGGTCGAACCGGAAGCTAAGCGACGCGGGGAGCGCCCCGAACGAGGTGCCGAGGAATGCCCCCTGGAGCTTCGCATCGCGGAGAATGGGCGCGGGTGGGATCGATACGAGTTCGTAGGTGAGGGGCTCGAGGTCATCGGGGAGATCGGTCGCCGCGAGGAACGCCGCCGACGCAAACGTGCCGTGGTCGTGGGTGACCTCGGGGCTCTCGGCGACGGAGACCGCCGCCTTCGCGAGCGTCTTGCCGAGCCGTGCCCAAGGCACCACGGCAGGCGGCGTCGCGCTGCAGTCGCAGATCAGGAAGGACTCGAAGCGCGATCCCCGCTCGACGAGCTGCCAGACCCCCTGCTGCGGCCGGTTCACCGGGCGGCCGCTTCGGCCCGACAACAGGACGTCGAGGTCGTCAACCACGGCCCCCTGGTCCATCCGGCTTCGGAGGCCCTCCCCGAGCGCGTTGAAGCGTTCGAACCGAAGCCGCACGCGACCGGTCGGGCGCGCCGGGGTCAGGTAGACGCCCTGTTCGGCGAGGGGCCCGAGGTCGTCGGCGTAGCGTGGCCCCACCCCAATCGAGCGATCGAGCCGGTACGTTGACTGGGCGAGCCCGAGCGCGTAGCTCTGCGCATAGTGGCCGATCAGCGGCTCGGTCTGGTAGAGCGAGCCGAACTCCCGCGACACGAACAGCATGGGTTCGTGCAAGGTCCACTCGAGCCGAAACACCCGGGTCATGACGACCGCTTCTTGCCAGAATTCTTCTTGTTCGGCGGCTCCGGGTACTGCTCGGTTGCGGTCGCGAGCCACGCCAGATCTGTTTCGTAGGCGGCCCGCACCTCGCCGATCAACGTCTCGAGTTCGGCCCCACGGACCCAGTCCACCCGTCCGAGAGCGTGTGCGCCCACAGAATCGAGGGCCTGGACGAGGACCCCTCGGGCCCGGGTGTCGTCGAGCGGGTGGCGGACCCCGGCCCCGAGCACCGCCTGCGCGGCCGTGAGCCACGACAGGGTGCTGTCGAGTTCCTGATCGGAGAACGCGATGGCGAGTAGCTCGTTGTCCATGCGCCCGATGCGCGAGCTGATCGCTCCGTAGCGCGTACTCCGCAGCACGTTGCCGATGACGTAGACGAGCTCGGCTTCGGTGACGTCCCGCAGCACCTGAATGTCGGCGAAGTGGCTTTGGGGCCGGACATACTCTGACTCCCCAAGGGCCTGAGAGGCCTCGCCTGTCTCGGGGTTGCGCATCGTGCCGTTTTCGTAGATGGCGTTGAAGGTGCGGGTGTCGGTGATCTCTTCGGCGGGCAGCAGCGAGAATGCGTCCTCGGTAAGCACTCGGGATCGCTGCGCCCCGCCCTGGCCGACGGCGTAGCCGTAGAGCCAGCAGTCCATGCAGCGCTCGCACGGAGCGCCGGTGTTGAGTGAGCAGAGCTTGTCGTTGGCCTTGGGAGGGGCGAAGAGCAGCGCGTGCCGTCGCAGGAGTTCGCGACCCGTCCGCCGCTCCACCGCCACCTGCTTGCGCTTGGTCATCACGATGTGGACCTGCTCCGAGCCGTCGAACGACAGTGTCTCGCGACACAGCGGCTCGCCGTTGCCCTCGGTCCGAAAGATCGTCTCCGAGCGCGTGGTGCGCATCAGGAACAGGTGGACGTACCGGCCCCTCGGGTAGTTTTCGTAGGCCTTCGCCAGGCGGGTGGCGTGGCTGGAGAGAGACGGGATCAGCATGGACTACTCCTGGTCGTTGGGAGGGCGTCGGTCGTCGAGTTCGCGTCGCACGAGCGCGACAAAGGCGGAACGGAGCATCCGCTCATCGGCGCGCAGGCGCACGGGCCCGCCACTGGCCTCGATGACGGTGCGGGCGCTAGCGATGAACGCCCGGGCAGCGGCCAGCGTGGGCGAGCCCACCTCGAAGCCATGCCGGCGGGAATCGGTGCGCTTGGCCTCGAAGATCCGGTCCTCGGCCGTCGCGAGACCGAGCTCGAGGTCGTCGGGCGATCGCACACGGCGGATGGCCTTGAAAAGCTCATTCAGCGGGCGCGCAAGGTCGTTTCGCTTGTAGTCGCTCGTCTTCAGCTTTGAGGCCGTGAGCCTCGCCATCTCGGCCAGCGCCGGGAACACGGCGCGTTCTCGTTGGGTCATCTTCTCCTCGGGGTAGAGCAGCAACAGGTCACGCACGTCGACCGCGCCAACCGGAGCCAGGGCGGCTCGCTTCGTCAGGGCGGCGAACAAGGGGAATAGACCGCGAGAGCCCGCCCGTACGAGCAGCGAGGCGGTGTCGTAGTTCTTCCCGGGGTAGCGAGCGGCGAGGCCCTGGAGTGCCGACAGCGTCTGGATCAGTGCCGGAAGTTCCTCGTCGGTGCATGTGCACGGGACGAGCCAGCGAGCGCTGATGGGGATCGCGGTCGCCGACAAGCGGTCGTCAGGCGCTCCTCCCAGCAGCTGGCGGGACAGCCTCACGTTGACTGACAGCTGGTCGGCGATGGCGACGGCCAGGATCAGTGCGTCGAGCCATGCATCGAGTTCGGTGTGCTTGTTCAGGGGACGCCAGGGCATGGTGACCCCGTTCCCGTGGAGTGGCCGTTCGCGGGTAGGTAGCGCACCCCAATTGCGGGGAACGAAGTCGATGGTCATTCCGTTCTCCGCTGCTCGGAGCTGACCTCCGACTCCGGTCTCTTCGCGCCCCTCGATGATCCGGCCGAGCGCGCCTGCCGACGCGCGCCACCCGAACGGCGTGGTCCCCCGTCGCGGGCGGAGGTGCAGGTACAACGGTGCCGAGGACGGAAAGGGTGAGGTCTTCGTCTGCAGACGGATGCTCTCGTACTGGAGTCGATCGACCTGACGCTTGGGATCGCCGCGCCCCGCGCCCTGCCGGTTCGAGAACTGGGAGACCGGCGTGCCCTTCGGGACGACGTCGGTCTTGAGTTCCACCAGCGGGCCTCTCGTCGAGCCGAAGCTCGAGGCGTTCCCCTGCGCGTACTGGGCCAGGGCCGTGCGAGCCTGCCGGGCCAACGGGACCCGCTGGGGCTCGGGACCGAATCGCACTGCACCAAGCCACGCGGCAACCTCTGGAGCGACCGGCGTTGTGCCGACCTCGATGTTCAGCTCCTCGCGAACGATCCGCGACGCGTGCTCGAACGCCTTGCAGGCTACTCGCTGCGCATCGTCTCCAGGTAGAGAAGCCATGAACACGAAGGGAACATCAGAAACAGGGTGCATCCCGACCGCAGCCTTGTGCTTGAGCACGAGGTGGCCCACCTGGGCGACCGAAGGTCTCTCGACCGCTACTGACTCGATAAGGAGTTTTGTTGCTTCTTTTTTCCGTTTCGTCTGCTTGAGGAGGTTCTCGGCCGCAAGCCAGAGCCGACCGGGAACGGTGGCTTGGGGCGTCTCAGGCCATTGCAGGCCATCCGGAAGCTCGTCGTACCGGGGCCTCCGCTTCTCCGTGAGGGTCTTGAAGCGGGCGTCGGGGCTTCGCTGGAGGGCGTGGTCCGCCATCTCGACGGTCAGCGCGGCATCGGTGTACCGGGCGAGCGCGCTCGGGTCGAGCTTGAAGCCGTCCTTGACGTAGGTATCGATGAAGCGCCCGATGCCGCGACCGAGCACCTCCTCGCGGCTGGCGCTCCATGCCTCGACCATCTCCGTTGCCTCGACGGGGGGATGCGCTTCTCCCAGGTACCAGCTGCCTTCCGGGTAGACCCAGGTCTCGATGCAGCCCCTGACCTGAAGGACCTGGGCCGCTGCGGTATGAGCGAGGGCGGAGAAGGCTCCGAGGTCCTCGTCGACGAGGTGGTAGAAGAGTTCGAGATCTCGGCCTGATGCCTCCCGGATGAGCCCGAGTAAGACGTCCTTCTGCTTGCGCTCCTCGAACGTAGGCGAGAGGTCGTGGATGTCCGCGGCGATGAGCGCCGGCCGCAGCCGGGTCAGCCGGTCCTGCTCGTCTCGAGGGGCGAGGAGCATGTCGAACGGCTTGCCGTGCTTGTTGCTCGTATTGACCACGAGCGTACGGACCTCGTCCCGGCCAGAGTCGGGCACGAGTGCATCCAGCCGATGGCGGCGCCAGAGCTCCTCGAATTCAGAGGCGAGGCTGATCTTCGCCAGAGACCGATTGTCACCGAGCATCTTGTTGGCGTCGTGGACCGTGAACGCGGCCAGCAACGTCCGGATGTCGTCGCTCCCAAAGCCCAGGGCGGGAAGCACTGACCCGATGAACAGCGCCCCATTCATAAGGTGCTCGAGCAGAGTCGTCCCTTCCCGAATGCCCCACTGGCGACAGTCTGCGTATGGGGCGAGGGTGGGTGCCACGTCGCTGAGGAAGAGCGAAAGGCCTTCTCCGGGAATCTCCGCTTCCAAATCCACGAGTCGCATCGCTACCTCCGCTTGCCAAGACGCATCTATGGCGAGAGATTCGACATGCCAAAAGTGAAATCTGTTAATCGCTCATTATAGGAGCGATTAAGATGAGCCGATACTCGGACGCTTTGCGAATCCTAAGGCTGGTCGAACGGATTCGTGGGCCTGGGCTCACCCTGGCCGAGCTTCGGGCAGAGTTCTGCGTCTCGCCGGCGACCCTGCGGCGGGATCTTGCTGCCCTTCGCCAGGCAGGTTTCGAGCTGATCGAGTCTCGCCGGGGCCGACACAAGGTCGTGCAGTGCAACAGCGCTACGGTGAAAATGGGCCTGGAGACTTCCGTGTGGGTGATCCTCACAACGCTGTTCGACGAGGTCCACGGAGGCGTTGCCGAGGCGCACCTCGGAGACCTTAGGCGAATGGCGACCCTGCGCCTCGGGCTCACGGATAGCGACCTCGACCAGCGCTTCGTGCGCGAACCGTCCCCACGGGAAGCTCCCGAAATCAGCGTCGCCCTCCATGAAGTGCTGGATGCCGTACTTCGGAGCAAGGTCCTACGCGCGCGCTACGGTCCCTACGGCGCTGGCGTGTTCGAGTTCCGAATCGCCCCCTGGTCCCTCTTCCGGCGAGGGGATCGGCTGTACGTTCTGGGACCCAACCTCGACCAGGCGCCCGACGAGTTCCACGCGTGGAGGCTCGATCGCTTCCGCGAGGTCGATGTGCTCCGAACGAGCTTCGAGCGGCCGGCTGACTGGGATCCTGGGCGCGTGTTCCGTGGTCGCTTCGGCGCGTTCCACGACGACCGTGGTCCCGAGTGGGTGACCTTGGCCTTCGCCGCCAGGGACGGCGAGACGATTCGGCGGACCGCGTTGCCCTGCTACGAGCGGCGAGACTCCGAGGGCAAAGGAGAGGTCATTGTCGAGCTGTTGGTCCACCCGGACACCGCGTTCGAACGTTGGCTGATGCGGCAGGGGTCGGCAGTCGAGGTGCGGGAGCCAGCATGGCTGCGACAGCGCATGGTGGACGAGTATCGCAAGCTGATTCGACGGTACGGCGACGCGACCAATCAGGGATAAACCCGGTCAACTGATCAAGTTCGAACAACCCGCTCGTTCCAAACCGCCATGCCGATCAGGGTGGCAAGCTTCCGGCAAAGGAGATGGTCGCTAATAATACCGCTGAGACCGAAGTCACGGTCATGCTGAGCGGTCGGAAGCTGCTGACTGTGCTCGGCCAGTGAGATTTGAGAGGCCGTCGGCCCTCCGCGGGAGCTGACCGTCGCAAGTAGAGCCCAGGAAGCACTCGTAGCGTTGCTGACCGTCTCATCCTCCTGATCGTTCGAATCGGCGCTCAGTGAGTCCATTCCTCCGTGAACTTACGTGTCCTGCTCGCGTTCGGCGGATTGAGACCGAATCGGGATGTGGAAGCCTGCGCAGGCTTCCTGAAACCCGGTTGAATTCACACACGGTGAATGTGAATCGTCGTCGCGCTTGCGCGGGCAGGTCACGTTGGCCGAGCCTGTGGTGATGCCTCTTTCAGCCCTCCGGTGCGAGTTCGGTCCCAGACCCCATTGAATCCACATTCGAGGCATTCAGGGCACGCGGAGGAGATGAAACTCATGTTCGGTGCCCGGATCTTCATTAGCTACGCCCGTGGTTCAGAGACCAGCCAGACGCTGCTGACGGGCCTCGAGCCTGTACTTCGCGACGCTGGACACGAACCGTTGCGGGACGACCAGACCCTCGAGCCTGGTGAAGCCTTCCGCAAGCAGCTCGCGCGGATGATGATGCGTTGCGACGGTGCACTGCTCCTGCTGAGCCCCCTTCATCGCAGCCTGCAATGCCGTGGTGGAACTCTTGGTGGGCATGGTCCTCCTCCTTGCCGCAGCCGGTATGCTGCGGTCCTTCAGGGTTCATGGCTCGGGAGGCATGCTCAAACCAGCGAAATCGATGACCGAATCGAATGGCTATGGGGGGGCGAAGTGGTCAGTGTCGGTCGTGCGTGCCTTCGCGCGTTGACCACGGATGGGTCAGCGTCGTTCTCCTCCGGACGATGCAGCACGCCAGCCGGTCGGGGAGCTGACCAGACGCGTGATGCGCATTGGGGTCACCCCACTGACCGGCGATGGTCAGCCCGGGTTTCGATCGGCGAACGCCGACATGGCGTACACGGACAGTTTCGGGCGCTCGTTGGGGTGGGAGAACGAGCGTCGCCTGGTGATCTTGTTCATGAACGACAGACGAAGGAGGACCGTGTCCCGTGATCGATTCTCGTTCGAGGGGCTGACCGCCATCGAACACCGCCTCGTCCGACTCGCAGACGAGATTTCGTACATCGTGGTCCAGGACCGAACGGCGCCGAAGCAGGACGAGACCCTCGGCCGTCTCGACTTCACAGCCGAGGCGACGTTGCCATACTGCGAGCCCTCCTTGGACCGCCCAGAAGAAGACTGGCCCGCCGCAGTGGACCGTCCCGAACCCACGTCCACAGAAATCGCAGAAGCCGCCGGCCGCTGGATTCGCTACATTGCAACACGCTGCACCGTAGGCGATGCCTACCGCCGCTTTCGGGTGAAGGCGTGGGGTCCCAAGGGCAACCGGATGGTCGACAGTGGCCAGTTCGTGTGTCGCAATCACGACGCGGACATCGATCTGCAGATCGTGAACCATGAAACGGGCGTTACCATGCCTGAACCTGATTTCGAACACTCCGCGGAACGGGGAGCCGCCAAGGGTATCCAGGCACTGGGCGACTTCTATGCCCAGTGGGGCCAGATCGTGCTCGGTAGCATTGGCCAACTGCAAGGAATCAACAACCAGATGTCGGCCCGGCTACACCGCCAGCTCGCCGAAAGCCGTGACCAGGTCGATCAGCTCGTCGCATCCATCCTCGAGCATCGGTTCCAGCAGGCCTCGGCCTCGGCTTCTCGCCATGCCGAGGAACGGGACCGCGACACCCGAACCGAATTGGCTCGGGATGCCATCCATCAGGTAGGAGAGGCTGCTCGGGTCCTGCTGGGTGGGAATGCCGTGCCACCTGAGATGACCGAGGTCGTTGGAACGTTGAGCCAGAGTACCGCCCTGGTCGATGCCCTGCGCGACCCCGCAGTGCAGGCGCTGATAAAAGACCCCGCAAACCTCGACCAGCTCGCCATGCTTATCCGTGCCACGGCCCAGCAGGCCTCGGCGTCTAGTGAACCGTATGGCTCATCGAACTGAGGACGGGTGCTCGGTGGCATGAACCGATGGACCTTCAACAAATCTGTGGCCACCATTAGGAATGAATGACGGAACCTGGCGCAGAGCCGCCCACCGACATCATGGCGGTAGCCGGGCTTCATCACGAACGACCAACTCGAATGCATGCTCAAACTCGCCGTTCGTCAGGAGGTCTTCCACCACCTCGTGGATGACCGACGGTGAGAGCGTTTGCACGACGATCGGGTGAGTCGACCAGAAGTAAAGGCCCGAAGCGCACTCTCCAGTCTTTGACCAGCGAAGCATCAGCTGGCGAATGGACGCCAGCGTGAAGAACGTGGCGGCGAAACGTCGACCGTCGGAGAATTCGACCTCGACGTCAACGTTGTCCTCCAGAGGGTCAATGATGTCGTGCAGGACGCGCACCTTCCATTCCACAACCGCCTCTTCCCTTCCCGATCGGCTCGTCCCGATATCTTAGTTGAGCGTGCCAACCTGCGACGCCCTCCACCACGAGAAAGTCCTTCTTTCACCAAGGTTATGGAGTGTGCGTCCGTTGGAGGCCGCGCACCTCCCCCGAATTGGGACCACAGGATCTGCATCACCCTGCCGGGAGCCATCACCCTCCACCACGCCAAGACTATTGAGGTTCAGAACTTAGGAGTTGGGCGTGGAGGCTATGTGAAGGCGCCAGCCCGGGTTCACCAACGTTGCGCGGGTTGTCTTGCTGTGACCCGTTGGCGCTTCGCACGACAAGGATCAAGGATTCGAGTCGTCGAGTTCTGGGGCAGGACCGGTCCCCGGGCCGGAGCCTGTTCCGAAGCGCCGAACGCATTTCTGCCCACCGCTGGGCGTGCGTGACCTCAGTTCTGTACGCCGCGAACGATGCCATCGTGACCCGTCGTTGGGGGCGTTCGTCTTCGTCGCCAGAAACTCGCCCATGTCACGACCCACCGTTCACAGAACCCACTGTGAATCCGAGCTACCGCTGGGCACCTCTTCGGTTCGAACGACGCGGCACGGTCGGCAGCAGCTCTGATTCGACCTTTCGCCGGTGCCGGACCAGCGCGAACATCACATCGAGCAGCTCCGAGGCGGTACCCGCGCGAAGGGCACGCGTTCGGGCGAGTTCACGGACGGTTCGGCTGTGCGACCACTTCAGGTACTGCGTCGCCCAAAGGCACCGTTCCAAGGTGTGAGCTTGCTTCGCCGATACCGGCCGATACCGCCACCCGGCTTCACCCGACCAGCGTGCCTCCGCTGGGTCGGCAATGTTGGCCGCACGGAGTGCACCAAGCAGATCGGTCGCCCACCCGGCAAGCGGATGAACCGGCGTGGCGTTCGATAGTTCCCACCCCCGACCCATGCCATCCACATCCCGTCCCTCGGACTCCGCGGTGCCTCGCTGGACGTCCTCGAGCGTGGTCGCGTGCACCAATCCGATGTGCCCGAGGAGGTCGTGCGGGTCGTACAACACGGCCTCGGTCTTGCCGGGCGCACATCGCAGCACGCGGCCGACCTCCTGCACCAACCGAACGGGCGACTTCACGGGCCGTCGTAGCACAAGCCACTTCAACCAGGGCAGGTCGACGCCTTCGGTGAGCAGCTGCACGTGAACCAAACAAGGCACGGCACCGCTACGCAGCGCGTTGATGCGACGTTGGCGTTCGGCTTGGGACTGCCGGCCGTGAATCGCCAGCGCGCCGAGCCGCGACGCCAGCGCCTCGGCATCGTCCACCGTGAGGGCCGACACGATGCCAGGCCCTTGGGCTTGCTGGACCCATCGCTCGGTCAGGTCGTCGACATCGTCGGCTGCCTCGGCGCGCACCACCCGAAACGGAACGAGCACCCCGTCTCGCACTGCATCGTGGCTTGTGTAGGCGTACACGACGCGGTCCCAGGTTTGGAGCCCCCGGTCATCCGCGCGAAATGGCGTCGCAGTAAAGCCCACCGCCACCTGAGACTGAAGCTTCCGACTGACCAAGCGGGTCGAGGGTCCTTCGATGCGGTGGGCTTCATCGGCAATCCAGCAGGCCCAGGACGACCGGGCTTCGAGCACTCGGGGCAGGCTCGCGACGCAGGCCACGACCAGGTCCCTTTCGAGTTCCCACGCATGTTGGTATGCGCGCCCCACCCGCATTGGCCCACAATGCTGCGACACCGTCGCTGCGAGCTGGTCGACGAGCGCCTGGGTTGGAGTTGTGATCAAGACTGGGCGTTGAGCCGGAGCTTCCGGCGGGCGACGAGGTTGTGCAGGTCTACGATGCACGGACCGGGGACTGGTCTGATGATGT
>JBCCQY010000191.1:0-15979 GCA_039208735.1 Myxococcota bacterium | reverse complement strand
TTCCGACGACGTAACCCACGAATATCAGAGTGACTCGTCGTCGATATTGCCCGTCTCGCCTGTCTTCCAGAACGCCTCGAGTGGGCCTGGACCACCGCGAACGTCAGGGGGTTGACAGCCGGTCGTACATATCAGAAGGGGTCAGTGCTTTGGATGCCACGCTCGAGCCCTTAGGGCTTGTACATCTCTGCTAGCGTAAATGGAGCGCCCGGTACGACCAAACCTGGCGGGCCATCCCCGTCGGTCGTGGCCTTGACGAGGGTGGACGAACTCAAGTCCGCGACGGTGTCGTTCTCGTAGAACGACTCCCCATCGGTGTGGAAAAAGACGCCCCCGATACGAGGAGGCACGTCTAGCAAGACAGCACTGGTAGGGTTGTCCAGGTCGACCCGCCAAGTACGCCAGGCGGGAATCGTGTACAACTCGAGGCCTGTGGTGGTATCCGCGATCGGATAAGTCTCAGTGTCCAAGCTCCTCACATAGACCTGGCCATCTCCAATCGGGACCATGCCCCCAGATGGCGCGCCGGTGAGTTCATTGAGAGCCAGCGTCTGGGAATCAGGTTGGTCACTACCGGCGGGCATCCGCACCATGCAAGGCTCGGGAGCACGTGAGCTGTCGAGCAGATGGACCCCGGCCACGAAGGGGTTGGAAAGGTAGAACCAGTCCCCTGATGCGCTCTCCGCAGCGAATGTGAGCCCTCCGCAAGGGGCAGCAACACGGTCGAGGGTTCCGGTCGCCGGATCAAACACCAGGATCCAAGAGGTGTCGGACACGAGGTCTTCGGCGAGGTCCACCGCGTAGGTTGCGGTCGTCAGTCGCCCGTCAGCTCGCTCCTGAAATGTGTAGATGAATGTCGAAAGATCAGCATCAAGAAGGTCACCGATGTCGGTCGTGGACCGGATTTCCATCGCCTCGAGATCGAGTTCCACGATCTGACCCGAAATCAGGTCGAATAGGTAGCCATGATCGGGACCATCGAACACCAGTTGCTCCTCGAGGAGCACTGTGACACCCACGCCCGAGAGGCCAACGCGGCCAAGCTCAGTGAGTTCTCCGTCGACGAAGCCGAACTTGCCGACGGATTGGGTCTCATGTTCGGTGACGAAGATGACACCACTGCCTGGCACCCCCCAGACCTGACCACCCCCAGGGAGTTCGAGCGCTTCAGAGAGCAAAACCTCGCCGCGCTCAAGGCTTTCGGCGAAGCCGACGTAGCCGATGAACTCGTAGCTTTGGGTGCTGAAGACCGATGTCGCAATCGCGAATCGAGGCCCCGTTTCGTCGACCACCGCATCCGGCGTAGTGGTCGGGTTCCCGTCTGGCAGGGGCCCGGCGCATGCCCCGACGAACAGGAGGCACAACCCAGTCGCTACGGAGTGAATGGTCCAATCTGCTTGCATTTGATCTCCCGATTGCCGGCCACGACCAGCCTTGGCACTCTATTGCAACTGAATCTCATATTCATCATGATTTTTCGATCGATAAATAAATTCTTTATCCTCCACTTCTCCCGTCGCTGCTCGCCGGGTCCTGCCCAAATTCGAGGACTCAGTGGTGCTGAGGGGCCTCGACGATGGCGAGCGTGAAGCCGTCGGTCTTCTCGGAGACAACTCAACATTAATGATACAATGCGTCCCGTTGAGTTGGGAGGATCGAGTCATGATGGAAGCAGGAAATAAAGTACTGCTGGCATGGTTGGCTTTCATGATTGTGACAGCTTGTAGTCCTAGGCCTGAGGGCCAAGCTGAGGACTCGGGTGATCTTGCGAACCACGCGATCGACTTCAACGCATGCCCGGTCGATGGCATCGAGCGCCCCCTCGAATGCGCGTGGGTCGAGGTGCCGGCCGTCCGCAATGACGAAGGTGCAGGGACGCTGCATATCGGGCTGTGGCGCATGCCCGGCGCGGGCGAAGATCGCACCGCCTTATGGTTGCTCAACGGCGGTCCCGGAGGTGCCGGAAGCGCGTTCCTCGAGGTTGCCGCAGAGCTCCTCGACGCCGGGCTCGAAGCCGATATCTACATGCCTGACCACCGAGGCACGGGAAACTCGGAGTTTCTGGAGTGTCCGGGAGCCATCGGGCAGCCCGACCTCGCAAGCTACGGCGCTGCTTGTTCGCGGGAACTTCGTGAGCGCTGGGGAGACCGGCTCGACGGGTTCACGACCACGGAGGCCGCCGCGGACCTCGAGTCGCTCATCGCCCGCCTTCGAGCTCCGAATCAGCGTGTCGTCGTTTACGGTGGCTCCTATGGGTCCCACTGGGCCCAACGCTACCTTCAGCTCGCTCCAGACCAAGCGGACGCGGTACTCACAGACGGGACGTGCATGCAGGAGTTCTGCTCCTTCACGCGCTTCGATGGCTCCCGCGACGAGGCACTTCGTCGGGTGCTCACAGACTGCGCGGACGACCCGATTTGCGCGGAACAGCTTGGAGTCGGCGAAGACGCCTTCGCGGTGTTTCGCACACTACGCACCGAAGCCGAGGAAGGCACGCTGTGCCTGCCTGCGCTGCCGACTCTCCAGGCCTTCGACGACCTCATCAACGTGTCACTGATCGCTGAGCCGCGCCTGTTGCCCGCGCTTCTGGCTCGCCTCCAGCGGTGCGAAGCGTCTGACCTCGACGCGATCTTCGCCTTCGTCACACGTGTGAATGCCCTATATGGCGGCGGAGTGTCCCCTGTCGGAGGGCCCCTACCGTTTCCAAGCTTTTTCACCTGGGGACTTTCGAGATCCCGAGGAGGCGACCTCGTCCGTACTTCAGCTCCACGTGGTGCTGTCCGAGCTCTGGCCGGACCCGCCGCCAGACGAGGCGACCTTGTGCGCCATCGGCGAGGGCTACCTCGTGGATGACGAAGTGCGATTCTCCTTTGCCGCGGTTCGGACCACGTGGGACGTGTATCCGCGCGACCCCCTGCTCCAAGACTGGGCTTTGCCATCACGCACGCGGCTCTACATGTTTCACGGCGAGTACGATTCGCAGACCGGCCTGAGCGGGGCGAGAGAAAGTGCACGGGAGCTTGGCGTTCCCCTGGTCGAGGAGCCTGGCGGAGGACACATTGTCCTGTTTGGGTCGCGCTGCGGCCGCACCATCCTCACCCAAGTGGCCGGCGCTCCGGATGTCTCTCCAGACACGACGTGCTTGACGAGCGAAGGGCGCAGGTTCGAACTGTCCGAAGACGAGGTGCGCTTTTGGTTCGGCACGTCACGGCAGTGGGACTGACGATGTAGATGCTATGGGCGGAGCATGCGAGGCCCATCGTGTGGCAGATGCCAAATCGGCTAGATGAACGCGTTTTGTCTTGGGCATCCCTTGCGTAAACGGCGCCCGGGGATCGAAGTGCAGCGACGGCGGCTGCTGGATGCTGCGCGGCGTCTCTTCGCCGAGCGCGGGGTCGAAGGGATCTCGATCGTGGACATCGTCGAAGCCAGTGGCGTCTCTCGGCAGACCTTCTATCGATGCTTCGCGACACGCGACGCATTGCTGTCACAGGTGTTCGACGAACTCGAGGACCACGTCACGACACGGTTGACGACGGCGCTCATCGGAGCGAGCCCCAACGGTGACTGGCTCTTCGGCTTCGTACACGAAGTACTGAGTGACGCCGCGTTGATGGGGGGACTGCTCGTCGCGCTGCATCGAGAGGAGCTGCGGCCGGGGTCTCCGATGGCCCTTCGCCGTCACCGGCGGCTCCAACGCCACGTCACGTTTGTAGAGCGGGCGTGCGAATCCGCGGGCGTCGTCCCTCCATCGCCCGACGTGACGCGCTCTCTCGTCCTCCTTCTCCAGGTCTGGGGGCTCGAGGTGGCCACCGACCCACAGGTGAGATCGCGTGTGGCGGACCTAAGCCAGACCTTGGCGGGGATGTTTCGACAGACGCTGGTCGCGGTCGGCACCCTTCGCGACGAGCCCGAACGTCCGTAGGACGGAATCACGGCTTCAGGGATTCGGAAACGCCGCCGCCGATGGCGATGTGCCGTGCGGACTTCTACGAGGCGCGCTCGAAGGCTCGCGCCTGCGCAATCAGAAAAAGGGTCAAGCGAAAAAGCGAGTAGACGGCGAGGGGCGTCGCCAGAAACAAACCTAGGTGCTCGAGAGCCCACAACATGGCCAGTGCAGCGCCAATTCGCATGAGGGGTCCCATCGGTGCAGCGCTGAACACGAGGGTTCCCGACTCGACGTGACCTACCCAGCGCGCCTGCGTTCCACAGGGGAGTGGGTAGCGCGAGGCGCTCGCCTGGCAGCTTTGGGGGACCCAGTCCGGTCGCAATGTACGACCGGAATCCCACGATGCGTCGGAATCCCAGTTGTCCAGACGGGATGCGCGCAGGTCTCCACTGGGAAAGTCGACCGAGGATCCATCGGTCCGACGCAGCGTGGCCTGCGGTGCCACATGTGGAATGTCCCTACCCCGGCAGTGCACGACTACGGCGCACAGGTCTTCAGGAAGGGGGGTGTCGGATTGGACCACCCCCTCGACCCATTCCACACCGCTGTCGGCCGCAAAGCCCTGGATCGTCTACACGAGCGGGAATACCTGCAGCCCGACGATGAGGAAGAAGGCAAGGGCAACGGGAAACATCACATGGTAGCGAAGGACTCGGCTGCCTCGCCGAAGGCGGTCTTCCCATGCGGCGAGGTTCCGGACCCAAGCCGCGGCCTCGCATGCCGCTTCAGAGGCTCCCTGCCATGGCTCGGTCGAAGCCTCGGCCGCCATGGAGCGGTGAATCCGGCGCAGTGCACGCTGCAGAACGCCGCCCCAAATCCATCCGAACATGCCGTGTCGCCGTTGAGCCACCCGCAAACCGGGGCGAATCCCGTGCTCGAAGAGCCCGTTCACGAGGTCTTGCTCGCTGGGTGCCGTGGCGTCCCCTTCGACGATCCGATCCAGGTCTTCGGCCACCCGCCGGCACGTCCGCAAGCTTTCCTGGGCGATGGCGGCAACCTCTCGTGCGAGGCGATGGGCCATCCACCAAGCCGCGACGGTGCTCGATCTCGAGGAGGATGAAGGTCGAGGCGGCGATGCATGTGATGAGGGTGAACCATCCCGCATCGCTTAGCCAGACGGTCACGCCGACCCACGCAACAAGCACGGCCAGGCCCGTCCAGCGTATGTACTGCCATATCGGGGTGGGGTTGAGCAACGAATCGACCCGGTCCCAAAAGGAGCGGGGGAGATACGCCGCCTAATCCACGGAAGGAGACGGATCTGATGCCGACATAGGCGACACGTAGCTCGTTCGTGGTACCAGGGCGGCGGGTCCCGGAGGGGTCACTCCCCTCCGCGCCGAAATTCGACGAGCGCCTGCTGAAAACGCTCATCGGCACGCACCCACTCGTGCCCGGAGTACGTCTCGTACAGGTCGAACACCGGTTGGATGACGTCCCACCGAGGGCGGTCGCCGTCGTACGGACAATTCAGGACGACCGAGAAGTAGCCGTCGCTTCGGAAGGGGTTGCCGGATCCGCCAGCCACCAGAAACCAGATGGTGTAGTTGAGCCGGTTGCCCTGACAGGGCACGATCTCGGCCGAGAACTCCACACTTGTCACCGCGCTGAGGGCGAGGTGGCAATGATGTGCATCGGCTGCACCGATCTGCCATGACCTGTGCTCGCCCTCCGTGTACTCGAACAGCCCGGCCAGATTGTCGGTCTTGAACTCGACCAGCGTTCGTTGGCGAAAGATGACGAGCGACGCATCATGAAGCGCAATCGCATCCTCGAGGAGCTCGCGGAACACGGGAGGGGAAGGATCCGCTGACGGCTTCTCGACCGCAGTCAGCACGCGCAGGGCATCCGACCAGTTGCTCAGCGACGTCCCGGACGCCTTCGCGAGCGCATCCAGGAACGCCGCGCCGTCCGCGGCACTTGACGCCTCGGGCGCAACAACGAGTCGGACGCGGGCGGGTTGTTCTTCGACGTCGCGGGCGTAACGTTGGTACCAGCTCGCCACGGCTTCGCCATTCACACCGTCGCTCGTGTAGATGGAGTTGACCAAGGCGCGAAGCATCGCCCTTCCGGTTCGACTCCCGCCGGGCCCAGCGGTGAGGTAGCGGACCTCGAGCGACGGCCGAAAGCCAAGGCAGACGCTGGGCGCAATCACGTACTCGATGGAGTGGACCCGGCCGAGGTCAATGTGGGCGTGGTGCTCGCTGCCCTGCGCCCGCAACTCGCGAACGCCCTCGAAGCAGCCGTCGTAGCGAGCGGGCAGCAGGCTCGTCGCACCAACGAGCTCCATCACGGTGCCATCCCGCCAATCGCCAGCCGCGATGGTGGCGGAGACGTCGCGGGCCCACTCGCTCAGAGAGCGTTCGAAGAAGGGCACGAGGGCGAACGAATCGAGATCAGCGGACGACACGGCAAGTTCGGAGGACACAGGAGCTCCTTGGTGCAGGACCACAGGCCCAGATCGAGGCCGTCACAAGCCGGCCGGGTTCAGTACCCCTACGGCGTCCAGGTCGAAACCGGCGCTGCCGCTGGTGGGGTAGGGGTCGAAGATCGGGCGACCGAAGGCGTCGAGATCGGACCCGTCTCCCACGACATCGACGACCCGAACGTAGGCTACAGCTTGCAGGTCGAGCTGCCCGGACCGCGCGTCGGGGTGGAAGCGCAGCCAGGAGAGGTCGAAGGGCGTGCCGAATCCCTGGCGATGGGCGCCCCCGAAGCCATGGATGGACGACGCGTCGACTTCGCCGAAGGGCCCGACCTTCTTGGGGGTGTTCGCTGCAGAATCGAAGCGAACGAACGTGCTGCCGTCACTGCTCACCTCGATGAAGCCAAGTTCCAGGAACCCGTCGCTGAAGCTGTTCTCAAAGACCGCGAGATCGAAGCCGGGACCGTCTGCGATGGGCGGATCGAAGGCCAGGGTCACCTGGCCGCCTCGGCCGAGGACGAGCACGTCCGTTGAGGTGCCTTCGGCGGGGCCGAGAGCGTTGTCGGGAACGCGCCAGGTCTTGTCGACGGCCTCGCCGTATACGACGTCTTCCACGGAGGTCGCCCAGCCCACGATGGCCGGATCGTCGCTTGGGATGGAGACGTCGTCGGGGCTGTCGACTGCCCCGGGGTACGTGGCACGAACGTCGTAGATGTGGTCGAACCGCTCGTCAGGGTCGCAGTCCTCGGCCAACGAGCGGGCGAGCACCCGGACCAGACCCGACTCACCCGCGAGATCGACGGTGTCGGTGTCGGCCCAGGCAGCGTCTTCGGGGTCACCGTCCACCGCGATCACGGCGGTCTGCACGTCGATGCCCGAAAACACCAGCGCATCCTCGGGCCGGACCACATCGAGAACCGGCGCTCGCGGAAGGTCACAGACCACCTCACAGACGGCTTCGCCCATGTCGACGATGCAAGTGGTGGGCGCCTCGCAGACGACGGGCTCGCCGGGGACACAGCTGCCCTCCGGCGAGCAGGTCTCCTCGCCGGTACAGGGGTTGCCGTCATCACAATCCTCGGCGGTGACGCACTCCGGATCGGGGGTGAGGCCCGTGTCGAGGCCAGAGTCGTCGGGCATCTCGATCTCGGAAACGGGGGTGCATGCAGCGAACAGGGCGACAGCGAGCAGACGCATGGGACCTCGAGGGTTCGACGGCGTGGCTGGGATAGAAACCCGCCTTCGCCCTTTGTGAACGTCGATCATCGCGACGCCTCAACCGGGGTCGCGCGGGATTCCGGACCGTGAACTGCGCGGCGGAGGTCCTCGGCGGCGGCGAGCATGCCCATGCCAGGATCGCCGAGGGCAGCCCCGTCCAGCTCGACCACTCGGCCGCCGTCCTGGCAGGCCTCGATGCTGGCGAGCAGTGGGTGGGTACAGATGGCGGAGCGTCCACCGGTCCGGGTCACGATCATCGAAGGATTCAGCGATAACAGGGTCTCGGCATCATACGCGGGCCATCCCTCAAAGCCTGCCTGGGCGGCCAGGTCGACGAGGCCGGCGGTGCGCAGGACGTCGTGGTAGCTGCTCCCGGTGGTCCCACCGAAGAATTGGTCGCCGTAAACGCTCAAGTACATCGCCAGAGGACGGTCCGGCTCGGGAACGTCCGCCGCGACCCGGGCCATGCGCCCGAGCCAGCGTTCACGGAGCGCAGCGGCGCGCTCCGGCTCCCCAACGACCGCCCCGATGGCTTCGATCTGGGCGGGCAGCGTGGCGAGTCCGTGCATGTCGCCGAGGTCGAAGACCACGAGTCCCGCCTCTCGCGCACGCTCGACCTTATCGATGCGACCCCCGATGGAGCACACGAAGAACAGATCGGCATCCATCGAGAGCAGATCCTCGAGGCTGGTGTCGCCGCGGATGCTGCCCCCCGGGGGGTAGCGCCACCCGTCGGGACGCCCCCGAGAGTACTCGGTCACCGCCGCGATTCGCACCGCGGGAACCAGCGCGAGGAGGACCTGGTCGGAAACGGTGCACATGCTGACCAGCCGAGGATAGTCCACCAGCGGAATGGAGAGCCCCGATGCGTCGATGCGTTCGGTGGCGTGGTCCTCCGTACGAGCCGGGGCACGCGCAGGGGTCAGAACCGGGGCCTCGGGGCCGGCCCACAGCGCCCCCACCGAGCCGAGGCACAGGACACTGAAGACGGCTCCGCCGTTGACCAGCTCCGAGGGGTTCACGAAGCCTCCGCTGGGCCGACGGACGAAAACCCCATGGCGCCGCCTTCGATGATCTCCACCTCGTAGACGTGTCGGATCGGTCGCGGGGCGATGATGCGATCCACCGGCCCGCTAGCCACCACCGCTCCGCGGTCCAGGAGAACCGCGGTGTCGGCCCAAGTGCGGGCCTCGTTTAGGTCATGGAGCACGGTAACGACGCAGCATCCCTGCTGGGCCAAGTGGCGGAGCGTGCCCAGCATGGTCAGCGAATGCCCGACGTCCAGTGAACTCGTGGGCTCGTCGAGGAGGATGGTGCGTGCGCCGGTCGCGAGGGCGCGAGCGAGCAAGACCCGTTGTTGCTCGCCGCCGGACAGCTCGGTGAACCGTCGTTCGGCGAGGGCTTCGATCCGGGTGGTCGCCATCGCCTCGTCGATGGCCCTGCGGTCTGCCGCGGTGGGCCCGGCCAGGGCCCCGCGATGGGCGAACCGCCCCTGGCCGATGACCCGCCGGACCGGAAGGGCGGCGGTCAGGCGGCTCCGCTGGGGCACATAGGCCACCCGCTGGGCTCGCTCCCGGTCGGAGATGGCCAGCACGTTCTCGCCATCCAAGGTCACCTCCCCCCGGACCGCGACCAGTCCCAGCGCCGCCTTCAGGCAGGTCGTTTTGCCCGCCCCGTTGGGGCCGAGCAAGGCGGTGACCTCACCATGGGCGGCCGAAAAGGCAACCTCCCGGACCACCTCCCGTCCGCCGAGCTCGACGCTCACCCGGTGGTACGTCAGGCCGGGCGTCGAGTCGGGATACACCGGGCTTGCGGTCATGTTTCCTCCGTGCCCATGCGAGAGCGGGCGAGCATCCAAAGGAAAACCGGCGCTCCGACCAGCCCCGTGATCACCCCCAGCGGCATCACGCCCTTGGAAGGGACCAGCCGCGTGACCACGTCGCAGGCCACCAAGAACAACCCGCCACCGACCAGCGCGGCGGGCACCAGGCGACGGTGCTCCACGCCGACGAACGGCCGCAGGGCATGGGGCACAACCAGGCCGACGAACGCGACGTTGCCGCCGATCGCGACCGCCGCTGCCGCGAGCACGGCGGTCCACGCAATCGTCCAGCGGCGCACCGCCGAAACGTTCACACCGAGGCTCCGGGCCTCTTCCTCGCCCGAGAGCAGCAGGTCGAGGTGGCGCCCCCACCACCAAGCCGCGATCCCGCCGCCGACGACCAGCGGCAACGCGAGGGCGATGTGCCGACTCCCCTTGCCATCCACCCCGCCCAACGTGAACGACACCATGGCCCGCCCCAGCTCCCAGGATTCCTGGGCGAGGCTGGTGAGCAAACCACCGAAGCTGGCGAACAACGAGCTGAGGATGAAGCCGGTTAGCAGTACCGCCACGATGCCCGGCCGGTTGCGAACGATGGCCAACAACAGGAGCAGCGAGGTGATCGCGCCCGCCATGCACCCGGCGGGCAGGAGCATCTCTGCCGGAATCCCGGCAATGCCCTGACCGCCAAGGACCATCTCGTAGCTAATCAGCGCGGCCATCCCGCCGAGGTTGGCCCCGGCGGTGGTGCCGATGATCGAGGGACTCGCGAGCGGGTTTCGAAACAGACCTTGAACCAACACGCCGCCGGCGGCCAGGGCGGCCCCCGCCAGGAACGCCGCCAGGGTGCGGTGCGCGCGCAGCCAGAGGAACGTGTCGCGCAGCTCGGCATCGCGCAGATCCCCCGAACCGACCAACATCGAAAGCAACCCGATGACCGCGCCCATGACGAACAGCACGGACCACGTCCGTCGCAGGCGGCGGCGACGGGAGGCCGACTCGACTCCCGGCTCCGGGGACTCGGTCTGCGGAGGCGTGAGAGCATCGTGCTGCCGCGGCCCTCGTGCCTCGTTCTTGGTGACACTCATTTCCCAGATCCCACCAGACGAAGCCTAGAGAGAGACCCCTTAATTGCAACTCGACTGCATTTGCAACTCGACTGCAAATGGATGAGGCGGCTCGTCACCCGTGGCCTACAGACCCGTGTGGCTCTCTCGGCTCGGGTCGACGGTCAAACCGGTCCGCCCACGCCTCGACGAGTGGCGAATCTCCGGTCTGGCGGCGCCACTGGCGAATGGCATTGCGCAAGCCGGCCCGCCCAAGACGAGTGCCCGGCTCGAGATGGGTCTGGGGCGCATCACCAGCCCGAAGTGCCGCCCAGGTGGCGTCCTTGGCCTCGAGGTACTCGGGAACCCCCCACGGCCGCAGCAGTCCCTGAAAGGCTGCGAAGGCGTCCAAATCGAAGTCCCGGTCGATGCCCATTCGGTTCATCACAGGGTTCTTCGGATGGATGTGGGCACATGGTACCCAGCCCTCCGGGATGGGCGTGTTCGCCGAGTGCGTGCGACCGGCCTTCAGAAGCTTTGGGAGGACGTGCGTATGCGGTCCCTCGGGAGAAACGCCCCCCGTTTGAGGACCGCCGATCTTCTGAAACACCTCGACGCGGCCCAACCGCGTAAGCGCTACGCGATGGGGGTGTTTCGCGAGGATCGCGCCCATGGCCGGGTTCTCCGGCTCGAACAGCGACCGGCCCACCGCACTCCGCAGCACAGACAACAGGTCAGGGTCCGTGGTGCGGATGCAGAAGTTGACCTGCGACTGGGCCAGTCCCATGTCGAACAGGATCGCGTCTCGCTCCTCCTCGCGCAGTGCCTCCGCGTCTGGGCCAAGCTCGGTGAGGTGCTCGCGACCCTGCATTGCGGCGTCCTTCTCGGGCAGGCAAAGGGCCACGCCCTGCGACCACCGATGCGGTTTCGAGCTTAGGATTTCGTAGGCGATGGGGCGAACGCCATCGAGCGAACGCAGGCGAATCCCGCCCCGCCTGGTCCAACACGAAAGGCCTTCACCCGGCGTTGCCGGCGGATCGCCCAGGACATGATGAAACTCGGCAATCGCACCGAAACTGCCCATGTTCCATCCGGTATCGGGATCGTCGAGCAACGTTTGCGCGATCTGAGAAATGTCGAGCATCTGTGAACACCTCCTGCCCATAGGATCCAGTGAGGAGTCTATACACGCGACCCTCCTCACCTATCTAGAGGCGGGCCGGTCTCCAAAATTGCTAGCGGCCTTCGAGCGTTTGTGAGCGGTCGAGCTTGTGCTGGACTACGTCGACAGCATGTCGGCGCTCAGCGCTCCCACCAAGACGGCCGTGAATCATCGGGATGGTGAGGCGACGGGAAGTAGAAGTCCACCTCGAGGACATCGGCAGGTTGGCTTCCAAGTCGCGGGGCTTCCTCCGCTTCGGACCACGGGGGGACGGCGCCTTGAAACAAACGAAGGTCACCACCGTGGCGGATGAAAGCAACCTGGAAGCTTCGCCAGGGGAATCTCGTGACCACTTCGATTCGGATGAACCAACCGGTCGTATCGCCGTCCCACATCGCCTGAATGGCCACAGGAGGCACGTCCAGTGCCCGAATTCCCGCCTGACAGGCAACCTGCAGAGCTTCGAACTTGTCATGGCGGGACAGTGCCTCATCCAAGTCATTCCACTGTGCCGACGTAGGGGAGGTCTGGGCCTGCCTCATCTCACACGCAAAGCACTCCACAGGCACACCTTTCGACGACTGCCAGCGTGCGCCGCAGACCTCACATTCGTGTTGGATCAACTCGCTCATGTCGACCTCAGCAATCTACCCACGTCCGGCGCTCGTTACCCTCACCTGACCCCGCTCTCGCACCCCTCGATCCACGCGTCACCCGTGCGCACTGGCTTGCGACACGAACCGCCGAGGCGCTGTGGGCCGCGAGCAGTGGCGACCTGGGCGAGCTTGGCCGGCTGGACGTCGAGGGATTCGATCTATCCGGGGGGGACTACGACGGGCGTACCCCGATGCACCTGGCCGCGGCGGAGGGGCACATCGACGTCGTGGAGTTCCTCCTCCAGCGAGGCGTGAGCGCTGACGCCGTGGATCGTTGGGGCGGCACCCCGCTCGACGACGCGCGCTTGGGGTCTCACCGGGCCGTCATCGAGAAGCTCGAGGCGACGGGGGCCAAAGAAGGGCAAGCCAAGCACCCCGCTGGCAGCGGGAATCGGCTGAGCCCGGTTTCGAGCCACCAGGCCGACCCCGTCGACGTTGTCGAGCTTCTCTGGGCGGCCTCCGAGGGATTGCTCGGCAGCATGATGCGGTTGTTCGCCCGTGGCGTTCCCGCATTCGGTACAGATTACGACGGCCGCACGGCCCTTCATCTCGCTGCTTCCGAGGGACAGGTGAACGCCTCGCGGTACCTGCTCGCGCAGGGACATCCCCTTCACGTCTGCGATCGCTGGGGGGCAACTCCGCTCGATGAAGCACGTAACGGTTCCCATGCCGAGGTCGTTGAGCTGCTCGAGGCCCATGCCGCAACCCTGGACGCGAGCAAAAGTGCCGCAGGGTAGGCTTGCAACCTGCCGAGACACCATGGGGCCGGTCAGCAGGCGCGCATCATGGCGGAACATCCCCGCCTCCTGGGACGCCGCCCTTCGCAACGTTCGTCGACCCAAGTGAACCATCTACCTGCCGTTGGCTTCCAAATGGGTGAGCCAGCGTTCGAAGACCATCGTGCCGAAGGGGAGCCAGGCCGCGACAAACGCAAGGCCGATGCGCACTATCCCCCAGCCCTCGCGAAACCCGACCAGGCCGAGTGCACCGACGTAGGCGAGGAACAGCCCACCGTGAATCCAACCGGGCACGATGGTGGCCTCGACGAGGCCCCAGCCGTACTTCAAGGGCACCGCGAGTCCGATGAGCACGAGCAACGAGAGGCCCTCAAGCCGGGCGATCCAAAGAAAGGCAGAGCGTGGCGTCATGTTGCTCGAGTAACGAGCTGCCCTCGCACCGAAGTGCCACCAGGTGACGAGCTCGCATGATTTCGACGTTCAGGGTCACCACACCGTCGACGAGTACGGCCGGAGGGATGCTCCGTGCGCTGGGATTGGCTGAGATTGGCTGAGAGTGCTCCGGCATCCCGGCTCCATTCTCTTGGACTCCACAAGGGAGGCCCCAATGAACGTCACGAAACCCGTTCAACTCGCCGCCAGCGTGCTCCTGCTCACGACCAGCTGCAAAGGCGAACCGAGCGCCGGAGTCGACGACAGACTCCGCTCGCTGCCGACCTGGGCGGACTTCTCCCCGCTCCTCGACGACGTTGCTCCTCGACCAGTCGACGAAGCCGAGCCCAGGTTCTTTACCGAGTCGGGGGAGCACACGGTCATCTCCCACGAGGAGACAGCCGAGGGCGACGCTGTGACCACCACGACCGAGGAGGTCCTCTACAGCTGCCAGTCGGTCCCCTATACGATGACCGACACTCCCGAGCAGATCGTGATGTTCAACCCTGACGTGGAACTGCTGTGGCCCGGGGCGCTCATCCAGGGTCGCTCGCACCGCGATGGGCTCGGCAGCCTCGATGCCTTGCCCATCACCAAGCGCGCCCCCATCGAGGTCTCGATTCCTGCCATCTCGTCGGGTGAGAACTTCCGCGAGGTCGCGTCCCCGACGCAGGCCACCGTGGCATCGGCGATCGGAGACATCGTAGGCAGCGCAGTGACGGCCGACATCGTGACCCCGTCCACGATCACGTTCGCCGAGCGGACGTACCACGCCGAAAGCGAGTTTGCGCTCTCAATCGGCGTCTCCGCCCGGTACTACGGCTTCGAGGGCTCGGCGACGGGCAGCACCGAGCGCAACCGGGCCCAGACCACGGTCACGGCCGAGTTCACACAGCGCATGTTCGAGGTCGTCGTCGCTCCTCCCGAGACGCCCTCAAGCCTGTTCTCCGATGACTTCGGACCCGAGGACTACGACGCGCAGGCCGAGCTGGGTCGGATCGGCGACGACAACCTTCCCATCTACGTGTCGAACGTAGTCTACGGCCGCATGATGACGTTCTCGCTGACGTCGACAGCGAGCGAGGCCGAGATCCGCGCCACACTCTCGGCGTCCTATGACGCGCTCGTTGGCGGGGTCGATGCGAACCTCTCGGCCCGGCAGAAGACCATCTTGGCCGAGTCTCAGGTCGCAGTCAGCTCCCTGGGAGGCAGCGCCGACGCCACCGTGGCAATGATTCGCTCGGGGAACTGGCGGGACTACTTCGATGAGGCATCGCCGCTCAGCAGCGCCGCGCCGCTGTCGTACACGTTCCGCAACCTCGGTGACAACTCCATCGCCAATGTCTCGGAGACGCTCGAGTACGACGTCACGAGCTGTGTCGCCCGAACTCAGGGCGATGTCTTCGAGTTCGTCGACGTCCAGGAGCATGACAGCCGCCTACCCGCTGGGTACACGCCCTACGTCGGAGACTTCGACGGAGACGGCACCGACGATTTGCTCTGGAATCACCTCCGCGACGACACCAACGCGTTCTACGTAGGCTACGGCGGTCCCGGCGGCGTCCTCGATCTCGGCGAGCCGATCGACCACCCCGCCGCCCCGACAGGGTCCTGGGGCAGCTACGAAGTCCATATCGGCGACTTCGACGGCGACGGACTCGACGACGTGTTGTGGAACCGAAAGGGCGCCACCAACGAGTGGTTCGTGGCACGCTCGACGGGCTCGGACTTCGCGTTCGACCCGGTACAGGAGCATCCCGACGACCGGAGCTGGACCGACGTGGTCACCGTGGTGGGTGACTTCGACGGCGACGAGGCCGATGACATCGTGTTCAACGACCGGATCAGCACCGGTGGCGTGTCGAACCTTGCCTTTCCCGTCACTGGCTACGCCTCGGGCACGGGCTTCACGATTCAGTCGGCCACCACGCACGCGGGAAGCAACGGGTGGGAGAGCTACACGACGCACGTGGGCGACGTCGATGACGATGGGATCGACGATCTCTGGTTCTCCCGCCTCGACACGTCGAACCGGTCGCATCTGATGCTGGGAGAGCCCGACGGCTCGGGAATGCTTACCGACGGGGCGAATGGCGTGACGATCTGGCCAAGCACCTGGGAGAATTACACCGGCGCGGCCCTAGCCACCATGAACCGCGACGGACAGGCCGATGCCGTATTCGTCCGAATCGACGGCGGCCTCTACGTCGGCTTGGCCAACGACTGCGCGGGATCTTGTGAGGGCGACGAGTTCACCCAGATGCCCTTCCAAGGCGGGCCGGCGCTCGATGATGATCTTCCTGACTGGCCAGCCTACGACTGGCTCCTCGCGGACGTTGATGGCGACGGGCGCACCGACGTGATCTGGCACGCCGAGACCACCGAACGAGCCGCGATCAACGTCGCTCTGTCGCGCGAGGACGACGACGGAAGCTACTTCGTGGAGCGCCCGGCCCCCCAGCTCCATCCGTGGTCCGTGCCCAGCTGGACTGCATACGAGCACGTGGTGACCGGTGACTTCGACGGCGACGG
>JBCCQY010000190.1:0-16224 GCA_039208735.1 Myxococcota bacterium | reverse complement strand
GGCAAAGCCGGGTCATCTACACCACCTGGCTCGATCAGCAGACGAAACGCAAGGAGGAACCTATGACACCTGAGCGAGTGGCCGAGCGACGCTCGACCCAGGAGGAGCCCGAGCATCGACTCATAGGCCAGCAGCTCGGCCGCCAGATTGCCGCAGCGATGGACCAACTTCCCGCTGGTCAGCGCGAGGCCGTGTGGTTGGTCGATGGTCAGGGGCACACCTTCGCTGAAACCGCGTCGATCCTTGGGATCGCTGAGGGTACGGCCGCAAGCCGAGTGGCCCGGGCTCGTCGGGCGCTTCGCCAGTTGCTGGCTCCCCTGGCCCTCGAACAGGGGGTGATTCGATGACCGCCGAACTGAACGAGCTTCGTCGACGCCTGGAGGCCTGGGATCCCGATCAGGACGATCTGCCGGATGACCTCGCGCGGGCCTTGGATGTCCACCCTGACTTGCGATCGGCCTTCGATGCGCGCTTCGTGGCTACCGATCTGCCTCGCGAGCCGGTGCCCGACGGCCTGGCGGATCGGGTCATGCCTCGTCCCTCCTGGAGACCCATCGTGCGACGATGGATGCCGTGGGCGCTGGCTGCGTTGGCCCTATTCGTGGTTGCGGCGAGCGGTTTTGTGCAACTCCTGCCAGAAGAACGACGGGGCGCAGCGACGGTCGAGGCAGGCGCTCGTAAACCCGAGGCTCTGGCCTCCGTCGTCCCCCCGAACGAGCCGTTGCCGTTGTTCGACCCCAGGCTCCCCCCTCCTCCCCGACGACTCCCGACCCGTCCGACCCGGTACCTGCAGCCGCCCCCTG
Organism: Myxococcota bacterium; assembly: GCA_039208735.1. Classification (GTDB taxonomy): domain Bacteria; phylum Myxococcota_A; class UBA796; order UBA796; genus DRPG01. The sequence goes on along the minus strand of JBCCQY010000190.1, from coordinate 15,421 downwards.
GAGGCCCCTTCCAGTTCGAGGCGGTTGCGGCTGTCCGTCGGCGTAAGTGTTCGGAGGCCATGCGATTTCAACAGCTCGGCATGTCGATGACGCCCGACCATGCAACGCTTTATCGGGGGGTTTGGCTGTGCTTCAACGAAGCGCATCAACGCAAACTCGAACAGGCGAGGGCGATGAACTGGGAGGAGTTTGCGGAGCTTCTGCCGCATTTCGAAGGTGATCAGCGGCAAGCGAAGCTTGCGCGAAATCAGAACAGCAGCAAGCAAAGCTTGCGCGAGTCTGATCTCTCCTGGCACAGGACGGAGGGGCCGCGTTGGGCCAAGACGCCGACCGAGGGCCTCGAGTATCGGCTTTGGAGGGTGGTCGAAGATTCCAAAATGGTGGAGGTCCTTACCTCTCTCTTCGGAGAAGCGACGGTAGCTGACCATCTGGTGAAGGACCTCTTTTTCGAGGTGTTGGCCGCGGAGGGACTCTCGAGAGTCTCTTTGAAGGAGCGCAACGATCGGCTGATCGACGCTTGGGCACGCCGGGTCTATGTGGCGGAATGGGCGTTGCGGCAGCGTCCAGGGCGGCTCATTGATGCCCACCGCAAGGAAGTGATGTCGGAGCTTCGCCAGCGGCTCGATGCGGCGACGACGGCTCCGGACGGGGCGGAGGGATGGCTCCCCAAACGCGTACGGCAGGCCCGATCCGCGGGTCGTGGTGAAACGCCCATTCCGCCCAACTGAGTGTACGGCCGGGCGCCGCTGGGTGTAACGTCATGCGATGACGAACCTCCGAGCTTTGCTTCCGGCAATCGGGGTGGTCGTTTCGTGCTCGGGCCCCGAGCCGATCGACGAAACCGCATTCGCCCATCAATGTGTCACAGTTACCGCCGACGGCCGACCGCTTGTGCGCGACGGGGAAGACGGCTTTCGCTTTTCGAGAGACGGGGAGCCGGCACGTCTGCATTTGGCTCCGGCCGACCTTGGCACCTACCTGCTCTACGATCGAGACGGGGGCTATCTGGTCGCGGAAGAAGCGGGTCGCTTACTGCGTCAAACCACCCTCGAGTCGGACGCCACCCTCATCGATGATGCCTTCGTCTCGGGTGCAGAGTGGGATGTCGAGCCCGATGTTCGACGTCCCGACCGTCCCCAGCTCCGGAATCGGCGAACCGGCCGGTTGTTGGGTCGTCAAGGACTGCTTGACGCGGAGGCGACCCGTGGACCGCGCATCAGGCTCGAGGCTGTCGAGGGATGTACGGCTCCCCCCGAACTTTCCCTTGACGCGGAGGGCACCGTCGGACGAACCACCTTCGATGATGGCGACCTGTTTGGCATCGTCGATACCCATGCACACATCATGTCCAACTGGGGCTTCGGGGGCGGAGGCATTTACCATGGGGCTCCGTTTCACCGGCTGGGCGTTGCACATGCTTTGCCCGATTGCGAACGTTCGCACGGAGAGAACGGGCGCAAGGACTTCATCGGGGCCGCCTTTGATGCAGGAGGGGCCGATGGGATCGACGTCGAACAGGTGCTCGGGGGGCTTCTGGCCGGTGAGTTGCCGGAAGACAACCATGCCACGGCCGGGTACCCCGATTTCACCGAGTGGCCCGACGCGGTCCGTCGATCGACGCACCAGACCGAGTACCACCGGTGGATCGAGCGGGCGTACCTGGCGGGGCTGCGTCTCATCGTCCAGCATGCAACGACCAACGCCGTTTTGTGTGAGTTGAGTACCGGGGCGGGGAATCTGCCGCGGCGCTATTCCTGCGGCGACATGGTATCGGTCGACCGTCAGATTGACGAAATGTACGCGATGGAGCGCTACCTCGATGCCCAGGCCGGTGGGGTGGGCGAAGGATGGTTCCGCATCGTGACGTCTCCCGCGGAAGCCCGTGACGTCATTCGATCGGGAAAGCTCGCGGTTATTCTTGGTATTGAGACCTCGGATTTGTTTCAGTGCCGGCTCGTGCCACGCGATGGAGGACCCCTTTGCGATGAAGCGTGGGTGCTCGAGCAACTGGAACTGTACTACAAACGGGGTGTACGGGCGATCTTCCCGGTTCACAAGTATGACAATCAGTTTTCGGCGGGGGATGGGGATCGAAACTTCATTGAGCTTGGAAATTTCCTCAATAGCGGGCACTTTTCCAACTTTGTGACTGGCGATTGCCCGGATGTGCCAAGCGTGTTTGATGAAGGGCCCGTGGTGTTTGGTGGGCTCAACCAGCCGCGGGACGACTACTTCGCGCCTCCTCCCAATGACCTCAGCGGATTTGCCGATGACCCGCTTGGCGTGTCCCTGCCGTTCTTTGCCCGGCTCACCGAGCCCGCGCTGGACGGGGATTACTGCCAGCAGGCGGGCCTCACGCCGCTGGGGCGGTTCCTCATCGAACAGCTCATGGACCGCGGCATGATCATCGAAATCGATCATTTGCCTCGGCGATCGTATGCCCAAACCGTCGCCCTGCTGGATGAGGCGGAGTACCCGGCCGCAGGAACCCATGGGAATACCAACAACGGCCAGCTCTACGTGCATGGTGGCGTCTCAAAGACCTCGATCCGACGATGCCAGGATGCCGAGAATGCGGGCGCGTTGCTGGGGTCGTTGCGCAACCGGCTCCGTCAGATTGAGGCGGCCGGTGGATACCTTGCGGAAGGGTTTGGCTTTGACCTGAATGGCTTCGCAGGGGCACGAGGCGGGCGATTTGCGGAAGGTGCCTGTCCCACGCCCCAGTCCAATCCCGTCACCTATCCATTCACGGCATGGGGCGACGAAGGAGTCACGTTTACTGAACCGTTCGTGGGAACACGCCGCGTCGACTTTAATGAAGAGGGGTTTGTGCACATTGGGATGATGCCCGAACTCCTCGAGGATGCTCGGCAGGATGCGGTGAACGAGTCGGACCTCGAACCGCTCTTCCGAAGTGCAGAAGGTTACTTGCGAATGTGGGAACGGGCCCTTTCGATCTCGGAAATGCGATGAACCACCCAGGCGTTGAGGAAGCCTTGCGGCAGGCGATCGCGGTGTCACCTGACGACCAGGAAGCGCGTTGGGCCTACGCTCGTCACCTCGAGGCCCAGGGCAATCCCCGTGGCCGTTTCATCCAGCTCCAGCTTGAGCGACCGGCCCACAAGGCGCCCTCGTCTGAAGAACGACGTTTGCTCCAAGAGCACCAGCGCAGTTGGTTTGGCTTCGGCTTTTGCGATCGATTCACCTTCGAGGTCGAAAATGGCTTCGTTGTCGAAGCAACCCTTCGGGATGAGGTGCTGGGGCTCGATCGTTCCGCGGGTGCGCTCTTCACGATGCGGCGCTTGAACGTCGCAACGACGAAGGTTCGTGGCCTGTTTAGTTTACTTCATTGTTCCGAACTCCGGCATCTCCAGGTCTTGCGTGGGCTGCCGGCGCGGATGTTGCGGTTTGAGGGGCTTCCCTTTCGACTTACCGCGCTATCGGTTCGTGGCACGCCGAACCTCTCTTCCTCGGTCTGGAAGGGACTCACCGCCCGACGACTGGATCTATTGGAGTTGCGCCACTGGCCGCTGCTGAACGGCCTTCGGGTGCCGGACCTCGGGCTTGACGTGTCGCCTGCGTTTCGAGAAGAGGAACCCGTCGAAGCGATTCGGCAGGTGCTTGACGCCGTGCCTGACGCGGTGTCCACCGTGCGCCTGTTTCGTAAGCCCGGCGAAGCCATTCGTTTGGCTCGGGATGGAAAGGCCTGGCGACTCGAGCTGGATGAGGTGCAGAACGTCGCGGCTACTGTACCTTGGTCGCTGAGCTTGATGCTGATGCTCTTCCCGTTTGTCAACGTGCGACGTGTCAACGAACAAGCGAGCTTCTGCGTCACTCTCGACGAACTGGCCAGGGCGCCGGCCTACTTTCCAACCACGTCCGGTCCCGTACATTTGTCGAACGCCGGTCAGGGCGATTGGTCTGCCCTCCAGGCGCTTTCCAGCTCCAAAGTGCTCCATGTGCGGCTAAGCGACGCGAAGCGATGCCTCACCCACGTCGTCGACCAACCTCATTTCCAGCGCCTGGTCGTCGACGATCCAAACACGAGGGGGCAGCTTATTTTGGAGCGCTCGGGTCGTGGGCCGTTCTGGCTCGGGCCTGAGGCACAAGCCCTTACCCAGCCGATTCAGTCCTTTTTGGAATGGGCCGCATCCACGCGTCACGTCCGCGCCGTTTGAGGTTACACCCGTCGAACCTGGACGTCGTCGGGATGGAGTTGGAGGGCATAGCCATGGCCGCGCCGGCTGTGGACAATCCATCGACCCAATGCGGCGAGGTCATGGGTCGGAATCGGTTGGTTGCCCGCCGCGCGCGTGGCGAGGGCCTTGAGATCGACCAAACCGTTGATGTGGGCGTCGCAAAGGGCGCGTCGAATAGCCGTGGCGAGGGGAGCGAGGTGCTTCGTGCCTACCCCCTGCTCGAGATCCCAGTGGTGAACCACGTGACCGACTTCATCGGCGAGGAGTCCAAAAAGACAGGAGGCCGAACCGTTGATGGGCAAGTCGACGTTCGCACACCGCACGAGGCACTGCCCCGCATCCCACACCACTTCAATGGCCTTGGTCGGTGGCGGGAGGGGCTGCGGCGAGGGCATCAGGTCCCAAACGGGGTCGGTGGCGGTCAGGGGGCTCACCTTGACGTGCGCGCCACCCAACTGAATGAGCACGCTGTTTTGAGTGGTGACAAAGGGCGTCCCTGGGGTCACCCGTTGATGGCCATCGCAAAACGTCCCATTTGTGTCGGTAAGCGCAGTGACTCGAATAGGAGGCCCCAGCTCAATTTTGATGTGGTGCCGCGATATCGAGCCATCGGGAAGGACGATATCCGCATCGGGCGACCGGCCCACGATCACGTCTTTATTGAGGATGAACGACAAGCCAGTCGGCAGCGAGTTCGGGTCGGATGCGCGGAGGACGCGCAACACAAAGGTCGGGCGCATGGACTTCGACTTAACCAGCGTCCTCGGAAGTCGAGGCTCGTTTGGCGAGCTGACGCCGGTATCGCTTGACGTCCTTCAGGTTTGCGAGAGTCGACGGAGGAGCCTGACGAGTTGGTCGGGTTCAAGGGTCGGCCCGTGCTCGCGGAGCCAGTCGTCGAGCACCAACAGCGACGGCGGGAGCGTGGCGTCATCGGTTCGTTCCAGGTCGGTCTGGACCTGTTCAACGAGGGCCGCCGCCGCCGCCGATTCGAGCGTTTGGGCGATGGCCACGACCTGGCGCCCCCGCTCCCGGAGGGACCGAACGTTGATGTCTCCATCGTTTCGACCTAGCCATTCCGCCGCTCGTGTGGCTTCATGCTCCGACCAGGCCCCCATCATCCTCAAGCGAATGGGAAGGGGGCGGTCGGCCTGGCCCACAAGCTGATCGAGGGCCTCGAGAAAGGGTGGGGTACCCAGATCGTGACTTGCAAGGGCATACGCCAGCGCCCGAAGCTCCTCCGACGTGTCGACCGCTCGGGCGAGCAGCTTGCGAAGGATGGCGGGTCGATGGACCCAGGTGCAACGCCAATTCGTGAGACGGTCCGTTTTTATCCACGCTTCGACGATGCGGCGAGAGCCGCGGGCGACACCGATGGCCCGCGCGCTGTCCCAACGCAACGGGCAACGAAGCACGAGGCGGGCGCCGGGAGGAAACATCTTGGTTCCCGCCAAGGCGCGTCCGTGACCCTCGGCCTTGACGTTGGCGGTGAGCATCGGAACGGCCATGCCCTCTACTAAATGGTGGGCTCACGGTCCTCCAACGGAATGTCGTATTGAGGAGGAGGAGGTTCGAATCCGGGCAATTGCTTGCAGCGTAGCCGTCCACAGTTCGGTGGCCCGCACCTCATCGCGATCAACTTCGGGTAGAGGCCGCGGTTGGTCCACGACCACGAGGGATGCCGAGGGGGGCTCGAGCACCATCTGCGCCAGGTGTCGTCCGGCATGGCGTGCGGTGTGGCCGTCGGGGAACCACGCGGCAAAGGCCGGCATGATCCAAGTGAAGAGGAACGAGGCGATCGCAGGTTGATCTCTGGCCAAACCCGTTCCCGGCACAAAGCCAGGCTCGTTGATCCGACTCCGTACCTTGAGCCGCCGTTCAAGCTCGACCGCGAAGAGGGCATTGCAGAGCTTTGACGAGGGGTAGCGACGCTGTTCCATCTCGGGATCATCGGTGGGAGCCCACAGCAGCTCTTCGGCTGAAGGCCACCGGGGTGCCTTCATGTATGGCATGTCTTGCTCGAGGCGGTGGGCTCCCGAACTGGTAAGCACGATGGGGGCGTTGGCTTGGAGTCGGTCGAGCAAGCCCCACGTCAAATGCGCATGGCCCACGTGGTTGATGCCGACGTTCCACTCGAGTCCGGCAAGGTCGAGCACCTCCGGCTGGACCGAACGCAGGCCGCGCCGGGCTTGGATGGGCCTGGCAACGCGTTCCAGAGCCTCCATCGTGCGGCCGACGAGCACGATGGTCCATCCTGCTTCGGCGAGCGCTTCGGCCGCATGAACTCCGATGCCTCGGGTTCCTCCGGTCAGGAGGACGTAACGGGTCTTGCTCATTTTGTTCTCCGTTTGAGGAATTATAATCCGGCTGAAGTGCGGAGCCGGGACCAGCATTGAAGGACGATAGATTTGTGTCTCGCTCATGCCGATCAGAGAGGCATGGGTGACATCAGATGAAGTCCCTGCTACGCAGAACGTCGTTGATGCAGCTGGATCGGGCTTGTCGCTAAGGAAGGTTGGTGGAGGACACCCACCCGCGCAAGGGGCAATCTCCTGAAAGCCCTCGCCAGTACGGCGGGGTTCTCCTGCATGAAGCGGAGGTGGCGTGCCCCTGACTGGACGACGCGTGCTGGTGCTCGAGGAAGCATGGGGATTGGGATGGCACGTGGCACGGGGTTGCCTCGACCGCGGGGCGACGGTCACGCTAGGCACAACGGCCCTTGATGAAGCGCAACGGGCCATGCGGGCACGGCCTTCACTCGTCACGGTCGCGGTGGACTTCACCGATGACACCTCGGTCGCAGCGTTGTTGAGGTCGCACGCCCCGATCGATCACGTCGTGGCCCTGCCGGGCTCCACGCTTTCACCTTCGCTTGAACTGCATCGAGTCGCGAGCCACATCCTGCCGTCGTTGCATGTGCGCGGGGCGCTCGTCGTGGGGTGTGAGGCCGAGGTCGGAAAGTGCGGGGTGGCGGCGATTCATGTGGCGGAGGAGGCGCATCCGAGGATGGTCAACGTGGTGATTCACGACGAGCGGGTCTACCTCGACGACGTCGCTGACATCATCATCAGCGTGTTGGGGTGGCGTGGGCTTTCGGGCCGCGTGATCCGGCTCGAGGCTTGAGCCCCAGCGCAACGCCAGCCGGTTGAAATCTCGATAGGGGGGGCCCCGGAGGGTCTGGTGCGCACATTCTTGGTGGGGGTCTTGGTCGGATGTGGCTCCGTGGGACCCGACCTTGGCGAGGCGACCGGGCCATGGCCACGCAACGACGGGTGTGAGGCGCCGCCTCCGCTCGGTTTCGACCCTGCGACGGCCTACGCGTGGTCTGCGCCAACGCCGGACCACCTGGTGACGAGCCCCGCTTCGGAGGGCCCAGGCACGCTGCGTGAGGCATTGGCGCAAGCGATGGAAGGCGACGTCATTGGGTTTGCGCCTGACCTCGCCGGCCAAGTCATCGAGGTCGACGACGAATTGATCGTACGGCGTTCGCTGACCATCGATGCGAGTGCCGCACCAGGGGTTGTGCTTGACGGTCGGGGGCGGACCCGCATCATGACCCTCGAAAAGGCGTTGAACTCCACATTGGTGGGGCTCACGTTCCGCAACGGAGACACCCGAGAGGAGGCCGGGGCCTTGTGGGTTCGCCAGGCGGATCGAGGAGATCCGGAAAACCCGAACCCTTTAGGTTCCGTGGCGATCATCGGGTGTCGCTTTGAACACAACCGGGGAGCCGCGGCCGGCGCGGTCCTCGTGGGTTGGCGGATCGAGGCGGTGATTCGGGACTCGGTGTTCCTCGGCAACGATGGCACGCGGGGCGAGCGGGAGCAGCGCGGCAAGAGTGGAGGGGCGGTGGCCACGCGGCAGAATGCCAGCCTGCGCATCGAACGAAGCAGCTTCGTCGGCAACCGTGGGGCGAAGAGCGGCGCCGTCTACAACATCCTCGAGCCCGTTGCAGTCTACGACAGCATCTTTGTGGACAACGAAGCGACCGAAGGGTCGGGCGCATTCTTTACGGACGGAGGCAACGGCGCGGGGCCATCCAACGATCCGGACGCCGGGGCAGTGGGGGAAATCACCCTGATTCGCGTGCGAATCCAAGGCAATCGGGGCACCGGCGATGGCGGGGCGTTGTTGTTGTGGGGGTATCCGCGCGACACCATTCGGATTGAGCACAGCGTGGTTCACGACAATGCGACGACGGGCGACAAGGGAGGAGCCGGGCGGGTCCACGGGTTGACCGACGTGCGCATCGTCAGCAGCTCGTTTACCGACAACCACAGCGGACAGCAGGGCGGCGGGCTGTGGATCGATGGGAGAGGCGACGTTGAGATTCACAACGCCACGTTCAGCGGCAACTCGGTGGAGCGCGATGCGGGGGCGGGGTTTGCCTACCATGGCGAGGGCGACCTGCACGTGTCGCACAGCCTCTTTGCCTACAACGTGGCGGGTCGTGCGGCGGGTGCCTTCTGGATTCGGCCCGCCATTGAAGGCACGGCGATGAACAACTTGTTCGCCTTCAATGAGGTCGGCGAAAACCAAGGAGAACGTCACCTTGGTGGCGGCCGCTTGACGGATTTAGGCGGGCATCTGGAGTTCGTGAAGACGGATGTGGATCGCGGCCGCGCCTACCCCGATTCCACGTTCGCAGATCCCCAGTTGGGGGCGTTAGAGGTGGTTAACGGCACGATGCTGCACGCGGTGGCTGCGAACAGCCCTGCGATCGATGGTGGAGTTGCTGGTGGGCCGGAGGTGGACGCGCGTGGTGCGCGTCGAGCCGGCGCGCCAGACATCGGGCCCTACGAGGTGGGCGCGACCTGCGACTGAGCTACGGCGTTTCGCATTCTGGCGGTTCGTAGACCACAACACAGACCTGGGATGCATCGAGCATCGCCACCCGGCGGTCCGGGGGAATGTCGCGCCACAAGGGAAGCCACAGCACGATGGTGGCGGCCGCGACGAGGACGCCGAGGGCCCAGGGACGTACGGGGTCTGCCGGCTTGGGCTCCACGCGATGTGGCGTTGTAGCCGGAGGAAACCGTGCGTCGAGCACCGCCCGGCACTTGGGACACGCGTCGATGTGCTCGACGATGGCGTCGGGCAGCTCGGTCGATGGATCGTAGCGCAACAGCGCATTTTGCACCCAATCGCAGTTCATGGCTCCTCCGCCGATGCATCCTGGCCAAATCCTTGCTCTGCCGCCACCTCTCCGAGGTCACCGCGTAGTGCGAGTCGTCCTCGAATGACCCGACTACATACGGTACCCCTTCGCAAGTCGAGCACCTCCGCCGCTTCGGTGAACGAGAGGCCCTGAACGTCGACCAGCCACACGGCCAGCCGTTGATCTTCGGGCAGGGCTTCCATCGCTTGCGCAACGGCGTGGCCGATCTCCCGCGCTTCGAGCGTGTCGGCGGGGGACTTGGGAAATGGCAGGACCACCGCCTCTCCGAAGGTTCCAAAGGCGTCGACCCGACGCCGGTGTCGCGCTTCGCGATCGCACCGATCCAGGTGGACAGTGCGGAGGGTCTTGAACATCCACGTTCGAAACGCCCGGTCGTCCTTCAACCCACCGATGCGCTGCATTGCAGCCACGACGGCCTCCTGGAGCAGGTCGTCCCCATCTTGGGGTGAGCCTGCCAATCGACGGGCGAAGCGTTCGAAGGCGGTCCAGTGTGGACGCACCAGGCGTTGGAAACGCCATCGGCGGAACGGAGCCATACCAGGTCCTCGGGATCAGCTATCGGAAAGCCAGCGCTCGATCAGGGGCTGTCCAATGCGACCCGGGTGCCCCCGCCACACCACTTTGCCGTCCTTGATGGCCACCGCGGCGGGAATTCCGCGAATCGCGTAGTAGTCCGAGATGGTGGTTCCCGACTCGAGCGCCATCGGGTAGTCAATCTGCTGTTCTTGGATGAACGACGTGACGTCGGCTTCGGTGACGCCCTTCGTCATCTTGGTCAAACCGACGATCGCGAGACCCTTGTTGCTGTACTGCTCGTGCAGCGCCTGGAGCTTCGGCACCTCGCGCTTGCAGTGGGGGCACCACTTCTCCCAGAACACCACCAACGTGGCTTTGCCGTCGGCGTCTGCCGCACTGCCCTGAAACCACTTCTCGACATCGAGAGGCACGGCATCCTTGCCGTACACCGCGACCTCGGCGGTCATGCTTGCGGCCCGCTTGGCGGCCCGGGTGTTGCCGTACTTGGTTGTCAGCTGCTCGAGGCTCTTCTTGGCACCCGTCGAATCGCCGGCATCCAGGGACTTCACGGCGGCCTGGAGCAGCTGTCCGGCCGCGACTTCGTCCTCATTGGACGCGGGCGGCTTGGGCGCATTGGCTTGCAGGGCCTCGATGCGGTTTTCGAGTTCTTGGATCCGTGCTTCGGTAGTGGGGTCTGAGCATCCAACGAAGGCAACAAGAGCGGCGGTGGTCCAAAGGTTCATCAGAGAAGCTCCCGGAATGGGTCTGCTTCAACGGACGGAGCCAAGGTCAGATCGGATCCCAATCGGCCTCAGTTTGCTGCGAGTCGCGCGATTCCCTTAAGTAAAGGCCAGGGATCGCCTAATCCTTGACGAGCGAGCCGCCATTGGGTCGCGACGCCGCTGGCCGCGAAGACCTGAAGCATGATGCGAGCGAGCGGCCCCGCAGGCAGATCGCCCGACAAGTAGTCTCGCCAGCTCTGAGGCTCGATCGCGAAGAAAGCTTCGTAGAACTTGCCGATCTGCTCGCGATCCATCGCAAGCAAGGTGCGAGCGCCGAATCGAAGCAGCCGGGCCGCGTCCAGGAGTTCGGGGGGCCAAAGCACTTGCCACCCGTCGCGGACGATGTCGCGAGGCGACCGCCCCTCGGCGATGCCGGCTTGTAGGGCATCCGCTACCGGGGCTACCGCACGCAGCGTGCGCATCAGCAAATAGCCCGTGGCGGGATGCACGAGGCTCGCCGCGGCGCCGAACCCAAGGACAGGTTGGTCCAGGACCGGGAGGGGCGGGTCCATGGGAAAGCAACACCGCTCGATGCCTCCGTCGAACTGTCCGTTGACTCCGTCCCGGGCGAGGCGTGCTTGCAAACGGCGTTCGAGGAGTCCGAGGTCCATGGCCGGAGCCCCGATCAGCTGGGTTTCTTCAAAGAACCAGCGCCGCCCTCCGAGGGGCTTGGCGAACAGGAACGTGGGGCGAGGGTCCTCGTCGCTCGCTTCGTGCGCTCTCCAGTCCATAAAGCGCATCGCATCGGTCGCGTAGGGGGCTTCGCAGTTCGCGAATTCTGCGCCCCAGGCCACCTGCCAGGCCTGGGCAGGCGGCCCGTCTCGCACCACGAACGGGCTTTGATGGCCCGTGGCATCCACGATCAATCGGGCTTCCGCCTGCGTTCCATCGGCCAATTCAACCTGGCTCGAGTCGGCGTGGTGCGACACCCTGACGACGCGCCCCAGGCGCACATCCACCAACGCATGCTGAAGTGCGGTGCGCAGTCGCTTCCCATCGAGGGCCGCATAGCCACGCTCCAGGGCAAGAACCCGACCATTGGGCAACACGAATTCAGACCGGGGCCATCGCTGGCCGGCCGTCTTGGAGAGACCCAGTGCGGCAAGTTCGTCATCCCAGGCGCTGTAGCGATTGGGCCAGGGACGTTCGGGAGCGGGATCGATTTGGGCGACGGAGAGTCCCCGGCTGGCCAAGGCGGCCGCAAGCGCGGTGCCCGTGGGCCCTGCGCCGAGAACCAGGATGTCGGTGGTGTTCATATCGAAGGGTCTATTGATTTTCCGTCGGGCACGGAGCCTTCGACGAAGGTCGCTCATCCGTCATCGTGGTGGTGTCATTCGACGACACGAACGCAATCTTTGAGTACCCACTCTTCGTAGCGTTGCGCGACGGTGCCGCGGACCGTGACGGGGGACTTCGATGCCGTGCCCTGGAACGCGGGTGCGTTTGGCGTGAAGCAGCTCAGCTTGGACTTGGGAGCGTCCGCATCGTCGATGAGGATGATGCGGGTCCACTCATCGGCGACCGACGCGGCGCGGTACAGCCCATTCACGACCACCACCTTGCCTTCGTGGGAGGGCAAGGCCTCCTCAATGCGCTGCATCGAGAGCACCGGTTCGGGGGCGACTTCGGGGGAGGCCCCGAACATCGAGCAGCCAGTCCACAACATCGTCATCAGTGTCCAACGCATGAGGTCTCCTCCGGGGAGCGGGCCGTAATGCGACGTTGATCCAATCGCCAGGTTCCCGGCATGATCGGCAAAGGGGGCGGAATGATTTGGATTGCGTTGGCTTTGGCGGCCACTCCGGCGCCGTCGGATCTCGAAGCGTGGCAGGCCCAACTCGAGGCGGCGGAAGCCGGGCCTGAAGGATGCTGGCAAGTTCGCGGAACCGTGGAATGGGCCCACCGCGTGTCAGGACAGCGAAACGAGGGTTCGGCGGAGTTCGCGGTGCGGTTTGCGGATGGCCAATTCGGTGACTTTACCCTCATTGGGCCAGATCTGAAGGTCGCTCCAGCTTTTCGCGACCGAGACCTCACGTTGCAGTTTCGACCTCAACTGGGACATGACGGAAAGCCCTATTGGCTGATTGGGTCGATACAGGGTGCGTATCTGCGCGACTGGCGTGAGGGCGACAGCAAGGTTTGGGTTCCAACGACCGATGGTGCGCTGTGGGTCGAGCCGACCGACGACGGCGGGTTGGAAGTCCACCACATGCATGCGCTCAAGGGGCGCCCGAACGGACCCAAGAACCGTACGATCGGCGTGGTCCCACCGGGTTTCGATCGGATCACCTTGGTGCGGTTCATTCGCGAGCGGCATTCGCAACGACAGGCTCTTGTGAGCAACCGGTCCGAGGGCACCCTGCGCTACGGACGCGATGGTCGTCCCCGATCCGAGGAAAAGCAGTCCTGGTGGTGGCGCGCGGGGCTTCCCTTGGGGAAGTATCGCCACCAGATCACCTACACGACCTTCGTTCCCTGCGAGGAAGACCCAGGAACCGAGACCGATTCGTCGATCATGGTCAGCCCGCGTTCCGACGCGGGAGCCCCGTTTGCCTCTGCCGAATCGGGACCTCAAGGTCGCATCGAGGCGCTTCGCTTTGAGGCCAGGGACCTTCGGAGTACGGCATGGCTTCGTTTGGGCTTTGACGCTGGGTTGTGGACCTCAGCCGTGGCCTTCGAGATTTGGAGCCAACGGCGCCGTGAGGAAGCCCAAACGCCGCTCCAACGGGGCCTCAATGTAGGGGGGTGGGTGCTCGCCGGGTCGCTGTTGACGTTGGACGTGGTGCGTTCGGTGCGGCGGCTTCGTCGAGCGCGGCGCCTCACCCGTGAAGCGGATGCGCTGGAGTTAAGTCCTGTCCTCTCGGACGCCCGTCGTGAGGAGCACGAGGCTGAAGAGCCCGGCAGGGACCGTCATGAGGCCGGCGACGGCGCCGGTGACTTGCCGCGCGTCATAGCCGAAGGTGTCGATGGCGTGTCCCGCGAGGAACGAAGCGGAAGCCGAGATGAGGGTGAGCAGGCCGAATTCCATGGCGAAGAGACGCCCCCGTAGCCCCTGGGGGGTCGCGCGTTGGGCCAGGATGCCGGTGAACACCCAGACGGTGGCATGGCCGACCATGTTGACGACGTAGCCTCCAGCCGCCCAGGCGAGGGTCGGGGCCAAGCTGACGCCGGCCAGGCCCAATGCGGCGGTGAGGTACCCAGGCACCAGGCTAAAGGCCAATGATCTGGCATCGTCGCCCACGATACGCCGAGTGCCCAGGCTGCCCATCATCGCGCCGACCCCCCGGGCCGCATAGAGGAGGCCCACGAACGCGGGTCCTGCGGTCTCAGGGAACAGGCCGTTGCCGAAGGCGGGGAGCGTCACAAGGGCTCCCGTGGTGACCGCCAATCCAGCCTTTCCGAGAAGCACGGCGGTGAGGTAGGACCGACCGCGGAGGTACCTTAAGCCTTCGAGGAAGGAGGAGGTCTGGGAGGCTGTCTTATCGGGCTGGGGCGGAAGTGCGGGGAGTCGGGCGAGAAATGCGGCACTCACCAAGAACGTGATCGCATCGAGCACCAGGGCTCCCGTGACCCCGATCCCGGCGGTGACGAGTCCGCCGAGGGCGGCTCCAAAGGCGAGCATCACGGACCACGTGCCGCCCGACAACGCCATGGCCACCGGCAGTTCATCGAAAGACGTGACTTGCGGAATCACCGCCGTCCGGCCCGGAATGAAGATGCCGGAAAACACGACCTTGAGGACGACGAAAGCGATGATGGCCGGAAAGCTCTCGGCCCACCATGCGGCCACCATGGCCAGGGTGAGCAGGGAACGCGCTACGTCGGTGACGATGAGAAGGTTGCGCCGATCGAACCGGTCGATAAGCGGGCCCGCGATTGGCGAGACCAGGAAGATGGGGAGCGACTTCGCAATGAGGATGGTTGCAATTGCGCCCGCGCGTCCGGAAAGTTGTTCAGCAACCTCGTAGAGGGCAATGGTGGAAAACCAATCCCCAAAAAAGCTGACCACCACCCCCAGCCACAGCCAGCGAAACGGAGCATTGTTTTGCAGAAGGGCGAGGTATCCGGGGGCGGACGACATCGAGACTCCGAAGGTCGGGGGAGAGAGCTTCCGACAATGAGGATCCCGACTTCGGTAGAGGCGATCGGGCCGGAATGGCTTTCCGAGGTCTTAGGGGCTCGGGTCACGTCAGTCGAACCCCAAACGGTATCCGGCCGTGGCATGACAAGTTGGGTGACCCGTTTGCGCCTGGAGGGAGACGGTCCCTCCGTTGTCGTCGTCAAGGGAGGGGTCCCCGATACGCCGACCAAGCAAGCCCTCTACGCCCGAGAAGTTCGGGTTTATCGCGAGGTGCGCCCGTCCCTGGCCCCGAAGTGCTACCACGTGGCCGAGGACCCCAAGACGGGAGCGACGGTGCTGGTCCTCGAAGCGATCGAGGGCAGGCATCCGATCGAGGGGCTGACGGCGGCTCGAGCCGCAGGGGTCGGCCAGGAACTCCGCTCGCTCCACGAAGCGCCAATGCCGTTGGAATGGCCGACCAAGGACCTTGGAGACCCCTCCCATCGCCGCGAAGCCCTTGCGCAGGGCCTCATGGCGCTCGATCGATATCGGTTTCCGCTCTGCGAGGCAGTGGCCGCGTGGGTGGTTCGCACCGCGCCCCAGGCGTGGGACCGTTTGCAGCCTTCCGCCTTCGTCCACGCCGATCTCCATCCCGAGAATCTGCTCCTCGACGGCGAGCGGGTGGTCG
>JBCCQY010000189.1:0-16344 GCA_039208735.1 Myxococcota bacterium | reverse complement strand
CTTTCTGGCCAAGCTCAAGGGGGCTCGCCTCCGTGAGGCCAACCTCGAAGGGGCCCACCTCAAAGGGGCCAACCTGGAAGGGGCCGACCTCTCCTTGGCCAACTTCGAAGGGGCCAACCTCAGAGGGGCCAACCTGGAAGGGGCCGGCCTCGCCGGGACCAACCTCGAAGGGGCTCTGCGGGATCAGGACGACTCAAGTGTTCTTGGATGGAGTCTTGTTGCCAACGGGACACGATGGGTGGGGCCTGGGTTAAGGAAGCCCTCCTGGCAATTGACCAGGGAGTAAAACCCCAAACGCGTTGGTTCGTTTGGACTCTGCGCATAATTCGCTAACCCCATAAATTTCGCCGATGCCGGTCGTACCCCAAGCCATCGCTGGTACTCGGGCCGGTCGTCGGTTCCGCCGCTCTCCTGTTCGACGTACCAAGCGACCTTCCATGTGCGCCGAGCGGCCAGTTGCGTCATCGCTCGTCGTTGGTTCGTGGCATCCTGCTGTTGGGTGCTGACCCGCAGGTAGATGCCCGCTCGCTCGTGCGTCTCCATGATTACGCCCCAACGCATCAAACACCTCGCGCATTTTGACGCGCTAACGGATTCGATAGCCGGGACCAGCACGTGCATCAAAAGGCAAACCGAGCGCAGTTTTGGTGCAGCGTCAGAATCGGTCGTTTCTGATGCCATGCGGACGTCCGGAGGACATGGTGCGGCGAGCACCAGGTCGCCGAGGTGGCGGGGTCGCTGATGCCGATGACAACCGGGGCTGGCCCGAGCCTACAGCGGAAAGGTCCGCCAACTCACTTGGTGCGCGGGACAAGCGCGAGGTTTCGGCGAACGGCTTGGGCATGGGCATCATGGCCCTGCGCTTCGAAGACCTCGAGGGCGGCGTGGTAGGCCTGGACGGCTTGTCGGAGGGCGGCCTCGTCCCCCTCACGCTCGCCGAGGACCCGGAGCACGATGCCGAGGTTGTTCTGGGTCCTGGCCCAGTCGATGGGTGCGGCCTGCCGGGTGTAGACCTCGAGGGCGGCGTGGTAAGCCTGGACGGCTTGTCGGAGGGCGGCCTCGTCCCCCCCACGCTCGCCGAGGGCCGAGAGCACGTTGCCGAGGTTGTTCTGGGTCCGGGCCCAGGCGACGGGTGCGGCCTGCTGGGTGGAGACCTCGAGGGCGGCGTGGTAGGCCTGGACGGCTTGTCGGAGGGCGGCCTCATCTCCCCCACGCTCGCCAAGGACCTGGAGCACGTTGCCGAGGTTGTTCTGGGTCGTGGCCCAGGCGACGGGTGCGGCCTGCCGGGTGTAGACCTCGAGGGCGGCGTGGTAGGCCTGGACGGCTTGTCGGAGGGCAGCCTCGTCTCCCCTACGCTCACCGAGGACCCGGAGCACGAGACCGAGGTTGTGCTGGGCCCAGGCCCAGTCATCGGGCGCGCGGTCGCGTGGCAGGAGCTGGCGCACCCCCTGCTCGAGCAATCGCCGCGCCACTCCCAACGCGGCGAGCTCCCCCGAGGACTGCCCGAGGTCATTCAGCCAGCCCGCGGTGCGGCGAAGGGCGCGCCCGTCTTCGAGCGTCGCGAGCGGCGGGAGGCGACGCCCGAGTTCGTCCGCGGCGGCCACGACCGCGAGCAGGGTGGGGCGCGTGTCGGGACGGGTGGCCGCGTCGCCCGTCGCCAGGCCGTTCAATGCCGTGACCGCCTTCCGCCAGTCGGCGAGCGGGTCGGGGCTCGTGAGCCGAAGAAAGTCCGCGACCAAGCGATGCATCGTCCACGTCGGCCTCGCGTCGTCAAAGCCGCGGGTCCAGACCGAGCGGGCCTCCAGGGTCGCGCGGGAGGCGGTGCCGGCGTTCTCGCACAGCCCTTCGACGAGGGGGCCCGGCAGCGGGGCGGGGGCGAACCACGCGCTGGCCCACGCCACCCGTCGCACCGGCTCAGGCAGCCGCTCGACGGTGATGCGGAAGGCCTCGCTGATGCCGCGCAAGGCCCCGTCGGCCACGTGGCCCCGCAACGCCTCCCGGGCCGCGTCACCGGCCTGGACCGGGCTCTCCCCCCGCGCGGCGGCGAGGAGTTCGCCGGGCAGGAGACGCCGTGGAACAATCCGCGGTTGAGCAGGACGAGGGCCAGCGGAAGGCGGCCGACCCACGCGGTCACCGCGTCCCACGCCGCCTCGGGGACCCCGCCGCGGCGGTCCACGTTCTGCAGCAAGAGCCGTCGGGCCGCGTCCGGGTCGAGCACGTCCACGGCGAGGGTGGCCGCCCGCGCCTCGTCGATGCGCCGCCGGGAGGTGGCGAGCAGGGTGACCCAGCGCCGTCCGGGGAACAGCGCGTCGAGGGATGCGGGGGCCTCGCCCGGGCCCGGCTCAGGCACGTTGTCGAGCACCACGAGGAACGGCCCGTCGTCTTGGTGCTGCCGCAGGGCGTCGTCGAGCTCGGCCGCGACGTCGCGGCCCTCGGCCTGGAGCTGCGGGAGCCCGGGGAGCCCCGGGACGAAGGTGCGGAGCACCCGGTGCCGCTGGGACTCGAGCGCTTCCGGCGCGACGTCCGCGTCCACCCAGAACACCCCACCGGGGAAGCGCAGGGGCTGGTAGCGCCACACATACTCGAGCGCGAGGCGAGACTTGCCGAACCCCCCGCCGGCGAGCACCGCGCCGGTGACGGCCACAAGCCCGCCTCGGCCGCCGTCGCCCGGGCGGAGGAGGTCATCGAGCTGGTGCAGCTCGACCGCCCGACCGACGAATCCTTCGTCGAGCGACGTCGCCGTCTGCTCGAGGACGAGCCGGCCCACCGGGGCTCGGACCGGAAGCAGCAGGTCCGCTCCCCCCACCCCGGTCGCCACCGCCTCGCGGACCCCCAGGTCGTCCAGCGTCGCCCCGATCGAGCGCGTCACCTGGCGCAGGCGCTCCTCGACGAACGAGGCGACGACGTCGAGTTCGCCGGCGTGGGGCCAGTTCCGTCGCCGCGGCGAGGGCGGCAGGCGGTCGCTCGGGATGCGCGCGCCGGGCTCGGGCAGGACGAGGACGAGGTGGGCCAAGGCCGCCTCGAGGGCGGCGGAGTCGGCCCGACGCTGGAGCAGGGTGCGCCAGGGCGCGAGCGCGAGGTGCCACTCCTTCCAGCCGTAGGGCCGCGTGAAGTAGGTCTCGGTGGCGAAGACGACCATCACCCGCGCTTCGAGCACCGCATCCCGAAGCACCGCGGGGAAGGTCTCGCCGAGCGCGACGTCCTCGGTGTCGAGGAACGCGGTGTCGTCGCCGAGCCGCCCGGCGAGGGTCCGCGCGGCCTCGAGGGAACTCCGGCGCGCGTAGGAGAGGAAGACGGGATGGGCGGCCTCCGACATGCGACTCCCTCGAGGTCTCCCAGCCTACACCCATCGTGCTGTGAACGTCCGTGAACCTGGGGATAGCCAGAGTGTCCCTCTGGAGGGTGAGCACCTGGGACTCGATCGCCCCCCCTGGCTCTCCAACGCCTCGGGGCTCAGCAGGCGCAACGCTCCGTCGCAACGCATCATCCTGCGCGCCAGCTTCTTGCGGAAGGCGTCGCCAGGCTCCAGCGTCGGTTCGTCGCGCAGTGACTCGTGCCCGGCATCACGAAGCACAGGCTCGAGGCCCGTTCGCAGCGTTCGACGGGTCTTGGAGCCACGAGCGTAGCGGATGAAGATCCGGGCCCCCAACATGGGCTCACCTCCGCTGCCAGCCCGGTCAGCGGCTCAGCGATGGACCGCGTCGTGGACGACAGGCAAGCGGGGGGAGAGTCGTTGGGCACCCCGGTCCCATCGTCATCGTCATGGCCGGCCCAACCGCTCCTCATCCCCGATGGAACAAGATGGCATGGAGGCCCTTGTCAGGGTCGAGGGCCCGTTCGGACCACCGGTCCAGTTGGGCCTGGCGACCTTGCCGAACGAAGTGAAGCGCCCGCGACGTGAGCCGGCCAAAGCGGTGCTCCAGCAGGTCCACCAAGCCGTCTCGACGGGCGTCGAGGTCCTTTTCGACCCGGCGCTCTTCGGGAGAGGGTCCCGGCGTGTCGGGAAGCGTCCAGCCCGGAGGTGGCGTGGCCAGCCGCTCGGCCACCGCACGCTCGTGGGGGTCCCAGCCCTCCGGGCCGCAGCGTTCCAGGCCCCATGCCGCCGTGCGTCCCAGTGCCGCACCGAGGGTCCCGGTCCGGCGTGGCTCGGGGGCCACCTCCATCAGCCACCCCCAAATCGCCTTCAGGCGTGGGGCGGTGGGCGGCATGGTCGGCGCTGCAGGCGTCAGCTGATCGACGACCAGCGCCAGCAATCCGCGGCTGAACGGAAGAACATCCGCCTCGCCGAGGGTCGAACGACCGAGCCATGCATGCGCTCGGGCCGCATTCCTACCGATCGCCCAGATCGAGGGCTCCTCGAGCGATCCGTTCCACTTCATGTGCTGATGGAAGAAGAGAAGGGTGTACACCGACTCGACGGCACACCGCTCGCTTCGGGAGAGCCGGTCCCGGATGTCTTGAAAATGGCTGGGCCTTCGCAACGCGGCGAACTCCTGAATGTCCGCGTCCACCGGCAATCCGCGGGCCCAGTCGGTCGCCAGATCCAAGATGACGCGGCCCTCATCTTGGAGTTCCGTCGGCAGCAACGGATGCACGGTTTCCGCACACAACACGCCGCACCAGAGCGCTCCGCGAGCGTCGTGTCGGGCCAACTGGCCGAGCAGGTCGCTTAGCGCCACCGAGCGCTCCGGATCAAACCAGCCGTCCTCCCAATCCGGATACGGCTGCATCTGGCCTGCAACATCGCCCGCTTGGGCTCGTGTGGGAAACCCCGCCACCGAAGTCATGACGCCGGCGGCCAGCACACCGCGACGATTCCAGATCCCCCTCATTGATTCTCCCTGACCAAAGGGAGAGGATGGTACCAGCGTTGTGAAGCCGTCAAATCGGGCGATGGCCTGACCACGACGACGTCGCTAGTCGTCGCGCAGCAGCTGTCTCGCAATGCGTTGCGCGACGGTGGGCAGCGAACGTGCGTCGAATCCTCCCACGAGCTCGGCCTCCTCGCCGACCGACGGCACACTCGTTGCGGCCATCCGCGAGTTGTGGACCGCTCAGTTGGCTGTTCAAGTGCCGGAGTCGCTCGCACAGGAGGAGTTCGGGGCCATCGGCGCCGGGTTGGCCCTTGGCTCGACCACCTCGCCTGGACCGTCACCATCCGCAACACCGTCGAGGAAGCCGCCGGCTGGCCACAGGTCCGAGGGTGGGTGACGCGCTGACGACTCGGGGTCCGCTTGCCCGATGGTTGCCCAAGCGCCGTGATGGAACGACGGCAACCCAGCGTGGCCCTGGGCTCTGCGCGAGCGTGGCGGCAGCCAGGCTACCGCCGACCCACCCCGATGGTGTTCCGAGAGAGGGCTCCTGGGTTGAGAACTCCGGCGCCCTCGGCCGCGTAGACCACCTTCGTGCGGTCCCGGCTGCGGTGCGCTTCTTGTCGTGCGAACCACTCCTTAGTCCGCTCGACAGCCTCGACTTAGCTGGCGTTCACTGGGTCATCGTGGGCGGCGAGTCCGGCCCGAAGGCGCGGCCAATGGAACAGGATTGGGTCGAAGGCATTCTAGCTGCGCAGGTGTCCGAACCCTTGAGCTGGTCGCGATCGGCGGCATCGGCTGGGAGACGCTGATTAAGACGGGGATCTAGTCCGCACCTCGTAGCGAGCTGCTCCGTCCTCGATCACCATGCGAATCCCGGCCACCCGACACCACGGTTCGATCTTGTCGAAGGACCACGAGCTGCCGGTGATCACGTTCGAGTAGCGCGAGGGCGTCGGAGCGTCGTCGTCGTGCAGAAGCCGTCCGAGCGCCTGCACCACCCGCTTGCGGTCCCCGCGCCCGACGGGCACGTCCAGCGCCTCGCATAGCGCAGCGTGCAGCGCCAGCCCGTGTGCCGCTGCCCGCTTCAGCTTCTCGATCGGCATCCGCATGCCCTCCTCGTGCCAACTTTAACACGCAAGAGTGTATCGCTTATCGTGGCATACAGTGGCAAGATACACGTATGAAAATACATTCTAAAGTGTATAAATAGATGACAGACAGAGCGAGGAACCGCTTCAACGCTGCGCCGGAGATCGCCGACCGAGCGGACAGGACTCGCAGACGAATGCCACCCTTGGAGGGTTCTTTGGCTCGAGATAGTCACGACCACTTCGTCAAACACTGGCTTGCACACCCTGATGCGGCCCGCGAGCTGCGCACGTTGCTGCCTCCAGCGTTGGCAAACGCCATCGACTGGTCGCGGTTGGTCGAAGACGGCACCGTCACAGTCGATGCCCATGGCGTCGAGCTGCGGTCGGACGTGGTCCTGTCGATGCGGACCCTCGATCGCACCCCGCTGCTGCTTCACTTGCACGTCGAGCACCAGCGCACCGTCGAGCGTTGGATGCCCCTTCGGGTCCTGGAGTACCAGGCGCGACTGTGGCGGCGCTGGACGCGTCAGGAGGGGGTCACCTCGTTGCCGGCGATCGCATCGATCGTCTTGTTCAACGGCGTGACCCGGTGGACCCAATCCACCGCGCTGCAGGAGCTGGTGCCGAGCCATCAGGTGAACCGGCTCGGTGCGTTGCAGACGCGGTGCAACTTCCAGCTGGTCGACGTCCGTGACGTGTCAGAAACCGAGGCGTTCAGCCCGGGATTCCGGCTGGGTCTGCAGCTGTTGCAGGCCGCGGACGACGCCGACCTCTGGGGGCGGCTGGCGTCCTGGGGGACGCTGCTGCATGCGGTCGCCGAACTGCCCGGAGGCCTCGAACGCCTCCTCGGGGCGTTCACGTACGCGAGTCGACTTGCCGGGGCGCCCTCAGACGCCACCATTCGAGCCATCCGAGCCCACCTTCCACGTGATATTCAAGAGGACATGATGACCTGGGAACAATCGATTGAGGCGCGTGGCGAAGCGCGTGGCAGGGTCACCGCGCTGCGGGAATCGCTGCAGGCCGTGCTCGACGCACGCTTTGGCCCGTTGACCGAGGCCACGACGAAACGGATTGAGCAAGCGGAGCTGTCGCAGCTTCAAGCCTGGCTCGTTCGCTTTGCCCAAGGCGTAGATGCACTCGACGAGCTGTTCCAAGTCGAATAACGCCGACCCTTCTGATGCTCCCATCTCGCAGCCGAGCAAAGCGGAGAGGGCCCTGCTCACGACGTAGTCGTGCGGCCCTTCGCACGTACGGGGTGGCCTGCTTTGCCGGGGAGCCCCAAGGCTGCAGCAACCTCGGGTTCCTGTACACGAATGGCCTCGGGGTGGCGGTGGACTACAAGCGGGCTCACGTGCTGTTCCAGCAGGCCTGCGACGGGGGGAATGCCGGGGGCTGCGCCGGTCTCGGGTTCCTGTATGACCAAGGCCTCGGGGTGGCGGTGGACTACAAGCGGGCTCATGTGCTGTACCAGCAGGCCTGCGACAGGGGGGAGGCCGGGGGCTGCACCAACCTCGGGGTGCTGTACGCGAAGGGCGAGGGGGTGGCGGTGGACCACGGACGGGCGCGCGCGCTGTACCAGCAGGCCTGCGACGGGGAGGAGGCCGGGGGCTGCACCAACCTCGGGGGCCTGTACTCCAAGGGCCTCGGGGTGGAGATGGACCACGGGCGGGCTCGTGCGCTGTTCCAGCAGACCTGCGACGGGGGAGAAGCGAAACCTCGATCGCTAGTGCTGAACCCCAGCAGGAACGACTTCGTATTCCAGGGTTTGCGCTCCCCAACCAGGGAGCACAGGCGGGGCAGCCAAAGCGGGACCTGGCTCAAGCGCTACCAGTCCTCCCTTGGTCAGGGGCACGACCGGCATTCGTGAAAAAACTCGGGATAACCAACTATGCGCAATGATTGGACCGCATCGGTTGCGCTAGGCGCTTGCGGAGAGCTCGGAGCTTGACCTCTCGCTCTTCACCAGCCTGGCAGATAGGTCGCTCGACCTTCTTTTCGTCTAATCCTGGCTGACACAAGGAGTAGTCGGGCCCCGTCTATCGAAGCCACGCGATCGACGTTCAGGTGGAGGTAGACGAGGCGCTCATCGCTCGGAATTGTTCAAGCTCGAGCGCTCCGCGCGACGCGTTCCGCCGGAGCGAAGCGACGCCGGCGCTCAGAGCGCTGGACCCGGCATGCGGCGGTCCGGGGTGCGGAGCGTGATGCGTTGCCCGTCGAGCCACTCAAGGAGTGGAATGGCGGTTTTGCGGGTCAATCCCGTCAGTTCCTTGAAGTCGCCGGGCGAGAGATCCTCGTGGTCGGCGAACCACGTGCGAATCTGTTCGCGGAGTTCGCTCAGCACGGACTCAGCGAGCCAACCAATGGCCGGGATTTCCCGAAGTCGGCCGTCCGCCTCTGACAGTCGAAGAATCGCGGCCACATCATCGCCCAGCGCCGCTTCCAGCTCCGCAGACGGACAGCCCGCAAGCCCCGCCGCCGCCACTTTGGCTTCGACCTTCTTCCGCACCGCCTGTTGTTCGTCGGTCAGGACGACCGCGTGGCCCGCAATGCGGACAAGAGCGCCCTCCACCATGACCGCCTGCTCGGTCGCAAGACGCATCACCAGGGCATCGAAGGGCTTTTCCGGCAGATGCGCCAGCCGACCTCGCCGCAGTTCCCGACGATGGGCCCCCAACGACAGTGGATGCTCGTGGTGGTAGGCCGCAAGGGCCTCCAACAGGGCGCCTTGTAGCCGCACGAGCACCTTGTTCGACACTCGCCGATCGCCCAACACGTCACCGACCTCCTGGTCGCTTCGCCGGGCCCATTCCGCTTCGGCGACCCCCAGGTCGCCTGCCCGATCCAGCCACACCTCGTGATCGCCCTGGTCGAGTTCCCTCAGCTGCGTCGCCGCAACCGGACGGTCCTTCCTCCGCAACCGCGGAGCGTAGGGATCGACGATGTGCCCCCCCCCTAGGGTTTCGACCGGCGAAGGCCGCCGAAGCACGAAGCGGTCACCCGGCAGACAGGGCAGGGGCCGATCCAGACGTAGCTGGACCCACAACGACGTCCCAGGAGCCACCGCCTCCACCTCGGGATCCACGATGGCGAGCCGGGCGTGGCGCTCCGTGGTCCCATGCAACACCACGACGGACGCCCCATCCGTCAGCTCGGGCGCCTCGGACAGATGGTGGTACCGCACGTCGAGAATCGAGCTGACGGGCAGCTCCCCTGTGGCCACAAGCGTGCCTCGGGCCACCTCGCCGTCGACCCCGGCCAGATTGAGCGCCGTTCGACGACCCGCCATCGCCTCGTTGACCTTCTCCCCGTGCACTTCGATGCTGCGCACGCGCGCCTGCCCCCCGTCGGGCAGCAGCTGGACTTGGTCCCCTTCTTGAATCCGACCCGACCACGCGGTCCCGGTGACCACCGTGCCAAAGCCGGGTCGCGAAAACGTTCGATCCACCGGCAGGCGAAACGGGCCCTCAATGGCGCGTTCCTGTGAGCGAAACATCGCAATCGCGTCGATCAGCGCGTCCTTGCCGCGACCGTCCTTCGCACTCACCACCGTGGGGGTCACGCCTTCGAGGAATGTGCCCTCGACCGTGTCCGCAACGTCTTCTCCCACCAACTCGATCATCTCATCATCGACCAGGTCGGCCATCGTGATGGCGACCGTGCCTTGACGCACGCCCAGCAACTCGAGAATCGACAGGTGCTCTCGGGTCTGCGGCATCACCCCATCGACCGCCGAAACACAGAGCACCACCGCGTCCATGCCCGTCGCACCCGCGATCATGGTGCGAACCAACCGCTCGTGGCCTGGCACATCCACAAGGCCGACTCGACGACCATCCGGAAGGTCCAGTGGAGCAAATCCCAGCGCGATGGTGATTCCGCGCTCCTTTTCTTCGGGCAATCGGTCCAAATCCTGGCCGGTCAGCAACCGAACGAGGCTGGTCTTGCCGTGATCGATGTGCCCGGCGGTACCCACGACGAGTGACGGTTGTGCCATCGCCTCGACCTCCAGCAAGCTCCACGAACGTACCATCCCCACGGGAGCCTCTGATGGTAGGGTTCCTCCACCCTGCTGCACCGTGTACGTCCACGCTTTGGCGTGGAGCTTCCGGAGTTCTCGTGGTCCTCCTCTTGATCGCTGGCTGTGGCCTCTTCGACCCGAATCCCCCGCCCGAACCCGTCGATCCCATCGACCCGATGGAAGAAATGACGGAGAAGAAGACGGTGCGAATGCCGGGGAATCGACGTCTCGATCCCATCGACTGGGTACAAGCGCTGAAGCGCGAACGCATCGACAAGGCCTTCGTCACCGAAGACGTCGACAAGGCCCTGCAAAAAAGTGGGGTTCCGGTTTTGCTGCCGAACGAGCCTGCCCTGCTGGGCGACATTCAAGTGTTCAGTGGCGAAGGCTGGTACACCGCCACGCTCGGCGACGCCGAACACCAGGTTTTGATCCGGGGTTCGCGGGCCGCCCATTCCGTCGACTTCACCGAGGAAGAACGGTCGCGAATGGGCAAGCGCGATGAGGTCACCTTCACCCGTACCGAAGGCATCGTGACGGCGAGCTTCTCACTCTTTGGCGCGGCCTACAACCTCGAGATCGAGTGCACCAAGGGGCCCAATGCGCCAGCGTGCGCCGATGAGTCCACGGCTCGGCGATACGTCAAGAAACTAAGGTATGCGGGAGATAAAAAGCCGTGATTTGGTTGACCACTGCCGCATTCGCAATGCCGATGGGCGAAGAAGCCGAATTCACGTTCGAGCCTCCAGGCGCGCTGGTTCCGGAGTCCGGAGCCGGCCGCGAGGACGAAACCCTCTACGTACCTGGCATGCGGTTTCCCCTCGAACAGGCACCGGCCTTCCTCAACTCCCAGGTCTACTCCCCCGGCGGGTTTCAAGGGCCTCCGGGCCGGGAATGTGACGATGTAAACTACCAATACCCGTGGCGCGACAACTTCTGTGAGTCGCGTCGCTTTCGCATGCCCCTGTGTCCGGCCGGCACCGGCCATCAAGGCCAGGACATTCGACCCGGCACCTGCGAGCGCGACAAGCATTGGGCCGTAGCCACCGTCACGGGAACGATCGTGCGCATCGGCTCGTTCTCGGTGACCTTGATTGCCGAGGACGGTACCCAACACCGCTACCTGCACCTCGAACCCGCCTCGCTGGTGGTCGCAGCGGGCGACCGCGTCGTGCGGGGCGACCGAATTGGCCGAGTATCCAACACGTTTTTCGACGGCGACGGCAATCGGGTCCCCACCACCACCCATCTGCACTACGACATCCAGCAGAACCTCGATGGCCGCAATGTCTTCGTGCCCCCTTACGCAACCTTGGTGGCAAGCTACCAAGCGCTCTTGCGCTCACCGGCAAGCCGCTGCGACCCGGTGCCTCCCGAAGGCCGCGAAATCGCCGATACCGAAGGCTGCGTGGAGTATTTTGGCCAAGAGCGCTTTTGGCGTCGTGAACGCACCGAGGGTGCCTTGGGCGAATTCCTCACTTGGACGAACGCGCACAGCGGATCGGCACCCTCAAACTTCGCCAGAACCAACCTCACTATCGAGCAAGCGAACCGCTACCAGGTTGAAGTGCACGTCGTGGCCCCACGCAATCGGTCAGCCGCGGTCCCTTACGTGATTCGTCACCAGGGTGAGGAAACGACCGTGGTCCTCGACCAACAAGGGGAGACCGGGTGGCGAGACCTCGGCACCTTCGCGTTTGCGGAGGGCGGTGACCAGTGGGTCGAGGTCCGCGACAACTCAGGTGAATCAAGCCCCAACCTCCACATCAGCGCAGACGGCGTGCGGCTCATTCGCGCCAACTAAACTAGAGGGACTGTGGAGGCTCGTCGGGGTCGAGCGGGTGCCGGAACCAACGGTCGCGCGCCCCTGTGAAGGCCGACCACAGTCCGAACAGCCCGAGAACCGCGGGACCGCCCGTGCAACACACGGTTCCCAAGTCGGCCTGGCCCATGGCCAAGAACAACAGCAGGATGGCCCCGAACGGGGTGAGAGCCAGCCCGATCGCCCCCATGAGAAACATGGTGAAAGGCTGCACCACCGTAAACTCGTTGCCGCACTCATGGCAGTGGAAGGTGCGGTCGGTACTCATCCGAATGCCGTTGATGGTGGTTGCTTCCACCTTGCTGACCGCGGCCCACGCCCCGCATGTGCATCGCCGCAACCGATATGGCCGGGGGTAACGAAGCGGCGGCACCCGAGCATCCGGTACCTTCGGATGGCGCAGCTTCGTGAGCCCCGGCCGCACAAACGACCAGACCATGCCGCCCACCCCAAACAGGATGAAACCGATTCCAAGGAAGGAGAGCCAGCGATAGGGTTCGGTGGTCTCTGACATCTCGGCGAAGGGGATGCTGACCCACGCCGAGAGGACGCCCAGCAACGGCATGGCAAGGATCGCAGCGGCAATCAGTCGAATTTCGGCGAGGCTCTGGATTCCGAAAGGCGTTCCACAGTGCTGGCAGCGGTAGTCCAGCTGCGCCACTGCGTTGGTCGTAAATCCCATGCGACGGGCGAAAATCGCGTTGAGTGGCACCGCGGCAGGCTCGCCACAGGTTGCGCAGCGCCTCACGTGGTCGATCGACGCAGGGTCGACGTGGGGTGGCGGAGGCCGACGATCTGCCGTGGAGGACTTTGGGGCGGGCCTCGCTGGCGCAGGCTCGGGATCGACCTTCGGCGGCTCGACCTTCGCCGGAGGCGGATCCTCAAACGTGGACCCCGCGGACACCAGCCAGGTCCGTCGGGGTTCTCCGTCGGGTGGGTCCGTGCGAACCAATGCCCGGGTTCGCAACTCGAACCAGTTGCCATCGCCCTGATCGAGCCCTACCCCCACCACCGCATTCGAGTCCAGATCCAGCCCTGTGATCGTGCGACCGCTGTAGGCGAGCTGGCCTACGGTGTCGCGACTGGGCAACGTCATGATGACCGCGAGAGAATCTCCCAAACCCACCGCAAGCAACCCACCCTCCACCGACGCCGCAAGATGTCGGATGGGGTGTTCGCCGGTCTGCGTGATGTGATGGCACACGGTGTCGTCGGCCCTGACGACGAACACCTCGTCTTCGCTTGCGGCATACCAAACGGGAGCGTCCGAGTCGTGCCAGGTTGACGAGACAATGTGGTGCAACGGCTTTGGAGTCGGAATCTCCTGCAACACAGCATCGTGTGCATCAAAGACCCGAAGGGTTCCATCCGACGTTGCAACCGCGACCCGGCCTTCGGCATCCACCGCGCCCGCTACGACATGGTCGACCGCGACGGACACGACTTGGCCAGGCGCGATCCACCGCCGATACCCGTCGCCCACGAACACAATGGTGTGGCGGCCTCGGACCACAACGTCGAGGGCCGGTCCCCCAAGCTCATCGGTGGCCAGAGGCTCTCCGGAGCGGTCCGCCACGATGAGCTCCCCGACGTGGGTGAGCGCAAAAACCCGGCGGGCCGAACTGGCCACTGCAACCGTGTCATTGGGGGTTCGCAGCACTGCGGCAGGAGCCAAGCCCTCGCTTCGGCGTGCGATCCAGACGACCGAGCCGTGAGCAACGACGAGGCCCTGGCCGTCGGGGGACAGCGCAGACAGCGACATGGTTGGATCCTCCCAGCACTACGCAGGACGACCCTAGCCCGGGCACAGGCCAGAATTTTACACACTTTCAGTAGGCGAAGACGCCCAACGATCCAGTGACTCGGCCCGTCAACGCCTCGCGAGCGCCGTCGGCCCTCGACTTCGCGCTCGACCATTCGCGTTCAGCCAACCGAAGCTGGGCGGCCTGGGCCCCTGGGATGCCACGGAGCTGGAGCCGCTCCGCCTCGTTCGCCACCGCATCCGCAAACGCTGCCGCATGGGGCGCCCGGGTGCCGGGCTCCGCATCCTGGATCTCGTACCAGAGCACCTCGAGAGGCGAGCGATCGAGCCCTGCCGCGTCGAGTTCCGCGATCACAAGCTGCTGCTCGTGTACGGCCTGGAGTAACTGACGGCCAGCTTCTCGGGCCTGCCAGCTGGTGAAGGCCTTCTCGACGATGCCCCAGCTGACAAACAACGTCAGGGCGAACATCACCGCCATGCCCGCATACAGCCCGTAGGGCAACCGATCCGCCTCCTCGCGAGCCCGTCGTACCGCAGCCGGTTCGGCCGTGTGAATCGAGGGAGGAACCACCGGGCTTCGACGTCGTCCGGCCACCGAAGACGTGACCCGAGGATGAGGCGGGCCTTCGATCGTAGGCTTCGGGCGGTCGAGGGTGGACACGTCGACGTACGATGGCGCATCCTCCTCTGAAAGCTCGGCGAACGGCCTTCGGACGGAGTCGTGATCGAACTCACCCCGCTTCATCGCGTTCGGTCGCGTCGTGAACCCCGCCGTCGTCATGAGGTCGGGATGGTACAGGCCATCGGCCGTACCGCGTTGGGCCCAGGCGGCATCGGGAACTTCACTCGGCTGGGTGGCCCCACCGTCCCCGGGCTCCATCCGCTTCGGGGGCATCGAATCGTCCGCGAACTGGAAGTCCGCGTCGTCGTCGTCGTAGCCCGTGTCGCTGTAGAGCGTGGTCGACTGCTCTTCGAAGAGCATCTCGGCGGGGCTTCGCGGAATCACGGTCTCGTCATCGAGCGCACGCACCGACAACAGGTCGGCCAGATCGGCGACCCCAGAGTCCATCCCCAGCACCTTGGGCGGGCGATCCGGCACCGGCATCACCGCGCTGTTGATCGGCGGGCATTCGGTCTCGGTCAGCCCACCCACACTCTCCAGCAGCCGGTCACGGAGGGCTTCGACGCTCGGGATGCGATCCTCTCGATCGTAGCGACACGCGTCGAGGATCACGAGCGCCAGTTCCTCGGGGATCCCGTCGAGGATGTCGTCACGATTCTCGGCGAAGAACAGCTCTGCGGACGTGCGCAACGTCAAGCAAGTGTAGAGGGTCGCCCCAAGCGCATACACGTCCGTTCGCGTGTCAACCGACTTCGTGTCGTTCCGCTGCTCAGGTGCCATGTAGGCAAAAGTACCCAACACGGATCCCGTCTGAGTAAGGGAGGCGTCCTCCCCCAACTGTGCGATCCCGAAGTCGGTGAGCAAAATGCGACCATCGTCTGAAATTAGCAGATTGTGGGGTTTCACATCCCGATGTACGACACCGAGGTGATGTGCATGCGCCAACCCATCACAGGCCTGCCGAATCACGTCGATCGCAAGGTGAGGAGGCATTGGACCGTGGCGTTTGAGCCAGTCCGTGACCGCTCCGGCTCGCGCAAGTTCCATGACAATGAAAGGCAATTCGCCATCGCTATCGATGTCGAGAATCCGTAGCAGATTCCGATGCGACATCCGCGCCATGGCGCGCGCCTCATTATCGAATCTTACTCGCACTTGGTGATCGGTGACGTAGTCGGGAGCCAACACCTTGACGGCTCGCCACTGCTTCAGTCGCGCGTCCATCGCAAGGTACACCCTCGCTTGTGCGCCCTTGCCAAGCAGACGGGTGACCACGTACCGCCCGTTGAGTCGGGGGGGACGCAGGACGCGCGACGAGTCTGCTTCGGACAGTTGCATAGTTAGGTCGTAGCCGCCTCCTCACCAGAGGTAGTTACGCATGGGTGTCCCAGTGTTCACAGAACATAAACCTGTGCAAACCGGTCCTCTGCAGTTCGCTTCGAATGCTGCGTTGCCTGTGGGACAGTCGCCTCTCTACGAGATACCGCCGAGTGCCTCGGAGGGCCAGTGCCAAGCGATCTTCCCGTGACCTACAGCGAACGATTCGATCAAGCCGTCGCGTTGGCGGTACGCGACTTTCGGCCGATTGTGCGTAAAAAAGGGAATATTCCGTACATTACCCATCTGTTCGCGGTAACCGCATTGGTGGGCGAGCATGGGGGCGACGAAGATCAGCTGATTGCAGCCGTCCTTCACGACTGGCTCGAAGATATCGAAGGCGCCACCCCCGCTCGGCTCGAGGCAGAATTCGGACCACGCGTGCGCGAGTTTGTCGAAGCGCTCTCGGATGTGGTTTCGATCCGGCCCAAACCGCCTTGGCGCGACCGTAAAACGGCGTTCATCGATCGGATCCGCAACGAAGCCGTGGAAGTCAAGCTGATTTGCACTGCCGACAAGCTGCACAACGTCCGGTCATTGCGTCGCGAAGTGGAGGCCGAAGGAGCCGCTGCGCTCGACCACTTCAACGGCGGTCGCGACGGCACCCTGTGGTATTACGCAGCCATGGTGCACGCCCTCGGTCAAGGATGGCGACATCCCCTGCTCGACGAGCTGACGAGCGCAGTCGCCGGCTTGCACACGGATTGCGGAGCACCCTGGGAGTCTGCATGATTGCGATCGTCTTCTTCCTAAGCGTACTCGCTGCATTCGCCGGCCCACCCGGCCCACCCGGCCAGGTGACTCCGGACAGCCCGCACTACGACCTCGAACTCCT
>JBCCQY010000188.1:0-16641 GCA_039208735.1 Myxococcota bacterium | reverse complement strand
GGGTGGTCGGGCCCCCGCGTCTGTTCGAGTTGCTGGAGAGCATCCCGGAATAGGGGTTCGGCCCTTGGAAAATCCCCTCGGTTGGACAGCAACTGGGCCAGGCTCGTCTGTCGAGTCGCCACCGTGGGATGGACGGGTCCATAGGCGCTTCGTGCGTCGGCGAGGGAGCGTTCGAGCAAGGAGATGGCCTCATCGCGGTCACCGAGTCGCTCGAGAAGAACCGCCAAATTGTTGGCCCGCAGAGCGGTGGTGGGATGACCTGGCCTCAACACTTGCTGCGAACCGGCCAAAGATCGTCGATGCAACGTCAAGGCTTCGGCAAACCGCCCTCGGTGCTCCATCACAAGGGCCAAGTCCTCGACCGCAGTGAGCGTCGCCGGATGCAGCGGGCCCCAACCCGATTCGGCCGCCTCAAGAGCCTTTCGCGTGGCTTGTTCCGCCTCATCGACCTGGTCCATCAACAGGAGCAAGGCCCCCAGATTCTTTAGGACGTAGATGCGTTGAAGATCTGAGCTGGGCGCAAGGGCGAGGGCTCGTCGATAGGCGTCTTCTGCCGACACGTACTCGGCCTGATTCGTCAGCGTCACCCCAAGGGCGTTGAGCGCGCCCATGCGCGCTGGGGTGTCCACGCCAGGACGCTCCGCCGCGGCCACCGCCTCCCGATGAACCCGTTGCGCTTCGTCCTCTCGTCCCATCTGTTGCAAGGTGTTGCCCAGGTCCGTTAGCGCGCGCGGGAGCCAGCCCGCATCCGCTGCCGCCCCAGCTGCGACGACCTGTCGCACGACTTCGCGGCGATGGGATTCCGCCACGGCATACCGCCCCGACTCGTGGGCGAGGAACCCAAGCGATTGCAAGGTGACCGCGCGACTCCCGGCCGGTAACGCCTGCTCATCGGCCTCCACCACGGCGAGGGCTTGCTCGGCGTACGGTTGGGCCTCGTTCAGTCGCCCGGCTTCCGCCCACCGCTTCACGAGGTCCATCAAATCGGTCCACCGCAAGGCGGGGTACCCCTCGAGGGCTGCCCCCTGGGTGTCGATCGCATCGGCAAGAACCTGCGCCGCTTCGTCGGGTCGGCCCAGTTCGTCGAGCAGACCCACCACCGCCCCTCGAGCCAGGCGAACCGCTCCGTTGTCGGGCGTAAGCGCCTGGGTCATGCGCGCATACGACGTTCGACACGCGGCAAGTGCGGCGTCCCGCCGGCCCGCAGCGTGCTCAGCTTCGCAGGTTTCGTAGGCCTGCCGGCCTTCCTCGAACCATCCAAGCCTCGGATCAGGCTCGGCCGCGTGCACCGCCCCCGCAAACACCAGCGCCACCCATGCCATCGTCTTGCTGCGCCCCCTGACGAGACGGTAGCGCACCTCCCGGGGACGATTCGAACGTGACCCTTACACCTCGGGAAGGGCGCGACGCCGGCCCAAGTACAGCACGATGGCCCCAACGATCGACGAGATCACACCGAGCCCGAGGATGGAGAGCACTTCGAGCCAAGCGGCGGCGCGCAGCCAACCCCCATCGCGGAACATCACCGCCCGGATCCCTGACGCCACCTCGGCCAGGCCTACCCCAACAAGAATCGAAGCAAAGCAAAAGGAGGGAGCGATGAACGACGCGCCGAGGCACTGCAACGTCGCCAAGACGGTGAGGTTCAGGGTGCCCGAGCCAAGCTGAAGCCACCCGAGGCGACGCACGAGTTGGGGGTCGAATCCCGCCGAGGACGCCGATTCAATGCCCCGAGCAAGCCCGTCGGCCACGAGCGACCCGGCATCGCGCCAGGCGTCGACCCGCGCCCGCACCGCAGGAGAGGCGATGGGTCGCAACGCATCGGCCATGGACTCGAGCGAAGGGTACCGATCCGCCGGCTCGCGCTGCAACGCGCGTTCGATCACCGGAGCCAGCGGACCCGCCACGGCAGGCACGAGGGGTCGCTCAGCAGCTTCGATCCGACGGCGGGTCTCCTCTTCCGAGCTACCTTGGAATGGACGAACCCGAGCAACCATCTCGAACAGCATCGCTCCGACCCGAAACACGTCCGAGCGGGGGTCGCCCAAGGTCGCTTCATCGTCAACCTGTTCGGGGCTCAGATAGAGCACGTCGTGGGGTACAGGCATCTCGAGCGCCATCGTCACCTTGGCAAGCCCCACATCGAGCAGTTTCACAAACGGAACGTGACCCGGGCTCGGCTCGACCAGCAGGACGTCGGCCGGTACGAGGTGTCCATCGGCTACCCCGGCGTGATGCGCGTGCGCGAGCCCGGCGATCAGTTGCAGGGCGAGGTCGGCGGCCGAACGCGGATCGAGCGCCTGCTCTGTGAGGACCTCGACCAGGCTGCGACCCTCGACGGACTCGAAAACGAGCGCAGCCACATTGCCCTCGGCCACGACATCCACCACCCGAACCAGGGCCGGGTGTTCGAGTCGAGCCAAGTACTGGCCCTCTTCGACGAAACGACGGCGGGTGGACGCGTCAATTCGGGAACCTGTCCGAAAGATGCGAACCAAGTGGGACGTGGCCTCCGCCCGATGACGAGCCCGAAAGCGCCCTTCCCCGACAGCCGCCTCGAGCGTGTACGCACCGACCTGAGCTCCCTCCTCAAGCACCGCCCCCTCCACTCGAACGCCGCCGCTTAACCGGCGAACCGATCCTTCACATTCGTCGTCTGCGTTCCGATGAGGTCGTCGACCCCCGGAGGGAGACCCCATGTATGGCTTGGTAAACAAGGCGATCGAGCAGCTCGTGGTCGCGAACTACGGCGAAGCCCGATGGCGTGAGGTCAAGGACAAAGCGGGCCTAGAACTGGGTTCCTTCGTGGGGATGAAAGCCTATCCAGACGCGTTGACCTACAAACTCGTCGGTGCGGCCAGCGAGGTGCTCGACCTCGAGCCCGGCCCGTTGCTCGAAGCGTTTGGGGAGTACTGGATTCTGTACACCGCGCGGGAAGGCTACGGAGAGCTGCTCGAGGCGAGTGGCGGGTCCTTCGTAGAGTTCCTCGAAAACCTGGACATGCTGCACGCACGCATCCGGTTGACCATGCCGTCGCTCAAGCCTCCGAGCATCCGGGTGACCGATGTAGGAACCGACTCCGTACGGGTGCACTACCACTCCGACCGTGACGGACTCGCCCCCATGGTGGTGGGCCTGTTGCGAGGACTGGGCAAGCGCTTTTCCACACCCGTGGAGGTGGTACACGACAAGGTGCGGGGCAAGGATGGCGACCACGACGAGTTTGTGGCGAACTACGTCACCGCCCTGACCTCATGATTCAAGTTGCCCTAGGCCTCGGAAGCGACCAGCTGGACAGCGTGTTCCCGTTTCACTTCGGGTTCGACGAGGACTGCCGACTCCTGCAACAGGGACGCGTGCTTGGCCGACTCCTGCCCGAGCTGAAAGAAGGCGACCGCCTGTCGGACCATTTCGTGATCACGCAGCCCGTCATGGCGTGGCGGCAAGAAACCATTCAGCAACGCACCAAATCGTTCTTCCTGATTCAGTCGCGCGAACGACCCAACTTGATGCTTCGGGGCCAAATGGTCCATCTGCCCCAGCACGAAGGCGCCACCCTGTTTGTAGGCTCGCCCTGGTTCACCGAACTCAAAGGGCTGTCCGGATTGGGGCTCACCCTTCGCGACTTCGCCCCCTGCGACCCCGTCTACGATTTGCTGCTCCTCCTTCAGGCCGAGAGCATGTCGCTCAACGAGGCGTCCCAACTGGCGGATCGCCTCACCGCCGCCAACGAAGACCTCGAGCGCCGGGTCGAGGAGCGAACCGCCGAATTGGGGCAAGCCAACCAAGACCTCAAGGCCGAGATGCAACGGCGCCAACAGGTCGAGCAAGAGCTTCGCTTGGCGCAGAAGCTCGAGTCGGTCGGTCAGCTCGCGGCTGGCGTGGCCCACGAGATCAACACCCCAACCCAGTACCTGCTGGACAACAACGGTTTCATTAAGCTCGGGATCGAGTCGCTGTTCGACCTCATACAGGCGTATCGCAAGGCGCTACAGACCATGCCACGCAGTCCGCAGCACGATGCAATCGATGCAATCGAAGAAGAAAAGGAACTCGACTACCTCACCGAGGAGCTTCCCGAAGCGCTGGGGCAATCGCAAGAGGGGTTGCAACAGATCAGCCGCATCGTGGGGGCCATGAAGGAGTTCAGCCACCCGGGGTCGGAGGCGTTTTCGTCGGTCGATCTCAACCGCGCCATCCAGACGATCGTGACGCTGAGTTCAACCGAATGGAAGTACCACTCGGAACTCAAGACCGAGCTTTCGCCAGACCTCCCTGCGGTTCACGGGCGTGAAGGCGACATCAAGCAAGCCTTGCTAAACCTGGTCGTCAATGCGGCCCACGCGGTCCGCGACAACCGCCATGGCAAATCGGGCCAGATCGTCATCCGCAGCCTGGCCACCGACCACACGGTTCAGATCGAGGTGGAAGACAACGGTTGCGGCATTCCCGAAGCGATTCGCCATCGCATCTACGACCCCTTCTTCACGACGAAGGAGGTGGGAAGTGGGACGGGTCAAGGGCTGTCCTTGGTGCATACGGTGATGGACCGCCACAAGGGCGAGGTGTCGTTTCGAACGAGCATCGATGAAGGGACAACGTTCATGCTGACGTTCCCTCGCAGTCTCTAGGCTCGAGCCTCACCCAAGCGACGGCGACGCCACAACACAAGCCAAAGCCCGAGGCTTAACGCAATGCCGCCACCTGGCGTTGCCTGACACCCACAGGTGAGCGGAGGCTCGCCCTGCCCACGCGCCGAAGGCCCAACCGGTCCGTCTTCCTCCATCACTTCGCCACCCGTGTCGTCATTGACAAACGGGGCCTCGAACGCATCGGGGATGCCCGACGCGTCCATGTCGGCCGGAGGGGTACACCGGTCGCGGTCGCCCGCCTCTTCGGCATCGGAAAGGCCATCCCCATCTGAATCCCGGTCGAGTTCGGCCGACACGCCATCTCCGTCAAGGTCGCCGAACGCCCGTTCATCGACGTTGAGAATGCCGTCTCCGTCCAGATCATCGCTCGTGATGACCAATCGATGAAGGTCCTCACCCAGGTCGCGAGGCACAAGCTCAAGTTCGAAGCGCTCGCTTGATGCTTGCAGGGTCACCGACAGGCGAACCTGCGCATCGGGATCAACACCACCCCAGTGGAGTACGGGCCAGCCGGTTTGCCCTCGCCCTTCGGCCCCCATTACTTCACGCAGCCCCCATACGTCGCCGCGTTCAGACTGAAGCACCACCTGACTGCCAAAGTCGTCGCGGACTCGTCGGTCGCCAGCCTCGCAGCTTCCCGACACGTGTTGCAGA
Organism: Myxococcota bacterium; assembly: GCA_039208735.1. Lineage (GTDB taxonomy): Bacteria > Myxococcota_A > UBA796 > UBA796 > DRPG01. The sequence continues at coordinate 11,335 of JBCCQY010000188.1, read as the reverse complement.
CGAACCTGCAGGTGTCGATCGCGCAGTTCGGGCGCTAATGGATTTGGCCAGAAGAGCGCAGCCGGCACCATTTGGCGATCGTCCGTCGTCAGCAGGTCGAGGTCGCCATCGTCATCCAAGTCCGCCATCGCCACGGTGAGCCCGGGCTCACCCAGCAGCTGGGGCTCGTAGCCTCCCGGAACCGAACGCCAGACCGTGGTGCGGGTCTGTCCCGTAAGGACGATTTCGAAGATGCCGTCATGGTCGAGATCACCACACGCCGCGCTCGTGCTTTCCTCTCCATCACCAAACAGCGGGCCTTCCGTGAAGTCCCCGGTTCCATCGTTGAGCCACAGCCCCTCCTGAGACTCCCCGGCGAGGGTCAACGGAGCGTTGGGCCAATACAGATCGAGGTCTGCATCGGCATCGATGTCACAAGCGACGAGACCCGCCTTGATCTCGTTTTCGGTTCCAAAAGTCCACTGTGACGGATGCGGAATCATCCGTCCGTCCGGGGTGCCATCGTGCAGGTTGACGTGAGGTGATACGCCAGTCCGCAACACCAGATCGGTGTCGGCATCCCCATCGACATCCGCCACCACCAGGTAGTCCCCGACTTGTGGCTCGAACTCGATGAAGCCTGGGCCCTGGTCTACCCAAGCATTGGAACGAGGGTCCCAATCGATGACCACCGACAGATCCACTTCGGCGTCGTCTTGGGTGTGAGGCAACACGACCTCAAGGCGGCCATCGCGATCGAGATCGAGGACTCCGCCACCCTCGACGTTTCGCTCCTCGTTATCGGGGACGGCAGGCACCTGTCTCCACGACGGAGGGGTCGTTCCTTCGTGTTCCAACACCCGGATGAATCGGGTCGACCACAGCACGAGGTCAGGGAACCCGTCTTCGTTGAGGTCGGCGGCCAGGGTGCCCCGGATGGCACTAAACTCGTTGCCAAAGTTCAGGGTCGGGCCCGTGTCTAGCGGCTGAAAGGAAGGCAGGCCGTCGGCAGTGCGTCCTTCTTGCAACAGCACCACGACGGACCGTCGCTGCGGAAGCACGAGGTCCCAATCGCCGTCTCCATCAAGGTCGCTCACCGATCCGCCACCTTGCTGGGGAAAAGTTCCCGGTTGGGTGGAGCCGAGCAACGGGACCGGCTCGGCGAAGCCAGGCACAGTCGCGAAGGCGACGTTCGACACAAACACGGCGGGAGCCAGGAACCAGAGCATTGGCACCTCGAAGGTGGCGCACCGTATCACATCGCGAACCCAGCTTCGCCAGCGCTCGTGTCCTCTTCAGCGCCACTCATCTTGGCCCCGGACTTGCACATCGCCAAGCATGCTTCTTTGGATCAACGGCCCCTTCGGCATTGGCAAGACCACGACCGCTCACGCCCTTCGCAAGGCCGCCCGCGCTCGCGGAACACGCGCTTGGATCTACGATCCCGAACCCCTTGGCTTCATTTTGCAGCGGGTGATTCCCCGTGCGTTCCGGCCGGGCGACTTTCGAGAGCAAGGAAGCTGGCGATGGGGAACCTGGGCCGCCATCCAGGTTGGCTTAGCATCGCCCTCGATTGGTGCCTCGACCATCTGAATCGCTGGCCCATCGATGAACGCCTGGGCGTTCCCATCGACACCGAACGACGCCATCCCGACGCCATCGCCGCGGAGCTGCTCGAGCGAATCACGTCTCCACGGTGGCCCCGTTAGCCTTGGCCGGGCAACCGAGGTGGCCGTTCCACATTCGTCAAGCCCGCGATCGAGCGCTATCGGGCTTGTGGCGCACAACTTGCTCCACTGGAGGTCGCGTGCCGCGCTCTTTTCGACACCAGACGTGCGGGACCGTCACCGAGATGCCGACCGCGGTCCTGGCCACTATCCTGCGCGACCCTCATCTTGTCGGCAATCGCACACTCTGCAAGCACTGCGGCACCACGGTTCCGATGATCGAATGTGTATGGGTGGAAACTGGAGAAGACCTTCAGTCCTACATCGACGGACTGCGAGCGGGCCCGATCCACGAATGGAAAGAGGAGCGGCCCGAACGCCTCGATTGGCCAGATGAAACCGAAGAACTTCCGAAGGACTAGTTACGGCAGTTCACCGAGCAGCTCCACGTCGAGGATGACCGAACCGGACCGCACCTCGACCGGTTCACCGAGCGAGTAGCGGTAGGCAAAGCTCTCCAGGCCTGGGGCGATGTCCCCGAACACGGCGCCGTCGAGGGGCGGCAGATCGATGGCGAGGGCGCTGGTGATGGCGTCGCGCAGCGTGGGCCACAAAAAGTCAGTAAGCAGGGCCTCCAAAACCACATCGTCGATGACCAGTTTCTCGTCAGGCGTTCCAATGGGCCACGCACGAACTTCCGGCGCATCGGCCACGGCAAGGGTCAGTTGTCCCTCCACGAGCTGCAGCGAAACCCCCGCGGCGATCGACACGCCAAACCGTCCTCGGGCGCCCAACGACGACAGATCCAGTTCGAGCTGCCCCACCTCGATCACCAGGTCGAACGGGGAAGGGCCACGAGGGGGACGCAAGATGGGGGGAAGGCGAGCGTCGAGATCGATCGCGTCGAAGAGGCTTGCCAGTTCAGGAGGGATCAAAGGCCCCAAATCGAGGTCGAGCAGGCCTGCATTCCACAGTGCATGCGCAGCCCCGTTGAGCAGATCGAGCGGCAAGGCGAGCTGGGCGGGCCGCGACGCAAACAGAGGGTCCTCTTCCATGATGGGCCACGCGGCATAGCCTCGTGACGCGAACCGAGGGGGGGTGGCAACCCCAAATCGCGACTGCAACACCGCGCGGAGCGCTCGCTGAGGCTCGAGGTCCAAGGTTGCGATTCGCGCATCGAGTTCCAGGGTGAGGGGGACCGCACCAGGGATTTCTAGGGGAATCGACTGTTCGCGAAGCGCCGTATCCAAAGCGTTCAGCGTTTCCGTCACTAGCGTGGGCAAGGTGGAGGCCAGAGCAGTGTCGATGGTGCCTCGCAGTTCATCCTCGAGCACCGTACGCAACGCCGATGCCGCGAGGCCAAACAACGCATCCACCTGCTCGTCCTCGAAGTCGCTCACGATGGTGTCGAGCGACACGTCCAACTGGTCGAGGGTCGCATCGATCGGGCCCTTAGACGGATCGCTGACGTTGAGCCTTGCGAACGCCGTCAACGACGCATTGAGCTGTCCCGTGAGGTTGAGCGGAACCCCCGAAAGATCGAGCTGCCCTTCGGTGTCGACCTCCACGTCGAGGAATCGTACGTATAAATCCAGCCCGTCCGCGGTGATTTCCACCGAAGATTCCACGCTTCCGACCTCCACGTCGGGGATGCGAAGGAAGAACTCCGGGCCGTTGTCGAGGATCGGGTCGGGCAAGGTGCCCGTGAGATCCGTGTTGGCCACCACCAGCTCGAGCAAGTCGGCGAGATCTCGGGTCACCAACGGCGAAGCCGTCCGATCGAGGGGGGCCCCATCGTCGAAGAAGGGCAACCCGAGCTGCAGTACGAGCCCATCCTCGAACGACACTTCGGGGTGTCCGTCGTTGACCGCCGGTAGAAAACGGTCCGCCGCCAACACGTCAAACGTCACGGAGGCGGCTTCGGCAAACCCATCGTTAGCCACCACTTCGATGGGCACGATCCCAAACTGCGGAGTGACGCGAAGGCTGAATTGACCTACGTCGTCGAGCGCAGCGAGCTGGCCATTCACAAAGACCGTGGTGTCACGGGCGTCCACCACCGAACCCACGACTTCAATCATCGATCCATCAAGTTCGTCGGCGGGTAACGGCTGCACGACCTCAATCCGCGGCGCGCCGTCGTCGACAAGCAGCTCGACGCTGTCGCAGATGATCGGTTCGACCACCGTACATGCGGAAATCAGCGCAGGCCCCGGTGCCACCAGCCGAGCCACGCCGCCGGCCGAAATCGACACCGCATTAGCCGGCGACCCATCGAAGGCTACCGCGACCTTGGGCTCGGTCACCGCCGAGAGTGAGAGTTGTTGCCCCGTGCGGTACACCGTCCGCACGGGCTGAACGTCAAGCACGACCTGCGGCACCACGGCCGGCGGTTCGGAACGACACGCCATCGTCCAAAGGCCCAACCCAACCATCATGCGCATCATGGCAACACCCCAAACCCGCCCGTCAATACGAAGTGGGGGGGCGTCGTGGTGAGCACCGGGTTCCGAATGCCAAGCTCGGATCCGGCGGGCAGCCCGAAGGAAACCACATCGTCAGGCAATGGAAAGGACGGAATGGGCAACGCCGGAATCGCATCGTTGAGCGCCCCATCCACAATGCGTTGCACGAGGGCACCGGCAAAGCCCTCCAGCACCAATCGAGTCGTGGGATCGAGGGGGACCCCCGGCGTCGAAAGGAAGACCTCGTCGACCGCGAGCTGGCCAAACGCCAAGTCGCCATCGACCAGGCCCACCTGCAGCGTGCTGCGGGCTCCGATGACCAGCGACAGTGGCTCATCGAAGAGGCCAGGGTAGGTCAGGTCGATCACCAACGGCCCAAGGCCGAGCTTGACCTGCTGGCCGTCCAGCTCGGCTACCGGCGGCAACGTGGCCCGGAGGCGCGCCGACAACCCGTCGGGCAATTCGCCGCCAAGATCGTTGGCCACCAGCTCCGCGTCGAACAGCCCTCCGCGCCACAACGCATGCAGTGCCTGATTGAAGAGCACCTGATGGATGCCGGCCGCCGCCGATCGCGAGGTCGCGATGGTGGACAAGAAGGCGTCGGACTCCACCGCCACCCCGAACGACGGATTTGCAATCGCCGAAGGGCCGGTGAGCTGCGTGGCCACCCCAAACTGCAGGCGAGACGGCGTCACATCAAGGCTCGAGAACCCGAGCCCAAACGAGAGGGGCAACGTGCCGTTACCATCGAGCCGCGGGACCTCAACCACCGTGGCAAGCGAGGTGATGTCAAGCCCGCCCACCAAGTCGTCGAGAATGGCGCCAAACTCATCCCGGATTTGATCTCGTAGGACGTCTTCGACGAGGTCATTGATGAGAACGCCAAAGATGAAGAGCAAAATATCTTCGAGAAAGCCCGGAAATCCGCTCAAGTCGGCGTCGAGTCCGGACACGTCCACCTGGGTGGAGCGGACCACAACTCCGGGACCGGAACCATCGAGCACCAAGTCGAAGCCAAGGTCGATGTTTACGCTGTCGAACCGCGCCGTCACATCCGAATCGATCGTGCCGGTAAGACGTACATCGATGGCGACATCCCGCACGACCACTCGCGCATCCAAGCCGCCATCGACCAACGTGAGGCTGGTTTCGTTGGGTCCACCAATCGAAGCGTCCCGGTAGTCGATGCGGGACCGGAAGATGCAAACCCCGAATACCGACTGGTCGCAGCTGTTCTTGAGGGGATTGTTGGTGCTCAGTGCGTTGTCGAGAGTGTCGAGAAGTCCCGGACTGTCGGTCACGGCGGTCAACAGATCGTTGAGTGAATTCAGCGCTCCCTGCGGATTGCCGTCATCGATGGCCGACTGAAACAGCGTGAGCGACACCACATCGTCGGCCAAGCCCTCTTCGGGGAACCATGCCGGGGCGGCGAGGAAGGTGCATACGCGGGTGGATTCAATGCCAAAGCCATCGATGGCCACAATGTCGACGAAATTCTGCCCCAGCACGACGGGAACACCGGTTTGGAACCGCCCGTCGGGGGCCACCGCGACCGTCTGCCCGTTGACCTGGACCCCAGCAATCGCATTGGCGTCGGCCACCCCACCGGTAAACGTCAGGGTGGAACCCGGGCTCGCCGTGATCATCCGACCATCGATAGGCGAGTCGCATCGAATGGCGGGACCCGCACCATTGACGGTGACTTCCTCGGTATGGACGAGCGCCGTCCCACTGGCCGTCGGCGGAGGCACCGTGACGGTGAGCGTGTAGTCACCGTCTTCTTCAAAACGTACCGCGTCGGGACCAAATGGCGTGCCTCGGGGCACGCTGTCGAGAACGGGCTGGACCTCGAGCACGACATTGCCGAATGCATCGACCACCCGACTCGACAGCGTGATGGTCTGACTTGTGCCGTACACCGGAAGGTCGGGCACCCGACTCACCAGCAACTCGGCGGGCACCGCGGGCACCACTTCGATGCGGCGGTTCGTCGACGTGGCCCCCGGCAGGGCACAGCTTGCGTCGTACCGACCGGATCGCAGCAGGGTCGCCTGCCGACCCACGATGGGATTCAGCGGGTCGCTCGGCAACAACTCCAGCGCGGCGTCGGCAGCTTGCGTCGCGTTGCCATGAAGATCGGTGGCGGTGCAGGTCGCGTTCAAGCGCCCCCCTGCCTCCACCATGGGTGCATCAACATCGATCGTGAGCTGGGTCGGAGGTCCCGGGACGATGCGTGTGAGCACCGGGACCAAGTCCACCACGTCGATGTCGGGGTACGCGCACGCCACCTCGATGTGGCCGACACGAACCGCTTCAATGCGACCGTCTTCCAACCGAACCGACGTTTCGGGAATGACCCGAACTTCCGGCATACCAGGTTCAAGCGTTCCGCCCCCGGGATCCTCGACCGAGCACCCCACGGCCAGGACCTCGCCGGCCACCACTTCGGCGGGAGCCGTGGTCTGGACCGTGATGGGCGGGACTTCGAGATCGGGCAGAGGCGGGGGAGGCACCAAGGTGGGCTCTCTGCACGCCATCGTCGCCAAAACCAGCAATCCTGCGTAGGCTGACCGCACCGGCATCCTCCCGTAGATCACCGATGTACCACGGAGACGTCGGACTCCGCGCGCCCCACGAGGGCCTGGAGAACCGCCTGGACCTTGGCCGTCCAGTGCAGATCGACGTGCGTGACCAACCACAGCGGAACATCCCAGGCCTCCTGAACGGGTCGAACCTGGATGAACGCCGGATCGTCGCCCACCATCGCCACCGGAAGAATGCCGAGACCAAGCCCCGCCGCCACGGCCTGGGCATTGATTTGTGCATCCCGGCTCCAAAACCCGACCTGGCTGCGGGGCGCGATCCGCTTCCGCCATCCTTCGATGGTGTTCGGAGCGGGGTTGCTGACAAAGACGTGGTCGACAAAGGTGTCGTCGGGCCACCCGTGTCGATCGAGGTAGTCCGAATGGGCATACAGCGCGGATTGGAGCGGACGCCAGAACCGCACCACGTTGTCGGGATGATCGGGCTTTGCGCCGACCCGAATGGCCACATGGGCCTCGCCGTACTCGAGTTCGAACACCCGCCAGCTGGCTTCGTAACGCACGACCACTTCAGGATGGTCCAGACGAAAGGCAGCAAGCGCCGGCATCACCATGGACACCACCAGCGGAATCGAGGTGAGCACCAGTTCCCCACTGACCCGCGCCTCACGGCCTCGCACCCGTCCTGCCAAGGCCGCAAATTGCTCGTCGACCGATTGGGCCACCCGCATCAAATCCTGGCCTGCCTCGGTGGGTGCATACCCGCGCCCGTGGCGCTGGAACAGCTTCGTGCCAAGCTCTGCCTCAAGCACGTCGACGTGCCGCACCACGGTCGCCCGATGCACGCCCAGATGTTCTGCCGCAGCGCGCACGGTGCCGTGCTGCGCCACCCAGTAGGCTGTGCGCAACGCATCCCACTTCTCCATCCCGCCTCACATGTCGCAAGAGCGCGCACTTGATGCGCAGTTTTCATCTCTATGCCACAGGAGCGCGCGCAACTACAGGAGGGCCCAACGACGCTTCTCCAGGAGAGACCACATGCAGACCACCGCCTTTCGCATCGCGGGTATTCTTTGGGCCATATGGGGCCTTGTACACATCTTTGCCGGCGTCATGACCATCTCGGGCGACGCGACCGCAGCGGTGTCTGGCATTGCCGATGCCGTCGACCCATCCACCCTCGCGATGGACTACCCCCCTGCAGCGGGCGCGATTCTCAACCAGCACGGCTGGAACCTTGCCTGGATCGGTCTCACCACCTTGATTTGCAGCCCCTTGGTGTGGCGGGGCTCCCCCAACGCCATCTTCCTGGCCGCACTCGTTGGGGGCCTGGCCGACGTCGGCTACTTCTTGTTCATGGATCTCGGCGGGTACGTCCACTTCGTGCCGGGAACGGTGATGACCATCGTGTCGGCGAGCGCCATCGTGCTTAGCTTCTGGGCTCACTTCAATCGCTCAAGCGATGCGTGAGCCCTCGAATCGCACGCCCGCCGGGCCTTCGTCGACCCGACCGACCCAGGTGACGACGCCCTGCTCGACCAGGGCCTGGCTGGCCGCCTCTGGAAGGGCCATCAACAAGCCGCCGGACGTTTGCGGGTCTACAAACACCCGCTGCATCGCGGTGGTCACCTCGGGTCCGAACGACAGGGCCTCCCCGACATAGATGCGGTTGCTCACGTCACCCCGCGTGAGGTAGCCACCATCGGCGAGTTCGAGGACGTGGGGGAGCAGTGGAACGGCGTCGGCCACGAACCGCAATCGAACCCCAGATGCCTTCGCCATTTCCCAAGCATGGCCCGCAAGCCCAAAGCCCGTGATGTCGGTGCAGGCGTGCACCTCGTGGGCAATCGCCGCATCGCGAGCCGCTCGGTTGAGCAACGCCATCGTCTCGATGGCCGCCGCCTCGGCCGGTGCAGGACAAGCGTGTTGTTTCATGGCCGTGGTGATGATTCCCGTGCCCACAGGCTTCGAGAGGACCAAGTGATCACCTGGCTGAGCCCCTTGATTCGCCCAGATGCGGTCGGGGTGGACGAGTCCCGTCACCGACAGCCCAAACTTCGGCTCTTGGTCGGTGACGGAGTGTCCTCCGGCAAGCACCGCCCCCGCCTCTTTCACCTTGGCAAGGCCTCCTTCAAGGATCTTGGCCAAAACGGAGGTGGGCAGCGCATCGTTCCAGCACAAAATGTTCAGTGCGCTGATGGGTTCGCCACCCATGGCATAGACGTCGGACAGTGCATTCGTCGCGGCGATCGCCCCAAAGGTGAACGGATCGTCAACAACCGGGGTGAAGAAGTCGACCGTCTGCACGAGCGCGCGTTCGGCGTCGAGTCGCACCACTCCTGCATCGTCAGCCAGCTCGAAGCCGACGATCAGTCGAGGGTCGGATTGCGTCGCAAGACCTGCCGTCGCGGGGCCCAGAACCTCCGGGCCCAACTTGGAGGCTCAACCCGCGCAGGCGACGAGTTCGGTGAGTCGAATATCGGACATCACAACCTCCTTGGACAGTCCCGATAACGAGGCCCGCGAGCCGCCGTCGGAAATGCGGAAAGCAAGTTCGCCACCCTGGTGAGCGTCACCCGCTCTATACTCGCCAAAGACTTCAGGAGGCCTTCGTGATGCCACTAAGGTGGATGGGGCTTTGGGGACTGGGACTGGGGCTCGCGGCCTCGGCGACGGCCGCCGAACCCAACGTTGATTGCACCACGCTCCCCAATCCTCTCTACTTTCCCGCCACAACCTTGCTCGAGTCCTTCCTCGCCGAGGTGAGCCCGGTGCTCGCCGACGAAACCGTGGTGGGCAAGGACCAAATGACGGTTGTGCATTTCCCTCTTTCGTCCTGCATTGCTTACGAGACGCATCGCGAAGGCGAACCCCTCATCGGCAGTGCCGAGTACTACCTTCCCGACGGCACACAGGCGGTTTGCGACATGCCGGTGGGCTCGATGATCCAGGCCGACCTTTCGGCCATGGATGTGGGCGGCGTCACGTGCCTTGGAGGCAAGGCCCCGCCCGCCGATCTTCGTGAGTTTCCAAGCCACGTCGAGACGCTGGGCTTCATCGTGCCGCGAAACTCGTCGCAGACCGCGATTACGGCCACTGAGGCCTACTACATCATGAAGTTTGGCGGGGAAGCGGATCGGCAGGTCCCGCCGTGGACCGACCCAAACTTCGTGATGGTGCGCAACCCCGGTTCGAGCACGCAGCTCACCATTGGGGCGAGCATCGGCATTTCAGGCACGATGTGGAATGGCAGCCTGCGGGGCCACCAGGGTTCGAGCGAAGTCCGCGACGTGGTCATCGCCGAAAACACCACGGGCAATGCAGAACAGGTGCTCGGCATTCTCAACAGCAGCAAGTGGGAAGCGGCGAGCGACGACATTCGCGTGCTCGCATTCGAGCCCTTCAACGGCTGCTTGGGGGCGGTGTTCCCCGACAGCACGGCGACGGCCCGCGACAAGCGCAACGTCCGCGACGGGCACTACCCGATCTGGACGAACCTCCGCTACATCCTGCGCACCAACGACGCGGGGGCTGCGGTGAGCCCCAATGGGGATGACGCCGCGGCACGCGCCCAACGCTTCATCGACCTGATGACCGGGGTGCAGTCAATCGATTCGCTCAACGTGCCCGAGGCGGTCATCGAAACCGGCAACATTCCGGCCTGCGCGATGAAGGTAAGCCGCGAAATCGACGGCGAACCCATGCGGCCGTTCCAGCACCCCGAACCCTGTGAGTGCTTCTTCCTCGAGCAGAACGGGGTCGACAGCGGGTGCGAGACCTGCGAAAACGACGATGCCTGCAATGGCGGCTCGTGCAACTTCGGGTACTGTGAGCCCGCGGGAGGGTCACGATGAGCGCTTCACACCGTTGGGCCATGCTGATCCTCTTGGGCGTGGCCGCCGGCTGCCCAGCCACCGATGATGTCGACCCCGTCGAGACCAGCGAAACGGGCGACCAAGAGATGTACGAGTGCGATCCTGTCGGAGCCGACCCTCAGGTGGGCGAGCTGCTGAACGCGCCGTTGGCGGATGACGTGGAAGTCATCATCAAGGAGCCACAGCATCCCGGAAACCCAGGTCCCGGAAACCTGCCCTGATGCTGCTCTGGTCAGCGGGTCTGGCGTTGGCTGGACCCACCGACGAAGCTTCGCCGTTGGCGGGCATCGAGGTCTCGGGATTTGCCCAGGTCGACTACTTGACCCGCCAGATCTCGATCGATGAACTGTCCGACGGAACCCGCGACCCGCTCAACGAGAACCGGTTCTCGGTCCGACGGGCCCGGGTGCGCGTGGGTCGAGCCTGGCGCCACTTCGCCTTGCGCAGCGTGACCGAGCTGTTCTCGCGGGGCACCACCGCGCGACCGGTAGGCCTCGAGATCCAGGCCTACCTCCCCCACGATGACGACGAACCCCCATTGCTCCAGGTACGTGCCGGGCTCTTCCCGGTGCCCTTTGGCTTCGAGTCCTACGAGCAGACGGACGACTACCGCTTCTTTGGCGAACGGGCGCTGTTCACCTACAGCATGATTCCAGGTCGCTTCGACCTCGGTGTGGCCCTGGCCGGCCACATCTGGGCCATCGATTGGATCGTGGCGGCCCAGAACGGAGAGCCGCTCGACAGCGGAACCTTCGCCTATCGCGACCCCAACGCGGCCTGGTGCGGATGGAGAGACTCGAACTCTC
>JBCCQY010000187.1:0-16883 GCA_039208735.1 Myxococcota bacterium | reverse complement strand
CGAGCCGCTCGATCGAGACCCTCGTGTCTTGCGCCAAGCGACGCTGGGACGAGGTGACCTCGACGCTGTGCCGTTCCTGGGCTCGGGGGTGCGGCTATGCGGTGTCATGACCTGACCGACTTCGCTGAGCACTGCTGTAGTACGCGGTTGGCGTTCGAAGAGGGTGTTGAGGTAATCGCGTCACGAAATGGTGCGCAGCGATGCGACCGTCTCCAACGAAGGCCAACGAATCCATCGTGGCCTTCGGCGCTACGCGTCTGCAGACTCACGCAGTCAGGCAACATACCATAAGTTATGGTATGGAAGGAGGACAAGATGAACATCGCGTTCGCACTGGCTGCCGCGCTGTCCGGCGCCACTTGGGCCTTGCACACCTTCGTTGGCGGGCCCGCCATTGCAGGTCCATTGTTGGAAAGCGACCTGCCACCTGTGTCCCGGTACACGAACTACTACTGTTGGCACTTGGTCACCCTGGTGCTCATGGCCATGGCCGTGGGGTACGGCTACGCTGCCCTCAACCCCGACGGGGCCGACATCGCCGCGCTGCTAACGGCACTCGCCGTCGCGTTTGCCGGATGGTCGGGACTGCTCGTTGCCACGACCGGGCGCACCGCCTGGGAACTCCCTCAGTGGAGCTTGTTTTTGGCTGTCTCAGTGGCGGGGCTGGCTGGGTTTGCCGGATGAGTCGATTCCGACGTGAAGATTGGCTGAAGCTCTCCCTCGCCCAGCTCGGCAAGGCCGGTCCCTCCGCCCTCACCGTACAAGCCTTGTGTGAGGCAGCCAGTCGGACGCGCGGGTCGCTCTACCACCATTTCCCCGATCACGATGCCCTTCTGGATGCCGTGGTCGCCCATTGGGCATCCCAACACACCACCGCCGTCATCGACGAAGTAGGCCCCGAGGGCCATGCGGGCCACCTCAACGATCTTGCGCTCGCCTTGGACCTCGACGTTGAGGTCGCGATGCGTCAGCTCGTCGCTCGCCATCCAAGGCTTGCGCCCGCTCTGGCGGCCGTCGATCGAACCCGGATGGGATTCCTGACGACGTTGCACCGTGAGCGCCACGGTGAGGAGGCCGAGGTTGTCGCAAAGGTCGAGTACGCCGCCTTCTTGGGATTCCAACAGCTCGAACCTCGGCCCAGCCGCGAAGAGATGACCGCGCTGTACCGCCGCTTTGAAGAGTTGATCAGCTTGCAGGAGCAAAGCGACGAAAGCTGATCAGACTCGCGCAAGCTTCGCTTGCCACTGAATCAGTCCGGACGCACCACCTCGGCGAGACCAAGGGTCTTGGGCCGCCGGTATAGGCTACGCCGGTACGTCCGGGTTCATGCTGTAGGTGCCCACGTACGACGCCTTGGCGAGCACATGGCCTTTGATCGCAGCAAGGACCTGGCTCCCCCCGAACGACCCTTCCAGGTCCAGCGAGGGCACATCGAGGGCAAAGACCTCGAAGTGGTAGTGATGGACGATGCTGTCATTCCAGGGAGGCGCCGGACCGTCATACCCCCCGTACGTCCCGCCCATCGTCTCGTCGCCGGCAAACCAACCGGTGTAGTCGTTGTAGCCTACAAGCCCCTGCGGGCTCGGCCCCGTCGCCTTGCCGCCCTGGGTGACGCCCTGGCTCACCGCGCCCTCGGCAATTTCGTTGAGACTCGGCGCAATGTCCACCAAAACCCAGTGGAAGAAGTCCACCCGAGGCAGATCGGCGGGCACGATTTTGCCCGCCTGATTCACGTCTTCACCTGAGGAAGGGACGTCTGGGTCCCGGCAGAGGATGGCAAACGAGCGCGTTCCTTCTGGAGCGTTCTTCCAACGGATCCCGGGGCTCACGTTGTCGCTAAACGCGAACGGGCCGTCATCGCCTGGTCGACCGAGCGCATATTTCGCAGGAATGGGCCCACCGTGCGGCCAGGCATCGATTTCGACAGCAAACGTCTGTTCCATCCGGTTCTCCAGTTCGCAGGCTTGGGTCCTGTAGCGCGTCGTCATCAGAAGACCGCTCCGTCCGGCACGCCATCTGTACCAAACACGCGGCACCAAATGGCATCGGCGAGGGCCCGAGGGTTGTCCACGGGACGGCGAAGCGAAGGGCCTTGACCGATCCGCTCGACGTCGCGCAGAAACAGCCGAGGGCCGTGAGGGTTGCGCATCACATCGACGATCTGAGGAAAGTCGATCACGACGGCTTCATCGTTCCACACCAGCACGTTGTAGGGCGAAAGGTCGCCATGGACGAGCCCAAGTTCCAGCAACCGTTCGATCGCGTCGAGGAGCTGATCGTACAACCGACTCGCCAGCTCCAAAGACGGGCGCAGACGCTGCAGGGTGGGGGCGGCTCCCTCCTCATCCCCAATGAACTCCATAAGAACCGCGCGGGGATTTGCCGCAAGGGGCTCGGGCACCCTCACCCCCGCATCGTACAACCGTTGCATCGCACTCATTTCGTGCATCACCCAGGAGGTGTGGGCCGCACGCTTACCCAATCGGGTGCCTCGACGTATGGCACGACTCATCCGACGGTCGCGGGCTCGTACCCCGTGACCCTGCTCGTCGAGAACCCCACGACCCTCGCGATAGATCGCATCATTGGACAGCTCTCGGAATTTCCGGGGCCGGTAGACCTTGGCCGCGACCAGCGCATGGTGCGCAGCGGGACCTCCACGGCACGCATAGACGTTCGCTTCTTTGCCGCCACGCACCGCAAAGAGCACGTCCTCGAGGGTCTCATCATCAAACCAGTCCGTGAGTGCCGCCTCGAGCCACCCTTGCTCATGTACCGAAGGGCGGTAGGACCACTGCCGTTCCGCGGCAGGGTCGCCATCAAATTCAAATGACATCGTTCGTCCAAAGGAACCGGGGGCCTGCCCGGTCCAATGGTCGAACGCGTGGCGAGCCTACCCGTGGTGGAAGGGAGAAACTGAAATCACGAAAATCCTCCCTTCGCTTGGCCGCTCGTGCCGTTCCCCTTGACCATACCGGAGAACCTGGCCGCTGTCGAACGCCATCGCGGATAGTGGCGTAGGGGAGGCCCCAATGTGGACGATTCTGCTCGCCGGAGGGCCGTGCACCCCGCCGCAAGTCCCTTCCCAAGACGTCATCGTACAGTTGTTCGAATGGCCGTACGTCGACGTCGGGCGGGAGTGCGAAGCGGTCTTGGGCCCCTCGGGGTTCAAAGCGGTCCAGGTCTCTCCGCCTCAGGAGCACGTCGTGCTCACCACCGCACCGTGGTGGGAACGCTACCAGCCCGTGTCGCCCAAGCTGCAAGGGCGCCTCGGAGACCGCAACGCGTTTCGCACCATGAGCCGACGGTGCGTACGGGCCGGGGTCCAGGTCATGGTCGATGTGGTGTTGAACCACACGGTAGGCGCATCCGAGGGCACCGGTTCCGCGGGGACGCCGTTTCGCCGGTACGCCATTCCCGGCATCTACGACGACGACGCCTTTCACTCCTGTCGACGACCCATCCAAGATTGGACGTCCCGCGATGAGATCTGGACGTGCGAGCTGTTTGGCCTGCCCGACCTTGCCACCGAACAGCCATCCGTCCAGCACACGCTTGCCAGGCATCTGGACGATCTTTCGCGCCTTGGCGTCGATGGATTGCGAATCGACAGTGCCAAGCACATCCCGCCCTCCGATCTAGAACAGATCCTCACCCAGGCCAAGGCTCCGTTCGAGGTGGTGATGGAGGTCATCGACCATGGCAATGAAGCCGTCGGAGCCAAGGATTACGCTCATCTCGGCTGGGTCACCGACTTTCGGTACGGGATGGCGCTTTCGAACGCGTTTCGACGGAACGACCTTGCCTCACTGCGCACGTTCGGCTCCGAATGGGGCCTATTGCCCAGCCAAACGTCCCTCGTGTTTGTCGACAACCACGACACCCAACGCCAGCCGGCTGATCAACGCCCGCTCACCTACGTCGACGGGCCACGGCACGAGATGGCCGTGACCTTCATGCTCGCGTGGCCGCACGGACGCCCCCGCGTCATGTCGAGCTACGCCTTCGACCACCGCGACACCGGCCCACCGCTGGACGCTGAGGGACAAGTGGCGCCGGTCCTCGATGCGGCTGGGAACTGCCGAGGACCGTTCGTCTGCGAACATCGAACCCGCTCGGTACGCGGCATGCTGGCGTTCAGGCAGACCGTCGGCCAAGCGCCGGTGACGGATTGGTGGTCCCAAGGCCCACGTCGTGTCGCATTTTCACGTGGAGACCGTGGGTTCGTGGTCTTCAATGCCGACGATGTGCCCTTCAAGGCGCGCATCCCGACCTCGCTCCCCCCCGGCACGTACTGCGATGTGACGGGACGCTTGCCGGCGGGTGCCCCCTGTCGATGGGTTGAGGTTCACAAAGACGGGCATGCCGAAGTGTGGATCGATCGGATGGATGTGCTGACCCTTCACCAAGCGGCAAAGCACTAACGAAACCCAGCCTTTTAATCAAAAAATCGCAGACAGGGATTCGCGGCAAGCGGCCAAGGCGCAAACCGATCACCTGTGATCCCCCACGGAAAGACCCGCTCCCAGGCTGGATCGAATTTGCAATCCGTACGTTCGGTATGTTTAACGAACAACCGAACGTGCCCGAGCGACTGCTCGGGACTGTTCCAGGTGTACCCACGTCGATCGGCGTGGGGCTTCCGGAGGTGTGCATGCAACAATGGTGGTCAAGATTAGGCATCGCGGCGGGTTTTGGCGCACTCGCCGTCGGTCTGACCCTTCCCGTTGCCGCCCAAGCGTGGTGGTGGAACTCAACCTATACGGAAACCGAGTACCCCATCGTTTTGGCGCATGGCGCAGCCGGATTCGACGAACTCTTCGGGGTTTACGAATACTTCTACGGAATTCCGTCGGACCTGGAAGGGGACGGCGCCACGGTGTTCGTTACGCAAGTTCCGGCATTTGGTTCGACCGAGTTGCGGGGGGAGGCGCTGCTCGACGAGGTGGAGGACATCCTTGCCTTGACGGGAGCGTCGAAGGTCAACCTCATTGGACACAGCCATGGCGGTCTTGATGTCCGGTATGTGGCAAGTGTTGCGCCCCACTTGGTGGCCTCGGTCACGACGGTGGGCAGCCCGCATCAAGGGGCCGAGCTTGCGGATCTCCTTCGCGATGGCGTGGAACCGGGCGGATTTAGTGAGAGCGTGCTCTCCTTGTTTGCCGATGCCCTCGGCGATGTGTTGTCCTTGCTTTCGGGCGCTGGAGGCACCGAGCAGGACTCGGTGGCAACCCTCGACTCCCTGACCTCGACGGGCCTCGCGAGTTTCAACGCGACCCACCCCAATGGGTTGCCCACCACCCCGTGTGGGGATGGTCCAGACGAAGTCAACGGCATTCGATTCTATTCGTGGTCGGGCGACCGTACGTCGACCAACCTGTTGGATCCATCCGACGCGCTGCTCGTGTTGACAGGATTGGTCTACAACGAAGACAACGACGGCCTTGTCGGGGTCTGTAGCTCTCATCTCGGACGCGTCATTCGCGACGATTACAACCTCAACCACCTCGATGAAGTGAACCAGGTGTTCGGACTGACGTATCTGTTCGGACCCAATCCAAAATCGCTGTTCCGCACGCACGCCAATCGCTTGAAGAACGAGGGACTCTGATGATGACTCGCATTCGCACGCTGTTCCTCGCCGTGGTGCTCGTAGCCTGTGGAGCGCCGTCCGCCGAAACGTCGCTGACCGGCACAGACCTCGACGGCGCCTTTACCTTTGACCCCGCCCTGGTCCTCGACGATGGCGCCCGGAGAGCCTTCGACTACGCGCTGCTCGTCGAGGACGAACTTCCTGAAGCGGAGTTTGCGGCTTGGTTCGAGGCACGACTGAGGGCCCACGACCTCGATGAAGCCCACGTGGCCGAGGTACGGGCCGCGTTCGAAGGCTACGTCGATTACAGGCGACAAGCCGCCCAAATCCTCGAGCGCCCGTCTGGGAATCGGGTACAAGCCAGGGCCGATCTCGACCAGCTGGTGACGGATGCCTTGGGGACGACGCCCCTCGCCACGTCCGAACGCCAACGTCTCGACCGAGGTTTCGCCATGGCGGATGCCCTAGCGCTGCCCGACCAACGGCAACGCCAGGCCGCCATCCAAGCCCTGACCGCGGAAGACGAAGCGCAATTCCGACAAACCACCGCCGGACGGTATCGCAAGGCGCAGGCCGCGATCACCGAGGCGAAAGAGGCCGGCGCATCCCCCTCCGAACTGGCTGCGATTCGCACGCGGCAGTTCGCCACCTTCGGCAGTGCCGCACTGGCCCGGCTCGAAGCCCTAGAGGCTCGCCGGGCCGCCTTCCGGTCTCGAATCGAGGCGCTGGCAAAGGTCCCTGAGTCCGAACGCGCGGCACGGATGATCGAGCAGTTCAGCCCGGACGAGCGCCGTCGCGTGCCAGGCGCGCTCCTTCGCCTTGAGGCCATGAACTGATCGCGGTTGGAGGCGCCCCTATGGCTCCTCCACCTCTCCATTCGACCACTCGACGTCTCGCGCCTCGATCACTTCCCCACAGCCATCGCAACGAAGCACCATCGCTTCGGTGGTCGCACCACACGTGTGGGTCAGCACGATGGGGCTCGCGCCGTCGTTGAGCCACCGATCTCCCCACTTCATCATCAAGACGATGATCGGGTAGAGGTCGGTGCCCTTCTCGGTCAATCGGTAGCCGAAACGCTTGCGATGCGTACCGTAGCGTTGTCGCTCCAAAAGCCCATGCTGGACCGATCGCTTGAGGCGATCCGTCAGCACCGCGGGGGAGGCACCGGTGTTCACGCGAAAGTCCTCGAACCGCGTGACCCCGAAGAAAGCCTCCCGCAGCAGCAGGAAGGTCCACCGATCTCCAACCACCGAAAGCATCCGTTCGACCGAATCCATCTCGGGCCGCTGCCGAGACTCATTTGTGACTTCAGATTTCATAGTTACTATGACTTCGCATTCCATAGTGACGATTCGCTAGATTCGGACCGGAGGAACGATGACCACTGACGCTACCGAACTTCCAACGCCCACATTCGACGATCTAATCTTCGAGGAAGAGGGTGTCGTGGCTCGCATCACGTTCAACCGGCCCCAAGTCGTCAACGCGCTCTCCATCAACCTCTCAGCGGAGTTCCATCGGGCCTTGGACTTCGTGAGGGATGCCGGGCGGCATCGGGTGTTGGTCATTACGGGCTCGGGAGGCAATTTCTGCGCAGGCGACGATCTAACGGAGATGTCGACCGGGGCGTGGGGCGACCCCGCTCGGTCCATGCGCCGGGTCCGCATGTACCAAGACATGGCCAACACCCTTGAGGAACTCGACCTCATCACCATTGCAGCCGTGGATGGCTACTGCGTTGGGGGAGGGCTCGAGGTCACGATGGCCTGCGACTTCGTGATTTGTACCGAGCGCAGCCGGTGGGGCATGCCCGAAGTGGATTGGGGCATCACGCCAGGCTGGGGGGGCACCACGCGGATGGCTCGGTTGATCGGCCGCCGCATGACAAAGGAAATCAACCTTCTCGGGGCCTTGCATCCGGCACGACGAGGCGTACAACTCGGCCTATTCAACCGCGTCGTGGCCGATGACGCGCTGGAGACCGAAACGCAGGAGCTGGTCGATCTGCTGCGGTTGAAGAACCCCCAGGGCCTTCGTCAGCTCAAGTTCATGATCAACAAGAACGTGGAAGCCGACCTCTACACCGCCCAAGCCTTCGAGGTCCTCGGAGCCGGCCTCACCACGGCGGTGGTGATGACGGGACTCGTTCCCGACGGCGATAGCGCTCATGGTTGGGTCGAATACCGCGACGACCCCAAGCAGAGCGCCATCGCCCGCCGCCGTGCCGCATCGCGCGACTTCTGGACAGACTGAACCGGCATCCGGCCGTCATTTGACGATATTGAAAAGTGTTCAATTTACGTTGAACGGCAACACCATACGAACGCTCGGCTCGAATCGAGGTTTTTCAGAAAGGATGGTGTTGCCGTGAGGATGATTCTTGGTGCAATGGCGGCCCTCTCAATCGGGGCCCTGGCGGCGGGATGTGAAGAGGAAGTTCCTGGCGAATACGATGACGAACCGGCGTTCATCGTCGAGGAGGCAGCCTTCGACGAAGTACCGGACGACGCCCCTGATGACGGAGTCGCCGCCGCGGTAGCAGAGGCGGAGTACTACGGCGACGAACTTGGATACACCGACTTGGACCCCGAACTCGACCTGGACGCTAACTCCACGGTCACCGCATGCTTCCTGGGTCCCAACCCGCCCTTTGTTCAGCGCACTCGTACGGACGGTGCATGCAACCAGAACCGCGCCATCGACCGTGCCATCGAGGAGGCACGATCGGCGGTGAGGGCCGCGTGCGATGCCGCGTCCTACTCCGCCCTCGCCGCGGACTGCAATGGCACCGGTTGGACCGATCTAGACGACCAGTGCGCCATCATCGACTTTACGCCTGCCGTGACGGTGCGCGAGGCAGACACCGGCGGTTGCGGCATCTGGCCGTTCCGTCGTCGGCCCTGGCTGGCTACGGCAACCCGGGGCGGCGACTGCGGTTGGCGCTGTCGTTCGGGCTCGTTCTAATCGTCAGCCTTGGGCCCGCCGACGATAGATAGGGCCCATGACGTACTCGGTTCTTGCCTCGTCCCGGGGTGCATCAATGTTCGTGGCCGCAGGTTGGCCACGAACCGTCGATCATGACGCGATTGCGGGTGTCCTTGCCCGCTACGGCCTGGCGTACTCTCGGGTCGCCGGCGAGAAGCTCGAGTTCATCGCCGCGACCGAACTTCCAGAAGGTCAGGCAACGGCGTTGGCTCACGACCTCGAAGCGATGGGACTCCACACTTCGGTCATCCCCACGACACAAGCGGCCGAGGGCAGCCTGCAACCTCGACTCCTCGCGTCCGGGGGGCTTTCGGCCCTGGCCTTGCTAGGCGGAAGTGCAACCACGCTGCTCGGTCTGGCCATGTTCACCGTGATTCCCGGGGTGACGAGCCAGGTTGCAACCACACGCACCTTCGAAGAGTGGTTGCTCACCACGGCGGTACTCCTGGGCACAGGCCTGCTCTTCATCGCATGGCCCACCGCCAATTTATGGACACTGGGGACCCGGAGCGGGCGCCCCATCGCCGGTACCCCGCGACCACAAGGCACGTTCGATCCAGACGCGACAATGAGGGCCATCCGCGACCTTGCCGGCAAATTGCCGACGGGTCTAGCCGGCCCCCTCCTAGAGCGCGCTGAGGCAGTGGTTACCGAAGCCCGACGCGACCCCCAAGGCGAAGCGGCCCAGGAACTCCACGCGCTGCTGACCGAACTACACGCTCCCGAATCGACCAATCACGCAAAATTGTTGAAACGAGACCTCGCATTGGCGCGCGATGCAGTCCGCGAATCGGGTTCCTGACCCATCAACAGTATGTCATCGCGTCTCTTCCGCGCCTCCACCGTCAAGTGTTGAAAACGAATCCTCACCACGGCGGTCATACTCCGCTGGAGGGAACGTATGACCGGAATCCGAGGCCTCGTCCTGAGCATATTGGAGTCTTCACGTGCGGCTTCAACCTCCGATGTGGAGCGTGTCGAAGCCCGCGGTGGCGTCCAGCTCATGCCCAGGGCTCCGCTCCCCCCCGTACGATTCAGTGGCGTTTCCGCCCCGGGTGCCTTGAACGAACCGCTCCGAGGCGTGGTGGTCAATGTGTGGCTGCGCACCGCGCGGGCCGAGTACGCGAGCGTGTTTGCGTTTGAGAATGCGTCGACCCACCTCAAGCGCCTCGGGGCACCGCATGCCCTCCTTAAGCGAACCGAAGCTGCGCGACGCGACGAGATCGTGCACGCCTCGCTTGCCTTCAATCTCGTGGGGCGCCTCGGCGGCCATGTCGTGCAACCTGGCTTGCTGCGCAATACGCGGACGCCCGCTTCCACCCTTGCTGCATTCGCCGCCGCAACCGTTCGGAACGCCTGCATTCAGCAGACGATGGCCCTGACTGTGGCCGCGACCAGACTTCGGTACGCAGAGGACCGGCGGGTCATTCGCGTCCTCGAAACCATGGTGGCGGACGAGACCCGTCACGCGGAACTGGCCTGGGACACACTGCGGTGGGCGCTCCGCGCCGGGGGACGCGAAGTTTGGAAAGCGGTCACGCGCGCCTTTGCCGAGCCTCGCCCTTGCGTACAGGGCCCTCACCTGCCCAGAGCGGCCGCCGCATACGGGGTGCTCTCGGCTCGAGACCTCGATGACGTCGTCAGACGCTGCATGGACGATTGGATTCGGCCCGAAGCCCGGCGCTTGTTGGGGACCCTCTAGGTCACATCCAGTTGCGAAAGGATGTGCGCGGCGGCCTCGGCTTCGCTACCGCGTGAACGGCGAGGGCCACCGAGCGGTATTCAGGGCGAAGTGACCCGGGTGGTAAGCTCCCGCCGTGGCCCGACCACTGGAGCGACCGTGACCGACATTGAACGCGCCATCCAGGCCGCCGAGGCCGCCCCCGAGGGACCGGCCATCGGCGCCTTTTTCGACCTGGATGGAACCCTTGTCAAG
This sequence comes from Myxococcota bacterium, assembly GCA_039208735.1. GTDB lineage: Bacteria > Myxococcota_A > UBA796 > UBA796 > DRPG01. Next base: position 6,366 of record JBCCQY010000187.1, on the reverse strand, counting down.
GGCTTCACCGCGTTGGCGTATCTGCGAGAGGAGCTCCAGACGCTCGGAGCCCGCGCGCTGTACGAACTAGCGCGCGATGTACAAAAGCTCCGGAACCAAGAAGATGGCGATACCGCCACCATCGAACGGGCGGCGATGTTGATCGCAGGCCGCACGGTCGACGACATGGAAGCGCTGTCCAAGCGGGTGTTCAAAAAGCGCGTCGCGGCGACGTTGCGCCCTGGCGTTCGCGATTTAGTACGGGCCCACCGACGACGCGGCCACACGGTGGTGATGGCGACCGCGGCCACGGGCTTTCAAGCCGCTCCGGTGGCCCAAGACCTCGAGATTTCCAACGTCCTGTCCACGCACCTTGAAGTGGTCGACGGCACGCTGACGGGTCGCGTGGTGGGCGCCCCCACCTGGGGCCGGCACAAGGCGAAGGCCGTGCGCGACTTTGCCACCGCAAACGACGTCGATCTCACCCAGAGCTTCGGGTACGCCAACGGAGACGAAGACCAGGACTTCCTCGAGGCGCTGGGCCATCCCCATGCGGTCTGTCCCGACCGCGGGCTCGCCCGGTTTGCGAAGTCGGTCGACATGCCCATCTTGCAGTTCGAGGACCCTCCTTCGACCGACCTTCGCAGTGTGTTTGGGACCTTGGCCTCGCTCGGGACGATGAACGCAGGCGTGCTGGCCGCCGTGGCGGGCAAGATGATCAGTGGAGGCCGCTGGAAGCCGATTGGCCCGACCCTCGCAGCCGCCGGGGACCTCACCCTCAAGGTGGCGGGCATCGAGGTTCGGGCCCAGGGCAAGGAACACATCGAAGCCGCGCGTCCCGCCGTGTTCATCGTCAACCACCAGTCCAACCTCGACCCTCTGGTGGCCGGAGTGCTGGTTCGCCATGACTTTACCGTGGTGGGTAAACAGGAGATTGCGTGGGACCCTCGTGCCTTCGCGATGAGCTGGCTTGACGTGGCCCTGATCGACCGCACCGACTCGGAATCCGCCCGGGCGAGCCTCACTGCGCTCGTCGAGCGCATTCAAGGTGGCGAATCCGTCATGATCTGGCCCGAGGGCACCCGCATGCCCACCCCGCGCCTGGGCACGTTCAAGAAAGGTGGATTCCACCTTGCGATGGATGCCGGCGTCCCCATCGTACCCATCGTGCTGCGCAACACCGGTGAGCTGTGGCCCAAGGGCCAAGTCCTCGTGCATCCTGGCACCGTCGACGTCTGCGTGTTGCCCCCCATCTCGACGGCAGATTGGAAACGCGAGAACCTGGATGCCCACATCGCCGAGGTTCGGGCGCAATTCGAGCAGACTCTGGAGAACTGGCCCATCGGTGGCTAGATGAGCGGCCTTTGACGTTCGATGACCCGTTCGATGCGTTTGACCAGCCCGACAGCAAGGTCAACCAACATCTAAACTACCTCCGTCAAGCCCGGCCGTGGGTGTTTGTGGCCGCCTGCATCACGTCAATCCTCGCGGCTACGGGTCTGCTGTTTTGTGTGGGATTCGGACTGAACACCTTGGTTCAACTGACTGAGGGCCGCCATCGCATGGCCATCGAGAGTTCGGTGCAAACGATGATCCTCTTCGTGTTGAGTGGACTCGTCGGGGTGCTCGCCATGCGAATGTTTCAGATGGCCAACGCCTTGACCGGCCTTCGCCCATCGACGCAAAACCGGGCGGCGCTCCGCGCGTTCTTAAAGCAAAATCGAAACTTCTGGCAGCTCTTCGGAGCGACGACGGCAATCTTCGCGCTCTTGAACTGTGGAGGTTTCCTACTCAACGTGGCGGAATGGTGATGGAGCCAGACTCACAACGATTGCTTCAACAAACCCGGCCGTGGTATAGCCTCACCGCGATGCTCTTGGGCACCCTCACGGTTCTGGGTGTTCTCCTTTGGTTTCCCTCGTGTCTTGTCATGGGATTCGGAATTATGGCAACCGTGGGCCCGGTGGACGAAGCTCCAGGTGTCGTGGCAGTCTACGTACTCTGCTTCTTCAGCCCCCTCACCATCCTCTGCATTGTCCTCGGCTACCTAAGCTACATCTTGGCTGAGATGTCGAGTGCCATCGCACGGCTGGGGGCCGACAATGGTGGGCTCGAGAGCCTCGAGGTGGTCTTCCGTCGCAACCGCGACCTCTGGAGGGTGATCGGAATCCTGCTTATGGGGGGTTTTCTCGTCTGCAGCGTGTTTGTCTTCGTGCTTCTTCTAAACGCCCTCTTGTAGACTCCCGGGATGACCCAACCGTCTTCGTACGACTTGCAAGGCACAGAACCGCTCACCGCCTACGTCGCCGACATGAGCTACTTCAGCGGCAAGCTCGAAGCCTACCTTCGATATCGGGAAATCCCCTACGAACGCCGCCTCGTCACCGTGCAGACGCTATTGCACGAGGTGTATCGGCACACTCGCATGATGAAGGTGCCCGTGGTGCGCCTGCCCGATGGGCGGTGGCTCAAGGACACCACCCCCATGATTCAGTGGCTCGAGCGCCATCTGCCAGATGTGGGGGTGTTCCCCGCCGACCCGGTGACCCGATTCCTGGCTCTCCTCATCGAGGACTATGCAGACGAGTGGTGTTGGCGAGCCGCATTGTACTGGCGGTGGTGCTTTCCAGAGTCGCGCCGGCACCTCTCGTTCCGCATTGGCCACGAGGTGTTGGCGGATTGGCCAGTTCCCAAAGCCATTGCGGGCTGGTACTACGGCAGTCGGCAAATCCGGACCTACCTGACGGGCGATGGACTGACGAAGAAGACCGAACCCTTCATCCGGTCGCACTACCTCGATCTGCTGCGAGCCATGGAGTCCATCCTCTCAGATCGGCCCTTCCTCTTGGGGGATCGACCGACCATTGCCGACTTCGGGCTTTACGGGCCGATGTTTCGCCACTACGGGCTCGATCCGACCCCCGCCCGCGTGATGCGCAATGAAGCACCAGCCGTGTACGCCTGGCTGTCCCGCGTGTGGGCGGCCCGTTCGGGGACCGCATCGGCCGTCCCAGAGCTGCCGGGGTTCGACCATCCAGGCTGGACGTACTTCATGCGGGACATCGCTACGAACTACGCACCGTTCCTCATTCGGAACGCCGAAGCCTGGCGCTCAGGAGCCGCTCGCTTCGACCACGAGACCGAGGCCGTGACCTACCCCAAATTGAAGACCGTCCATTATCGCGTGTACTGCCTGCAGATGCTGCAAGAGGCCTACGCGGCGCTGTCCGAGGACGAGCAGGCCCAGGTGCAGTCGCACTTCGAACCCTTCGGGGGAATCACGTTGGGCGAACACGTCGAATCCGGCCTGGTAGGAGAACTCACGCTGCCCATCGAACCCAAAGCCGCCCCGCCATCGTTCTTCGAACGGATGGTGCTGACCGCGACGGGGACGCCCTGGGACCTTCCCCAGTGGGTCAAACCGCGTGAGAAATAGGCGCTCGATGGACAGAATTCGACCGTGACGCGACCCCGGTTCAGGTTCACATCTTCGCATGCCTTGTGGTGTTCAGATCGAAATCGTCCAACTCTCCATTCAGCGAGAGACGGACCTAAACATCACCGATCATGCCGACGTGCAAATCGGGCTGTTGCCCATCCTTTCGCCGAAAGCGCGCTTCGACCACGGGCCCTGTTTCGAAAGAACGAAGACGTAGGCCACGGGCCTTCGCGCCACGGACCGTGCATCCGCTGCAAGGTCCGACGCACGGCGAACGGTGCTGCCAACCGCCCTCCATCAGGCCCTCGTGGAGGGGATATGACAACGTGACCCAGGTTGCAGATCCCGTCTACGAGAGTCGAGTCGAGGTACCCTCCAGGGCGTTGTGCAGTGGTAGATCGAGCGTCCGGCCTGTCAGATGCGACGGGATTCTTGCTCAATCAACCTGAACCCTTCCCCACCAGAGTGTCCCATCGCTTCTAAGCTCTGCGAGCCATTGACCATCTACTGCAAACGGCATCCGATTTATTCCTGCCGATGAGAGGGTACAGCCGTCGTCAAGTGGAATCCACCTGCCGTTGTCCAGCAGAACCAGCCTTTCCACATCTCCGAGCGACCCAACAGCCAAACGCCATCGCCCAATGACGAGTTCGCTATCCCAGGCACGAAGAAACCCGGCTATCACTGGCAAATCGTCTTGGTCGATGGTGTCCGTGAAGCGGAAGGTCTGCCGAGCTGGAATATCTTCCTCCGGCACGAGAGTTCCCGTGGTCAGGTCAGCGTTGAAGAATAGCCTCTCCTCTTCATTTAGAAGTCCGAAGCGAACGATATCCTTACTCACACCTACATCCAAGTTGTTCCAAGCAGGTGTTAATGCCGATTGTGGCAAAGACAAGGAAACTTGATATGCGACTCTCGCCGGAGGCCAGGGTTCAGTTGAGGACCAGACTTTGTCAACCAAAGCCTGTCCCAAGCGGGCAATCTTATCGGGCTCCCCGGAACACTCACGAGAGAGACTCCAGGCGGCGTCAGGGCCCAGTTCGTAAATCTGAGCAAAGCCCTCGCGCCTCGCCGCGTTGCGTCCCCGGACATCCCATTGATCACCAGAAACAATAGCGTCAAAGAGTCCTTGGGAAGAGATTTCTTCGACATCATCGAGGGCATGGCAAAGCTCATGGCGCATCACTAGCCGAACAAACGACTCACTGGTGATAGCGACGTTGATGTCGATTCGGTTCCCGGAGTAGAGGCCGTAGAAATCATCAAGTTCTCGAAATCGAACTTTTCTTAATGAAAATCTCCCTTTTCCGGCCCATCTCTGGAATGCCTCAATCTCGTCTCGAACAGCTCGTCGCTGTTCTTCAGACCCACCAACGATCGCTACACTATCGAGTTCGGCTTTGTGGCATCCACCAAGCGCGAAAAGACCAGCAGTGAATGACATAAGCATGGTTGTCATCATTGCGTGGCCGATGAGATCCAACCTTCCAGATGCACATTGGCATCCCATCCAAACGAAGACTGGCTGAAATCAAGCGCCCAACTTTCAGAATTCAGATCGAGGGTCCCATTCGCACCCGTGGTAAGCGATACATTGAGGCTCCATCCCTGGTTGCCTTCGTAGCCCTTACCGCTTAAAGCCGGCAGCGTATCGCTATTGATTGACAAGGTATCGCCAAAGATTTCAATCGCAAACGCCTCATCTGTCTTCCAATGCCAATCGGTCAGTTCATGACTGCCAAGATTTCCGTCCTGCGCCCAGACGTGACCCGTCAAGAACATGTTGGTGTCTGTCGAAATGGAGGCCCCGCCTTGAAGAGCGAACGAACTTTCTCCCCAAGCGTGTGTGACCGTTACTGTTGAGACAACTGGGTCCACGTGAAGCACATGCGTGGCATCAGGTGCGATCGAAAAGATGCCATCTATGAAGTTGCACCGCCTCACATCGCACTCTGGGGTCTGACAGATGGGCAAGATTTCTTCTCCAGCGGCTCCTGCCACAGTACATTCTCGGTAACGATCCAGGAACTCCTGTGATAATCCTCCCACCTCGTCCAAGAAGGGCTCAAATGAAACATCCAGCACGCAGCAAGAGCAGCTGAAAGCTCGCTCCTGGTCGTCACAATCACAAAATCTATCTGAAAAGGGAGCAAAAAGAAAATCTACGTCAGACAGGGAATTCTCCCAATCACAAGTGACGGTGGCGAGTGTGTCTGGATTGCACCAGTCAAACGCGAGCGGAGCAGGGGCATCAGGAGGCCAACCCGAGCCAGGATATTGCTGGGGATCCCAGCCAAAGCAATCCGCAAGTGTCTGTTTGTCGAATCTGACGATTGCTCGATCGCAAGTGCCGCGCTCGCATTCGCGCACTGCAAAATCTGCAGGATCAGATTCGATTTCTTTTGCATCGTCGTTGCTGTTACAAGCAGCCAGTACCAAAATCAGGAAAACTCATACTGCCTCCGGCGTTACGTAGTCGTGACGGTATTGCGGCTGGCAGAATTGTCGAGTAGAAAAGTTTACACGTGAGTTGACCGAGAGGTCACTAACGTGCCACCGGTTTCCTGGGCCAGCGGATGCAAGCTCCGCGAACTCGGGCCAGCGGTGCCCACCGGTTGGCACATGCCGCTGAACACCCATTCTAGAAAGAGGAGTTTGAAGAAAGGGTTCCAGGACTCGAACCCGGGATCTGCGGATTTGGAACACACCCAGCCTACTCATTTGGGGTGGAGACTTGACCCGAATCTACCAATATTCTGCGCAGTTGAGCCTCAGTTGGAACTGGTTGGCGTTTTCGCCATTCTAAAAGCCGGACGCTGATGGTATGCGATTCGACCGAGGCAAACAGCAACCTGTCATTTTGAGCAGTCTGGCCAACTGGGCAACCTGACAAATTCGACCGTGACGCGACCCCGGTTCAGGTTTACACCTTCGCATGCCTTGTGGTG
>JBCCQY010000186.1:0-16979 GCA_039208735.1 Myxococcota bacterium | reverse complement strand
TGCACCAGGAAGGCGATGACCTTCGCGAGTTCCATCGATGACAAGTAGAGGCCGCCCGAACCAGCGTTCCTTGGAAAAGACTCCCAATTGCTTAGGCCCAAGGTGCCATCCGAGTTGGGCACGGTCGCCACGACGGGAAACGCATAGGCGCGACTGATGGCGTTGGCGGATGCTTCGGTGTGGCCTACGCCTTCGATGTCGAGCGGAGAGAAGATCGTGTTTTGAATTGAAGCTTCGTAGGCCCCGGAACAGGCATCGTCGTAGTCGGAGTCCGGATCGTCGGCATCGATGCCCAGTTCGATCTCACAAAGCAACACCCGGATGAGGGCGAAGTTTCCATTTTGGTAGTCGCCGTTCCGATTTGGGTCTGCGGGGGCCTGGAGCGCGGTGAGCATCTCGTCCCAGCGCGGCATGCGGCCTGGGTTCCAGCCGCTTCCGTCCGGCAACGGAAAGGCCAGGGCGGTTTCGTTGCGCATGAGGTTCACGAAACGAATGAGGTAGGGCGAGCCTGCATCGAAGTGGTCAGGATGAACGAGCGGCTTCCAGGATTCGGGAAGGTAGTTGTGAATCGGTTGTTCAAGGAGGATGCCATTGGCCTCCAGCGCTTGCAGTAGGGCCATCGAGCCGATGACTTTGCTCACACTCGCTACCGGCAACTGGGTGTTGACCGTCATAGGATTGTCGCCGGTCGGCTGACCGATCGTTCGGTTCCCGACCGCCCAGGAGTCGTAGATTTGACCGTTCTGCAAGACGACGATCTGGGCGCCGGCGTACCGGTCGTCGAAATGGTCGTCAAGGTTGCTCACGAACAGGTCGATGTCGAACGTTGGGATTGCGGTTTGGATGAGCGGGGGTGGGCCGCCTGGTCCTTCGGTGCCCTCGGTTTCCGGAAGCTCGATGAACTCACAGCCGGACAGCAGCCAGCAACTGAATACAGAGACAACCCAGACACGCATGGAACCTCCCCTCACGCGTCGACCGCGCAACGCTGTGCTAGCTCGCCGTTTGGGCCGTGCCACCACGCCGCGATGTGCATGAGGGATGATCCAGGCCGTCGATGGTTGATTTCTAAGGTTTGTGCTTGACCGTCATGACTCTGCGGCGCACATCCACACACAATTTGGAATCTTCCAGGGGCGGCCATCGAGCCTGGCGTCCCACGCGGACTGTATTCTGAGCGTTAACGAAACCTGGATGGGCAACCGATCTGGAACGGGTTCGCGGCCACACTCCTCAAGGTGGAACCATCCATGGAGTCACTCATGCGGACCGCTTCGCTTCTCATCGTGCTCGCCCTTCCTGCATGCTCGCTCGTCACGGTGCCATTTCCGGGCTCGGAAGAACCTCCTCCCCTCGTCGCCGTGGACCTACCGGACTTGGACTGGACTGATGCAGTCGATACCCCGAGCGACGGCGGCACCCCCAACGTGGATGGTTATCGGGAGATCAGGGTCTCTGGGACGCTGACCGGAACCTTGCCCTCTGTGGGCTTCGTCCAGCTCGAAGATGTTCAGGGAACGCTTAGCGAGGCCTTCGCGGATGGTCGCGCCTGGACCAACGCCACGCTGGTCGGAAGGGCGGCTCCCCAACGCCTGATCACGGTCACCGCAACCTTCTTCGTCGATCCACAGACCGGCGAGAGCACCTACACCGCTGACGATATCTTCGCGTGCGTGGGACCGGACCGGTTCTCGATCGAAACGTGCGATTATCCGCGGCAGGCCCAGGCGACCTTCGTCGACGAGGGCGGTGACACCGTCCACCTCGAGCTGGGGCTTACCTTCGACGAGAACACCATGTTGTTTGCGGACTTTGATCTCCCGGCGTCGGTCGACTGACCGCTAGAGAAACGGGTCCTGTTGCATGGCCCAGAGGGCTTCGCCGCGGGGTGCACTCCACGGGCCCCATCAGCCTATTGGGTCATGAACACCCGACGGAGTTCCGCTTCCTGCTCAGGGCCTAGGTTCGAGGTGATCAACTCGATGTTGGTACCCTGAAGGGCCTGGGCGATGCGGGCGGGGGTTTCGGCGCGGGTCATGACGAACAATGCTGAGGTGCCTTCGGTGACCTCCTCCCGGATCTTCGCGATGAACGTGTCGTTGATGCCAAAGTCCGCGAAGCTTCCCGACAGCGCGCCTAGCGCGGCTCCGACCGCGGCGCCGAACAGGGGAGCAAAAAAGATGATGCCGAAGAGCATTCCCCAGAACGCCCCGTCGAACGCGCCCGCGGCGACCAAGTCTAGGGCTTGCTTGGTTTTGGGCTTCTTTCGGCCTTCGGGCCAACTCACCACCGCAGCATCCAAGACTTCGACGAGGTGCTCTTTCTCGAGTCCCTTGAGGGTCCCGAGGGCTCCCTCAGCCCCCTCGGGCGTAGAAAACTTCCAAACCGTCACACTGGCCATCCCTTTCCTCCTGGACTGGGCGCAGGGAGCCTAGGTGATGAACCGGGAACGACGTCGTTGAAACATCCGAAGTCAGGCATCGGAAAGATCGAACGCTCGGGAACCCCGCTGGACAGGGCATTGCCAGAATGGTGGGCCGAGATCAGTCCTGGAGGAAGTCGGTCTCGCCCACGATGGCGCTGATCGTGTCGCGGAGCCACCGATGCTGGGGCGCCTTGGTGTCCCGGGCCATCCAAATCAGTTCCATGCACACCGTGGGCAGCGTGTAAGGCACCTCGAAGAGCGTCAGCGGTAGGACGCTGGCGTAGCATCGGGCCAAGCTCTCGGGCACGACAGCGATGCATCGGCTCCGTGCAACGGTGATGGGGAGCAAATGGAAGTCCGGAACGATGACGCGGTCGTGTTTGGGACGGTCGAACTGTTGCAGCACAGGAGACTCGATCCGATCATCGAACCCTGGTGCGATCTGAAAGACGGCGTGGGGACGTTCCAGATAGTCCTCTATGGACGATGGCGGCTCGATGTCGACACTCGCGATGCCCACGATCTCGTCGACCCACAAGCGTTGCCTTGCGAACAACGAAGGGTCCTTGTCGAGTTCACGCAATGCGCGATCGGTGACTTCCTCTTCGGAAAGGAGCAAGTCGATCGAACCCGCTTCGAGGTCTGCAAATGACCCCAACGATCCCTGGGTAATCTGAACGGAAAGACCTGGATATTGGCCTTCGAACCGATGTGCAAAGCCGGGAGCGAGAATGATCCCCGCGTAATCGGCAGTGGCGATGACAAACCGGACGTTCGCGTGGTGGGGATCGAACGGGCGGTGGAGGAGTGCACTCTGGACTGCGTTGAGTGCCTCATCTACGGGTTGGACCAGCTGGCGGGCGAGGGCCGTGAGCACGGTCTGGCGACCGGCCGTGGCAAGCAGCTCATCGTCGAAATGCTCCCGTAGCGAACGCAACGAGCCACTCACCGACGACTGCGACAGGTTCAAGGCCTTCGCGGCTTGGGTCACGCTCGCGTATCGCAACAGTTCGCGCAGCACGGGCAGCAGATTTAGATTCACCTTTCGTAGTTGGTGCAGCTCGGACATTCCGCAGCGTAATGGATGGATCGCGGTGGCCCGACCGTGCGTGGTTCATCTTTGCCGATGGCACTCATCGGAATCCCCAATCGGTCAATGCCGCGCGCGTGCATTACTTGCCGGCGGAGGTGGCTATCAGCGACCAACTGGGACGATTTAAGTCGCTTATCCTTCGGCTTCGGTCCGCACTTTCAAGTTCTAAGGCGATGCCGATCGAGAAGCCGCCATCCAAGCCGGTTCCCGAAAAGCCAAAACCTCCATTGGTGACTCCGCGTAAACCACCGTCATCGGATGGGGCGCCCGAAACGGGGCGGTTTCGTGAACTGACCCAGGACCTAAAGGCCAAGTTCAACGTCCAACGTCAGTCGCTCTACGATCACCCAACGACGCTGGCCTTCCTGGTGAGTCTGCTGGGTCGGGACCGGGAAGACACTCGGAGCCGTATCTCGCAGACCTTTCCAAGGGCGTTTCGGGTTGAAGAGCCGGACCTCAATCGGGTGGACCGTGCAATTCGGGCGCACTTGTTTGGCCATGCCGACGTGGTGCGGAGTTCGCCGACCAACGATGTCATCCGATTCGTCGCGGAGGCTCGCTACATCAACTACCAAACCCAGGTCTTTACCCGTTTGGCCGACCTCCTCGGTGAAGGAGGAACCGATCGAAATCCTCATCGACTGACGGTCTCCTGGACTTCGCCGTTGCGCCTGCCGCCTGGTGACTCTGCCGAAGTTCGGATGGAATTCACGACCGGGCCCCACCTGACGAATGGTCATGACCCCGCTTCAATACGGCTTGCGGTGATCAGCCCAGATCGGAAATGGGTCCGCACCACCTTTGAAAAGCTCCGGCCCAGCTTGGAGGCACTTCAGATTGGCGGCGTGGCCCGACCGCTTCAGATCTTTGAAAACGCGTGGTTCGTGGGATCGGTGGCCTATGTCGCAAGTGTGTCAGTCGGCATTGGAACCGCCTATGCAGTCCTCGGTGCGTTCCTGGCGACGAGCCCCGGGCCTGTGGCGTTGCTGCTCGCAGGCATGACCTTCTTCGTCATCGTCTCGGCCGGGCCGGCGCCGCTAGGTCAGTTGCTTCCCAGGCTCGTTCCTGCATCTCACATTCGCATCGGGCATGCCGGAAAGCAGGCCGAGCGGTTTGAAGCGACGTTCAAGTACCTCTCGATCGCTGCACTGCTCATCTTGGTCCTGCTTCCTGCACTCCAGGCTTGTTGAGGAGCCTGGCGTTTTTCAGGGGCCAGTCACCGTGAAGGAGAAGCCAAACTCTTCGCCGGGGTAGTTCATGTAGCCATCCCAGCCATCGAGCGTGAGGTACACGGGTCCGTCGGCGGTGGCCGCGTAGGTGAAGGTCTCAAATCCCCCGACGATGGTGTCGTCCGCACCCGCCACAACCTCGTCGCACGCGCTGTCGAGCAGGTAGGCGACCGGGTCGCCCTCGGGCTGCGAATAGGCGACTTCCAGGGTTTGGCCAGCCTGAAGATCGATACGAACGTAGCCGTCACGGCCCGTGCTCGAATAGCCGGTGATGGGATTGTAATCGCCGAGATCCTGGGAGTTCTCGTAGTCTGCGAGCGTTCCGCCGTAGTTGCCTGGCGTAAGCGCGTCGAGGCCCTGGGCCAAGGTGCAGGTATTCGCCATGCCGGTGCCGTCGACGAGTGTGGTGAGGTCGCTGGCCCGGTACTCGATGACGAAAGGCTGATCGACGCGAGATTCCACGTGGAAGGTGTTGCCTCCCGCGTCGACCGTCGTATTGGTGAGTCGGGACAAAAACACCGTGCTGTTCGAGATGGGAACGGGAGGAAATCCGGCGTCTGCCACTGGAAGTTCAAAGGTTCCGGTGCTGTCGTCGAGTCCGTAGATCCGCTCGCCGATGCTCAGGAACAGGTTGCCCGAGCTGCCTGGCTTCCAAGCGAACGTGAGGGTGTCGAGTTCGCTTACCCCCACGGGAACCATCGGGTCGGGAGTGACGCCATCAATGCCGCCGGCGAGCACCTCAAAGACCGCGCTGCCCATATACGAAACGAGGTCGCCGCCGTCGATCGAGAGGTCGCCCGCTCCGGACGCGATTCCGTCGCCAACGCTGATGCCTTGTTGGTTGTCGTACGGAATCTCGACGCCAGCGGCGACGATCAAGCCAGGGTCTAGGTTCTGACTTGTGATCCGGGTTCCGTCGAACGGAGTGTCGTAGACGGCCCCGGACGCGGGGTAGGTGTCGGTGCAAACACTGCCGAGGAGCAGGCAGTGGGCGAGGTTGATGTAGCCCCCACCATCCGGAAAAGTGACGCCAAACGCATAGGTGCTGTAGTCGCTGTAGCCATAGCCTAGGGTTGCGGCGCTGCTTTGGGCCTGACCGAGCACGACATACCCCTCGGCCCCTGTGATGGGGTCGCGCGGGGCCGGGCCGGCCGAATCCGTTGTCCTGCCTTCGTCCGTATCTTCGGGCATCATGTCGTCCCCGCCGCTACACGCCAACAGGACCGTCCAAAGGGCTGCCATCATCACTACTCCCACCGTTGCCGGTCCGCAGGATGGAAGCCCGACCCCTGACTAGCGACCTACTTTCCGACTTGTAAGGTGTCTGCTGCGTCAGGTAAGTTTGGTATGGTCAAGAAATCCAGGTTCACCCCACGTGCCGTTCGATCACCCGATGATCCGCCCCTTGCCTGGGCTCTCACCCCCCTGGCTTCACGACGATGAGTTTGTGGGGAGAGACCGCGAGCTGCGCATCCTGACCGACACGTGGGCCGCGGGGCGGCGGTTGATTTCGCTTGTGGGCATCGCGGGCATTGGCAAGACCCGGCTGGCCCTGCATTGGGCCATGGGATTGGGGGCCGTCCACTTTGTGGACTTGTCGGAGGATGCGGAGGCCCGGCTGCAGCAACTTGGGACGGTGCTGTCGACCAGCGGTCCGTCGGTGGTGTTGTTGGATGGCGCAGAGTTCGTGCAAGAACAGCTGTGTGGCTGGCTAACGGAATGGGGCTCGCGCGCGGAAACGCTGCGCTTCTTGGTGACGTCGCGGCGTCCCCTTCGGATGGCTGCTGAGCAGGCCATCACTGTGTCGCCGCTCGATCCTGACGCCGCGTTGCGCTTGTTGGTGGCACGCTATCGAGACCGTTGCCCCCACGTCGATCCCTTCCCGGAGCACGATGCGCTCGTCGACATTGCAGACCAGCTCGACGGAATTCCTCTCGCTCTCGAACGCGCGGCGTCTCGTTTACTCACGCTATCACCAGGGCAGCTGAGCCAACGCTTGAACAAAGGCTGGTCGGTCCTAGATATCGCGATGCTGGATGGGAGCTGGGCCCAGCTGTCGCCGTCCGACCAGCGAGTGCTGGCGCGATGCACCGTGTTCCCGGGCTCGTTTACCGTCGAGGCGGCCGAGGCAGTGCTTGAGACAACGACCGACACCTCGGTGCTCGATTCGCTTCAACGCCTCATCGAAGTTGGATTGTTGTACATTCAGGCCGGTGGATCGGGCGTACGACGCCTGCGATTGGTCAAGCTGGTCCGCGCCTACGCCGCAGGCCGCCTCGATCCGGAGCTGCGCGAGGGGACGATTCGGCGGCACGCGTCCCATTACCTCGAGTATTGCGGGTCGAGTTGCCATCCTTCCGGGCTTCTCGCGAATCTGCTCGACCGTGTGAACGATGAGCACGAGGCGTGTGTGCCTCATCTTGACGCGATTGTTGGCCGAACCCAGCTTCCAGCCTCGGATCGGGTCGATGCGGCTCTCGCCATCGTCGGACTGCGCTGTCGCGAGGCTCCTGTGGCTCGAACCGCCGAGCTTCTCGCGCTGGCCGAAACGCTCACATCACCTGCGTCATTGGCTCGGGCCCGGGTGGTGGCAACCACCGCACTATCGCATCGATACGCGGATACGCCCGGGCCTTCGCTGGAGGCGATCGACGAGGCGAGCCGTACGGCGTTGGCCGAAGCAGACCATGCGCTGGCTGCGCAGCTGGCGTTCTATCGGGCGCGCTGGCTCCGGCAGGATGGCCGGATGGATGAGGCCATTCCGGACTACACCCGTGCGACGACCCTCGCGGAACGATCGGGGTGCGAGGCCACTCGGGCCCTTTGTGCACAGGGAACCGCGATCATCGCCAACTGGACGCAGCCCTCAAAAGAGGCGCGAGCCGAAACCGTGGTGTTGGTTCGGTACGCCCGTCAGCTTGATTTCCTCAACCTCCAGAGCGCGTGGTTGATCAACCTGTGCACCACCGACTGGGAACTTGGGAATCTCGAGGCGAGCTGGGCTGCGGGTCGACAGGCGGTCCGGCTTCAGGAAGCCTCCTCGAGCCACACCCTCTTGGTCGACACCTGGTGCATGTTGGGGTTCGTCGCTATCGCGCGGGACCAGCTCGACGATGCCCACGATTGTCTCGTTCAGGCCGCCCGGTGTCGCGACGAAGTCGCATTGCCCAAAGGATCTGCGAGTAGTTTGGCGGGCCAGGTGGCCTTGCTCGCGGCGTGGATTGCCTTGGTCGAGGAGCGCTACGAAGAGGCCGAAGCAGCCCTGCCCCCCTTCGGGCCTACGCAGGTCGGCATCGAACACGGTGAACATGCTTGGCTCGTCGGCCTGTTGGCCCTCCTCAAGCACCGACCGACGGCCGCGTTGGTCCATCTCACCGAGGCGGTGGAGGCGCTGGCGGGATTTGGTGGTGTCAACACCGATTTGCCCGTGATTTTGGCTTTCCGAGCGCTGGTTCGGGTGCTGGTTGGCGATCGATCGGCGTGGCACGATGATCTCGAAAAGGCGGAAGCACTCGCCGACCAATGGCAGACGGTTCGCCACGAAGGAACCTTGCAGTTGCTCCGACAGGGGTGCCAGGTGGGGGTTGGGGACACCAACGCCGAGGTGACCGCGTTGCGCACGCTGGCTGCGTTCGAGGCTCGCCGTGACTCCACCCTGCCGCCTTACGCCATGGCACGACTTGCCGCTCGACTGCTTCGGGCGCAGCTGCCCGGCACCGCTACGCTGGTGGTCGGTCCGCACCTGGCGTGGGCCCGCCTTGGCGGGGAGGCTCGCATCGATCTGCGGCGTCGGCCGGTGACGCAGAGCCTCTTGCGGTTGCTGGTTCAGACGCGCGAACGCAATCCCGGGGTCTTCGTTTCAAAGCAAGCGCTCATCGACGCAGCGTGGTCTGGCGATCGTGCGCAGCCGGAGGCCCTGAGCAATCGACTGTGGACGGCGCTGTCCAAGGTCCGTCGGGCTGGCCTCGATGCCATCGAGAGAGGGAAGGCGGGCTATCGCATTCCCGAACGGATCCAGGTGGTCCATGTCGGGGAGTCGAGCTGACGGTCCAACGAAGGCCTGACCCGAGCCATGCGTTCCAGGTGGATGATGTCCGAACTTGAAGAAGAGGTGTTGGCCATTGCCGCGCACCTAAACCTCGATCCCGAACGCAATCTGGGTCTCGACGCCCTGTGGCCGCTTCTGGAGGCCATTCGGAACGATGGAGGAGTCGTTGTCATCAAGCTTGACGGTGAGCGGTCTCCCCAATTTGGAGACAACGGCGTTTACACCGTCGTGCTGTCGAGCGGAAGCCTGTTTGACGACTTTTTCCGGCGCGATTCCGATGATTTGCGACAGACCTTGCTCGAGAGCATCGCGTACTACGCCGAACGTGCAGGATGGAATGATTGACGGATCCCGCTGGTTTACCCCGCTCGCCGACGCAAGGCCTACCGCGCAGGCAACACAGAGAGCGTGATCCGTGCACCCACTGGGGGGAGTGGCTCAAAGGCGGTCTTGGATGCGATGCAACGACGCATGGACCGAGGGCCTTTCCAGCGCGACCATGACCAGGCCTTGCCGTCCCATGCACCTTCGCCGGTCAATGAGGCGGACAAGACTTCCCCATCGAGGTGACAGCGGTGGGCCAAAGCTCCTGTGGCGGCGGTCCAGGACGTAGCACGGACGGAGTGATGGGCGGTGAGCCAGCTCGATGAACTGTCACGGATCTGACGGGCCGCTTCGCACAAAGCCACCGGCCAATCGCCCCCGCAGATCTCCTCCACCGTGGACGCGAGGCGGTCGGCCCACTTGGGGGCCGCGTCGAATGCACGCTGGTCCAAGGTCACGGACAGCCCGAGCCGGGCCAGGTTGTACCGTTCCGTCGGTTTGTCGACCAATGGAATGGCGGCAGCGACCCTGTCGAGATCGTCCAAGGGGATCGTCCGGTAGTCGAGGTTCCCCAACAGTCGTGCGGCGTGGGTTTGCACCAGGGGGTCGGTTGTGGACGACAGGATGTTCAAGGTTGCGTCAACGACGAGCGGATCGTCAGGGTGCCTCGACAACCCGTCGAGCACGTAAAGCCAAGCATGATCGGCAACGGGATGTTCAGGAAATCGATCGACGATGGCTCCCGCCTGATCGAGCTGTTGTCCCACATCGGGCTTGGGGAGGGGTCCTGCGGGCGGAGCGGCGTCCATGGCCTTCCACCACGTGAGTTGTGAGCGGACTCCGTTGCCAGTCGATGCTTCGCGTCCGGGCCATTTGGCGAAGCCAAGGTAGAAAGCTCTCCGGCCGCCGGAGCTGCCGGATTCGAGTCCAAGCCTCAAACAGCACATCTTGCGTGATCTCTTCGCTGGTGGGCGGATGACGAAGACGCGCCTCCACCACTGCGAACACCATCCGCTGTACCTGGCTCACCAGCGCACTGAAGGCCTGGGAGTTGCCTTGCATCGCCGCCGCTACGGTCGACGTCAGGTTGATCGAAGCCATGCGTCCTCCTGTGACAGAGAAGACGAGATCCCGCAGGTCCATGTGACCCGGAAGGGCTCCGAAAACGGATGGTGAGGTCGCGATGGCCGTCCGCCGCGACCTCACCCATCTCTTGCGGTGCTTAGTTCTCGACGGCGCAGGAGATGTCGTTCGCTGCGACAGCTGCGTCGACGCAGGTGCCCTCGAGGGGGCCACCGACTTCTTCGCAGGCATCCACCGCGGCCGTGCAGACATCGACGACGGCCTGGTCGCAACCATCGACCTCGCACTCGTCAACGCGGGTGGAACCGCCGCAGGCGGCAAGAACGAACAGGAAAACGGGGGCAAACTTAAGCATCATGTCTCCTACGCCCAGAGGGCGCCACGGGCCTAACGAACTGTCCAGCCGGTGGCCAGGATGCCGTCGCGAATGTTGAACCGTTCGTCCTCGTCGAGAGTCAAGGAGATCTGGGGTCTAGCTGTCGATTTGGCGACGGTGCCAATGCCAAGAGAATGTCGAGTGCCAACTTGCTAAATGCGCAAATTGGCAAATCAGCGGTGGGTGACGGTCTTGTGTCGCGGTCCGTGAGGAGACCGTTGCAACTCGGATCGGGTCTACCCGATCGCTCTACTCGAGAACCGGAGATCTTCTCTGTCGGCAATGTTTGGTCTGAAGCATGAGAATGGCGGTTACCGCATCGTTCGCGATGCGTGGCGGCGCCACCCTCGATCGGGGATGATCCCGTCTCGAAGAACGGGAATTGAAGGGAATGGACGGGGCCACATTCTGGCTTTCCGCCGGATTCGACAGTTGTGTAAAGGCCAATGTTGCGACCGTCTGATTCACTGCACGACCCAAAGCGAGCTGCGGAGGATGTAGATGGGTCGTTTGACCATGCTTTTTTCACTGGCACTGCTGACCACCGCCTGCGAGGGTCCCGAAGGACCCCAGGGCCCCCAAGGTGAGGCGGGACCGACGGGTCCGGCTGGCGATGCGGGTGATGCGGGCGACGTGGGACCGGCCGGTCCGGCCGGTGACCCCGGTGCGGCGGGCCCCGAGGGTCCCCAGGGCCCCGAAGGCCCCCAAGGTCCTGAGGGCCCCGAAGGTCCCCAGGGTGCGCCTGGCCAAGATGCGGAAGGATCGAACTTGCTTGCCGACTGCAAGACGCTTCCCGCCCAGTCCGTGGGCACCGAAGCGGTCTCGCTCCTTCCGTTTGGCCGGTTCGAGACCCAGGCGTTCGATGATGGCGGGGCTGAGATCGTGGAGTACTACACGCGTCTCGGAGAAATCTACTTTGTGAATTCGGCGGCGGGAACGGTTTCGGGCATCGGCGAGTTCGAGCTTGGAACCAGCACCACGAGCATCGACTTCGATCCGGCGACCGATGCGGCGGCGGCCACCACGAGCACGCTCGATGCGGCCAACAGCCTGGACATCTCGGGTGACCTCATGGCCGTGGCGATCGCAGCCGATCCCGTGACGGATCCCGGTGTGGTGGCGTTCTATGACTTGGACACGGCCACCTACCTCGGTGCGGTCGAAGTAGGTGCGAACCCTGATAACGTCGTGTTCACGCCCGACGGAAGCGCCTTGCTGGTGGCGAACGAGGCTGAGAACACCTCGGGCCAGACCTCGGCGGACCCACTGACCGACCCCGAAGGCAGCGTGACGGTCGTCACCGTGCCCACCAATGGTGATTACACCGCCGTCGTGACCCAGACGGCCGACTTCACTGGGTTCAACGGCCAGGAAGCTGCGCTTGCCGCCCAGGGCATTCGGCTCCCGAACCAGGGTCTGGGCTACGCGAGCACCGTCGCCCAGGACCTCGAGCCCGAGTACATCACCACGGACGGGACCACCGCCTGGGTGACGCTCCAGGAGAACAATGCGCTGGCCATCGTCGACGTGGCTTCGGCCACCGTTTCGTCGATCATTGGCCTCGGCCTCAAGGACCACTCCGACATCCTGTGTGGTCTCGACGGTAGCGACCGCGACGGCATCGACGGAGAGGCGGCGGTCAACATTCGCGACTGGCCGGTGTTCGGGATGTACCAGCCCGACACGATCGCGAGCTACGTCGTCAACAACCGTCGGTACCTTGTGACGGCCAACGAAGGCGATGGCCGGACCTTGGAGTTCGGTGACGGCAGCGAACTCGAAGACGAAGATCGCATCGACGATCTCACCCTTGACCCGACCGCCTTCCCCAACGCGGCCATCCTCCAGGGTGAGTCGGGGATCGGCCGTCTGGCCGCATCGACGATCAACGGTGACCTTGACGGCGACGGCGACTACGACGAGCTTTGGGTCTTCGGCGGGCGGTCCTTCTCCATCTGGGACGCGGCGACGGGCGACTTGGTCTTCGACAGCGGCAACGACTTCGAAGTCATCACGGCTCAGCGCTTCGGAACGGACTTCAACAACGACAACACCGAAGGCGACGCGGACAGCCGATCGGACGCAAAGGGCCCCGAGCCGGAGGCGATTGCGGTGGGTGAGGTCGAAGGACGTACCTACGCGTTCATCGGCCTTGAGCGCATGGGGGGCATCATGGTCTACGACGTGACCGTGCCCGCGGTGTCCACCTTTGTGACCTACATCGAGGGCTTCACCTCGCGCGACTTGACGCTTGGCGAGTCGGAACTTGAGACGGTGGTGCTCAACGGTGGCGCCAACGTGCCGGACCTCGGACCCGAGAGCATCGTGTTCGTCTCGGCGGCGGACAGCTTCACGAGCACGCCCATTCTCATTGTCGGCAATGAGGTGAGCGGCACGGTCTCCATCTTCGAGGTCATCCCTGCAGGTGGCCTGACCCCGCCCCCGGTTTCGATCTCGATCCTCGATGAGTCGTTTGTCGACGCGAACGCCTTTACCTTTACCGATGGCAATGGCGTTGCGGCCGACTTCTTCTCGGATGGCAGCTTCGACTACTGCGGAATCGGCGACACGGCCCTGACGATGGGCGACTACGGCATGGGCGTACTCCCCACGGCCATGCTCGACTACTCGGGCTTCGACGACAGCGTGTTGCAGATGATGGACATCGACGGCGAAGGCCTTGTCCTGCCGGCGACGTTCAGCTGGGGTGCCCTTGACGTGACCGGCGTGACCGACCTTGAGCTGTCGATTTCGCTAGCCGAGGCCTCGGCGATGTTCGACAAAAACCAGGACATTGACGATTCGGACTTCTTGCGGATTGACGCCATCTTCGACGGCGGCGCGCCGATTACGGTGGCTGAGTTCAGCGGCTCGGGCACGAACACGGCGTTCCAGCTCGACACGGATGGTGATGGCCTGGGCGACGGTGATGCGTTGATGCCGACGGCGCAGACGTTCACGTTTCCCATCAACGGCACGGGCTCGACCCTCGAGCTGCAGCTGGTCGTGAGCGTCAATGCGGGCGACGAGGACATCGCTATCGACGACGTGCGCATCACCGGCTTGCAGTAGGGATCACCCCCACCCGACAGGCCAAGACTTCTCCAACGCTTCCTCAAGGCCTCCGACCATCAAGCGCTTAGACGCGTTGCATTGGAGGCAGCATGAGTTTGGCCTGGACCCTATTTGCGATCGCCTGCATGGGAACCTCGGATTCTGAGGAACCCATGGGAGGCGAGACCGGTACCCCATCGACCGGTGAGGACACCGGGAACGCAGGGCCTACGGGCATGACCGCTACCGATACGGGGACCCCGACGCCAGGCGGCGACAACGGTACCGCGACATACACCATCACCGCGACCAACGAACTCAACGGCACGCCGGTCACCCAGATGAAGCAGATCGCGCTCGACGGTGCGGCCGTGGGCGTCACCTACGAAGAAGGGGACACGGACGCCATCGTCCAGCTCACCTTGGGCCAGGTGGATGGTTCGACCACCGACGCCGAGACCGTGGCCATCGTGGCCCAGCTCGATTTCGCAGGCACCGACCGCGACGTCCCGACCGCTGGCGGCACGACTTCGCTTCAGCCCGTCCTGATTTCTTCACGGGCCAGTGCAGACTTCGTAGGGCTGATGAACAGTATGCCAGTCACCGTGCTGCAGATCGATGGGATCCAAGTGACGGACGCCGCGGTGACCTTTTCGAACTACGATGGTACAACGATGCCCTACCAGGCGAGTTGCTTTTCCGATGCGGCCCAGCTGTGCGAGACGTGGGCGGGTCAGATCGACTTGGAGGCCTCTGTGTCAGCCTCCGATGGTTCAGGAAACGTGGTTGAACTCGAACTCTCGGGTCGTTCCGTCCTGGGATGGCAGCGAGCCCTCTGAGCGTCCTCGGTTCAGGTTCCGGCGTCGATGACGGCGATCTTCTCTGCATCGAACATGCCTTGCACGTCGAGGTCGCCGCCGTCGCAGTTCATGGTGCCGGCAAAGGTACCTGAAACCCACTCCTCGGTGTCGACCAGAATCTCGACGACGGGGTCGTCCTGTCCTTCGATCAGAGGTTCCGCCACGCACCCTGTAATGCCGTTTGCTGCATAGTCGAAGGTGAATCGGTTGAGTACAACCGTGTTTAGTGTCACGAGTGCACCATCGTCGCTGAGGATGTCGAGGGCCGAGATCTGCAGGGCTACGCTTGGTGCACTCGAGAGGCCGGTCACCATCGCCGAGGCACCCTCGATTTCGCCGCTGGTGAAGCCGGCATAGGTCATCGACCAGTTCTGTTCATCGGGAATGCTTCCGCCTCCACAGCCAACGGCGGTGGTGAGGAGCAGCGTCTTGAGGGTCGTTTGCATGGTGTTCTCCGTACGACCCGATTAGCGAACGCCTCGGGCCGAACCTTGGAGAAGCCTTGGTGAAGAATAATCTCATCCAGGCCTGGATGACCTAGTTGTTCACCAACTCGCGCAAGGGCACGCCCACCACCTGAAATGGGAGTTCAGGCGGAGTTTTCAGCGCGCCGTTACCGTCATCGATGATGTGATCGAGTTGACTGTTCACCACGAACAGTCGCCGTCCTCGGATGGCGGGTGCCGTGGGGCGGTCAAACTCCTCGGCAAATGCGTCGCGACCTACGAGCTCTGCGGTGGTGAAGTCGTTGCCGAACGTGGCGGTCACAATGGCCGCGGGTGGCGTAACGTTGACCATGATGAGGGTGTTCCCATCAAAGAGGATGCCGTCCCCACCGCCGAACTCGGCCGTGTCTCCAGACAGCGTGATGTCGGTCACCTTGCTTCCGTCGAGGTCGACCCGCACCAATCGTCCGTCCCCAGGTTCGATGCGGTCCATGACGGATGCGATGAGGGCGGTGCCATCCGGGGTGAGGGCGAGGCCGTTGAGCCCAAACGGACGCTCGGGATCAGGATTCGCCAACCGAGGGTCCTCGACGAGAATCGATGCCATCGAATCCAGATCCGGTCCTGCCGTCCAAATGCGAGGTTGTAGGGTGTCGGACACGTAGACACGGCCATCCGGACCCAAGGCCATCTCATTGAAAAAGTGCGGTCCGAGGTCGGCGGGTGGCGTGACGGTGGCCAAGAGGTCCCCGTTGTCGAGGTCGAACACCCGAAGGTCGCTGCTGAACGTGTCGAAGTCGAAGTTCGCGACCCACAAGCGACGACGTTCGGAGTCCGCCGCCATGCCGACGGCACTCGATAGTCCGTCCTCACCGGGCTCCTTGATGGTCTCCACCGAATCGTCATCGGCCGAAATGCGAAGGAGCGACCCATCGCCAAAGCCGGTGACGTAGAGGTTGTCCTCTCCGTCGTTGACAATCCCTTCAGGAAACAGTCCCTCACGTGGCAAATCGACGTTTACGACGCTGAGTTCGGTGCATCCCGCAAGGATCAGTGCCATCGTACGAACGAACATGTTGGCTCCCAGGCCAAGGTTTCGTCGCATTCCTAGGCTCGGCTACGGCTGCGGGGTAGGAGGAGGTCGCGCTCCTCATTGGTGCTCACTTGGAACCAATCCCCACCTCCCTCCCCGACTTGCACACCTACCAGACGGTGGTTCGCGAAGGCAGTTTTGCAGCTGCCGCGCGCCATCTTGGCGTGACTCGCTCAGCGGTTAGCAAAGCGGTGCGGAGGGTCGAGCAGGCGCTGGGTGCCCAGCTGCTGGTTCGAACCACCCGGCACGTGCGGCCTACCGACGCGGGACGTCGCTTCGCGGAGCGGCTGTCGGTGGGTCTCGACGCGTTGACGGACGCGCGGCTCGCGGTCGAGGCGGTGGTTCATGAAGCGGCGGGCGTGGTGCGCCTGAGTGCCCCCACCAGCCTCGGCATGCGCTGCCTGGTTCCCTGGCTTCCCGGATTCGTAGAGCGCTATCCTTCCGTGCAACTCGATCTGTCGTTTCGCGACCTCGTCGAAAACCTCGTGGTCGAGGAACTCGATCTTGTCCTTCGGGTGGCCTTTGCGGGCCAGCTCGCGGACAGCGACCTGATCGCGGTGCGCCTTGGGGAAGGGTCGATGCAGCTTTGCGCAAGCCCCGACTATCTAGTGCGGCACGGCGCCCCGACGAGGCTGAACGATCTGGCGCACCACCGTTGCGTGGTGTTTGGCCAACGGCTGGGCCGTGAGCGTAAGGGCCGTTGGTGGTTCGAGGTCAATGGGCAGCCTTCGATGGTCGAAGTCCCGGCTGCGCTCCGGTTCGATACCGGGCTCGGCGTGAGGGAGGCCCTCCATGCGGGGCTCGGGGTGGGCCTCGTGCCCAACTTCCTCGTTCAAGCCGATTTGCGGTCAGGCCAGCTTGTTCGACTGCTCCCTGACCGAGTCACCCGATCGTATGGCATCTACGCATTGCGGCCTCCCAATCCCTGGGTGCCGGTGGCGGTGCGGG
>JBCCQY010000185.1:0-17163 GCA_039208735.1 Myxococcota bacterium | reverse complement strand
CGACATGGACGGCGAGGGCAACCCCATCGGCCTCACCAACGACATCACCACCGACGCCGAAGGCTCGGGTGATCTAACCGTGACCCTGCGTCACCTCCCGCCCGAAGGCGACGTCGCGGTCAAGGTGGCCGGACTGGCTGACGCGGTGCGCACCGGTGGCTTCGGTTCCATCGGCGGCGACAACGACATTCAGATCACGTTCCCCCTGACCGTCGACCCCTGATCGATTCGGAGTCGCACTCGCGCGGGAGCGGCATTACGCACTCTTCTTCCCTGGAGGATTGCATGCAGGTGTCCATCATCGCCCTGGCCGCATTGATCGGCTGTGGCGAGTCGCCCGCCCCCGCCCCCGCGCCGGCTCCTGAACCCGTTGCCAAAGAGGCGCCCCCGGCGCCCGCTCCGGCCCCAGCCCCCGCGGCTGCGGCCGAACAGCCGAACGTAGTGACCGTCGAAGGCGATGTGGCTACCGTCGCCCTCGAAGGCACGGACCAGATGAAGTTCAACACAAAGCTCATCGAGGTTCCGGCTGGCTCCACCGTCAAGCTGAACCTCAAGCACGTGGGCAAGTTGCCTGTCGCCGCCATGGGCCACAACTTTGTGTTGCTCAAGCAAGGCACCGATGGCGCCAAGTTCGCAACCGCGGCCGTGACCGCGAAGGACAACGGCTACATCCCCGAAGCCATGAAGGGCGATGTGATCGCCAACACCGGCCTTGTCGGCGGTGGTGAAGAGGTCTCCATCGAGTTCCCTGCGCCGGAAGCCGGAGACTACGTCTTCGTCTGCACGTTCCCCGGCCACTACGCGATGATGAACGGCACCTTCCGGGTGACCGAAGGCTGATCCGCTCGGCGGCGCCGCCCTATTGAGAAGCAGCCCGCCCTGAAATCTGGACCTCGTCGGCCACCCGTGAGGCCAGCGTCAAGGTGAACGCGGCCGCATGGGTGCGCCACGACCAGTTACCCTGCGTCGTACCTGGCAGATTGAGCCGTGCCTGGTCGTCGAGGCCAAGCAGGTCCTGCAACGGCACGATTGCCGTGTCGGCCGGCGAGCGCCAGGCAGCCCGCATCAAGGCCCAGGGCATGTCTCGGTCCGAGGCCGCCAGATAGCGCCGAATGCGGTCCTGCTCTTCCTGTCCTCGAGACAAGAACCACCCGAGCGACGTCTGGTTGTCGTGGGTTCCCGTGTAGCAAACCTGATTTCGCTGATGGCGATGCGGCAGGTACACGTGGTTGGGCTCTCCATCGAAGGCGAACTGTAGAATGGCCATCCCCGGCAGGTCGAACGCCGTGAGCAGCTCACGAACGTCGTCGGTAATCACACCGAGATCTTCCGCAATGAAGGTCTCTCGTCCAAAATCCCCCGTCAGTACCTCAAGCAGGGGCTTGCCAGGGCCGGGAACCCACTGCCCATGGGCCGCGGTCGTCGCGTCTGCGGGGTTTTCCCAGACCCCTTCGAATCCTCGGAAATGGTCGATGCGCACGCGGTCGACGACCTTCAACAACTCCCGCATCCGGCGTCGCCACCATGCGTACTCGGTGTTCGCGTGGGCTGCTTCGTCGTAGAGCGGATGGCCCCACAACTGGCCATCCTCGGAGAAGGCATCTGGCGGCACCCCGCTCACCACGCTGGGAACGCGGTCTTCGTCGAGTCGCCAGAGCGAAGGGGCCTCCCATACATCGACGCTGTCATGAGGCACGAAAAAGGGCACATCGCCCCAAATCTCGATGCCTCGAACCTTGGCGGCCATGCGCAGCTCGCTCCACTGCCGCGCGAGAAGCCACTGCAGAGCCCGGTGGCGCCCAATCCGCAAGGCCAGTCGATCGCGTGCTTCGTCCAGAGCTGCGGGATCGCGATCGCGAAGTGGCGCAGGCCAGGCCGACCAGCCCCTCTCTTGTTCGTCTTTGATGGCCTTGTACAGGGCGTAGGAATCCAGCGCCGGCGAGGGCTCGGCTCGCTCGAGTTCACCGGACGCCACGACGCGGTCCGCCGCGCGGTCGAGGGCCTTCTGCTTCTCGGTACGAACCCACGTCCAATCGACACGGTGGGCCGGGCCAGGCGCCAAGGGCTTTTCGCGCGCCAACAGCCAGCCGTCCTCGACAAGGTCGTCGACCGAAAGCATCATCGGCTCGAGCGCCACCGACGAGTCCGCAGCGTAGGGAGACCCCCACGGGTCGATTGGGTGAAGAGGCAAGACCTGCCAAATGCGCAGCTCGGCGGAATCCATCCACGCGAGCAGCTCCTTGGCGGACGGCCCGATGTCTCCGATGCCGTAGGGACCTGGCAGCGAGGTCGGGTGGAGCAGCAACCCAGCCCGGCGATTCACGACCGCACGAAGCGGGCGTCGAAGCCGAACCCGTCCCGAGCGATGCGACCGTTCGCCGAAAGCCTCATAAGCATGTGGAACACCACGCCTGCGTCCTCCCCAAGCGCTCCCGCGAGAGCCTCCGCCGTCGTCGGCTCCGAGCCGAGCCCTTCGAGGACCTTCGCTTGAAGCGCAACCATGCCCTTTGCCGCCTTCTTGCCTGCCTCAACGCCGGGTTGATGGTAGGCGTTGATGCCGACGAGGCTCGCATAGAACCCCACTGCGCGTTCGAACAGAGCAATCAACGCCCCGAGTTCGAAGGCGCCAACGCGAGGCAGCGTAATCACGAGGCTTGGTCGATCCGCTTCGTCGAGCGCTTTGCGGGTACCAAGCCACATGCCCTGCAGCACATCGCCCGCGTTCGCCAATCCATCGACCGCATTGGTGGGACCTCGACCATCCTCGAGCACCGACACAAACGAGACGAAGAAATCGTTCCGACCGTCGCGGAGCTGTTGCACAAACGCGTGCTGGTCGGTCGACCCTTTGTTGCCGTAGACCACCAAACCCTGTTCGACCTCACGGCCATCGAGCGCATGCCGCTTACCGAGCGACTCCATGACGAGCTGCTGCAGGTATCGCGACAGCCACAACAGCCGGTCCGCGTAGGGCAAGACCACCATCGCCCGGTCGCCCTTGCCATGCCCCACCGCATGCCAGCACCCGGCCAGGAGTGCAGCCGGGTTCTTGCGCCAGTCGTCGGCTCGGGTCCACGCGTCCATGAACGCCGATCCCTCGAGAAACGCCGCCATGTCGAGGCCTGCCAACGCGCCCGGCAGGAGGCCGACCACCGATCCCACAGAGGTCCGCCCTCCCACCCAGTCGAACAGCGGGAACGTGGCTCGCCACCCTTCGGACTGCGCCCGCCGATGCAGCTTGGAGTCATCGCCGGTGATGGCCACGAGGCGATCCGAGACCGAGAGGCCTTGGGCCTGCAGCGCCTTCAGCACGAGATCCAGCGACAGCATGGTTTCGGGCGTGCCCCCAGACTTGCTGACGGCCACGATCAGGGTGCGCGACAGCCCCGCCCCGATGCGATCGAGCGTCCGCTGGAGTCCATCCGGATCGATGTTGTCGACGAAATGGAGCTCGAGGCCCTCTCCCTCACCCAGCGCCTCTACGAGAAGCTGGGGCCCGAGCGCCGAACCACCAATTCCAAGCTGCAACGCATGGGTGAACGTCTCGCCCTGATCGGTCGTGTGAACCCCTTCTCGCACGGCTTTTGCAAACGCGAGCACCGCGTCGCGGGTTTGCTCGATGGCTCCTTGGTGTTCGCCCGATCGTTCGGGTGATCGAAGCCAGTAGTGGCCGACCTGACGTTGTTCGTCCGGATTGGCAATCGCGCCGGACTCAAGCGCAGCCATGGCATTGAAGGTCGGTGTCCAGGGCAGCTGGTCGAGCGCTTCTGGGGCCACCCCCATCGTCGTGGCATCGACCGACCACGACGTTTTGTCGTGGTGGACCCAAAGGGCGGAATCGGGCATCGTTTGCCTCCCCGTCGCATCGTCGGTGTCGATAACTGTTGCACTTGAGTCGTGCTGAGCGCTGATTACGATCCTTTCGACCAACCCGGGGGAGTCATGGACGTCATCAGCGCAATCTCCAACCTTCGAAACACGGCGGGTCCTCGTCGTACCGAGGGCTTGGACGATGCGACGATCACCAGGTTCGCGGCCCTCGATGCAGCGCTTCCGGCCGCGATCGCGCAAGCCACCGAAGCGAAGGAACGCGTCGACGATGCGACGCGGGCCGCCATCGCCGGTCCCGAAGCGGAGCTCGTTCGCGATCTTCAGGACGACTTCGTCAACTTCTACTCCGCAGCCACCGTCAATCCCTACATCCCGCTTGCCGCAAAGGGACCTTGGATCGTCACAACACACGGGGCTGTGATCCACGACAACGGCGGCTACGGCATGCTCGGGGCAGGCCACGCGCCTGAACATGTACTGAAGGCCATGAACGCTCCGCACGTGATGGCGAACGTCATGACGCCCTCGCTGTCGCACAAGCGTTTCACCGAAGCCATGAAACGTGAGGTCGGCCAACGCAGAGGCGGCTCGCCGTTCGGCCGGTTCATGTGCATCAACTCGGGCTCCGACGCCATGATGGTGGCCTCGCGCATCGCCGACCATCACACCCTGCGCCAAATCGGGCCGGGCGGACCCAAACAAGGCTGGTCCACCAAGATGCTGTCCCTCCGGGGCAGTTTCCACGGGCGCACCCGTCGCCCCGCCATGGCGTCGCACAGCTCCCTGCCCACCTACGAAGCCCAGCTTGCAAGCTTCCGTGACCGGCACGTTTGGGTGTGCCCGCCAAACGACGTCGCCACCCTCCACCGCCTGTTTGACACGGCCGAGGATCAACGCACGTTCCTCGAACTCGTGATGATCGAGCCTGTGATGGGCGAGGGCAACCCTGGCATGGCGGTGACCCGCGAGTTCTACGACGCGGTGCGTGAGCGCACGTTGGCCCACGGATCGATGCTCGTCGTCGACAGCGTTCAAGCCGGCCTCCGCACCACCGGGTACTTGTCCTTCGTCGACTACCCGGGTTTCGAAGACGCGGTTCCGCCCGACATGGAAGCCTGGTCAAAGGCGCTTAATGCGGGCCAGTATCCGCTGTCGGTTCTCGGTCTTACGGATCGGGCAGCGGACGAGTACGTGCGCGGGGTCTACGGCAACACCATGACCACGAATCCGCGAGCCCTTGACGTTGCGGTGGCCGTCCTCGAGGGGCTCACCCCCGAACTTCGACAGAACATCCAGGACCGCGGCGCTCAGTTCGTCGAAGGGCTGTTGAAGCTTCAGCAACGGTTCCCGGGCATCGTGCAAACGGTGCAAGGAACAGGGCTTCTGTGTTCCGCAGAGATGGACCCCGAGCGCATGCCGGTGGTGGGGTTCGACGGCCTCGAAATGTGGTGCCGCACCCACGGACTGGGCCTCATTCACGGGGGCAAGAACGCGGTGCGCCTGACGCCCTGGTTCGGCATCACCGCCGCCGAGGTCGACCTCGTCATCGAAAAGCTTGGTGAAGGCATTGAAACGCTGTTGGCCCAGGAAGGCCCTCGGGTGGTTCGCGCTGCGCTATGACGGGCGATCGAGCAGCGACTCAAGCTCGGGAGGCGCTTCACCATCGCGGTTCTGCCACTCGGTGACGCGCTCCACCAGCCGGTCCCGAACCCAGCGACGAAGCGGGCTTGGGACATGTGATGCCGGCACGACGTAGCGTTTGTCGGCATCGATGACCAGATGGCGCAAGCGCAACCGGACGTCTCGGATGTCGGCCACGGCGATTCGCTGGGGGCCGACTTTGAGCACGAACCCCGCCAATTCGACAGGGGTCACCCGGATCGGTGCGACCAGCAGCACCAAAATGTCGGCGCCGAGCACCGCCAACAACCCAATCAAGAGCCAGATGCCCAGACTCAGCATCTGTCGGAGGCTGCCGGTGTCGGGGAACCATCCGAAGACGGCGATGGCCCCGACCCCCATCAACCCCACCATCGCTCCGATGGCGCGCTCTTCCGTACGCCGGCCCAACAGTTCGACCGAAAAGCCGTCGGGCAGAAGGACCACCGATTCGGGGGGGGGCGTCATGTCACTCCCGGTTGCGCGACAGGGGACCATTCAGGCCCACCCACAACTGTAAAACGGGCTCGGTACGTCGCTCGGTCGGGAGGTTGGCTCCCGCGCGAAGCTCGACGATCAACGGTGAACCTTCCGGATTCCATCCCACGAATCCGCGAACTGTCGTGCGAGAAGGCAGCTGAAACCCACCCAAAGCACCAACCGAGATGCCGTTGATGCGGAGTCCCGCGCTAAGCGCCAGGTCAATGTGGTGTGGGAACCCCACCGAACGGCCGTTCTCGGCGGTGTAGAGGTAGGTGCCATTCAGCAATGCGCCCGCACCAACGTGCGCCCGCACCAAGAATCCGGGCCCTGCATCGATGCCCAGATTGACCTCCACGGGAAGCGACAGCGAGGGGCTGCGCTCGCGGGGGCTGCTAATGCCCATGAGTGGAATGCCAAAGGCCGACTGCAAGCCAGCCATCGCCGTCCACTCGACCTCAGGGGCCGCCGCCCCGGCCGACGCCATCCATGCCACAATCCACATGGCGGCAGGTTAGCCAACCTCCGCCCCGAGGACAAAGGACGACTCATGATTGCGACGGGAGCGGCTTCTCTGCTGGTTGCGCTGTTCACCGGTTGCGACCTACAGCGACAAGTCGTTGTGGATGAGGCCATTTCGGACGAGGCGTTCTTTAATCCCTCGTTTCGCTACGCTTACTTTCGCGAGGATCCGCTCCGCAACAGGATCCATCTTCGTTTCACGAACTACTGGAACCCTTGCATCACCGATGCACAGGTTCAAAACCAACTTCGGAACGACGAGACGCCCGCCCAGCAAGCCGAGAGTTGGGCCAGCCTGATGCCTCGGGACCTCTGGTCGGCCGACGTCTATCTGCAGGTGCCCCAGTGGCCCGCAGGGTCACAGACCGACCTCTCCTTTCCGGTGATTCCCGATCGTGAAGCGAGTGAAACTGGCGAGGAGGTCGTCAACTACGGTCTGCTTTGTCTACTGCGGCAATGTCCGTTCGAAGAGCAATGCGACACGTGCCTGCCCAGCGAGCCGGGGGCGGAAGTCGGCTTCACTCGGACCACAAACCACCTCGAAACCGAGTACTTCGACACCGCGGGCTCGGTGAATCTCGTCCAGCGCCACGCTGTCGCGGGGTCGGTCGAGATTTCGGTGTGGAATCCTGCCGCCCCGACGGGCCGTCTCGATACCGGCAGTGCGGAAACGACGATCAATCCCTTGGGCGAGATCGGAGGAGTCGCAAACCTCATCCTGCGCAACGTAGGGGCCGACACCGACGCAGGAACCATCCAGTTCCAGTTTGCGGCCCCGATCTGCGAGCCGCTGCAGGCCACCTACACGCCTTCGCTCGCGTCATTCGACCTCGATGACCTCGAGAACTACCCGCCTCCAGGCTGCAACACGGCACCGACCGGAGCGGCCTACGCCGCGGCGGGGGTGTTCGGGCTGCTGCTGCTCCGTCGACGCCGCCACAGTGCAACCACAGGCCACCAGGCGAGCAACGCGTAAGGCATCGGGGTGCGGCACCCGCCCCCGGGTTCGTCGAGCGGGTCGACGTCGTCGAACGCGATGCCAAACGCCTGAGGATCATCGGCACCGAAGTCGGTCAATCCCCGGCTACCGTCCTCGTTCTCTTCGATTACGCTAGGCAGCTCGCTGTGATCGAGTGCGACCTCTGGGACCAACTCGAGAATCCAATCGATGTGCTGGTCGACTCGGGTGGACCCGCCTCGGCCACCGATGCAGCCTGGGGTCACGAATGCGTTGATGCCGACCTGCTCACGACCTTCCGGGGTCGGAACAAAGCCCGGGCCTCCCGAGTCGCCCGAACACACATTGGACTCTGGCGTGAACGTGATGATGTTGAAGTCATCGACCTCGTCGACGGGGAGCACCGTGGTGCGCTTGATGCCCGAATCGGAACGCCCGTCGCCCGTCGCTCCAAACCCAAAGACCTCGATTTGCGCTCCGACTTGGGAGTTATCGAAAGGCTCATCGCGCAGGACGACCCAGGTGGGGTCGGGATGCGGAGATTCGAGGCGAACCAAACCGGCGTCGCCGGTGAACTGGGCCGGGCGGTAATCGGGGCTCGTGATGGCCTCCGCCCAAGGAATGACCACGTCTCCGCCAGAGACGTTGATGTTGTTCCCCCAAACCGCGACTCGCTGCAGACCAAGGTTCGCCCCTCGATTGGTCTCGGTGATGCAGTGCGCGGCCGTGAGCAGCCAGTCATCCTGAATCACACTCGCCGTGCAGAACACCGACAGCAGGCCCGTGGCGGGGTCGGAAAACGCTAGGGCCACCACATCTGGGTTTCCGGTCGCCTCCGAGCCGTTGACCACCGGCGCCGCAACGGGTCCTTCCCCTTCGCCATCGACGTCGGTCGAGGGGTCTTCGTGGTGTCCAGGGACCGTCAAATCGAGGGGCGCAGCACCTGCAGCCATGACAAACAGCAACACCATGTCGACCTCTCGCCTCCGTGCCTTGCCGTTCGCAACCTCGACCGTGATCGGGCTCCTCCTGGCGGTGGCGTGTGGGCCCTCCGAAGAACGGTGGACAACCCAGGCGCCATCTGTATCGTGCAAGCTTCTGCGTCGGTGCGACCCCATCTCTTTCTACCGAGACTTTGCAGATTTGGACGCCTGCGAAGACGCCACAGACCTGGGAGACGTGTCGGGCTGCGCCTACGATCCAAAGGCAGCCCGGGAGTGCCGAGAGGCCCTCCGTTGGAACTGTCGCAAGGTCGGCCGTCGCTTCGACGAAGTGGAAGCGCGATGCAATGCGGTGTGGACGTGCGACAGCGGTACGGACACCGGTCGATCGTCGTTGCGTCCCTGAGCGCCCCGTCGGTGCTTCCCTTTGAATGGCCACTCGTAACCGGGTAGCAACCTCCGAACTCCCGCGAATGACCTACGAGTTCGCCGTGATGACGCACATTCCACGTTCCGGGCCGCTCCGGCTCGACGGTCGTTCGGTCTCTCCCGCGCTCGCGGTCGAGCGCATCCGCACCCTGGTGCGACGCCTAAGGCGGCCGCATCCACGGCAAATCGAGATGCAGATCGACCGTCCGGCGGTGCTGAGCGCGGTGGCCGCATGGGCGGCCTCTCACGACGCTCCGTGGGGCCTTGATGGGGATGTCATCCAGATCTTCCTCATGTCGGCTCGCTTCGATGAGGCGCCCGCCGCCACGCTGCGGGAACTCGATGCGCTCCGGCCCGCATGGGACGAGATCACCGAGACCGACGACCCTCCCCTGCGGGCTGGCGCATCGGCCTGACGCCCTCTCGAGCGCATTATGCTGCGCTGCGGGAGGATGGAACACATGGTCATGAGGGGGCTTTGGTTGGTGGGGCTGCTCGGGTGCGCCAACCGCCTCGACGGCAACTGGCAAGGTTCCTGTGTCGTCGACACGAAGAAGGGCGAAGGCACCTACACGCTGTCCTACTTGGTGGACGACACGCGGGGCGAGTTGACAGGCTCCGCTTCAGTGTTGGCGCCCTTCCTGACCGAGGCCATCGCGGGTGACCTGACGGGGTCCGTCGACGGTGACGCCGTTTCGTTGACCGTGGAACTCGGGGACGAAGTACTGGGGTTTACGCTTCGGCACGACTTGACGGAGGGGTCGTCGTCCGACTCGCTCGACGGTCCGTGTGAGGTGCAGGTTCAGCAGGAAGCACCGTTTGCTGGGTCTTCGACCCTCGAGCGTACCGATGACGCATAGCCTCTTGCTGTGGCTTGTCGCCTGCGGAGGCTCGGGGCCTGATTCGTATGCCGTGACCGGTACCGTCATCGAGGTTCGCGACGATTCGCTGATCGTTGCACACGACGACATCCCAGGATTCATGGACGCGATGACCATGCCGTTTCCGCTCGCCAATCCGCAGGATCGGCAGCGCGTGTCCGAAGGCGACACCATTCGGGGCACCCTGCTTGTCGGGCGTCGAACGGTGCTCACCGACCTGGTTGTCACCGCTCGATCGCAAGCTCCCAAGCAGGCGACCCCGCGACCGAACGCCGCTCAAGCGATCAAGGTCGGCGAACTCTTCCCGGCCACGCCCATCGCCTTGGCCGACGGGTCGACGTTGACCTTAGGCCCTGACCAAGCGGGTCCCGTCGCCCTCACGTTCCTCTACACGCGATGCCCACTGCCCGAGTATTGCCCCCTCGTCACCCAGCGACTGCTCTCGCTGCAGGGGTCGCTGCCCACAGGTGCGCGGTTGGTCGCCGTCACCCTGGACCCGACCTACGACTCGCTTGCGGTGTTGAAGGCGTACGGGGTAGAGCGAGGCGCCGAGACGGGACGCCTCGATTTTGGTCGGGTGCCTGGCGAGATGTTGGTGTCGCTGGCAGAACGCGCTGGACTCACCACCCACGGCAAGGGGCTCGCGATCACCCATGACCTCATGCTGCTGATCATCGACGCCGATGGCCGGGTTATCGCCCGGTATGGCGACATGGCCTGGGACCGTGCCGAGGTGTTGGGCCACCTGGGCGGCTAACGCCCGACAGGAGAGCCGATGTTGTGGGCCCTAGCCCTCTTGGCACGTCCGGCGTTGGCCGATGACGTCGAACTCATCCTCGCCGATCCCACGCGGGCCGCCCTGCCCCGAGACGCTTGCGAAGCCCGTGTCTGCACTTCTCTGCGGGAGGTGATCGATGGCGCCACTCAGACGCTCGATCTCGCCTTCTACGGGTTTCGACAGCAGACGGCGCTGTTCGAGGCGGTCACGCGAGCGAAGAAACGCGGTGTGCGCGTGCGCTTGGTCATCGACCGGACGATCGACGGAAGCAACTACTACACCGATAGCGAAACCTGGGTGAACGCGTTTTCAACGCAGACCGACCTCGTCGTGGACCGCGCCCAGGCCAAGAAACAGCGTCCCTTCACCGGACGTCCCAAATGTCCCCGGCCTGAAGGCTTCGCCGGCCCATTGCAGTGCCTCGCCTACGATCTTGGCGACACCTGCTTGCTAACTGCGCATGCAAGCCGCGAGCCCCTTCGTTTCGAGGGCGACATCATGCACCACAAGTTCGCGATTGCGGATGGACGCCATGTCTGGACCGGCTCCACCAACGCGAGCAACTCGGGTACCGGGGGCTACAACGCAAACCTCGTGTTGCGCATCGATAGCCCCACGATTGCGGGGTTCTACACCCAAGAGTTCGAGCGCATGTACCTCAAGGGGCAATTCCACCGCACGAAGCCGAACGCTGAGGCCACACTCCGTGAACACTGGATCGTTCCCGGAAAAGTTCGCGCTCAGGTCTACTTTTCCCCTCAGGACCAACCGATGAGCCGCGTGGTTCGTCCTTTGGTGCGGCGCGCCAAGCGTCGCATCGATGTGGCCGTCTTTTTCCTCACCCACAAGACCCTCGCCCAAGACCTGATTGCCGCGCACCGTCGCGGAGTTTCGGTTCGCGTCATCCTCGATGCGACCGCGGCGAGGAACGGCTACACGAAACACGAGGTGCTGCGTGCAGCGGGGATCCCCGTGAAAGTCGAAGACTGGGGAGGGAAGATGCATGCCAAGGCACTGGCGGTCGATGGGTCGGTCATGGTCGGGGGGTCGATGAACTTCACGGGAGCCGGGGAGCGAAGCAACGACGAGAACACCGTTGTCCTGCGGTCCCGACGCCATGTGGCCCAGTTCGAAGCCTGGTTCGACAAGCTTTGGAACAGCATCGACGATCGCCACTTGAAGGGGCGCCCCGATCCAGAGTCGGCGGATTCAAAAACCGCATGCCGCGACGGCGTCGACAACGACTTTGACGACCTCGTCGACGCCGACGATCCAGGTTGCCAGGCCCCCGTGGCCCTTCCTCCGCTGCCTCCCATCCAGCATCGTCTTCCGTTGACGGCCGGCCAGGAATGCAGCTGGGAGCTCGTGCGTCGGTGACCGAAGAAAGCCAGCTGCTTGCCGCGGTTACTGCGGCGCCCAACGACGAGACGGCGCGACTCGTCTATGCAGACTGGCTCAAGGAGCAGGGGAGTTCCCAGGGCGCATTCATCCAGGGCCAATGCAGGCTGGCAACCCTCGGTGAAGCCCACCCCGAGTGGTCGACGCTGCATGCGCAGACCGAGCGGCTAAGGCGAGCCGGAGAAGCCCGTTGGGTCGAGCCACTGGCCACCTTGTTGCCCTCCCGTGAGGTGTGGGCCACAACAAGTCGGAAGTTTCGGCGTGGGTTTGTCGAACACCTCGCCTCGCCGAATCCCGCAATGGATTGGCGAATCCTTTCTTCGCTTGTCCGCACGACACCCCTTCGCTCCGTAGCCTGGCGCCCGCCGGGGGAGTCCCCCGATGACCTCGCCAGTGCACTGGCGGCCGCGGCCGACGCCCGCCTCACGGGCGCGTTCGTGCTCTCGAGCGGAAGTCTCCGCCAGGACGCCTTTAGCGCCGTTGACGCTGAGATCGCCTCCCAGTTTCAGGCGTTCGGCATTCGGTCTGCCACCGTCCATCCCGCCACCGTGGCCCATCTGACGCAGCTGTTGCGGCCTGACCTCGTCTCGCTCGTCCTCGATCACACGATCATCGGGGATGCGGGTCTCCTCCCCCTCGCCGCGTCAGGCCTGTTGGCGACCGTGCAACACCTCGATCTGCGGGGGAATCAGCTCGATCGAGAGGGCATCACTGCCCTTGTCGCGAAGTCGAGCGACGTTCCCATCGCGTTGAACCTCGCCGACAACGAAGAAGCCATCCCACACGTGGAACGGGTGTTGGATTGGCGGCCACTTCGTCGGCTCGATTTGGTGGGCACCGTCGACCGTTTGGCGATCGATGCGGTCATTCGCTCGCCTGCGATTCTCGATCTCGAGCACCTTGCATTGGCCCCCAAGCAACCGTGGCACTTCGATGTCGACCGGGCCCATTCGCTGGCCGCGGTGCCGTTTCGACGACTCACCCGTCTCACGTTGGGCCGTTGTCGCATCGAGGCCTCGGGCATGGCTGCGCTGGCGGAAAGCCCCTCTCTGGCCAATCTTGTTGGATTCGAGGCGTTCGCCTGTGACCTCGGCGACCGCGGGGTGCAGGCCCTCGTGGAGTCGGCCCACGTGAAGCGCCTTGTCCAACTCGACCTCAACAACAACGGGCTTACCGACGTCGCCCTCGAGGCCCTTGGCTCCTGGCCTGGACTGCGCAACGTGGTGCGACTCCGCTTAGGCCACAACTACGGCATCACCGAACAGGGCTGGCGCATCCTGCTCAACGCCACGCCCTTCGACCCGACCGAACTGGGGGTCGTTCACGGCCTTAAGACGGGCAATCCTGGCCTATGGGCTGCCCTCGAAGAACGGTTTGGGTCGGACGTGCTCTATGAGGACGGGGCGAGGTGGCCAACGCCCTACCCCTCGCCCTACCCGACACTCGATCCGCTCTGAGTCAACATCCCCTCCACATTTGTTCGTTAGGCGCCTTGGAGAAATGGGAGGACATCATGCACACACGCCGAGCCTTGATCGCAGGCCTGCTTGCCGGCCTTGCCGCCGCTACCATCGACACCGCCGAGGCGGCTCCTCCAGCTCGCCGGGGGCGGCGGCGGACGCGCCGTCGGGTCCGCCGTCGGGTGCGTCGTCGTCATCGGCGCCGGGTCCGCCGTCGGGTCGTAGCCGGCCGCACGCTCCTCGTCGTGCCCGTCGCGGCCGCCGTGGGCTGGGAGCTGATGGTCGACAATAGCGTCTACGTCGTGACGCGCGTCTACGTGGTGGACGGTCAGGAGATGGTGGACCTGCAGGCGAGCAACGGTATCGTCAAATCGGAGCCGGTGGTCCGCGAAGACACTGCCGACAACACCGTCGAGATGGAGGGGTCGACCCTCCCCGAAGACGACACCACGACCCCCGGCATCGAAACCGAGGTCTGACGTCGCACGAAACCTGACGACGAGCTGACGTCCATCGAGGTTATCCTCCGCGCCGACCCCGCACGGGGCAGTGAGGGAGAAGCGATGGGCATGGGAATGGGACTCGGGGTCATGACCCTATTGTGGGGTTTGGGCAGCATGCCCGCGACTGCGAAAGCCCCCAAGAACGGGAAGATTCGGGCGGAGTCGCGCCTTGGCGAGGACGGGCCTCGCCTCGACGACTTCATCGTGTGGCGCGCCGTCCCGGTGACGGACGCGCCGCCCGCCGAGGGCGAAGAACCAGCCAAAATCGAACTTGGGGCTGGCCGTCTCGATGCACAGATCCCGCCTGGCACCTACATCCTCGAAGGCGAGGTCGCGCCCGTGGTGCAGACCCAGCAAATCGAGGTCCGCTCTGGAAAACGGCTTTCCGTCCAGATGGTCTTCGATGGCGCCTTCGTCGAATACGCGCCGAAGAACGTGACCGGAGCGTTCACCTGCGGCAGCACCAACGGCAAAGAAAACCGATCGTTCACCGCCACCGAGCCGACCAAGCGATTCTTTCCCCCTGGCGTGTGGGAAGTCTCCTGCAAGCGAGGCGTGCTCGACATTGGAAACATCGTCGACTTGAAGTCGGGGAACAGCCTCCGGATCACCCCGGACCTGTCCTCAGGCACGGTCGAGACCACACTTGTCGACGGTGAGATCTACCCCGACGAAGTGTTCTTCGAGATCCGCCCCTACGACGAAGGGCTGCGCAAGTCCAGCCAGCCCATCTACGTGGAGCAGTCGAAGTCGCTTTCCGCGCCCGTCCCCCCTGGCACCTACGAGATCTTCGCGCGCCTTGCGTTCGAGCGCCCCGTGCCCGACCAATTTTCCATCGAAGGTACGGCTCGAGGCACCGTGTCGATCGGCGACACCACCCAGCTTGAGATCGACGCTCCCTGGGCATTGGTCACGCCAAAGCTCGAGATCGGTCGTCGGGCCCGCAAGCCAGGCGAAGCCCGGTGGTGGATTCACCGGGCCGAAGCCGACGATGAAGACAAGGCGGTCGCCATCCGGCTGACCCCCGAAGAGGCTCCGTTCACGCTGTACGCGTACGAGGAGCCCTTGGTGATCAAGGTGCACGATGAGTTCGACCGCATCGTGGGAACCTCCGCACCCTTCATCCCCGAGCCGCACGCGGTGACCGAAGTGACCATTAAGATCGGTCGGTAGCCAGACGGCTTCCGTCCTACCGCCCCAACACCGGAGGGCCGTACCATCGGGATCATGCGTTTGCTGTGCCGGTGGGCTTGTCGATGGGATTTGCTGGCGGAGCGACCCGAGTTGGAGTACCCTGCGGAGGTCCGCGCCTAAAGAGGGTTTGACGTGAACTGCACCACCATCAGCACCGCCGTGTCTGTCGTGTCGTCGCTCGTTCTCGTCATTGTCGTCCTTCTTATCGTTCCTACGGGGTGCGCGGGCTGACCTGAACCAATCACGGCCCCGCACCGAGGCGGGGCCGGAGATTGCCGGCATCGTCGAAGGTCGGGCCGCTGCCCTGGAGTGGGCTGCGCATGACATCGACGACGATCTGGATGGACGGAACCTTCCGTCCTTCATCCGACCCACACGTAAATCTACTGGATCAAGCCCTTCATTACGGAACGGGTGTCTTCGAAGGGATTCGGGTCTACAACACGCCGGCAGGACCGGCCGTCTTCCGCTTGGATGACCATTTGGCACACCTCGCCAAGGGAGCGCGATGCCTTGGGTTCGAGGCGGATCTCGAAGGCATGCGCAGCGCCGTGGGCCCCCTCCACGAGCGTGGCCTGCGCGATGCCTACGTGCGACCTGTGGCCTGGCTCGGCGGAGGTAGCCTCAAACTTGACGTCACCGCCATGACCCCCCGGCATGCGGTTGCGGTGCTGCCCTGGAACCAGGTCTGCGAGGCCACTGGCGAAAACGTCTTCATGGTTCATGGGGACTCGATCGTGGCCGTTGACACCC
Organism: Myxococcota bacterium; assembly: GCA_039208735.1. GTDB lineage: Bacteria > Myxococcota_A > UBA796 > UBA796 > DRPG01. The sequence continues at coordinate 1,376 of JBCCQY010000185.1, read as the reverse complement.
CGAAGGACATCGTGCACGGGCGAGATCGCTCGTTCGCCCATTGGCTCACCCCAACCCACGGCTCGGCCGTGGCCGCCGTGGCGTAGGGAGGTCGACATGGTGCTTGAAAAAGATCTGAAACGCGGAGCTTTCCCGCTGACCGGAGCGCAACACGTGTGGCGTTGCCTCGAGCAAGAAGGCGTCGAGGTCTGCTTTGGCTACCCCGGCGGCGCCATCATGCCGGTGTACGACGCCCTGCCCGAAAGTTCCATCCACCACGTGCTCTGTCGGCATGAGCAAGGCGCAGCCCACATGGCAGACGGCTACGCAAGGGCCACCGGAAGAGTAGGCGTCGCACTCGCCACTTCGGGGCCCGGCGCTACCAACCTCGTGACCGGCATCGCCACCGCGATGCTCGATTCGGTGCCGCTAGTGTGCATCACGGGCCAAGTCCCCTCGCACCTTCTCGGCACCGACGCCTTCCAGGAGACCGACATCACGGGCATCACCATGCCCATCACCAAACACAACTATCGCGTGACCCGACCCGAAGATGTGGCCCCTGCGATTCGCGACGCCTTTCGGGTGGCACGCTCGGGTCGCCCCGGTCCGGTGCTCATCGACATCACGAAGGACGCTCAAATCGGGACTTGCGACATCGAAGCCGAGGCGCCCGCCCGACCCCTCGAGCCCCCCGACCATCCTGAGCCACCCGGCGCCGCGTTGGATGCGGCCGCAGAACTCATCAACTCGGCAGTGCGGCCGCTGATCCTGGCCGGCCACGGCGTCATTCAGGCCGAGGCCACCGGCGAATTGCTCGCGCTCGCCGAGCGCGCAGACCTGCCCATCACGACGACGCTCCTTGGGCTCGGGGGAGTGCCCGCAAGCCACCCGTTGCACTTGGGGATGCCCGGCATGCACGGGGCAGCCACCGTGAATCGGGCGATTCAGGCCGCCGATGTCTTGATCGCCGTCGGAATGCGCTTCGACGACCGCGTGACGGGCAATGTGAGCCGGTTTGCTCCTCAGGCTCGCATCATCCACCTCGAAATCGACCCGGCCGAGATCGGCAAGAATGTCTCCACTGACGTGGGCGTGCTGGGAGATGCGCGCGCCTCTCTCCGGGGGCTGTTGAAGCGGGTTGGCCCCGCCAGTCACGCGGCCTGGCGAAGCCAACTCGCGGCCTGGCAGGCCGACGACAACGCGCGTGACCTGCTGCAACGCCCCGATCCCGAGGCCTTTCACGCCGCCCATGTGATGCACGACCTGTGGCGGTACACCCAAGGGGATGCCCTCATCGTCTCGGACGTGGGACAGCACCAGATGTGGGAGGCGCAGTACCACCCTCACGAAGCGCCCCGCACCCTCCTTACATCGGGCGGACTGGGCACGATGGG
>JBCCQY010000184.1:0-17208 GCA_039208735.1 Myxococcota bacterium | reverse complement strand
TTCCAGCGACCCCGGGTGGGGCAGACTTGGGGGGTGGAACTCGAGGGGCAGCTCGACTTCCAGGGGTTCTACCTACTGGGCAACGTCACGGCGACGAACACCGTCGTGTTCACGGACTCCTTTCGCTTTGGGCTCAACTCCGATCGGTCGCTCGACGGTCAGATGGGCTGGATGGCAGACCTCGTCCTTGGCTACTCGCGGGGTCGTCACGACCTGAATGTGGTGCTCGACGGTGGGGGGCAGCGGTTGCACCGTGCGGCCAGCCCAGAGGTCGACAATTACGATCCGCAAGCCGAGTTTCAGACCAATGTGTTCTTCCAAGTGCCTACGCGGCTGTCGTTGGCCTGGACGTGGCGGATTTTCAAGACCGCGAGCACCGTCGGGGGCATCCAGGTGCGCGGAGCCAACCTGCTCGACTCGACCTGGCGCTTCACGCAACGCTACGACCAAGGGTTTGGCTTCCGAGACCAAGCCTCCTGGCGACGGTTCAACCGAGGACCCGAACTCGGGGTAGGTCTGACCTTCGGCATCCGTTGATTCGCGTGCGGTATGCTCGTCGTCCCAAGACAATGGCCGAGGAGGGTGCATGTTGTGGATGGCGCTGGCGTGGTTTGGGTGCAGCGACCCTTTCGTAGTTGCGCAGAACGAGGATACCATCGAGGCCTTCGAGAAGTACCTCACGGAAAATCCGAATGGCCGCTTCACGATGGAGGCTTCGGATCGGCTCGAGACGCTCTACCTGAAGAAGGCGGCGAGTGAGGGAAGCCTCGAGATCTACGACCAGTACCTCGAGCGGTTTCCCAAGGGCAATCAACGCACGAAGGCCCTCAAGGAGCGCGAAAAGTTCCTCTTTGTATGGGCGAAGGAGCAAGCGTCGGGCGATGCGTGGAAGAAGTTCCTCGATGAGTACCCGAAGGCTGAGAAGAAGCGCAAGCGCTACGCCCAACGCATGGTCGGGGTGTACGCCTATCTCCCGAATCTCGAAGTCGGTGAGGTCGAACAAACGCAAGTCAACATGGCGGAGGACCCCAATGGACCGCTGAACGGCTGGGGTTGGAAGGTCGCGGTGACCAACAAGGGAGAAGCGCGCATCAAAGATCTGCGCATGACCATTCAGTACTTGGGGAAGGAAGGCCAGATCCTCGATGAGCGCGAGTGGCCGGTCGTCGCGCCAAGCTGGTCGGTGCCCATCGAGGAGGAACGCAAAGAGGTTTTCGAACCTGGGCAGACGCGCACGTGGGATTGGAGCGACGGCAAGTTGCCCGAGGCCTGGTCCGAAAGCGTGAAGGTCTTCGTGTCCCGAGTGGTCATGGCGGACTGAGGCCTATTCTTCCGCTGCGGTGTCCTTCTCGAGTTCCTTGACCGCGGCGATCATCGCTTCCACCCCTTCGATGGGGGTGGTGGGCAACACGCCGTGGCCCAGGTTGAACACGTGCCCCACGGGCCCGGCCTGGGCGCAAATGCGGTGTACGCGAGCCCGGATGTCTTCTGGGGGGGCGTACAAGGCCACGGGGTCCAGATTGCCCTGAACCGGCAGACGGCCTAGGGTCTCGCGCGCGTGGGGCATCTCGACCCGCCAGTCGAGCCCAATGACGTCGGCTTCGGTCTGCGCGAGGCGGCGCAAGAAGGGAGCGCTGTCGCGCGTGAAGTAGATGCGCGGCGCCCCTCGAACGCGGGCCAGGGCACGTTGGGCGGCGGGCAAGGCGAAGCGGTCGTAGTCATCGACCGACAAGACGCCGGCCCAAGTGTCGAAGAGCTGAACTGCGGCCGCACCTGCCTCGACCTGGCTCTGAAGGTAGTCCCCCACCATGTCGGCGAGGAGATTGAGAAGATGGGTGGCGGTATCGGGATCGCCGAACAGCATCTTCTTGACTTCGAGCCAGTTCTTCGAGCCGCTGCCTTCCACCATGTAGCAAAGCAACGTGAACGGTGCGCCTGCGAAGCCAAGAATCGGGACTTCAGGTCGCGCCGCCTGGAACTGCTTGAGGGTGGCGGGCACCACCGGCAACGCCTCGCTGACGTCGGGGGTGACCAACGCGTCAACATCAGCGCGGCTGCGCAAGGGGTTGGGCAGACGCGGCCCATGGCCGGATTCCCAGACCAGCTCCATGCCCATGGCTTCTGGGATGGTGAGGATGTCGGAAAAGACGATCGCCGCATCGACACCAAAGCGATCGACAGGTTGCAAGGTGACTTCGGTCGCTAAATCGGCGTTGTTGCACAGTTCGGGGAAGCTCACCTTCTCGCGGATCGCGCGATATTCAGCCATGTAGCGGCCGGCTTGGCGCATGAACCAGACGGGTGGGCGATCCACGGGTTGGCCTCGAAGGGCGGCGTCGAGCCGACTGTGACGATCCATTCGTCCTCCAGCCGCCCGCGTAACCCGAGCCCGTTAAGGTCGGGGCCATGCTCTTTTGGTGGACCTCAGTGGCGCTTGGCGCTTCGTTGGCTCGGCTCCAAGCCGGTCCTGCCGTAGACGGGTCGGCAGGTATCGGCTGGGCGGGATCTCCAGAACCGGCCGCCGTGGCGGGCCAATTGTCGGCCGGGGTGTGGACCGGTCGCTACGATGACGATTTTGCCATTGGACGTCACTGGTGGTTTGGCGCGACAGGGCGGCTCCGGGCCCGCGCGGCTCGGGTCTCGGTCGCCCCGACCCTCGAGATTCGTCGCGGCGTCGATCTGCTCGTCGCATCCGTGCAGGGGTTCGTCTCGGGCGGTCTCGTGGCGGATGTCGCAGGCTCGGAAGACGCTCGAGCGCTGGGCTACACCGGGACGGTGGGCCTCATGGCTCGCTACCGCCGAACCCGGCACACGAGCCTGTTGGTGCGCCTCGAAGGTGGCGTAGAGGTGGTTGCGGGCGAGGTGAAGCCCATGCTTGCCGCGACGCTCGGGTTGGGGTTTGCTCGACCCTTCAAATCCCCGCCTGAAAGATGAGCCCTTCAAAGACGCCAAAGGTCTGGTAGCGCCGCGTGTACCCGACGATGAGGCTGTAGCCGGGCGTGCGCAGCACGAGGAGTGCCGAAAGCGCAAGTTCGTGGAAGGGCCCGACGCCGCCTTGTTGGCGAGCCTGCACCAGCGCCCAGCCTGGTGTCGCTTCAAAGACGAGGTTCAGCGGTCGGCCAAACTTCAACGTAAGGACGTTTTTGAGATCGAGGCCCGGCGACCAGGGCAGGTTGTAGTCCGGGGATTCAGGGCCGCCGTAGCCGTTGACCCACAGATCGGGACCGACCTGCCAGCGCACCCACTTGGGATCCGGTCCAACGAACGAGCCGAGTCGCAGGTCTCCGCCCAGCGAGAAGCTGGGTAAGCCGGCGATTCCCACCACCCGGAGGCGCGAGTCCGATCGCCACCGGGGTCCCTTGAGGTAGCGCGCGGTAACGCCGCCCATCACGCCCCCTTCGGCCTGCGCAAACGTGTTGCCTTCGACGCTGACGAAGCTCACATTGACGACGGGCACCGCATAAGGCTCGACAGGGCCCCACGGTCCCGCCAAGGCGACCGAAGCCCAACCTGCGACGAACATGCGCCCTCCCTCCTGGGCCGTGTACTCCCCTCGGTCACCGGTGGTCGAGGATGAAGGCCGTAGGGTCGAGCCAGGCTCGATTGCGCGAGCTGTAGCCGGGACCGAGTGGCAAATCGGGTTCCCGACGGATTTCGAGATGCAGGTGGGGTCCGTAGCGCCCATCGGCATCGCCAATCGTGCCCACAGGGCCACCGCGTTCGATGGACTGGCCGGCTTTGACGTCGACGCGGTCGAGGTGCGCATACACGCTCTCGACGAACGAGGAACGGCCGTGGCGCCGCAGATGGTGAACGATGCGAACGACGTGGCCCCACTCGGGCCCCGCGTGGCCGGCGTAGGTCACTCGGCCGGTCGCGATCGCCTTCACGGGGGCGCCCCGGTCGGCCTCGTCGTCGCCTTCGCGGTTCCAATCTTCGCCGAGGTGCAGATTCTCTCCGAACCGTTGGGCTCGATGGAAGCCCTCTGCGTTCGGGCCTCCCACCGGAAAATCAAAGTGCTGCGCCACCGGCAGCTCGCGATAGCGGTGGTGAGCGAGCCCGTGCGATTCGGCCCAGGCGGGAAGGCGAAATCCCGCTACCCACAGCAACAACAGCGCAAACACCCCCCAGAGCACACCGTCGATTCGGGTCAGGCGAAGAGGGCGAACAAGCACGCAGGCTCCAGGTGAACACGAAGCGCGCTTGTATCGAATGTGAGCAACCCTGCCCAATTCGCAGCGTTGCATGGCGGTCTCGCCGCTCCCGCCCTGCCTCTGCCGCAACCGGCCGCTGCGCCGCTGGTGGATGCGCGAGCCCTCGCGTACCCTTTGACCAGCTTACGGATCGAGTGTCGATGGAGGGTCCATGGGATTCGATGTCCTCCTGCTGTCCCGTCTGCAGTTCGCGATGACGATCATGTTCCACTATTTGTTCCCGCCGCTCACCATTGGGCTTGGCGCGGTCCTGGTGGGCGTCATGACCTTGTGGTGGGCGACGGACGACAGCCGTTACGAGGCAATGGCGCGCTTCTTCACCAAGCTCTTTGCCGTGAACTTCGCGGTTGGCGTGGCAACGGGCATCGTGATGGAGTTCGAGTTTGGTACGAACTGGGCGGTGTATTCCCGCTACGTGGGTGACGTTTTTGGCTCTGCCCTTGCGGCCGAGGGCATTTTCGCCTTCTTCCTGGAATCAGGGTTCCTCGGCATCCTGGTGTTTGGGTGGGACCGCGTGTCGCGGCCGGTCCATTGGTTTGCCGCCCTCATGGTGTTCTTCGGCAGCGTGTTCTCGTCGATCTGGATCACCGTGGCCAACAGCTGGATGCAGACGCCGGCGGGCTACCACATCGTGGAGGGCCCCCTCGGACCGCGGGCCGAGATCGTAGATTTCTGGGCCATGGTGTTCAACCCAAGTTCTGTCGAACGACTGTTCCATGTGTGGGCAGGGTCGGGCATTCTTGGGGGCGCCTTCGTCGCGAGTATTGCGGCCTGGTACCTGCTCCACAACCGACACGAGTGGTTCGCCAAACGGGCGTTTCTCATCGGTCAGGTGCTGATTCTCGTTTCCGTCATGGGCTCGTTCGTCTCAGGTCACTCGGCCGGTGAGACCGTATCGGAGTACCAGCCAGCCAAGCTTGCTGCGTATGAAGGGCATTTTGAGTCCGGGCCGGCACCGCTGTGGCTGTTTGGTATTCCCGATACGGAATCGGGTGAAGTACACTACGGCATTCAGGTACCCGGCGGGCTTTCGTTTTTGGTCCACGGTGACTTTGAGACGCCCATTGAGGGGCTGGATGCGACGCCCCGCGAGGATTGGCCAAACGTAGGTCTGGTCTTCCAAACCTACCATGCGATGCTGGCTATCGGTGTGTTCTTCCTGGCGAGCAGTACGGTGACGTTGATTCTGATCTGGCGGAACCTGGTGACGCGCTTCCGACCTTTCCTCTGGATGCACGTGGGTGCGGTCCTGCTCGCCTACGCGGGCAACCAACTGGGCTGGGTCTCGGCGGAGGCAGGCCGGCAGCCCTGGATCGTCACGGGCCAGCTGCGCACCTCCGACGCTCTTTCGGAGGCGGTGACCGCCGAGATGGTGCTGTCCAGCATCGTCATGTTCGGCATCGTCTACGCGTTGCTGTTTGCCGTGTGGTGGTTTGTGTTGTCGCAGAAAATCCTGCATGGTCCCGATGACGATCTTGCCGAAGGGGGCGACCCCGAGGAACGCCCGGCGTTGCTCGACGTGGCGGCCGGCGGACGGAGGGCCAGCTGATGGACTACGAATTGTTCTGGTTCGTGCTGCTAGGCGTGCTCTTGGCCGGCTACGCGGTCCTCGACGGCTTCGACCTCGGCGTTGGCATGCTCAACCTGTTCGTGGCGGACGACGACACCGAGCATCGGCTGGTCATCAACAGCATCGGGCCGCTATGGGACGGCAACGAGGTGTGGCTGGTCACCTTCGGGGGAGCGCTCTTCGCGGCGTTCCCCGAAGCCTATGCGACCGTATTCTCAGGGTTTTACCTGGCGTTCATGCTGCTGCTGGTCACGCTGATCTTTCGCGCCGCGGCGATTGAGTTTCGGTCCAAGGTGGCCTCCGATCGTTGGCGAAATTTCTGGGATACCGCGTTTTCGGTAGCTTCGTTCGGCGCGACCTTCCTGATGGGGGTGACCATCGGCAACCTCGTGTGGGGCGTCGAGATGCAGGACCATGTGATTCGCATGTCGGTCCTCGATCAGCTGCATCCCTATGCAATTGCCATGGGTCTGCTGTCGGTGGCGCTGTTCGCGATGCACGGCAGCATCTACCTGTATCTGAAGACCGAAGGGGAGCTGCAAGCCAAGGTGAAGCCCTTCATGTGGCGCACGTTTGGGGTGTTCAACACGCTGTACGTGCTCGTCTCGATGGCCACCCTGGTGTTGCGGCCTGAAGTCACCCGTCACCTCGAGACGTACCCTGCGGCCTGGGGGCTTGTGCTCCTCAACGTGCTTGCGGTGATGAACATTCCCCGCAGCATTTACGAGGAACGAGCTGGGTGGGCGTTTGCGTCGTCCACCTTCGTAGTGGTCTGCCTGGTGTTCTTGCTTGGCGCGGCCCTTTACCCAAATCTTGTGCCCGCTTTCGATCCGACCGAGAGCCTCACCGTGTCGAACGCCTCCTCCTCCGAGTCGACCCTGCAACTTATGGCGATCATTGCGCTGTTGGGCATGCCGCTCGTCATCACGTACACCACCATCGTGTACTGGACGTTCCGCGGCAAGGTGAAGCTCGGCGAGTTCAGCTACTGACGCCGGTAAAGCGCGAGGGGTGTCGCTGGAAGCCCGCCACGATGGCGTGGCGACACGCCCGCAGGCGCGCATTCGTACGCAAGTCGGGGTGACACAGCAGCCAGAGGTTGCCGAGGTGAGGCAGGTCGTGGTCTTCGAGCCGTCGCAGTTCGGCTTCCACGTCGCCCACATAGGTAGGCAGTAGACCGATGCCGTACCCGTGCTTCAACGCGGAGACGAGGACGGTCAACGACGAAAAGCCCCCCCACGCCTCGAGGTGGCCAAAGCGGGTCTTGGTGGCGAGGTTTTGGTGGACCGTTGCATCATCAAACGCGGCCCAGCGTGCTTGATGGTGGGGAAGGTCGGGATCCAGGCGCTCTTGATGCGCCACGGCGACGTAGGACCCCATGTGGAGCGCGGCCAACCGAGTCCCCAGGAGATGCTGTGGGGGCTGCTTCGAGATGGGCAGGGCACGGATGGCGAGGTCGGTTTCGCGCCTCGACATGTCGAACTGCCGGTCATCGACCCCAATCCGGAGTCGGATACCAGGATGTTCCGCGCAGAATGCATACAGTTCGGCGAGGACGAGGTCGGCGACCCACGGATCCCCGCAGGTGATCGAAATCTCGCCCTCCAAGTGGGCGTCGAGACCGAGCAGGCTGCGCTCGATCGAGCTGGCCTCGGCTTCGATTCGCTCGGCCCCGGGCAACATGTCCCGACCGGCCTGGGTCAGGTTGAAGCCCTCCCGGCTGCGATCGAACAGCCGCGCACCCAGTTGCTCTTCGAGGGCTTCGACTCGTCGCAGCACCGTCGAGTGACTCACCCCGAGGGCAGTTCCCGCGGAGCGAACGGAGCCGGTTCGTGCAAGGGCGAGGAAGTAGCGAAGGTCATTCCAGTCCATGCACGGGATCGTATGACGTGACGCGTCAGGGCTGAAGGTCCAGGCTGATCGCTCGGACTTCGAACAACAGATCGATCATGCCATTGCGGACTGGGCCATAGACCATCCCATTGGGAAAGGAGCCCCCCAGATCGTGCACGCTGTCCGCGGTCAGTACGCTGGTGCCGTCTACGGTGGGCGTCACGACAAAGGCGTTGCGGACCAAGGGTACTCGCACCACCCCCCGGGGGACCTCGTCTTCTGAGTCGACCTGTTGCACATCAACGCGGAACTCCCCCGTCTCGGGGTCGTGGCTAAACACCATGCGCTCGGTCACCTCTCGATCCCGGAACGGCCAGGGCATGCGGGCGAGACCATACGTGACGACCTCGTCTTCGGACTCGAACAGAATCTCGAGTTCCAGGCCATCCGGAACGTAGGCCTCATCGAGGAGTCGGTGCCGCAAGGCGGCCATCGTCACGTCCGGCGTCGTGTCGACCGGACCGACCACGCGAATCTCCTTCACGTCAGCTTCCGGGGCCTCTCGGTGGTAGGCAACCCAGGTTGGGGGCTCGCTTTCGTCAACGTCGCGAACCGTCCAACCCGTGGCGTCGGGCAGCCAGTCCAGTTGCGGCGCGGTGTGGGCCGCGCAGGCGCTCAGCAGAAGGGCAAGCCCCGCCACGGACAGGACTGGGCGCAAGGGAAACACAGGGGCATTGGACATCGGCAATCTCCATGGTTGGAATGCCGAAGCTGTACGCTGGGCCCATGCGCCTGGGAATGGTCGGTTTCCGGGACAGGCTGGTGCGATTCGTCGAGCCGCGTTCGGCGGCAATAGCTCCGTTGGTGGGTGTTACGTCGCGCGGATGCTGACGCTCTTTGTTCTTGCTTGTACCAAGTCCGTGGTCCCCGCCGAGTTCGCCTCGGAACCGGTGGTCAACGTGGACGCGTTCTTTGAAGCGGTCTTCGAAGATGAGCTGTCGCGCCACCCTACGCAGGCGGCCTACCTGGGCTTGCCTCATGACGACACACAGTGGACATCGATGTCGTATGCGGCGGCCGAAGTACGCCACGTGGCGGCCCAAGGCTGGCTTGACAAGCTTCATGAGCAGTTTGATGAGGTTGAACTGTCGGAGTCGGATGCACTCTCTGTACAGCTCTTCGAACGGCGCCAGCAGGCAACGATTGATGGATTTCCATGGTTCTACCATTGGTACCGGATCAATCAGATGTGGGGAGCCCACACGTGGGTGCCGTCGTTTCTCATGACCGTGCATCGCATCGAAGACGAGGCCACGGCTCGGAGTTGGATCGCTCGAGTTCGGAACGTCAAACCGTTGTTTGCGGAGTTGCAAACCGTTCTGGCCGAGCAAGAAGCGCGCGGGATCTTGCCTCCCAAATTCGTGTACCCGCACGTCGCAGACGCGCTCGCCAGGCTGCTCAACGGCACGCCGTTCACGGGGGGGCGGCCGAGCCCCTTGCTCGCCCATTTTGAGCGCGAGGTCGCCAAGCTGTCGCTCGATGCGGCACGGTCCAAAGCGCTCCTCGACGAGGCTCGAGCTGCTTTGCAGGAGGACTTTGGCCCGGCCTATCTCGCCCTGGCCGCCCAACTCGTGGCCCAGAACCCCGATACGCGCGATGGTGTGTGGAAGCTTCCGGATGGCGAAGCCTTCTACACCGAGCGGCTGGCGGCCTTTACGACCACCGACATGTCGGCCGAGGCGATTCACGAACTCGGTCTGTCCGAAGTCGCGCGCATTCAAGACGAGATGCGAGCCTTGATGCCGGCTCTTAGCATCAAGGGCGACCTGCCCGAGCTGTACGACTTCCTGCGTACGACCGAGGCCTACACGTTGCCCAATACCGACGAAGGCCGAGCGCAATACCTCGAACTCGCCCGTCGCTACGTCACGGACATGGAAGCCAGGTTGCCTGAGGTCTTTGCGGGCTTGCCAGATTCCCCGCTCGAAGTCCGTCGGGTGGAGCCCTGGCGCGAACAAAGTTCGGGCAAAGCGTTCTACCAGCGCGCGGCCCCCGACGGCTCGCGGCCGGGCATCTTCTACGCAAACCTGCGAGACATGACGGACATGCCGACCTACCAGCTTGAGGCGCTGGTGTACCACGAGGGCGTTCCGGGCCATCACCTCCAAAACGCGATCAGCATGGCGCTCGACGACCTTCCGCCATTCCGGCGCTACGACGGCTACGCGGCCTACGGGGAAGGCTGGGGATTGTATTCGGAGTACCTGCCCAAAGAACTCGGGATGTACACCGATCCGGTGAGCGACGTGGGCCGTCTCGCCATGGAACTATGGCGCGCTGCCCGACTCGTGGTCGACACGGGCATCCACCATCGCCGCTGGACCCGTGAACAAGCGGTCGAATACTTGGTGACCCATACGCCGAATCCTCGTGGCGACTGTGTACGGGCCATCGAGCGCTACATCGTCGCTCCAGGACAGGCGACCGCGTACAAGATCGGGATGATCCGCATCCTCGAACTTCGGGAGCGAGCCCGTGAGGCCCTCGGCGACCGGTTTGCCCTCACCGACTTCCACCGAGTGGTCCTTTCGAACGGTCCCGTTCCACTGGATGTGCTCGAACTCCAAATCGAGGATTGGATCGCAGCCTTAGCGGGGACGCCAGCGGGCAAGGAGTGAGCACGCGGCGGGACTTTGGCGCGTGAGGCAGGCCTGCACGGCGCGCCGCTGGAGCGCCCGTGCCTCGTCGAGTCTCCCGGTCGCATCCAGGGCGTCGATCGACGTCAACGCCGCAGCCGCGATCCCGATGCCCCGCGTCCGATCCAATGGGTCGCCGAGGGTGGTGAGCGCAGCCTCGGGTTGGGACCGGGCCAACTGTCCGGCACTCACCAGCAGCCGGCAGGCCTCGGAGTCGAGGTTGGGCGGGTCTCCCCACGCGGTCGGCGGGTGACCGGCGGCGATGCGGGTGAGCCAGGCCACGGCAGGGGTTGGCGCAGTGGCCAGGGCTCGATCGGCATCGCCGTCGGACCAGGCCTCGCGGTACGGATGCGACGGAGGAGGTGGCGAGGGTTCAAACGGCGCGAGGCCACTCGATACGAGCCTGCTCATGGCGTTGAGGGTTGTTTGATGCGCCTGCTGAAGCGCCTTCGCCGCGCGCGTCAGGCCTCGGTGCAGACCCTCCGGAGGCACTCGACGGTGCCGTGCCGCCTCTGCGATGTCCACCAGGAGGCGCAGGACGCTTTGGGTCTGAGTGTCGAGGTCGGCCACCACGGAATCGGCATTCGCGACTCCCATCCGCGCTTCCAGCACCGCGATGCCCGTGCCATGGCGCATCCGAAGCCGAGCGACCCCCATCGCCAGGCGTTCGGCGGTTTCGATCATGCTGCGAAGACGAAACTCGAGGGCGTCAGGCACTCCGAGAGTCGCCTCGATTACCTCATCGAGTCCCAGCGGATCCTCATCGTCGTCGTCGGGGAGGGGCGATGGCACGGAAGTTCGAGGGACCGGATCGGGCAGTGGCCCGAACCAGCGCTCGATCCGAGCCGCGAGATCGAGGTCGATCGGGCCCGGTCGACCCCCCGTGGTGCGGGGACCCTGTGGGCTGAAGGCCCTCACCTGTGCGGTGGTCGGGAGGTGGCCCTCGCGCATCGGATAGGCGTGGTACCGGGCGCGCACCTCTGGTCGCAGGATGGCGAGGGTGAGTCGCCGCCCCATTCGTATGGGGTCCGTGTTGTCCAGCCCCTGGCGAGCAAGGGCGAGGGTCCTGGCACGAACGAAGATGCCGCGACCGTAGGGATCCGAGAGCACGGGGGCAGGGGTGAGCACGAGGCGTTGCCAGGCCGTGCCTAGCGGGTCTTGAGGGCCGCCTAGGGCTTCTTGAGCCCAGGCGGTAGCCGCATGGATGGCGTGGAGCGAAGGCTCGAGTGGGTCCGGGCTTGGACAAGGATGCGACCCGGGCGGAAGCAGCACGTCGTCTTCATCAGGAAGCGGGTCGGGGTCGACAGGATCGAGGGAGCCCGGAGGCGAATCCTGCTGTGACGTGAGGAAGGGGTTCTCGAGTGGATCATCGGCCAAAGGAGCCGGTGAGGCCGGACTCGTGGCATCGTCGTTGCCTCCCAACTGCATTGAGGCGGGCGTTTGTAGCTCGATGGTCGCGAGCGAGAGGCGGTCGGGTACCCGTGTTTCATTGAGGCCGTAGAGGGCTGTGACGCCCTCGTTTCCCAACTCGTCCTGCAGGCGATCCCGTTCGGGTTCGGGCGCTTTGGCCGGTGGGGTTTCGACCGCTTCGCGCCGTTGCTGGGCGCGAGCATCCTCTCGCTCCGTTCGGCGGTCACTGGGCATCCTACTGACCGGCGGTCGGTTCGTAAGCGTGGACGTCGAACCCCAACCCTCGCAGCTGGGTCACGGCGTTGCGGGCCCCCCGGTTGCCCACCGTGTACATGATCCCTCGGTTTTCAGGATGCATTTCGAGGAAGAAGCGGTACCAGATCAAGACTTCGCGCTCGGTCATCACAAGTCCGTCCGAGATGATCACGAGGTCGGCGGGAACGTCGGGCACCTGTTGAAAGTAGGCCTGCAGTTCCCGACCGGGCAGCCGGGTGGCCGTAGGGTCATTGAGGGCTCGCAGCGCCAACTGCACGTCAAGCATGTTGCGGGTCGGCTCGGCAAAGCGCACGGTGCGGGCAAAGTTGCCCACAACGATCTCGGCACCGGCATCCAACGCACGTTTGGCGTACTGTTGAGCGCAAGTCAGGGCCTGGCTGCGTCCGATGCCTTCCATGGACCCCGATGTGTCGAACAGCAGGTAGACGCGTTCGGCGTTGCGCGCTTCTGGGGGATCGCAACGACGACGTCCAGGCCGGTGAATGGGCGCCCGACCGTCGATCGCGCCCTGCGGATACTGGCTGCGGGCGGGCAGGTAGCGTGAGCGACGTTGGGCCTGCCAAGCGGCGAAACTCTGAGGAGGCTGGGGAACCGGCTCGGCGGGGGGCGGCCGGTCTCCGGTGGGCGCTCGCGGCGCAGGTCGAGGATCGGGTGCCGGAGCGGGCGTGGCGGGACGGTCGGGGGCTCGTTCCGGTGCGGGAGGCGACTTGGCGTCCGGGCGACCTTGGGCCACCAACGCCAGCTCCACCACCTCAGGGGGCGGAGGAGGCTCCAACGGTGGCCACACCACGGCGCTCAGCAGAAGTCCAACCAGATGGAGGGCAAGCGACGCCGCGAGGCTGGCCCAGCGGCGTTCCACGGCTCGTGTGGGGTCGGTCTTCAGCGCCCGCACGCAAGGCCCTCCCGGCGACACGTAACGACCGAGGCCCTACGGGTGCTGGTCAATATCCTTCGCCAGGGTCGACACGGGTGTCGGGGGTTCCCCCTGCGGCAAGGGTGGCCAGGACCTCGGCGAGGTGATCGAATCGGAGCGCCTCGGTCTCGGCCCCGTGCGCTCCGCGATGCGGCGATAGCACCACGTTGTCGAGTTCGTGGAACGGGCGTCGCGGCCACATGGCGCCGCGTGCCGCCGGGCTCGTAGGGTAGTCCCACCACACATCGATCCCCGCGCCGAGAAGCTGACGGGACTGCAGGGCTTCGAACAGGGCATCCTCGTCGATCACACGTCCGCGTCCCACGTTCACGACGACCGCGTCACGAGGCAGCCGCGCAAGCCGGCGCGCGTCGATCCAGCGATCGGTGGCCGGGGTGTGGGGCAGGGTCACGATGAGCGCGCGGGTCTCGGGCAGCAGGGCGTCCACGTCGGCCAAGGTCGGCGGCTGGGTTCGGCGGATTCCAACCACCTCCATGCCCAGCGCCTCAAGCGTCGTTCCTACCCGATGACCAATCGCGCCGTAGCCCAGGATGAGGGCCCGTTTGCCGAAGAGGCGGGGGCTGGGATCCGGCCCGTAGCGAATGCGCCAGTCTCCCCGCCGCATCGCGGCATCGGCGCTCACGATCTGGCGCACCACGGCGAGCAGGAGACCCACGGTGTGTTCGGCCACCAGCCCTGCGTTGTGGTGAAGGTTGTAGACCGCGACGTCAGGACGTTCCAGCAACCGGTCTCGTGTCGAGGTGGCAAGGCCTGCGTAGGGAACGACCAGGGATCCGTTCGGAGTGATGCAGGCCAGTTCTGCGTCCGTCGGGACACCATGCACCAGCACATCGACCGGATCGGGGATGCGTTCACCGAACGTGAGCCCGGGTACACGTTGCAGGAGGCGGCTGCGGTGGGGTTCGTCGGCTTCGAAGCGACAGTGGATGCGCATGGCTCATTGCATACCGATTTCATCGCCGTTGCGAGCCTATGCCTCTGCGGTAGAAGAACAGTCGCCCGGAGGCGGGCGGAAGGGGGCTCGATGGAGGTAGGGGATCGCCTGGGTGGGCGGGTCGTGACGGATCAACGAACCCGAGGCCCAGTGTTTGACATAGCGACGCTCACCACGGCGGACCGGCCTACGCACCTCGCGTTTCTCTATCCGCCGGTGTTGCGGAGCCATGCTTGGTTTACGGCTGATCTTCCGCTTCACGCACAGTCGCGGACCTCGCCGGGCGTCCCTGGTGTGGCGCCACTCGTGCAGGCCGAAGCGGAGCGCGGCGCTCTCGTCTACGACACGGGAAACGCGGTGCCGTTGGCGCATCTGTTCGAACGCCTGTCCGCCCAGAACGGTGCGCTGGGGGTGAGGGCCTCGCTCGAGCTGGTCTACCTGTGTGCCGACATCCTCGTGAAAGCCGATGAGACGTTGGGGCCCCACGGTCAAGTCAATCCCTGGACGATCGCGATCGGGGGAGGGGGCCGGCCTGTGTTGATGGGCCACGGAGTGCCGAGTCTGGAGTTCGACTTCGATCGGCCAGGCAGTGGGTTTGCTCTGCGCGAAGACTCGCTGCGCTATGCGCCTCCAGAGCGCTTTTCGGCCGATCCGATCGACCTGCGTTCCGACCTCTTTGCGCTGTGGCTCATCGGCGCCGAAGGGATCCTCGGCAAGCCGCTGTACGAAGGGGTCCTCGACGATCTTCGCCACCAGGCCAAGCGCGGGGATGCGTGGTCGCGCTGGTATCCGCACCGCGAACGCGTCACGCCCGAGCTGACGGAGTGGATGAGCCTCGGGCTCAAGCCGGACTGGGACGCGCGACGGTTCGATCCCATCGACTTCGTGCGCGAATTGTATTCGTTGGTGCGGGGCTTCGATGGCGATGGGGTTCCGTTGTCCGACCGGGTCACGGCCATCCTCGGAGGGGAGGTTTCGGCGGGCGCCTCTTCGGCCATCGATGCGCTGGACCCGGACTCAAAGTGGGACAAGACGAGCCCCCAACGCACCCTGTACGATCCGCGCACCTCCGCCACCCAGATGGGTGGGGCACGGCCCAGTCCTGAAGACGACATCACGTCGGTGACGGGCCCTCGCTCGATGGGCGATCGAGATGCGCGTCGACAGGCCTTGCGCGATCGCCTCAAGTCCGGACCGTCGGGCACCTCGGCGATGGAGCGTCCCGTGGTTTCATCGACCACTGAGATCCATGGTCACACCGATTACGTGACCCTGGATCCGCTCACCGAAGCGCGCCCCGTCGGTGCGATCGAGAGCCCCGAAGATGTGAACCCCTCCTGGCAGACCACCCGAATCGTGGAACGGGCCGACCCTGCGCCTCACGCAGCTCCAGCGGACCTCTCTTGGCGCGTGGTCAACCATGGCGGTCGAGCCGTTCGCGTTGCCGTATTCGACACCGACTTGGTCGCGACCGTGGCCTTGCGCGCGGCGATGGAACACGGCGCACTGACCGTCGACACGTCGGGTCGGCTGCTGCAGGGCCATGTGTTGACCCAAGGCGGACGACTGCTTCCCAGCACGGCCGCGGTTGCTGACCTACCGCCTGGTGAATTGCACCTGCAAGCCGTCCCGGCCAACCTACGTCTCGTCACGGTGCAGGTCGAAACTGCGCCGCCGTTGCGGTTCCGCTCGCCGACCTCACTCGCCTTGCCGGCCGCATGGTTCGTCACGGGCATCGTGCAGTGGCTTGGACTGCCCGAGGCGACCTGGGCCGCCCACGTGAACGGAACACCGGTGGACCGCGATGTGTTGTTGGGCGACGTCCTGGGGGATGGTGACACCATTGTGCTCGCGCCGTTGCGGGTGCGCCCAGGGCATTGAGCGAGCTATTCTGCTCGCCCAACGGAGTACGCATGTCGGGAATCGTGTGGCTTGTGTGGATCGTCACGGCCGTCTCGGCGTGGGCCGGTAAGGGCAAGCCCGAACCGCTCCCCACCGTCGCGGTCTTCAGCTTCGACTACGACGGGGCCGATGCGGAGCTCGCCGCGTTGCGCACGGGCCTTGCGTCCATGCTCATCAGCGATCTGACGGCTCAGCAGGGGTTTGAGGTGGTCGAACGGGAGCGGCTGCAGCAACTGATCGCCGAACAGGAACTCGGCAAGAGTGGCAAGCTCGATACCGATCGCGCGGCCAAGATCGGCAAGATCGTGGGCGCGCAGCGCATGGTCGTGGGCCGCTACTTCGAGTTTGGTGGCCGATTTCGGATCGATGCGCGCATGTTCGATGTCGAGACTTCGGTCCAGCTTTGTGGGGTGGGCGTCACGGGCCATCGCGATGCGTTTTTCGACATCGAGGCCGACATCGCCGACAAACTCGCCATCGCCATGTTGTCGGATGGCAAGAACTGCAAGCAGCCTCGCCCCGGTGCGCCGGAGGTCGTTCCGGCCAAGACCGGCCGCACCCTTGAAAAGCTCCCCATCTCGACGGCGGCGACCTATTCCCGCGCCCTCGACGCAAAGGATGAGGGCAATGACGACAAGGCGAAGGAACTCCTCAACAAGGTCGTCGAAGACGAGCCGGAGTTTACGCTGGCCAAAGAGGAACTTGCGAAGCTCCTAAAGTAGGCGCATGCAGAATGGCCGGCTCCACGTCGAAAGGCGCGGATGGAAACGCGATTGGGCGTTGTTCGGAGTGTTGAGCGCGTCCATTGCGCCTTGGCCGGCGATTGGCGCATTGCTCGCCGGTCTGTTCCGCGGGGACGCGCCTGGCTACATGTGGGCCCTTCTGGGCCACGTGATCGCGGTGATTGCCGTAGGGGCCTCTGGCTTCACGGTGGGCGGCATTCAGCGTCAGATCGCAGGGTGGTCCTCCCCGGTGGGGCGATGGCTGGCCATGATGGGCATGGCGTTGCTCTGGGGCGCTTCGACGGCGGGGTTTGGATTCGCCACGAGCAGTGTGATGATGAGCCTGTTCAGCTCGGGCTTGCCGCAATTCCCTGATGTGGTGATTACGGCCCTTGCAAGCGCGATGGGCGCCATGATTGCTGGGGTTCAGGTCGCTTGGTTCGGCCCAAGCTACCGTGAGCGCCGAAGCGCCGGTCGGGCTCGACGCTCGATGTTCACCGCCGTGGCGTTCGCCGCGCTCTTGCTGGGGCCTCTGTCGCTCTTCTACACCCTGCAGCTGGTGGTCCTGCTTTTGAGCTAAGGCGCGTGGACACTTCCCCTCCCAGATTTCCGCGACGGCAGAAGACAACTGTTCACTGAACAGATAGATGCCTCCGCATGAAGGGTCTCTCGTCACGGTTGGATCGTGTGGTTGCCTGCGCGCGCTCGTTCCGCTTG
>JBCCQY010000183.1:0-17856 GCA_039208735.1 Myxococcota bacterium | reverse complement strand
GATGCATGCCGGACGAGGAATCGTCCATTCCGAACGGGCGGGCGGGGTGGGCCCTGCCCACGGCTTGCAGCTCTGGGTGGCCCTTCCCACCAAGGACGAAGACTCAGAACCGATGTTTGAGCACATCGCGGCGGATCGCATTCCCGAGGTCCCGATCGATGGAGGTCTCTTGCGGGTTCTGGCTGGGGAGGCCTTCGGAGTTCGGTCGCCGGTGACCGTTCGCTCGCCGCTCGCCTACGTCGATGTGCGCCTGCAGCCGGGAGCCCGGCTCCTCCTTGAGGGATCGATGCTTCGCGAGCGGGCCGTTTACCTCATCTCAGGGCACGCACAGACCGCCGGCACAGGGCATGGGGCCACCGAGATGTGGGTCCTCGAAGAGGGCGTTGATGTGACCATTGAGGCCGAGGACGATGTGCATCTGGTGCTCATCGGTGGGGATCCGCTCGACGGAACGCGCCACATCTGGTGGAACTTCGTGGCCAGCGACCGCGAAGCCATCGAACGGGCCAAAGAAGATTGGCGGCACCGTCGGTTTCCTCTCGTACCTGGAGACGAGGTCGAGTTCGTGCCGCTGCCTGGCCTATGACGGGCGAACCGCCTCGGGGGTGGTACGCTCGCCCGCGCCGTACCCTCGGAGGTCGCATGTTGCGCCGTTCCCTCGCCGTTTCGGGTCTTGCTCTTGCGCTGATGGGCTGCCCAGAGTTCGAGTCTGCCAGCTATTCGATCGACCTGAAGAACCAGCAAATCACCGTCATCCTGAAGAACTTGCACACGAACGACGCGACCAAGGCCGACGAGGACCTCGCGTTCCTCCTTGCCGAGGCCCGAGATCCAAGTCCCGAAGAAGGCATCACGGACGTGAAGGTCGAACTCTACGAAGACAACGGCATGCTCAACGCCAAGTGGACCGGCACGTTTGCGAACCTCGAAGCGGCGGAGATCTTTCAGTACGACCGCAAGAGTCCGCTGATGTGGTGTACGTCGGACAGCTTGGCGACCCTCGCCACCGAGACGGGTAAGGTCACCAAGCTTGTGCCCAACTGCGTGTTCTTCGATCGGAAGGCCAAGCAGCTCGAGTTCACCCTCTCCCACCCGGGCGAGAACATCACGTCGCTGCTGCCCCAGTTCAAAGCCTACAAAGCGAGCAACCCGTAGTCGCTCATCGACGTTCGAACGCCACGAAGAGGTTGTTCGCGGGCATCGCCACCACGTCGGTGCGGGTGAGGCCAGCTTGATCGCTTAGGGCGGTAACCTCGTCGAGATGACGAATGCCCCATGCCGGGTTTCGTTCACGAAGCGACGCATCAAACGCCAGATTGCTCGGCGCCGTCTCGACGTCGGCCTGCACGAATGGGCCGTACAGCCACAACCGGCCGGCTGGAGAAAGCACGGTGGCCGCGTTCGCGATCAGCGCTTCGGTGCAGGCGAAGGGGGAAATGTGGATCATGTTGGCGCAAAAGACGAAATCAACAAGATCAATGGCCCAGGGAGAGCGCAGCACATCGAGGTCGATCGGCGCTTCGACGTTGGGCAGCTCGTCCGTCCAGGCGGCGATGGAGGCTCGATGCCGGGGATCGGGATCGCTGGGCACGAAGGTCACGCCTGGCCAACGGGTGGCAAACCATGCGACATGCTGGCCTGAGCCACTCGCCACCTCAAGGAGTCGTCCTTCCTTGGGCAATCGCCCCGACAAAACATCGACGAGCGCATCGCGGTTGCGGGAGGTCGCAGGAAAGTCTAGGCGGTCTTCATTCATCGCCGAACCAGACCGCTAGCGATTCGTCGCCCGCCGACAGCAGGTAGTCCTTGATCACGGCACACACCTCGGCCGACAGGGGTTGCTTCAACAAAGGCTCAAACATGGCGGGAAGCTGCTTTGCCTGGTTCAGTACCTCGGCAAGGCGCGCTTGGCGGGTGGGCCATCGCAGGAGCGTCCAGTGCCCACGGCGCCGCACCGTGGGCAAGCCGACCACACACGACAAGCCGTGCAAGGTGATCGTCGCACGCGAACTCGTTCGGAGCCACCACGGCAACGTCGGCCGAAGGTCGCCATCATCGAGCCCCACCTCGATGGTCCCCCGGTCGCGAGACCACCCCACTCCAACCTGGTCGACCTTTGGGCACCACGAACCACGTTCGGTCATCACCTGCAACGTGGTGGGACCGAAGTAGCGCGTGACGTCCACCACCCGCGCCACAGGCGCGCGTGAGGGGGTTCGGCGGCGAAGGCGAGAGGGCATCTGCGTCTCAGTGAACCTTGGGACAGTAGGGCTCGCCAACGTCGTCGCAGTACGTCGCAATGGAGATGCGCTCGGTCTGCTCGTAGCCCGTACGCAGCCAGATCGACCCCTCGACGGTGCGGTAGTAGACCCGCCATCCGCGTAGGGCATGGAACATTCTCGGTTCTTCGTCCATCGACTCGGCGAAGAGCTTGATGGCGCGAACGTAGGCATCCGAGTGGTTGTACCGCCAGATCGCACGGTCCGGGTTCGAGGCGTACCCCATCGCGTTGAGGTAGTGGCCGGCCGCCATGATCGCGTCTTCGTCCTTGTTGGGGTCGCCCTTGCCGTAGGCTTTCCAGGTGGCGGGCATGAACTGCATCGGACCCTGAGCTCCGACGTAGGACGTGCCGCGAAGTCGGCCCATGCGTGTCTCGTTGAGATTGACGGAGGCCAGAATCGACCAGGGCACCCCGGATGCCGCTTCGGAGGCGCGGTAGTAGCCGAGCAGCTCCTCGGGGGGCAGGGGCTCCACGATCTTCCAGTTGGGGAGGTCGGTGCGAGGTTTCACGACCGTGCGGCCGGCCGAGATTGTGCCATCCAACAGGCGCTGGACGTTGGCTCGAACGTCCTCGGGCACCAGGGGCAACACCACCTTGGCGGCGACCGAGTCCGTCGACAGCACCCGGAGGATGCGCTGCTCGGCATGGCCGAGATCGGCAAGCCGCTCGAGTGGCGTCTCGGGGTCGCGGATCTGGTGCTCGAGTTCGCCAAGGCGCCGAGCCCGCTCCGCATTGTCGCTCGGCACCACCAAGTCGACGGGCGGCGGGGCGACCGGTTCGGGCTCGGGTTCCGGTTCGGGCTCCACCACAGGGACCGGCGCGGGCGCAGGGGCCGGAGCGGGAGGCGCCGTGGTGGGGCACCCGACGAACAACCAGAAAACGACAGCGTTCATGCGGGCCCCATACCGCCCAATCCACCCCGAAGCTAGCGGCGCGGAGGCCGCTCGTGACCCTGAGGCATCGGTGGTCGCTGAGCTCGCAGCGCGGCCCACTGCGCGGGGGTGAGTTCGGCAATCACGGCCAGATCGACGGAGAGGCGGTGGTCACGAAGGGCCCGTTCGGCATCCCCCAACTCCAGGGACGCCTCAAACACCGTCGCGGGATCGGGTTTATCGGCCTCCATCGCAGATCGCAGCGCTTCGCGGGCGGACCGAACCTCCGCCCGAAGCTCCTCATGCGTGAACCGTTCGGCCTTCATCATCGCGTGAATGCGCGAAATTGTGGTTGCATCGACGCCGACTTCGCTGGCGTGCCGCTCCACCACGACCGCGAGCGGAGGAGGCCCGTGGGGCGGAGGACCCTTCGCCAGAGCCACGCCGGGCAACCCCGACAAGAACAAGCATGCGAGCATGCGCACAACCACCTCCCAGCGCTCTTCGCGCGTGGGCCAATTCGTAGGACCGCCTCGGACCACCCGCTGTGGCACCGTGGTCAGGCCATGTCAGCCCGCGTCAGCGGCCTTGGCCACGACAGCATGATGCGCGCGCCCCCGAGGGGAGCGTCCGTGATCACGAGGGACCCTCCATGGGCCGTCACGATGCGGTTCACCACCGCAAGTCCCAAGCCGCTGCCCCCCGCATCCCGATCCCGGGCTCCATCGAGCCGGACGAAGGGCTCGAGCACCCGAATGCGATCCTCGGACGGGATCCCCGGTCCGTCGTCATCGATGTATACGCGCACGACGCCCGTCGTGGAGTGGGCGGTCACCAATAGCTGACTATCGGCGTACCGCGCTGCATTCGCGATGACCTTGGACAACGCACGCCGAAGCAGGCCAGGGTTCGCCCACACCGCATGATTGACGTCTCGACAAGTGGCCTGAATCCCTGGCCGAAGGCGGGCTGCATCGGCCACCAGTCCTTCGACGAGGGGCTCGAGGGCCGTCGACCCTAACGATGGCGGCGCACTCTGTTCGAGCCGGTAGAAGGTCAACAGTTCCGCGACGAGATCGTCGAGTTCATCGAGGTCGTGGTGCAACGCCTGCAGTTTTGAGTCCCGCGCCTCCGCGTCGTCCTCGTCAGCGAGGAGTTCCACTGCGAAGCGCAATCGATTCAGCGGCGTGCGGACTTCGTGGGAGACGGCGAGCAACAAGTCGCGCTGCGACTCGAGAAGCTGGGCGATGCGATCTGCCATCGCGTTGAAGCGCTCTGCGAGCTTGGCGGTCGCGGCGTTGGGTGAGGTCTCAACCCTGGCCGCACGGTCGCCCTGACCAAACTCCTGGGCGGCTTGCTCCAACGCGCGAAGCTCGCGGTCCAGCGGTCGAAGCAACGTGATGAGGGCCACCCCGAGCCCCAGGAGCACCCCTACGGCAATGAAGGGGATGGGGGGTGGAGACGGCACGTTGGGACGGACCTCAACGACGAGCCCTTCGCCGACCGGCATCCAAGCAATGGGCCGCATGCCCGGCGGAGGCCCGACGAGTTCGCCGAGGGACAGCCGTTCGTAGACATGCGGAGGGACCTTAAACGCAAGATCTTCGACGCGATGCAGCCGAACTTCGGCATCCAGCTCCGCCGCCACCTGCGCCGTAGCCGCAACGGCGGGCTGGCCATCGAACGCCCGCTCCACCGCCCCAGGCGCGTGCATCAAGGCCTCAAGGGCGTTGTTGTCGGGCGGAGACCGAAGGGCAAAGCCCCATCCTCCCGCCATGATCAAGCCGGCGAGAAGCACCGCCGCGATGACCAGGTAGGTGCGCAAAAACAATCGTGGAAGGCTTGCAATCACCCCGAGACCAGTTGGTAGCCCGTGCCCCGAACCGTACAGATCGGGTCCAGACCCTCGGGATGCGCATCGACAAGCCGGCGCCGAAGCTGACTCACCCGCATGTCCATGGACCGATCGAGGCCGTCATAGGGAATGCCCCGCAGTTCTTCGAACAGCTGGTCTCGGGTCACGGGTGAGCCCGCATGCTCGGCCAAGAACCACAATAGATCGAACTCCGCGGTCGTAAGGTCGACGACCTCTCCCCGTACGGTGACGGACCGGCGGCCACGGTCGATCACCCAGTCGGCGACTTCGTGGCGTTCTGGATCTCGGCCGTCGGGCGAGGAGGTGGTCCGTCGCAGCAAGGCCCGAAGCCGAGCCACGAGCAAGCGGGGCCGCACCGGCTTGGTGAGGTAGTCGTCCGCTCCGACTTCGAGGCCGACGATCTGGTCGACCTCATCGTCGCGGGCCGTGAGCATCAGAATGGGGCCCGCATACGATTCGCGCGCACGCTTGCACACCTGCAATCCGTCGAGGTCGGGCAGCATCCAGTCGAGCACCACGACATCGGGAGCGTCGGTGAGAATGGCGGCCAGGCCTTCAGAACCTCGGTGCGCAAGCGTCACCGTGAACCCCTCGCCCTGCAAGTAGTCGCGAACGAGTTCTGCGGTTCGTCGATCGTCTTCGACCACCAACACACGCATGCCGCCTCCTCCGTCAGCCGAGTACGTTCGTCGCTCCGGCCACAATGGCCTGAACGACGGTGGGATCGGCCAATGTGCTGACGTCGCCAAGCCGGTCCGACTCTCCCTCCGCCACTTTGCGCAAAATGCGACGCATCACCTTGCCCGACCGGGTCTTGGGCAATCCAGGCACGACCTGGAGCTTGTCGATCCGGGCGTGGGCGCCAATGTGTTCCCGACAGGCGCCGTTGAGTAGCCCAAGCAACGTGTCCTGCGCCGTGTTCGCGTCCTGAAGCACCACGTAGGCGTATACGCCCTGGCCCTTGAGGTCGTGGGGGTAGCCAACCACCGCGGCCTCTGCGACTTCGGCCGTGGCCACAAGCGCACTTTCGAACTCGGCCGTTCCCATGCGATGGCCGCTGACATTCAGCACATCGTCCACGCGTCCCGTGATCCAGAAGTAGCCGTCTTCATCGCGACGAGCGCCGTCCCCGGTGAAGTAGTGGCCCATGACTTCGCTGAAATAGGTCTGCACGTATCGCCGGTGGTCGCCCCACACGGTGCGAGCCATGCCGGGCCACGGCGTCGCGATGCACAACAGCCCCTCTCCAGGACCCTGAACGAGTCGAACGATGCGAGGGTCTTGGTCGTCACGCGCGAAGAGACCCGCCTCGACCCCGGGCAACGGCAAGGTCGCCGAGCCAGGTTTGGTGGCGGTAGCCGGAGCGATGGGCGTGATCATGTGGCCGCCCGTTTCGGTCTGCCACCAGGTGTCGACCACCGCACAGCGACCTTCACCCACCGTGTGGTAGTACCACTCCCATGCCGCGGGATTGATAGGTTCTCCCACGGTTCCCAGCACGCGGAGCGTCGACCGATCGTGGGCCTGTACCGGGTCCTCCCCGTGCGCAGCGAGCGCCCGAATCGCCGTGGGCGCCGTGTAGAACACTGTGATCTTGTGCCGTTCGACCATGTCCCAGTAGCGGCCCGCGTTCGGATACAGCGGTGTCGACTCGAACATCAGGGTGGTCGCGCCATTGGCGAGCGGTCCGTAGACGATGTAGCTGTGGCCCGTGATCCAACCAATGTCCGCAACGCAGGCGAACACGTCGTCTTCCCGCAGGTCGAACGTCGTCTGGCAGGTCCAGCTCGCCCACAACAGGTAGCCGGCCGTGGTGTGGACCAGTCCCTTCGGCTTGCCCGTTGAGCCAGACGTATACAAGATAAACAGCGGATCTTCAGCCTTGCGCGCCACTGCGTCGTGAAGGTCTCCGGCCCCTGGCACCACATCCTGCCACCACACGTCGCGCCCCGGCGTCATCGACACCGGCGCCCCGGTGTGGCGGTAGACCAGGACACTCTTCACGTCTGCAGCCTGGGCCACCGCCTGATCGGTCGTCGCCTTCAGGGGAATCGTCCGCCCCCCGCGACGCCCCTCATCCTGGGTAATGACCACCCGAGCATCGCAATCGAGGATGCGGTCTCGAAGCGCTTCGGCCGAAAATCCGCCGAAGACCACAGAGCGAACCGCTCCAATGCGGGAACACGCGAGCATCGCGATCGCGGCTTCCGGCACCATCCCCATGTAGATCACCACGCGATCGCCGGGCGCTACGCCGAGGGCTTGCAACGCGTTGGCCGTGCGACAGACCTCGAGGTGAAGCTCTTGGTAGGTCAGGGTGCGCACCGTGCCGGGCTCATCGCCTTCCCAGACGATGGCCGTCTTGCCGCCTTGCATCACGAGGTGGCGATCGAGGCAGTTCTCCGACACGTTCAGAACACCGTCTTCGAACCAGCGAATGGCTTGCTGAGGGATCTTGTAGAAGTCCCCCTCAAGCCCCTTGGTGGGTGGCGTGCGCCAGTACAGCCGCTCCTTTGCGCGAGCGAGCCAGAAGCCGCTGGGATCGGACTTCGCTCGATGGCGCAGCTCCAAGTACTGCGCACGCGAGGGCACCGGTCCTTCGGCCTGCGCCGCGACGCGTGGGGGTACGGGGTACAGCTCGGCCACGACATTCTCCTTTGCGAGAGCGACGATGGTAGCACCGCGCGCTTGTGGAGGCCGGGATACTCGACGCGTTGGCGATCGGGCCAGGTGACCCGTTTAGGGTCTGGGGAGAGGAACGTGTACGTTGCGACGTTCTCGGAATTGCGAATTGGGGACATCGATCGAGCGGGCGGCAAGAACGCGGGGCTCGGCGAGTTGCAGCACGCGCTGATGGGGCAAGACGCGAACGTCCCTGACGGCTTCGCCATTACGGCGCACGCGTTCCGCACCTTCATCGAAGCCCACAACTTGGGTAGTTTCCTGAAAGAGGCACTCGAAGGCCTCGACCCCTCCAACATCGAAGATCTGCAATCCCGTGGCGCCCGCATCCGTCAACGAATCCGCGAAGCCGGATTGCCCGACGACATCGTGGCTGCCGTCAAGGGTGCACTCGCCAACTTGGGCGACGGCCCCGTGGCGGTTCGCAGTTCCGCCACCGCGGAAGATCTGCCCGAGGCATCCTTCGCCGGGCAACAGGAAACATTCCTCAATGTTCAAGGCCCTGATGCCGTGATTGACGCAGTCCAGCGTTGCTACGCCTCGCTCTTTACGGACCGGGCGATCAGCTACCGTCAGGGTCAGGGCTTCGATCACCTCGAAGTGGCCCTTTCGGTCGGCATCCAGCGCATGGTCCAGAGCGCCTCAAGCGGGGTCATGTTCACCCTGGACCCTGACCAAGGAATTCGGGAAGTCGTCCACATCGATGCGGTGCGAGGGCTTGGGGAGGCCTTGGTGTCGGGCGAAGCAACCCCGGACCAGTACAAGGTGTACGCGCCCTTGCTCGACGGACATGCCCCGTTGCTCGACCGGGTGGCCGGATACGATGGCGAATCCTTTGTGATCACGATCGAGCAAGCGTTGCGGCTCGCCCGGGTGGGTAAAGCCATCGAAGCCCACTTCGGTCGTCCCATGGATATCGAGTGGGCCTACGATCCAGATGGAAGCTTACAGATCCTTCAGGCCCGGCCCGAAACGGTGCAAGCGCGCAAGGGGCCGCCGGGACTCTCGCGAACCATTCTCGAGTCGCATGGAGACCGCCTCGTCACGGGCATTGCGGTGGGCGCAGACGTCGGGTCGGGCCGCGTGCGGGTGATGACTGATGTAAGCCAACTTTCGTCGTTCAAGGAAGGGGAGGTCCTCGTCGCGGTCCGGACCGATCCGGATTGGGAGCCCGCCATGCGCAAAGCGGCGGCCATCGTGACCGACACGGGTGGTCGGACGTGCCATGCGGCCATCGTGTGTCGCGAACTGGGCGTCCCTGCGGTGGTCGGCGCGGGCGACGCCACCGCGGTGTTGACGAGCGGCACCGAGGTCACGGTGAGCTGCGCTGAGGGCTACGAGGGCCACATCTACGAAGGCCGAGGCAGCTGGCGCTACGAAGAAGTCGAGGTCGAGGCCGGCAAGGAAATCCCGACCAAGATCATGGTGAACGTCGCCAATCCCTTCGATGCCTGGCGAGCCGCCATGCTGCCCGTTGACGGAGTGGGACTGTTGCGACTCGAGTTCCTCGTGGGGTCGCACATCGGCATTCATCCGCGCGCGCTCCTCGACCCCACGCAAACGTCGGAAGACGCCCGCGCGCGGATCGCGAAGGTGACGAAACCCTATGGGTCAGGATCCGCGTACTTCGTGGACCGATTGGCCACGGGCGTGGGTCAGGTCGCCGCGGCCTTCCATCCCCGACCGGTCATCGTGCGCATGTCAGACTTCAAGACCAACGAGTACCGTGGTTTGCTCGGGGGGGACGTCTTCGAACAGCTCGAAGCGAACCCCATGATCGGCTGGCGAGGTGCCTCTCGGTACGTGGATCCGGACTTTCGGAACGCCTTCCAGCTGGAGTGCCAGGCGCTGGCGCGGGTCCGCGGCGAAATGGGACTCGACAACGTGCGCGTCATGGTCCCCTTCTGCCGGACGTTGGGCGAGGCGGACCGAGTGATCGCAACGATGGCCGAATTTGGGCTCGTGCGGGGAGAGAACGACCTCAAGATCTACGTGATGGTGGAGATTCCGGCTAACGCCGTGCTTGCCCACGAGTTTGCGGAGCGCTTCGACGGGTTCTCGATCGGGTCGAACGACCTGACCCAGCTGACGTTGGGCATCGACCGCGATGGAGACCGCATCCAAGCGTCCTTTGACGAGGCTGACCCCGCGGTGAAAGCGCTCATCGCGCGAGCCATCGAAGGAGGGCACGCCAAAGGCATTCCCGTCGGCATCTGTGGTCAGGCGCCGTCGGACAAGCCCGACTTCGCCGCCTGGCTTGTCGAGCAGGGCATCGACAGCATCTCACTGACGCCCGACTCGGTGATGCGTACGCGGAAGCGGCTCGCTAGCCTCTGAAGGCGGACCGCAACACGACCCGGAACCCGAGGCCTGCGGCCTTCTCAGACCACGCGCACCCGGCGACGCAGCGCCTTGTTCAACCTCTCCAACGGGTTCGTCGAACGGATCGGACGCCAATGCGTCTGGGGGAAGCCGAAGTAGGCCAGAATGTCTCCTGGGCCGACTTGGGCACGGCAGACAGCTCGGCGTTCAGCACCGCCGCCATGCGCGGCACCGAGCTCTTCGACATCCCCCTCGCGCCCCTCGCGCACCCAGACGGGTCTCCAGCGTCCGGGGCGGTACCCGTTGCGTGTGTTCTTCCGCGCCGCCGTGCGTTCGCCGTAGTCGGCCCCGCACAGTTCCGCGACTTCGCCGTCCATCACCGCCTTCAGCGTCGCGGCCAGCACCTTTCGCAAGGATCCAGCTGGATCTTCTTCGAGCAGCTTGCTGAGTTCGGACAGCAATCTACATTCCTCGCGTTCATCGGGTCTTCCTCGTCGATCAAGTGTTTGAGCAAACTCAATCTACGAGGACCTGGTGATCTGACGGATTGTGGAATCACACCATGTCCTGGGACACTACCCTTCTGAGACTTCAGGCCAGTGGCGCTTGAAATGCATACGCTATCGGTTTGCCATGTGGGGTTGCCTGTGGAACCGCTTGTTTCGTCTAGTCTTTCTGCTGAGCGGCGTACCATTTCTGGCCGGGCACGGGTGGCCTCCATGGTCCGTTCGCTCATGGCGCGGAGGAGCCTTTGGGCACGCATTGGCGACCAGTCGTTTGAACTGGATGCGACACAAATCCCCACCGCCGACCAGCCTGACCTTCGAATGGCCACACCACCGAGGGTGAGGCTGGCGCGCTCGGTGACGCTGGAGTTGGCCGGCTACAACTGTCGGTACTTCGTCCCTGTACAGAGTCTGGAGGGTGGGGTGTTGCGACTGGGGGATGAGTTGTGGAGCCTTCGTCGTCGGCGCCTCCATCGCGCATCGCCCAAGGACCCTGTGGAAATCGAAATGGACACCCCATGGGGCCGCTTTGCTGGCACCCTCCTTGACCTCAGCAGCGATGGGCTGGCTGTCCGCCTCGCCGAACCCAAGAACCCTCTGCAGCTTGGCGACACGGTCCAAATCTACGTTCCAGGCCAGGTCCACATCTCGGCCACCGTCCAGGCGGTCGACCAAGACCGTGTGGGGTGTTCGGTCGAACCTGAGTCCGACGGCACCGGTGCTTGGTGGGCGTGGGTCGACCCCATTGTCCATCCGGGCGTGGCATTGCATGCCTGCACCACCGCCGACGCGATGTGGAGCCTTTACGAGGATGCGGGCTACTTCAACCTTGCCGGCAAGCAACCCGAAGACTTCGATGACGTGAAGAGCGGGTTCACCTACGTCTTCGACCGCCTCCTCGCCGCACCGCACTTGGGCGGACACTTCATTTGGGCCAACCACGGCGAAGCCGAGGCCTCGGCGACCATGCTCCGGTCGTACGCCCAGACGTTGGCGGGCTGCCAGCTCGCGAAGCGGCCAGGTCGCACCCGAGGGAAGGCGACACGACGGCAGATCCTCGCCAACGTCTTCCTCACCTCGATCGAGCACATGATTGCCCGCAATGCTCGCTGGCACGTCGTCTCGGTACGACGCAGCGAAGCAACGTTGGCAAGAGAAACGTACTTGGCCTTCGCAAACGAGCTGCCTGATGCTCAGGCCTGTGTGGTTGGCGAGCACTTCTGGCAGGTGCACCCCACGGCCGACCCGATGCCCGACCAAAACACAACGGTTTGTCGGGCAACACAAGCCGACCGGCAGCGAGTGCTCGAGGCGGTGGACCGCACCTGGCCTGCGGCGTTCGCCGACGCCCTCGACCTGGTGCAAGGCGAACTCGAGCTTGCGACGATCGGCGCCAAATGGCGGGAGGCGGGACTAGACCGCGGACGAGAGGTCTGGGTGGCCCGGCAACACGGCCAACCCGTTGCGGCCGCATTGCTCGAGTGGTTCGAACCCGGCACGCATTTGTACGGGATTGGGGACGCCGTGCGCATCCTGTCGCTTGAGCGCCAGCCCAACCTCAAAGCCGTGGACGCCCTGCTCTCCATTTGCGGCCAGCGATACGCCGAGATGGGCCGATCGTCTTGGTTTCTCGTTACCCCGATCGGCGGGTATGCCCCGCCCAACGCCCAGGATTTGGGCGAGGTCGACACCATCCTGCTGGCCGGCGAGGTCCTGCCGAGCTTTGTCCATGACCTCATTGAGTGGATGGCCGCTCGATAGCCTACGGGTTGCGACCAGGTTGGGTCTGGAATCCGGTGGGTGCGATCCGACGCACCCCAGATGCAATCTGGCGTCCACAGCATGTTTTTTGCGCCCATCCTCGACCACGCCCATGCGACGATGGATCCCGAAACCATCGAAGCGGTGCTTGCCGACCTCGGGGTGACCGAGGCGGAGCTGCGAGACCGGCGGGCATGGTTTCCTGGCGACTTTGTCGATCGGGTGTGCGATCGACTGGTGGAAGCATCGGGAGACCCCTACTTTTTTGAGGAAGTTGGCCGGAAATTCATGACCGGCCACTACACCTCGACCCTGCGACCGCTCTTTCGCGCGTTTGGATCGCCGCGGTTGTTGCTCGAAAACTTCCCAAAGACGTCCAAGCACCTCGTCAAGACGGGTGAGTACGTCATTCATGCGCTGACGGACGAGAGCGCGTCGCTGTCCTTTGTCTCCGACACCGAAAAGTCGGTGCAGGTCTGCCGAGGGCGAGAAGCCCAGATGCGATGGATGTTCCCCGGCATTTTTGGCTTGCCCCCAGCCACGGTGGAGCATCCCGAGTGCCTGCATCGCGGCGACGACCGATGCCGGTACGAGTTGCGCTGGCGAATGCCCAAGTCCAACCGACGCAACACCTGGGTCCTTGCCCTCCTTGGCGCCGCCGCGGCGGTGGGGCTCGCCATGGTGGCGGGACTGCCCGTTGGAGGGGGAACCTTGCTTGCGATGGGCGGGGCCGCACTTGGCGTTTGGGGCGCTTGGACATGGTCGCTCACCCGCCAGATCCACGACCAGACCG
Organism: Myxococcota bacterium; assembly: GCA_039208735.1. GTDB lineage: Bacteria > Myxococcota_A > UBA796 > UBA796 > DRPG01. Next base: position 4,763 of record JBCCQY010000183.1, on the reverse strand, counting down.
CGACCATGCTCGAGCAAGATCTGGAAGTCCGGCGAGGCCTCGAGGACCAAGAACGACGGTATGCCGAACTGCTTGAGGCCAAACGGGACGTCGATAAGAAGGTCGAGCGGCGCACCCAGGAGCTTGCCCAAGCCCTCGAGGAGGTCCGCGAACTCGACGAAGTCAAGACCCGGTTCTTCGCGAACGTCAATCACGAGCTTCGAACCCCCCTTCAGCTGATTCTAGCGCCCCTTGAGGACCTCATTGCGGGCCGGGAACCCCCCGGAGGACAGGCTCCCGCGTTCCGAGCCATGGCTCGCTCAGCCACCCGTCTCCATCGCCTCGTCGATGATTTGCTGGACTTGGCGCGGGCCGATGCGGGGGCAGAGTCCCTCCGAAGGACGGCCGTGGACCCCCAGGCCCTGGTCGACGGCTTGGTGGAGCAGTTCGGCATCAAAGCGGCCCAAACCGGCATTCACCTTCAAACGGAGGTCGATGCCCAAGGGGTGGTCGCACTCGACACCCATTGGATCGAAGGGGCCCTGACCAACCTCGTCACGAACGCCCTGCGGCACTGCGATCCTGGGGACACCGTCACGTTGAGGGCACAGGCCCGAAGCGGCCGACTCCTGCTCGAAGTCGAGGACACGGGCCCCGGCATTCCAGCGGCCGATCTGCCTCGGCTGTTCGATCGCTTTGCCCAGTCCAAGCAAAAGGAAGGGGCCCATCGCGGCACCGGGCTCGGGCTGCCGATGGTGAAGACCGCAGCCGAACTGCACGACGGAACGGCCTCGGTGCACAGCGAGGTAGGGGTTGGGACCCGATTCAGCTTAGACCTCCCGTTTGTCGCCGTAGGCGAGGCTGCCGCGGTGGGTGAGGTTCCTGCTGCGAGCAAAGCCCCCTCCCAGGTAGGACCCGATGCGTCGAACGAACCTGTCGATGACCCTCCGGTATTGGAGTTTGCAGGTCCCACGGACGATGCCCCGCTGTGCGTCGTGGCCGAAGACGAACCCGATTTGCGGAGGTTCATCGCAAACCTCTTGGCCGAACACTACCAGGTCGTGGCGTGTGCGAACGGGCAAATCGGGCTTTCTGAGGCCTTGAAGCGGTTGCCCGACATCGTGGTCACGGACATGTCCATGCCACAAATGACGGGAGCCGAGTTTTGCGGTGGCCTTCGCGCCAACCCCAGTGCGAACGCCATCCCGGTGATTTTCCTCACCGCCCATCAGTCGCTAAAAACGAAGCTGACGGCGTACGAAGAAGGGGCCAGCGACTACCTCTACAAGCCCTTTCACCCTCAAGAGCTGCTCGCCCGGGTGGGAACCCATGTGGCCTTGCGTCGCGCTCAACAAGATCTTGCCGCACAAACCCAACTGGCGGCTGCAGGCCGCATGGCCGGCGAAATCACCCACCTCATCGCCAATCCTCTCAACACCATTTTGGCAGGCCTACCCGTCCTGCAGGGCCAATTGCCCCCCCCGATGGCGCGGCTCGCTGACGCCATGCTCGATTGTGGCCGGCGGATCCAGTTGGTCACGGAAAACCTACGCAGGCTGTCCGAGGACCGCACCCGCGTCCAGACGACGAACTATCGCGTCGTGGCCCAGCTTCGCACCGCGATTCGCCTGGCCCAGTCCTCCACGCCCGATCCCATCGAGGTTGCGTTTTCGCCGCCACCCCACCACGACCCCATCGTTCGGGTCTGCCAAGGAGAGCTGGACCAAGCCCTCCAGCACCTGCTGGACTACGCGATGGCCGCGGCGGGACCTTCGGGGACCGTCGAGGTGCGGTGCCAAGCGGGACCGAACGAAGCGCAGGTGACCATCGCCCACTCGGGGCCACCTGCCACCGACGCCGACAGACAACAGCTCCTCGACGGGGTGGTCGCAGCGGATGCCCCTACGGGCAGCGCCTCCATTGCCATGGCTGCCAACCTGATCCGGGCCCAAGGGGGCCGCTTGACCTTGGAAAAGAGCGAAGCTTGGCCAGGGGATGAATTTGAATTCACCCTTCCGCTCGTTGCCACCGACGAACCAGTGGGGGTTGCGTGACGCGGCCTCGCGTCGTGCTGCTGGCCGACACCTCTCGTGGATCAAAGGTCATGGCCCATGTCCTGGCGGCGCATTGTGATCTGGCGCTGGTCGTCATCCAATTGGCCCTTTGACGCTTGAGGTGATGTGCCCTTGGCTGGATGACTCGGTCCAAGCCATCGAGGCGAGTGCGCCCGACGCCATTGTCGCGGCCGGCGCCCGGTTCGCTCCGCAATTTCTGATGCGGCACTACGGACCGTGGCTTGCGGTGGTGCCGCTGGGGCTGAAGGCGGAAATCTGTCGGTTGGACACCGAATCGGTCCTGATGGCCTCGGAATGCCAGATGTCGCCGACCGATGACCACATCACCGCACCTTGGGTGTGCTGGGCCAAGGCCATGCCCCTGTTGGTTCATGCCCTCGAGCACCTCTGCGGCTCAGCGAACCGCTCGCGCAAAGGCTTCTAGATCGTGGATCGGCCCCTGGTACGAGGGGGCCGGAAGGGTTGAGGCCAACAGGGCGGGCGTGTGGGTCACCTCCTCCAACGTCCACCCCATCTCGCTCACAAACTCCTTCATTTCATCGGGGCTCATCTGCATGCGCATGGGCTCGCCCTTGAACGCAGCAAACAAGCGCATAAACGGCCCGTAGGGCATGCGCCCGGTGGGGGAGTGACGCGCCAGAAACGTAAAGAGGAGCGTCACCGACTCAAATCCGCCCAAATCCTCAAAGAGGGCGGCCGTCTCAGTCCGCGAGAGGTAGGGCAACACGCCCTCGCACACCACCACCGTCGGTGTCGCCGGGTCGAAGGGAGGCCCCACCACCTCCGTCAGCCGTTGATGTGAAAAATCGCAAGCCATGAGGTGGAGGCCCGATTCGGCACCGACCGCTTGTTGCTTTTGCTTGTGGCTCGCAGGATGGTCGACTTCTCCCACCCGAAGCGAGGGATGTCGGCGAACCAGGCGCAGGCCAAGCGTGTCGAGGCCAGCCCCCAACACCAGCAGCTGGGTCGCTCCATTGGCAATGGCGCGCTCGACTTCCTGCTCCATCCACCTCTTTCGCACAGCATGATGGACGGTCGCCCCAGGCAATAGGGCCCACTCTTTTGCTTTCACCAACCATCGGCGCTGGGAAAGCTCTTGGATGGCCTGACGTCCCTCTGGAAGGTTGCGGAGGACCTCGAGGATGGTGGCGCGGGCCTCGTCAGGGACGAGATGGGCGGTGGAAAGCCGGGTTGCGCAATACAGCAACGCCTGCTGGACGAGCAGGGCAGTTCGGCTCGGGGCCTGGCTTTCTTGGTCCATACCACCTCCAGAGCGTGTCGTATTGCTTGTCGTGCACCTTCGGAAGACAATTTGCGCCCTTCACTAGCGGTCACGGTCCGTGAGTCGAGTCTGCCAGTCGACCTCGCCGAGCACGCGTTGCAGCATCAGTGTGTTCAGGTAGACGAGGCAGTTCTGCAGCAGCCGAGCGTTGTCAGGGGTTGGGTGGCCTAGTCAAACCCAGGACCGTCGTGCGAAACCCATCCACACAGGTATCCACGAACGCTCGAACGCCGGGTGCGAGGTACCGCGTGCTTGGAAACACCGCATGGACGGGGACCGGGGGCCATCCCCACCCAGGCAACACCGGCACGAGGCGGCCTTTGAGCATCAGCTCTCGGGCCTGGAAGCATGGAAGTAAGCCGATCCCGAGCCCCGCAGCGAGCGCATCTCGGACCGCCATGTGCGACGTCACCAAGAGCCGAGGATTCAGGTCGAGACTCGCTCGCTCGTCTCCGCGAGACAGGGTCCATCGGCCGTGGGGTCCACGAGTCTGCGTCGAGAGCACCAGCGCATGGTCGGCCAGCTCCTCGACTCTGGATGGCATCCCGCTCGCGTCAGCGTAGCTTTGGGACGCGAACAGGCCGTAGTCCACTTCTCCGAGCCGTCGTGCGGAGAGGGAGGAGTCGGTCAGCGGGCCGACGCGGATCGCTACGTCGAAGCCCTCGTGGATCAGGTCCACCAGACGGTGGCTGAAGTGGACTTCGACGGCCACCTCCGCGAACGCGGCCAGGTAGGAGCGAACCCACGGTTGGACCGCGAGCAGGCCGAACTCGACCCCACACGACACACGGAGCGTTCCCTTCGGCGAACGCTGCGCCTCCCGCACGCGTTCGACGGTGTCTCGCATCGCAGCGAGGATGGCCCTCGACCGTTCGTAGACCTCCCGACCTACCTCAGTGAGTCGAAGTGATCGCGTGGTCCGGTGGAGGAGCCGCGCCTTCATTCGGGCCTCCAGGCGGGAGATCACACGGCTCACTTGAGCCTTCCGCGTCCCCATGCGGTCGGCCGCACGCGTGAAGCTTCCTTCTTCGACGACGGCCACGAGGGCGACCATCTCGCTCGTCGGAATCGTATCCATGATCATCAACAGTCTGTCTCTTCTGGAACTATTGATCCACCCTCTTCGCGAGACAAGACTGGTCTCACAAGGAGGTGACATGCTCGACGAGGATGACGAAAAGCTGGTGGCCCTGGTGACCGGGGCGGGTCGCCCGACCGGCATCGGGTTCGAGGTGGCACGCCAGCTCGCGCAGCACGGCATGCGTGTGGTGCTAACGGCGCGGCGCCTCTCCGATGCGGAGGCTCGCACCGCCGCGCTGCGGGCGGCGGGGTTGGACGTGGTGGCGGCAGAGCTCGATGTGGTCACCCCCACGAGCATTCAACGGGTGGCCGAAGCCTTCAGCAGGATCGACGTGTTGGTCAACAAT
>JBCCQY010000182.1:0-17935 GCA_039208735.1 Myxococcota bacterium | reverse complement strand
TTGGTACGAGGGGTTGCCGTCATTCAGGCTCCAGCTTCGTCCTGCCAGGTAACGAGCTGTTTGCGAGGCTCTCGCACTTTTCCATCAGCTTCGCGCGTCGCTTGCCGAAGGAGCCGCAGGAGACGGCCATGCTCGCTGAACTTCGGAAGTCTTTGTACACCGTTCCACTCATCCAAACCCTGGGTGCGATGCCCACCGAAGTGGCTCCGGGACGCGTCACCATCGCCCTGTCGCACCGGCCGTCGTTGCTCGATCACACAGGTGCGCTGCATTCAGCCGCACTCTTTGCGATTGCCGAACTCGCCGCCGGCGTCCTCGTGGCGACGCACCCCCAGCTCGCGGATCTGGCCCCCCGTCGCTCCACAACAACGATTCGGTATGTGTCGGCTTCGTTTGGCGATGTCACCGCCCTTGCGGAACTCCCTGACGAGGCCCTCACGGAGTTGGCCCATCCCGGGCGGTCTACGGCCCTCGAGGTGGAGATTGGAGTGCGGGTGCTCGACGCGGTTGACAATGAGGTTGCCAAGGTGGCGTGTCGCTTCGTCATTCTGCCATCCCCCGATCGTTGACGCCGCGACGAACTCGATGCGATAGACCGTCACGTGGGCGTGATGCGACACCGGAAACGATGGCCCCGACGCTGTCGTTGGTGCAAAGTAGTCGACCGACTCGCCAGTAAGCGAGCCTCGACCTGGGCCCCCGTACGCATCCGCACGACGGTTTTCTATTGCCGCCACTCATCCGCGTTGGTCGAAGGCCGGGCTTCATGCCCCGCTCCCACGTTCGGATTTCGTGGCCAGGAGAGTGAATTGTGTCGGCCGAGATCATCTGTTCCACCACCGGACGGGAGGTCCGGGTTGCCCTGATGGAAGACGGGCGACTTGCTGAATTGCAAATCGACCGTGGCGATGAGCGTGGATTCGTAGGCAACGTGTACCTTGGGCGGGTGGTTCGAGTCCTGCCGGGGATGCAAGCGGCATTCGTCGACATTGGACTCGAACGGGCCGCCTTTCTGTACGTGGGCGACATCTACCCGGAGCTGCTCCATCTTTCGACGACAGGAGAGGAAGGTCCTCCCGCGTCGGACGATCAACCGCGCGCGAACGCAAAGTCCGGCCAACCGGCCATCCAAGACCTGTTGACCGAGGGCCAAGAAATCGTGGTTCAGGTCGCGAAGGACCCCATTGGAACCAAGGGAGCGCGACTCACCACACACTTGGCGTTGCCCGGACGATTCCTCGTCTTCATGCCGACGGTGGAGCACGTGGGAATCTCCCGTCGCATCGACAAGGACAAGGAGCGACGCCGCCTGCGAGATTTTGTAGAGAAACACCGCAAGAAGGGCATGGGCTACATCGTTCGCACCGTTTGTGAGGGCGCCCCGACCTCGGCCCTCAAAGCCGACATGGCGTTTCTCGAGCGTACCTGGGCCCGCATTCAGGAGCACAGCAAGGGTCGACGGGCCCCCGCCCCCCTTCACGCGGAGTACGGGCTCGTGCTGCGAGCGGTGCGTGATCTCTTTGATGAAGACGTCGACCGCATGGTGATCGATGACCCGGGCCGCTACGACCAGGTCAAGAGCTTCATGGACGACTTCATGCCGTCGGCGAAGGAGCGCGTGCACCTCTACCGCGGCGCCGAACCGGTGTACGACACCTACGGTGTAGAGGCGGAAATCGCCCGGTCGATGGGTCGAAAGGTCTGGTTGAAGTCGGGCGGCTACCTCGTCATCGACCAGACCGAAGCACTGATGGCCATCGACGTGAACTCGGGCAAGTACGTCGGGACTTCGTCGCTCGAAGACACGACCCTGCGGATCAACCTCGAGGCCGTCAGGGAAGTCGTGGCCCAGCTACGGCTTCGCAATATCGGCGGTCTCATCATCATCGACTTCATCGATATGGACCGTGAGCAAAACCGCGACAAGGTGTATCGCGCGCTCGAAGAAGCCTTGAAGTCAGACCGAGCCCGCACCAACGTCCTCCGCATTTCAGATCTTGGCCTCGTCGAAATGACGCGGAAGCGCGTGCAAGAGGGGCTCGATCGGTACCTTACGGCGAGCTGTCCGACGTGCTCTGGGACGGGCGTGGTCAAGTCCCAGACCACCCTCGCGTATGAGATTTTGCGCGAGGTGAAGCGGGAAGCCTCTCGGTCGCAGGGCGGAAGCCCTGTGTACGTCAACACGACCCCCGCCGTAGCAGACCTGTTGTACGGCGACCGGTACGTCGACCTCGAACAAATCGAGGGGCAGCTCGGCCGCCAGGTGGTGGTTCGAGCATTGGGCCATTTCCACCCCGAACAGTTTGAGGTCTACTCCCGATAGCCCCAAGCCTGACGAACGACATTGTGGTTCGCGCCAACGACACCTCAAGTTGGCGATCCACTTCCATCCTTCGTCCTTGCGATGGAGCATCACCGACGCGAGGCGTCGCCATGCGGTCAGAAATCGGCTCGACGATAGGGCACCTCCCCGCGTTAGCCTGAACAGCCGTTTTCAATCGGCGTGGAGCGAGTCGCGTGTTCCCCGAACGTCCCCCCACTGACGGTGTCCCCGGGGCTGGCCTCATCTGGGTGGAAGGTCGGCTTGACCGTGTCCTTTGGGCTTCCCCAAACTCCGGGTATGCGGTGGTCAGGGTGACGACGGTCGAGGAAATGTCGCTCATCGCGGTGGGTCCCATCGCGTCGCTCGGGGGGTCAGGCGAGGGCACCTTCGTGTCGCTCGAGGGCCGCTACGAAACCCATCCGGTGCACGGTCGTCAGTTTCGTGTGGTGGGATTGCTCGAATCCACACCTCAGACGCTGGACGGGATGCGACTGTGGCTCGCCTCTTCGGGGATCAAGGGATTGGGCCCGGCGCTCGCCAAACGGCTCGTCGAAGCCTACGGGCACGAATTGCCGAAGATCATTCGGGAATCCCCGGAACGGCTCCTCGAGATCGATGGGATCGGGGCTCAGCGTGCGGAGGCGATCCAGGATGCCTGGTCCTCCGACGAAGAGGGGCGGGCTCTGATGATGCTGCTGCGCGGGCTGGGGCTTTCGCAGCGTCTCGCGGATCGCATTCGCGAGCGGTACGGCGAACAGGCGGCGCACATCGTCCGCACCCAACCGTTTCGACTCGCCGAGCAGATCGGTGGCGTCGGGTTCCGCACCGCCGACCAACTCGCCCAGCGGCAAGGCCTGCCCGCCGACGATCCCGCCCGCGTCCGAGCCGCAGCGGTCTACGTCCTCGATCAGGCGGCCGACCAGCAAGGCCATTGCTTTTTGCCCGTCACAGAGATGGCACGGCTTCTCGCGGACCTCAGTGTTCCGACCGACCACCTCGATGAGGCACTCGCCACCCTTGAAGGCACGGGCCACGTGGTCAATGAGCCGGAACGCGCATGGCGAGCCGCCCTTTTCTTTGGTGAAGCCCGCATTGCTCAAGACCTCCTTGCGCTGGCGGCCCGGCCCCCAACGCCGATGGACGACGTCGAAAAGGCGATTGCCGACGCCGAACGCTACGAAGGCGTGACGCTAGACCCGTCACAGCGGGAGGCGGTGGAACTCGGCCTACAGGGTGGCATCTCGGTCGTCACCGGAGGGCCGGGCACCGGCAAGACGACCTTGCTCAAAGTCATGCTGCGCGCCTTCGCCGAACGCGGTCAGCAGGTGAGGCTTGCCTCCCCCACCGGACGAGCCGCGCGACGGCTCGAAGAGGCCACGGGACTGCCCGCAAGCACCATCCACCGCATGCTGGAATTCAATCCGGGCGAAGGCGGGTTTCAACGCACGGTGACCCATCCGCTCGAGGCCGATGTGGTGGTGGTCGACGAAGCGTCGATGGTCGACCTTGAATTGATGTGTGCCTTGCTCGAAGCGTGCCCCGTTGACCGCCCGCAGTTCGCATTGGTGTTGGTGGGCGATGCGGACCAGCTGCCCAGCGTCGGTCCGGGGCAAATCCTGCGCGACATCGTAAGTGCGGGGGCCGTCAACGTCGCTCGGCTCACCACCGTCCACCGACAGGCTCAAGATTCGGGCATCCTCGACGCCGCCCAGCGGATTCATCGCGGGGAGGTCCCGATTTCAGGCGAGGTCTCAGGGGCCGACGATGTGTTTTGCGTGGCGCGAGATGACCCCCAACGGGCGCGAGACGCGATCGTACGCATCGTTGCCGAACGGCTGCCCGCGAAGGGCTTCGAGGCCTTGAGGGATGTCCAGGTTCTGGCTCCCACTCGACGAGGTCCACTCGGCACGCAAGAACTCAACCGGGTGCTGCAGGCCACCTTGAACCCGAAGTCGGAAGGCCTAAAACGAGGCGATCGGGAGTATCGGGTGCGCGATCGGGTGTTGTGCACGAAAAACCGCTACGACGTCGAGGTCTTCAACGGCGACGTTGGGGTCATTCGCGACCTTCATAAAGGGGCCCTTGAGATCGATTTCGACGGTCGCGTAGTGCGGTGGGAGCGCGATGACCTCAACATGTTGGATCTGGCCTACGCCATGACGGTCCACAAGAGCCAAGGCAGTGAGTACCCCGCCGTCGTTCTTGCGTTGCACCACAGCCACGGCATCATGTTGAAGCGGAACCTCTTCTACACCGCCTCCACTCGTGCCAAACGCTTCTTGTGCATCGTGGGTAGTCCCCGCGCATGGACCCGAGCGGTTCGCACGCAAAACGAGGATGACCGGCACACCGCACTTGCCGCGAGGCTCACCGACGGCGCAGCAGACCAAACTTGAGGTAGTGCCCCTCGGGATGCCCCGCGCCAACGGGATGGTCGGGAGGGCCCCCGCTTCGCCAATGCCACGACCAATCCCCTTGGCGGAGCCCCTCCTCGACAGCCGCTGCCCAGGCCTGCATGGACAGTCGCGCCGTACAGCTGCTCGTCGCAAGAAGGCCATCCCGCACCACCCAGGGTCCAAGTCGCCGATGCAGCTTACGATAGGCCGAACGAGCCGCCCCCTCGTTTCGTTTCGCTTTCGCGAGTGAAGGCGGGTCTACAATGAGCAGGTCCGTCGGTCCCTGCGGCGTCCAGTCGAAGACATTCGCGACCACGAAAGCGTGCTCTGCGGGGTCAAAGCCATTGAGGCGGAAGTTCTCCTTCGCGTCTTCAATCGCTTCAGGAGCCACATCCACCGTGGTCACGCGAGCGGCCCCGCCACGCGCCGCAGCCACCGAAAACCCTCCGGTGTAGGCGAAGAGATTCACCACCAGACGTCCCGCGGCCCAGCGCCCGACCAATGACCGATGCTCTCTTTGGTCGAGAAACAACCCGGTTTTTTGACCGGAGTGGGGCCGTGCGATGAGCGCCATGCCGTCTTCGTGCACCACAAGATGGTCTCCCACCTCAGGACCCACCAAGGTCTCTCCGCCATCGCGCTCATCGACCCGGCCCACCCCATAGCGACGAAACACACTTTCGACCCAGGGCAACCCCTTTAGGACTGCGACGATGTCGTCGAGGTAGGGCACCCAGGCGCTGGCGTAGAGACGCAGCACCGCAACGCCACCGTACCGATCGACGACAAGCCCGGGCAGCCCGTCTCCGGGGCCCGACACCACCCGGTAGGCATCGGTGTTGGGTCCGACAAGCCTTACCCGAACCGCATCGGCGCGAGTGATCCGATCCCGAAGCAAGCCGGGTACCCCTCGCGGCTCGTCCCGTCCCAAGACGCGCACCGCGATGGCGCCTTCGTCAGCGAGTCCCCATCCCACCACGTCGCCTTCGGGAGCGCGCAACCTCACGATTCGACCCGCCGGTACCACCGGCATCGATCCTCGAAACAACCAAGGATGGCCCCCGCGAATCGAAGCGGCCGCCGGAGGAGAGAGAGAAATTTCAACCAGATCGTCTTTGGCCAGTGAATGAATCCACAAACGGGTGCGTCCACTGGTCACACGAATCGAGGAGCCGCACCAATGCGCATCGCCCTGCTTCTGCTCTCGGTCTCTGCCCTTGCCACTGGTTGCATCATCTACGACGACCCCGCAGGCGTCGTGGTTGGCGGTGGTGGTGGCGGCCGCATCAACGTGCCCCCCAGCTTCCTGGCGGTGGACAGCGCGATCTTCTTGGACGCCGATCCCTTTTACGACACGATCTTGTTCCGCGCCGATGCGTTCGACGCTGACGGCGATCCGCTGTTCGTGTCTGCCGAAGTGTTCGATGACTACACGGGCCAGATCGTTGACCGCTTCGATTTGTTCGCCACCCCTGGGGGCGCATTTGACTTCGAGTCCGAGTGGTTCGTGCGATCCACGAATCTGATTCCCGATTTCTACGCGGATTATTCGGTAGACTTCGTGGTTGAGGATCAGTTTGGTGACCTTGAAGTTGTCACTCAGCTGCCGGAAATCGTCGCGTACTACTGATTGTACGCAATCATTCGCATTTCCAGTTGAAACCTTGTGAAACCGCCCGAAGCGTAGTGAGTGGTTTTCCGGTTTGCCCGCAGGGAAAAGACACTCAACTCTGACCCGTATGGTGGATTCAGAGTGGATTGTCTTCGATGAAGCTCAAAGACTGAGGTAGGCGATCGAGGGGCGGAGGCCATCTCCGCTCGTATTTTCGACCCTCTGCCCATGAGCCCATCATGCCCACCTCGGCTGCGGTCACTCCACCTCCTTCGCTGACCGTCTGGTTTGACGGTCCTGTGCCGGTCCTCAAGCTACCGGATCGGCTGGCCTTCGAACCCATGCGACGCTGGCTGCGTAGTGTCATTCCACCCCAACTCGATACGATCGGGGGGCGCACCGCACGGCTCGACATGGGCGATCGAGACCTCGTCCTGTTCGACGTCCGCAGGCTCGTGCACGGGCTCGAAGAAGAGTTCGGCATCACGGTGACGGGCCTGTACCTGTCGCACGAGAACGTGGTGCGCTTTGCCCAGCGCGAGTTGAAGTTGAAGTTGTTCTTCCACGACGACACGCACGTGGATGACAGCGGAGCAGACACCGCGTTCGACCGATGGGCATCTGATGACGAGCCCGGACTGCAGGCCGTGGCGGTGGAGCCTCCGGATGTGCGAGAGCGCCAGTTGGGCGAGTTGGGTCCTGTACCCATCCACGACCCCTCCGACGGCTCACGTCCTGCGCTACCCGTGTTTCGGACCCTCCGATCGGGCTCGCAAGTTCGTTTCGACGGACACGTCTACGTCTACGGCGATGTCAATCCGGGGGCCCAAGTCGTCGCCACGGGCCATGTCGTGGTGCTTGGGGCTTTGAAAGGGGTCGCCCATGCCGGCGCCCATGGTGATGAGTCCGCCTTCATCGTCGCGTTCTCAATGCGGCCCACCCAGCTTCGAATCGGCCGGCACCTGTCGGTCGAACCCACTCCCCCCGCAGGCCATGCGAGCCCCATGCTCGCCACCGTCTCGGATCAGACTATCCGCGTGCGCCCCTACGAAGGCCGCATTCCGCGTTGAACCACGCTTCGAGGACCGGACCCAGCGGTCCTACTTGGAGAACACATGGCAGAGTGCATCGTCGTGACATCCGGAAAGGGGGGCGTTGGAAAAACGACCACCTCGGCCAATCTGGCCGCCGGAATCGCGCTCGCGGGCAAAACCGTCGCCGTGGTCGATGCGGACATCGGTCTGCGAAACCTCGACGTTGTGATGGGGCTTGAGAACCGCATCGTCTATGACCTGGTCCAGGTCATCGAAGGGGAATGCAGGCTCAAGCAGGCCCTGATCCGCGACAAACGGGTGGAGGGTCTTTACCTGCTGCCCGCCGCGCAGACCCGCGACAAGCAGTCGATCAACCCCGCCGACATGCAAAGGATCGTTTCAGAGCTGAAGGAATTCCACGACTACGTCATCATCGACTGCCCCGCGGGCATTGAGCAGGGGTTTCTCAACAGCATCGCTGGCGCGGATCGGGCGCTCATCGTGACCACGCCAGAAGTGTCGGCGATCCGGGACGCCGACCGCATCATTGGCCTCGTCGAAGCCCATGAGCTGCCGGAGCCGAGCCTCATCATCAACCGGTACAAGTCCTCGATGGTCGAGCAGGGCGACATGATGAACCGCGATGACATCCTCGAGATCCTGGCCATCCCGTTGATCGGGATCGTGCCGGACCACGGCGACATCATCGTAAGTACTAACCGCGGGATGCCCGTGGTTTTCGAGGAGAAGTCGCCCGTGGGTCAGGCGTACCGTCGCATCACCGATCGCGTCATGGGCCTCGACGTGCCCATTCCCGACATGGACCATCAAGGCGGGGTCTGGGCGACCGTCCGTCGCTGGATCGGCCTGCAGCCCACCACGCGGGAGGCCATCTGATGATGGGGCTCATCGCGAAGCTCTCGACGGCGATGGGCGGGAGCCGCGACGTCATCGCCAGCAAAGACGAAGCGAAGCAGCGACTCAAGGTCGTCTTGATCCACGATCAGATCAACCTCACGCCCGCGCAGATGCAGGCCATGAAAGACGAGATTCTCGGCGTCATTGGACGGTACTGCGAGATCGTGGCGGACGAGGAAATCCGGTTCCAGCTCGATCGGCTAGACTCGAGTGTGGTTTTGCATACTTCCGTCCCGGTACGAGGGATGCCCCACCGCGCGCGCTGATGCACGTTACGCGCGTCTCATGATCGAACGCCTCTTCGAGGGACCGGGAGCCGTGGGGCTTGATCGCGTAGCCCTCGCCCTGGTTGTACCCCTCGCGGTCGTCCCTCCGACGTTGTCGACCGCCGGATTGGTCACGTTGCTCGTGGCTGTAGCGGCGGGCCTTCTTGTGGCAGGCCCCACCGTTCAGGCCTTGCGGCGGGCGCCCGCGTTGCCTGAAGGGCCGCTCGCCGTTTTGCACGCTGGGTTGCAAGACTTGCTCCTCTTGGCCGTCCTTGCGGGAGGCGCCGCTACGGCACTCGGGACGCTGCCCCTTGTGAAGGCCGTACCGGTCACCTTCGCCGGGTGGTTGCTTGCGCTGTGGTTGATGGATCGGGACGCCCGAACCCCCACCCTCCTCGGACTGTCAGCGGTTCTGGCCCTTGGTGGGCTTGCGACCGTTGGACTCTTGCGGGGCCCGCTGCCTTTGACGGCATTGGTTCCGCAATGGGGCCTCACGACCGACGTGCTTGCGCCAGCCCTGGTGGCCGGATTGTGGATGGGGGGCCTAGGCCTGGGCACGCCCGATCGGCAACCCGGCACACGCCGCGCGGGGTGGGCCACCGTGGGACCCGCACTGCTCGGCACGCTCGGCGCGGTGATTTGGACGGCCTACCGGTACGAAGAAGGCCTGACCTTTCCGGTAGCGGAGCCCGTCATCGCGGGAGCGCTGGGGATGGCTCTGGTAGCCGCCGCCACCCACTGGCTGCGCGGGTCATCGCGGTTCATGAGCCCAGTCCCCCGCGCGTTCGCTGGCCTGGTGCTGACCGGCTGGTTTGCCGGCCCCGCGTCGGGCGTCCTTTCGGTCCTCGCGACCGGCGTGCTACCGCTTGGCTTGGCGACGCTCCTCGCGATCGACGCCATCCGGCTTCAGGGCACAGACCGTTGGATTGTGGCCGGAGCCGCAGGCATCGCAACCATCACGGCCGGGCTTGGTTTCGCCGAGATGCACCTCGCCACCCTGCTCGACGCATCGGCTCTTGCGATTTCGATCGTGGCCGCCTTTTGGTTTGTGGCCACAGGTTTGGTGCGTCGTCGCGCGGAGATCCGCACATGATCTGGTTGCTCGCCACCGCTTCGGCCTCCATCACCCTCGAAGCCCCGCCTCAGGTCGGGGACGAAGTGGTCATCACGGTGACGGACCCCTTTGGAGAACCACGCTCCGGCGAAACGGTGCGGGTGTTTCACGGGCCGGAACTCACCACGGAGCGCGAGGTCGCCATCGGCATCACCGATGGTCGCGGCCGCATTCGATGGACGCCCAGCACCCCAGGCGTGGCCGAACTGCAAGTGGGGGAAGAGCCCCTTCGGATACGCGTGGCCCCTGCCGAAGCGCCCTTGACGGTGATGTTCTTGGTCGCCGTGCTGATGGTCGCCGGATTCGGAGCGACCGGCGTAGCGTTGCTTCCACGGAGAGCGCGTTAGCGAACGCCATGCGCATCGCCCACGCCACAGACATTCACTGGTTCGCGCCCCCTCGGTTGAACGAGTTCACCTTCAAGCGATGGCTCGGCACGGCCAACCTTTATCTGATGGGACGCCGGCATCAGTTTTCGCGCGACGTTCAGCAGCAGTTGGTTGCCCACATCGGGACCCTCGAGCCCGACGTCGTGCTCATCACAGGGGATCTCACCTCGCAGGCTCTCGAAGCTGAGTTCGAAATGGCCCGCGATGATCTCGAACCCTTGCTTTCGAACCGGCCCGTGTTCGTGATTCCGGGCAACCACGACGTCTACACGCCCCACAGCCAGCGCAGTCGTGCCATGGAGCGATGGTTTGGCCCCTGGATGGGCCGTCTGCCCTCGGGTATCGGTCGCATGGACGAGGGACCGCTCACCCTCATCGGGCTTGACCCCAACCGGCCGTTGACCCTGGGCAGCAGCGGGCGACTTCCCGAGTCTCAGCTGCAAGCCCTTGCGACCATGCTGGCGGAGGACGCGCTGACCGACCGCAGCGTCGGGCTGGCGATTCACTACCCGGTCATCGATCGGCGCGGAAATCGGTATGACGGATCTCGCCATGGGTTGCTCAACGCCGCCGATCTCATCGCCGTCCTCGACAAAGCTCCCAAGCGGCCCGCCTTCATCGCGTGTGGACACGTTCACCACGGATTCAAGGCGATGCTGAAACTGTCAGACGGGCACGAAATTCCTGTGTGCAACGCAGGGACCTCGGGGCAAGCGTACCTCCCTGACCAACGACGGGCGGCGGCTATGGTCGTCTACGACGTCCAGGACAACGTCGTAACCGAGTACCAACGATATCTATACGACGGAAACTCGTTTTCTGCCGAACCTGGGGGTTCCTGGTCCACAGGACGCTGACCAGCGATTAAGTGGCCCCAGCGAAATGCGAGGGAGGCCACATGGCATCGGGTGCGGGAGGCGAAGCTCAGGTGGAGTCGGACGTCTCGCCCGTTCCGACGATACCCGCCGCCGCCACGGATGCATCCCCGGTGCCCGTCGACGGGGACATCGGGATGGGCGGTGGGCCCGACGTTCGCATCGAAGGTCGGCCATCGTTCGGCACCGCGGTCGTGCGACTGCCGCCGGGGGCTTCGTTCACCGCGGAAGCCGGCGCGATGGTCGCCATGAGCCGCGACACCGACGTTCGGTTGACGTTTGCCGGCGCTCGAGGCGGCTTCTTCCGTTGGATTTCCGCAGCCATCACGGCGTTCTTCCGTCGGATTCTTGCAGGTGAAAGCCTCTTTGTGAACGAGTTCACGGCCCCTGAAAACAGCCCGTCGGAAGTGGTGCTGGCTCCGGTAATCGTGGGCGATGTCACCCACATTCCACTCGATGACCGCACGCCGGTTCTCATCCAGGCCGAGTCCTACCTCGCGAGTTCACCGGAAGTCCGAGTGGGCGTTCGCTGGGCGGGCCTTGCGATGTACTTTGGCGGAGAAAGCGCGTTCTTCCTGCGTGCGAGAGGCCCGGGTGACCTGCTGGTCAACGCCTACGGGGCCATCGAAGAAGTCGAGGTAGACGGGGCCTACATTGTCGACACGGGCCACGTCGTCGCCTTCACCCAGGGGCTCAAGTACAGCCTCGAAGGGGTCGGCGGACTCTTCCAAACTGTGTTTTCGGGCGAAGGGCTGGTCATCCGTTTCCGGGGTCGGGGCAAGATCTGGATGCAGACCCGCGACGTGCCCATGTTCGTCGACTGGCTCGAACCCTACCTCGAGCGCTGAGCCGGAGGGGCTGTGAAGATCGACGTTCAACATCGTCCGGCCTACGCGCTGGCGACCGTCCTGCTCGATGCCGGAGAGGCGGTCATCGCCGAGGGGGGGGCCATGGTGTCGAAAGACACCCACGTCACCATCTCGACGTCCGCGACCTCGCCTGAACCCCAGCTGCCCCGATACGGGTGTTTGCCCTGGTTCTTCCGCAGCTTCGGGCAGCTCTTTCGAAACACGGCGATTTACCAGAACAAGTTTGAAGCGGCAAGCTACCCGGGTTCGGTCACATTCGCGCCGAAGTCGCCCGGTGACGTCGTCGTGCACCGACTCGTTGAAGAGACGGGGCTCGTGTTGCAGTCCACTTCGTTTCTGTGCAGTGCATCGAGCATCGGCCTCGACAACGAGTGGGGCGGTACCGAGGCCTTCCTTCGGGGCGACGGCATGTTCATGGTCCGCGCCACGGGCGAAGGCCTGCTTGCGTTCTCGACCTTCGGTTACATCCGGGAGATCCAGGTGGACGAAGCCTGGGTGGTCGACGCGGGCCACGTGGTGGCCTTTGAAGACACCCTGTCGTTCGAGGTCCGTCGCTTTGCTCGGAGCCCGTGGTTTCGAGCGTTCGGAGGCGAAGGGTTCGTCGTCGAGTTTCACGGTCAGGGCCGGCTGTGGCTGCAGAGCCACAATCCCAAAGCCTATGGCCGCATCATCGGTCCAATGCTGCCCCGTCGGCGGAGGTAGGCGTGAAGTACGAAATCCGCAACCGGCCGAACTACGCGTCGTTGCACGTCACGCTGAAGCCCGGTGACGCTGTGGTGACCGAAGCAGGTGCCATGATGGGGATGTCGTCCGGCATCCTGCTCGACACGTCGCTGCAAGGTGGCCCTTGGGGAGCGTTGCAGCGCCGACTTTCGGGCGAATCCATGTTCCTCAACACCTACACCGCGACACGGCCCGGTCAGCGCATCGACATCGCCCCGGCCCAGCCCGGCGACCTCGTTCATGTCGGTCTCACCGGCAATGCGTTGGTGGTTCAGCGGGGAGCGTACGTCGCCTGCACCCCGGGCATCACCGTGGACGCCAAGTGGGGCGGATGGCGTAGCTTGGTCGGCGGTGAGGGCCTGGTGATGCTCCGCTGCCAGGGCGACGGCGACCTGTTTCTCTCGAGCTACGGAGCCATTCATCCGGTGCAGGTGCAAGGCACCGTGATCATCGACACCTCGCATGTGGTGGCCTTCGACGACTCCTTGTCTTGGTTTCCAAAGCCCGTCGGCAACCTCAACTCGCTGTTGCGGTCGGGCGAAGGCATCGTGATGCAATTCACCGGCCAAGGGCGGGTGTGGATCCAGACGCGCGCCGCCCCCGGACTCGCCGAATTGCTTCACCCGTACCGGCGTCGCAAGGCCTGGTGGAAGCGTGTGCTCGGGCGGTTGAATCCCTTCAATTGGATCAACTTCGGACCTCGCACCGTCGGGTAAGGTACCCTCACGCGATGCTTCCCCTTGTCGTCGTCATCGCCACCGTCCCGCCGCTCTTTCGAAGCTCGTTGGGCCGACCGGTGCTGTCTGGGCCCGAGTTGACCCAGGATCTCGACGGATTTCGCATCCACTACACGGCCGAAGGCCCCGATGCGGTGGACGAGAGCTACCTTTCCGAGGTCCAGAGAGGCCTTGTCGAAGGTCAGGCCATCTTCGAGGAGGAGGGCTGGCCCCGCCCCCTGCCCGACAACGGAGAAGGGGGCAATGATGCGATCGACGTCTACATCCTCGAACTCGATGCCAACGGGTACGCGAACCCCGTCGATGTAGGAAACAACGATTCGAGCTGCTATATTCGGCTCGACCCCAAGCTGCCCCCGCTCGGGGGCGTCATCGCGTCCGTGGCTCGGCATGAGCTGCATCATTGCATCCAGTTCCGGTACCGCACGAACCTGCCATCGTGGCTCTACGAGTCTGGAGCCACCTACGAGCAGTACAGTCACGCAGGAGACGACCCGGTCCTTGAGGCAGCGGCGGCCACGTTGTGGGCGAGCCGGCTAAGCGAGCCCGAACGTCGGCTTGGCAATGACCAGAGCCCCTATGCGACGTTCCTTTGGTCGAAGTTTTGGGCCGAGTACACAGGGTACGACCCCGAGCGCCTCGTGGGATTGTGGGAGGCCCTGCAAGGCGACGACCACTGGGCAAACGCGATGGAGGAGGCCGCCCAGGACGCGTTTGGCGAGTCGCTCGACGAGGTCTTCCTGCAGTATGCCGTCCACAATCGCTTTGCGTGCGCTAACGATGACGGCCAGCACTACCTTGATGAGCCGCTTCCCTGTGTGGCCGACGTAAGCGTGCCTACGCGCATGTTTGAAGACACGGTGCGGATCGAGCACGACGAGCGTCGATTCACGGCGGCGTACTTCGACATTTCCGCGTCAGAGACCGAAAACTCGCTCGGAATTCATTGCGCAGGGGTACCGGGTACGCGATCGGCCCTTGTCACGGTCAACGAAGATGGAGAGCGGCTCGTCACCGCGACCGAGGACCCCTGGACCGGCACCTTGTGGGTCCGTCGGGGGCCCGGAGAAGGGGCGAGGCTCATCGTGGCGGGCACCGAGGCGAAACTCGATGCGACCTGTGTCGAGGTGCCCAAGGCCTCCGCCCCTCGGGGATGCTCAACCGCGCCACGGGGGACCGGCATTCTTGCGCTGGCCTGCTTGCTTACTGCACTGCGCTCCAGGAGAGCGTCATGAACTTGTTGAAGTTGGCCTGGCGAAATGTCTGGCGACAGTCACGTCGCACGGCCATCACACTCGTGGCCATGGTCCTGGCCTTGGTGGTTGAGCTGTTGTACGCCGGCCTCGTGGAGGGGCTCGTCTACGGCATGGAAGAAGATGCCGTCGCGTACGAGCTTGGCGATCTTCAGCTGGTGGATCCGGACTATCCCACGCGTCCGAGCCTCTACGAGCACATGCCAGATTCGGCGGACTACATCTCGACGCTCGAGGGGGAGGGATTCCAAGCCACGGGGCGGTTCTTCGCGGGAGGCTTGGCCGCTTCGGGCGAGCTTTCCGCAGGCGCCTCGTTCGTGGGCATTGAGCCTGAACGAGACGCTGCGACCATGGACCTCAATGACGCCATCGCCCAGGGGGAATGGCTCGATGCCGCAGATCCCGAAGGCGTCGTGGTGGGACGAGGGCTGGCGCGCATCCTCGAACTCGAACTCGGCGACGAGGTCCTGGTGCTAAGCCAAGGGGCCGACGGGAGCGTGGCCAACGCGCTTTTCCGGGTGCGAGGCATTCTGTTCTCGGTCGCGGCCGGTCTCGACCGGGGTGGGCTGCTGATGACCGAAGGCGCGTTTCGCGACCTCATGGTGTTCGACGGCGGAGCCCACAAAGTGCTCGTCCGCACCCCGCGCAACCTCGGTCTCCTCAAGGCCCAAGCGCAAATCGAGACCGCGTTGCCTACGGGCGAGGCCGTGCAGGTCAAGACCTGGAAGGCCGTCAACCCCATGCTTGCCCAGTACATCGACTCGGCGGCGAGCATCGTCGTGATCCTCTACTTCATCATCTACGTGGCCGTCGCCATCCTGATCTTGAACGCGATGCTCATGGCCGTATTCGAGCGCATCCGCGAGCTTGGGGTCATGAAAGCGATCGGCTACGGACCTTGGCAAGTGCTCGTCATGATGGTGTTCGAAGGGCTCATCCAAGCCACCGTAGCCACCGTACTTGGCGTCTTGCTTGCCCTGCCCGGCATGGCCTATCTCCAGACCGTAGGCGTCAACATCGGCTCGCTGGGCGGCATGCAGGTGGCAGGAATGACCATGCCCGCGGTGTGGCAGGGCTACTACACGCCCGCTGGCCTCATCGCTCCGATCCTCATGCTCTACATCATCACGGTTGGAGCGGTGCTTTGGCCGGCCATCAAGGCCGCGACCATCTCTCCGCTGGCCGCCATGCAGCATCAATGAAAGGGAGAGCGCGATGAATGGGCCCAAGCTCGTCGCGATGGCCTGGCGAAACCTCTGGCGTCAGCCCCGCCGCACCCTGCTGACCCTGGCGTCGATCGCATTTGGCGGCTGCCTGGCCGTCCTGATGACGGCGATGCAAGATCAGTCGTTTTCGGACTTCATCGACAACGCGGCCAAGTTTGGAGCCGGCCACGTCACGATCCAGCATCCCGACTACCGCGACCGGCCCATCCTGACGCACACCGTTGCGGTCGCTGAGCACACGCGGCAAGCCGCTACACAGCAGCGCCATGTGATCCAAGTGGTCGACCGAACTTCGGGCCAAGCGATGTTGTCGACGTCCCGCGACAGCTTTGGGGCCTTTTTCATTGGCTACGACCCCGAACGCGAAACCGAAGCCACGTTCGAATTCACCCAGGGCCTCATCGAAGGCGAGAACTTCAAGACCGCCAAGGACCGAGGCATCATCTTGGGCTCGGGTCTGGCCCGCAACCTCGGCGCTGAACTCGGCGACAAGGTGGTTTTCACCTTGACCGACAAGTCGGGTGAGATCGTATCCGGCATGGAACGCTTGTCTGGCATCGTCGAAACCGGAGCGGCAAGTACCGATGCCGCGCTGGCTTTGCTGCCGATCGGTACCGTGAGGCGCGTGGTCGGCTTCGAAGGCGATGAGAGCACCCAAGTCGCGGTGTTTCTCGACGACGGACGGCGCAGTGGACGGGTTGCCGAAGCCCTCGAGGGCCTGGTCGGAGAAGACACGTCCGTATTGACGTGGGACCAATTGCAACCCGAGATCCAGGCGTTTGTCGCAATGAAGATCGGTGGTGGACGCGTGTTTGAGGTCGTCATCGGGCTGTTGGTCGCCGCCGGGATCTTCAGCACCCTGTTCATGAGCGTTTTGGAGCGTCGGCGAGAGTTCGGCATTCTGCTCGCCCTTGGGTACGCCCCCTCTCAGCTCTTCCGCCTGGTGATGCTCGAAAGTACATTTTTGGCCGGCCTTGGCTTGGTGGGCGCCATCTTGGTCACCGCGCTGCCCTACTCGTTCCTGCATGGTCAGGGCATCGACATGACCGAGGTGTATGCCCAGCAAGGGGGCATCGACATTGGCGGGGTGGGAATGGATCCAATCCTCCGGATTGGCATCTTCCCCGAGAATGCCCTTGCCATCGCGGTGGCCATCGTCGCCGCCACGCTACTCGCCGGGATCCTCCCGGCCATTCAGGCGGGTCGCGTGAAACCCGTCGAGTCCATCAACCTGGTGTAGCGCATGTCGAGTCCCATCGTACAATTCGAGCAGGTCACCAAGATCTACCAGCAAGGCGCCATCGAAACGACAGCGCTCGACACTATGGATCTCACCATCGAACCCGGTGAATTCGTAGCGCTCTGGGGGCCCAGCGGTTCCGGGAAGACGACCGCCCTCAACTTGATCGGCGCCCTCGATGTGCCTACTCGAGGCCGCGTCGAGATCGAAGGGCGAAACCTCTCTTCGTTTTCGCGTCGGGAGCTTTCCGCCCTCCGGCGCGACCGCATCGGCTTTGTCTTCCAGGCCTACAACCTGATTCCCGTGCTCACAGCGTTCGAGAATGCCGAAGCGGTTCTCGCCTTGCAGGGCGTCTCCCAGCGCGAACGCGAGAGTCGGGTCATGCAGCTCCTCAAAGACGTGGGACTTGGAGGCATGGAGCACCGACGCCCCCATGAGCTTTCGGGGGGCCAGCAGCAGCGCGTGGCGATTGCCCGGGCCATCGCGGCCGAGCCCGCGGTGGTGCTCGCCGATGAGCCCACGGCCAACGTGGATTCCAAGACGGCCGAAACCCTGCTCGAGATCATGGCCACCCTCAACCGAGAGCAAGGAGTGACCTTCCTTTTCTCAACCCACGACCCACGCGTGATGAAATACGCGAAGCGACTCGTGGGGCTGCTCGACGGACGGGTCGACAGTGACATCGCCAAAGAGCAAGGCGCAACGACGGGCGTGCCTTCGCTCTGACGCGAATCTTGAAAGAAACGAAAGGCCCGCTTCGCGTAGAAGCGGGCCTTTCGCGTTTATAGATTGCGGGGACAGGATTTGAACCTGCGACCTTCGGGTTATGAGCCCGACGAGCTACCTGGCTGCTCCACCCCGCACAGTAGGCGACTCGTAACAAGCCACCCGGACCCGTCAACCCCGCCGAGGCTTTCCTTTTGCGGCGCGGGCCTTTTTTCGGTGGAGTGGTTTGACCGG
>JBCCQY010000181.1:0-18320 GCA_039208735.1 Myxococcota bacterium | reverse complement strand
CAGCCATTTGACGGTCGGTAGGGACCCTCGGCCTGCTTTCAGGTGGCCCACCATGGCGCAGAACCCACCCACCGCCGCGTAGAGAATCGCTTCGGGGCGCGAGAGGGTGACCCCTAACCACCAGAGCGCGGACCACGGGAAGGCGCCGGTGCGGAGTTCGACGAGCGACCGCCAAATCGCCACCGCCATGAACAGGTTCATGAGGGCCATCTCGAGGCCAGACCCTGTCCACACCGCAAACTGCGCACTCGCCGCAAGCACCGCGGGCGCAACCAGGGGCAGCTCGGACGTGACCGGCCCAAAGCTCGTGCCCTCGAACGTTTCGCGGGCGGCAAGGTAGGTGGCCCCAAACGTAGGAATGAGCAGGATGACCTGCAGCCATCGGGCCAGGGCGTGCAGGTCGAAGCCCACGAACGAAAACGGGACCAAGAAGAACGTCCAGGCCGGATTCGAATAGCCCTCGACGCGCTCGCCCCCAATGAACGGCACCAGCCCTTCGCCCATCGCCACATGTTTGGCGTAGGCAAAGGTGATGGCAGCATCTTCGATGTACCAGAACCACAACACGGACTGGTGAATGATGGCGGCCGTCACGATGAACGACAGCACGACAACGTGCGCGGAATCGCGCCGCGACCAGCCTTGCACGGTTTGCCAGGCCTTACGGAGGAGGTCCATGGGCACGGTCTACCCCAAATGAGGGCGACCCGCTGTCACCTCCGCCGGCGACGCGAATCCCACCGACCCATACGCTCGTTCGACCCGGTGAGCCGCTGACGAATGCGACGGCGCATGCGCCAAATCCGTCGCGTTCGCGCGTCACGCCAAGCGTTTTCGAGGTCGTCCACCGCGTGGGTGGCTTCAGGCTCGAGGAGGAGAAACTGCGCCGCCCCACGGGCTCGATCGAGGGCACTGCCAGGCTCAATCTCCACGAAGTCTTCCACCAAGCCCACCAGCCGAGCGGCAAGCCGGGGACGTCGCGCCTCCATGGCCGCTTCGATCGCCTCGATAAGAGGCTCGGTCTCGTCAAGGTCACGGGCCCACGCGACGAAGGCGTGCTCAGACGCAGTATCGCGGTCTGGCAAGTCCATCAGACGACGGCCTGGGCGACGTCGGCGTCGGCGCGCGTACTGCGGCCAAACGTCCAAAGGAAGTTTGTGAACCCCTCGTCGTAGTCCGAAAGTCCATTCTGACCCGACAACCGCATGCGCCAGTCGTACATCGCCCGCATGGCGTTCGAGATCATGCCAGGAGGCTTGCCGTCAGGACGAAGCTGCGAAAACGCGCGATGCAGTTCCTTGCGAAGGCAGGCGGTCTCGAGCAGCCCCAGGAACCGGACCGGGTCGTTGTCAGCGAGCACCGCGAGGTGACGATGGAGTCGTTCGGCCCGCGCAGACTGGACAAGCAAGGGATGGTCGGAAGTACGAAGCGCTAGATAGGCCAGGACCTGCGCGTGCAGCTCCTTCATGTAGCCTTTTCGGTGGCAAAACTCGTGCGCGATGATGTGCGGCAGGAACACACCGCTGTCATTGAAAATCGCGATATCGCCACTGATCATGTCGCACGTGCCCTGTGCGAACGGAAACACGAGCTTTGCGATGGTGAAGCTACGAATCTCGCTGCTCGTCACCACCTCTTGCTGGGTGATCGAAGCGATGTAGTCCGTCAGCACTTGATTCACGAGCTTCGCGAGGTCTTTACGCTCGGGCGCTTCCTCGGTGTAGTCCTCGTTCATCGCCGAGGCGAGGAGGCGAACCTCCCACTCTCGAGCTTCTTCGGGCATCTCTTCGAGCGAATCGACATCGGCGTCGTAGGTCGCCTTGAAATCCACAGGACGTACGCCCCAGCGAGATGCCCAGTCGACCGCTGAACTGGTGGCGTAGAGCCCAAGCGCCACATTGGAGACGAGCTGGCCAGGACCCGCCGCTCCAAGCAAAAGCCGGGACGCGAGCGGCGCCCCCACGATGACGTCCGTAAGGGCAACCGGTGAGTAGCTGGCGCCACCCGGGATCTCGATGCGTTCCATGCTCTGCTCCGTAACGCCCGGGTGGCCGTCGCTCGTCTCAGATGGTCTTCTTCACGCCCTCGGTCGCGACCTGCTGGCGCGCCGCCATCTGCTTTTTCATCTCTTCAAGCTGCGACTTTGCGGAGTGATTGGCAGCCTTTTCCTTGATCTTCTGGAGCTTCGCATCGAGCGAATCCCCCTGGATCTCGGAGCCAATGTCGGCTTCGGCCTGCAGCTTGCTGATGTGCTCGCGGACATTGTCGAGCGCCTTGACGTCGGCGTCGGTCGACAGACCATCGAGGGTTTCCTGGATCTGAATGCGCGCTTCGGCATTGGCCTTCTTGGCGACCATCTGCTCCTTTTCGCGCTTGAGCTTTTCGATTTCAGCCTGGAACGAAAGCAAACCCGCCTTCGCTTCTTCAGCCTGATCACTGACTTTCTTCAGCTCTTCGGAAAGCGTCTCAATCTGTGACGTCAGCTCGTCCTTCTTCTGGATGAGCACCAACGCAACCTCATCCTCACCCTCTTCGATGGCGACGGGCAGCTGCGTCATCACGTCCTTCAGGTCGCGCTCCTTGCCCTCAAGCTCGGTCGAGAGCTTGTTTCGCAAGTACACGATCCCGCTCACCGCTTTCTTGAGTTCGCGGTGCTTGCGGACCCGTTCGTCAATGGCGGCTTCATACACCGCCTCGGGATTCCGACTTTCGATGTCGGAAACCCAGAGGCTCAGGAAGCCTCTCCAGATATTGGCCAGGCGGTCGAAAAACCCCATTCGTGCGCTCCATCGTCAGTCGGTTCCGTAGCGCCGCGCCGACAGCGCGGCAAGCGTGAGCCCAGGGCGGAAAATCCAAAGCCCAGACGGCGTTCATGGGCCTTTCGTCTCACGATACCTCACCGGACCGCACCGTGGCGGGTCCGACATCATGCCTACGGGTCCCAAAGAGGCGATATTGCAGGCTCGGCGGATCAGGTCCGCCCCGATCGTCGGTGTGGAGGAGAGACGTGGGATACGCTTGGCTTCTCGTTGCAGCAGGCGGAGCCCTCGGGGCCGTCCTTCGCTACGGGGCAGGACTCGCCGCCGCCCAGTGGTTTGATGCCTCTTGGCCCATTTCTACAGCGTTTGTGAACGTCGTGGGTTCGTTCGTGCTGGGGTTTGTGGCAGGACTCGGGCCCTTGGTGTCCCCCGAAGTTCGCACCTTCGTCGGAACCGGCCTCCTCGGAGCGTTCACCACGTTTTCGACCTACAGCGTCGAGACCGTCGTGCTCGCGAACAGTGGAGACGCGATTGGGGCCATCGGAAACGTGGCCTTCAACACGATCATCGGAGTACTGGGCGCCAGCTTGGGTCTCGCGTTGGCTCGCTTCGTGTCCCAAGCCTGAAGGACCCGTCATGGTTTGGCACCTTGCATCCCTGGCCGTCGCAATGCCCTTTGGGGGGCCGAGAGAGGACGTTTCTCCGTCTCCTCACGCAAATCTGCTCGCAAATCCGCCGCGAACCGTGGCTCCGCACGATCGACCGTCGGACGGCCCACCCGTGGATGCGCTCGAGTCGGGACCGACGCTCAAGACATACGGCTACCTGGGTCACTGGCAAGCCGACCGAGACCTCACGGTCGAGTTGAGGGCACTGACCCACCTCGCCTTGTTTGCGGCAGAAGTGGATGGCCAGGGGCATTTGCATGCAACGGAGCGCTGGAGACAAGCCCCGAAGCTCGTCGCCCAGGGTGCACGAACGGGAACCCGACTCCACCTGGCCGTCGCCAACTTCGACCGGCGCACTCTGGCCAGCCTGTTGGGCTCGAACCAGGCTCGCGCCACTCTGGTGGACGAACTTAGGACGTGGGTCCGGAAGACCAAGGCGCATGGGGTCAACATTGACTTTGAGGGCGTTCCGCGAGGTCAGCGCCAAAACTTGTCGAAGTTGGTGGCACGCCTCGCCGACGAAGTCGATGAGGTGGTCGTCGCCGTCCCTGCGGCAGGCTTCCGGTCCGCCTTCGACCTGCACCAGTTGTCTCGTCAGGCCGACCTGTATGTGATGGCCTACGACTACCACTGGGATGGTTCGAGTCATGCAGGACCTGTGGATCCCTTACGGGCGGGCCGAGGCACCGTGTGGTCGAACGTCAACGCCCACTCCATCGGGCGTACCATCCGGGAGGTGGAGGCCACGGGCGCAAATCCCGATCGTCTTCTGTTGGGCCTTCCCCTCTACGGCCGTCAATGGCCTGTGAACGCGGATACCGTACCGGCAAAAGCGACCGGGCGAGGCCGAAGCTTCACGTTCGATGCCGCTCCGGGGTGGGGCCTCGGGTCGCTCGAACCCGACTCCTGGAGCCGGCGACGGTTCCGCGATGGTCACCAGCTTTGGTACGGCGACCTGGGCACGGTTCGCAAGCGTATGCAGAGGGTTCAGCAGCAAACCACCTGGGCCGGGGTCGGGTTCTGGACCGTCGGCTACGAAACGGATCCGGAGTTTTGGGCGGGAATCCGAAAGGAACGCCGGTTGCAAGAGGCGCGAAAGCCCGACGATCGCTCGATGTTCGGTGTCCTAAGCCTCGAAACCTGGGGGTATCTCGGACTGGCACTCGGCCTTCTCGCCTGCACCAGATCGGGGCGCTCGCATGCCGCGGGCCGCTGGTATAGTGGCCGGCGGGGAGAGTCGCGGTGAAACGCACGGCCGGCCCATTCGAGATTCTCGAGATCCTCGGCGAAGGATCGTTCGGCACGGTCTGCGTGGCACGGGTGTCGACCGACCCCCTGCGTCGCAAGGTGGCCCTCAAGATCTTGAAGGGGGCCTACGCAACCAACGAGAAGATCCTGAACCGAACGCGAGACGAAGCGCGTCTCCTTTCGGCCATCAATCACCCGAACATCGTTCGGGTCGAACGGCTGATGGAGATTGCGCATCGGCCCGTGGTCGTCATGGAGCACGTCCAGGGCGTCTCGCTCGACCAGCTCCTGCTTCGGTTCAAAGAGGGCTTGCCGGGCGCGATTGCCCTTGAGGTGATTCGCCAAACGTGCCTCGCGTTGCACGTGGCCTACGCGGAAGCCCTGGGCGACGACGGGCGACCGCTCAAGGTGATCCACCGCGACATCAAGCCCAGCAACATCATGTTGTCGATCCACGGGGAAGTGAAAGTCCTCGACTTTGGCATCGCGCGGGGCGAGTTCGAAGGGCGCGAAGCCCGTACGGAATCGGTGGTCATGGGGTCGCGGCCCTACATGGCTCCCGAGCGGCTCGATGGGGTCAATGACAGCCAAGCCGTCGACGTCTATTCCGCCGGCATGTCGCTGTTCGAACTCCTCACCGGCCGGCCCATGAGCCTGTCGATCAACCCGGTCAGCCACGACCAGGCCATGAATCGGCAGCTGCAGTACGTCCACATCCAGGGCATGACCACCCCAGCCGTCGAAGATCTGCGCGACCTCATTCGCCGGATGTGTGCTTACACACGTGAGTACCGTCCCACTGCCGCGGATTGTGCACGCGACCTCGAACAGCTCCAGTATGCGATGGATCGGCGCTACCACATCGCGCTCGACGAGTTCGCCCGCACCACGGTGCTGCCGATCTACGAGTCCCGGACTCGAATCACGCCTGAAGAAGTGGTCGAAGAGAGTGACGAACTGCTTCGTGAGGTGACCGATGCCTTGTCGGCCGAGCACCGCGCGGTTCAGGTCCCTCGCTCGAACACCAACGTGGCGCCCTACATCTTCGTGGGGCTTCTGGGGTTCGTCGTCGTCCTGCTTGCCTCCCTCGCGCTCGTGAAGTTCGTAGGCACGGAAGAGCAGCTTCGGGTAGAGATTTGGATTCCCCGTGGCGCCACGGCATGGTACGGCGAGCAATTCGTCGCCACCCCGGCCGAAGTTCGAGTCAACCCTGGACCACGGATCCTGCGCATCCAGCTCAACGACGCCGAGTCGCGTACGCTGGATTGCAATGTGGACGCCACTCGGAGCGTGCGCTGGGTTGGCGACGACGCCGTCAGCGTCGACAACGGACAGGCGCAGTTGTGCCGTCCCGCCGGGCCTGGCCAAGCCGGACCCGTCGAAGAAGAGCCCGCGACCCTGGCCCCCGAGGATGCCACTCCCGAAGAAGCACCTCGATTGATCATCGATGACCCGGCCCCCGCCAAGGCGATACCGCCTCCGAAGCCCGCGCCCGAAGCCACGGTTCGCGAAGTGCCCGAGCCGGCGCCCGTCGAGGAAGTCCCGGTCAAGCTCGACCCCGTTGAGATCGAAGCCCCACCGCCGATCCCGGGGAGTCAAGACCTGGCCGATCCCGCCAAACCTCAACCCGTGGCGGCTGCGGCTCCTCCTGCACCGGCCGAAGATGGGTCGGCCCAGGCCACGACCCCCGACGAGCCTGCGACCGAAGAGCCGCCTAAGCCCGACGATGAGCAGACCGTCGCGGAAGGCCCCAGTGAGGATTCCGAACCGTAGCCTCGCAGAACTGTTCGACTACCTTCGCGAGCGCATCGCGCTCGACCGGGACACGCCAGAAGACTGGTCGATTCTGGGTGATGCACTCGAGGACGCGGGCGATCCGAGGGCCGAGCCTATCCGCTTGGAACAACGGCGCTTCGATACCCGCCTCACGCGTGATGAACACGCGAAAACGCTCGCTCGCCTGGCAAAGCTGGACCGACAAAACGACCCGGTCCACCAGGTTTACCGAAACGGGTTTCTGGTCGAGGTGTGGTACCGACGCGGCTTGCCCGGCGAAGGCGCTTGGCTTGCCGAGCTTGCCAAAGACGAGCCTCTCTTGTCCGTGCTCCACATCGGAATCGCCCACCCCTGGACCGAGGTCGTCGCGCTGTTGCAACGACCCGGCATCCGGCAAATCCCGGCGCTCGAACTCGACGAGTCGTCGAGCGAGGTCCTCCGTGCAGCCGGCGAGCTGACCACCCTGCGCAGCATCCGCCTGCGCAGCGGGTTGGGGGTCATCCTCGCCCGCCACCTTGCCCAAGCCGCCTGGCGCCCTCGCTCCCTGGTCCTCGAATCGACCACCGGAGGCGCAGTTCTAAGCAGGCTTCTCGACGGCCCAGCCTTCCGAGGCCTGGAACAACTCTCGTTGGTGGCGTCGATACCGGATCTCGGCGATGTGGCCGCTCAGTTGCCGAGCCTCCGACGGCTAGAAGCCGGAGCTCGCCCGGTGCGCCTCGCAGAAGTCACCCGTCTTGTAGAGGCCTTGCCCGATCTGACCAAGCTGGACGTTCGGATCGGCTCCGGAGCAGCCAGAGAATCCGAATCGGGGCCGCCTGCCGAACCCGTGGGCACCCTCACGCTCGACACGACCGTCTTTGAGTCTCCCACCTTCCAGTCGCTGTGCGCACAACGATGGCTGCCGCGCATCAAAGCGTGGTCGCTGCGAACCACCCGAGCCCTTGAGGCGCTCGATGACCGCGCCGCATTGCGACTCGAGGGGTTGCGGCGGCTAATGGTGGGCCCGGCCCAAGCTGGAGTGGGCACAGGCGTTCACGAGACCCCAGATCTCGCTCGAGGCACGTTGCGCAGGATCGTGGATGCGGCCCCCCACCTCACGGAGCTGGACGCAGGCCTTCCGTGTGGGCGAGACCTTTGCGCCTGGCCAGGTCTCGGCCGTCTCGAACACCTCGGGTTGGCCGGCCCCTTGGCGCAAGAGGATGTTCAAGCCTTGGCGGCCAATGCATCGTCGTTTGCGCACCTACGGTCGCTGCACACCGTCACCGGAGCCTGGTCCGGGCTCCCCCTACAGACCCTCACCCAACGCACGGATCTCCGGCTTACGGAACTCCATTTGACGGACTCCAACCTTGATGATCTCGACGTAGAAGCCCTCTGCCGGTCCGATCTCCTCGAAAGCGTCAAATCGCTCGTTCTTTCAGGCCGCGGAATCACGGTGCGCGGGGTCCGGGCCCTTTGCCGGTGCCCCCACCTCCAAGGTCTTCGGCACCTCTCCATTCGCAAGTTCCATCGCATGCCGGCCGACGCGTTCGAAACCATTGCCAAGGCGCCCTGGCCCTACTTGCGTTCCGTACTCCTTCGGGGAGGCCTGGAGCGGGCCGAGATCGAGCCCACGACGGCCGAAGCGATGCGACAACAGGGCATCCACGTCGGCGTTTAGTCGGCTTGGGTCAGCCGTTCGTCGCGCAGTTCCGCGTTCAAGGTGCGACGACGTTCGGCAAAACCATCCCATAGGACCCGCGGATCCTCGTGGTCCTCACACCGTCGAATCGCGAAAAGAAAGGTTCGTTCATCATCGTTGGATGCGGTGACCTCCCAGTAGTCCGGAACGTAGCGATCCTGGACCCGCGGCGGGACGCCCCATTGGATCAGGGTGTCCTTCATTTTGCCCGCCGCCAACGGACCCGAGACGGTTCGCGAAAACAGAAACCGCGGCGCGTATTTCACAAAGTAGGAAGCCGGAACGTGCTTGTCATGCCCGGGCGAGGTCCGAAGCGGCCCCGTCGGCCCCGGGCGATACGCCACCTCCTTGGTGACCAAACCGTGTTGATCCAGCACTTCGAGTCCCGAGACGTAGCCAATCGCGCCCACCGCGCCAGACACCACCGAGTCACCTGGCTTCGCGATCGACTTGAGTGCCCGGCCACGTCGCGCGAACCCAATGGCGTTGTCGCGCTGGTTGGCCCACCGTTCAAACTCCTGCATGAACTCCTTGTCGGAGTGGCGAAAGTGAAGGCCCTTCAACCAAGCGTCGGGGATCGGGTGGAGTCCTGCGATGGGAAGCGCCCCTAGGGCAATGAACGCCTGGGCCATCGCGCGACGTAGGGGCACTTCTGCCGCCACCACCGAGACCAACCGCCCAAGGAGCAGCGAGGTAAACGCGAGGCTTGGTACGAACAAACGACCAAATGGCATGAAGTCGCCTCCGACGACCACCCCATAGGCCCCTACGGCCGCCACCACGCCGACGAAGACCCGCCAGACCCGCTCTTTGAGCAAGGTCAGCCCCGCCATCCAGGCGAGAACCGGCACGACCGTCACCACCCCGAAGCCGGCGAGGTACTTCAGCCCCCGGAGAAGGGTCCACTGGCTTAATTCGACCTTCACAAGTGCGGTATTCGGCACCCAAGTACCGAACCATGCCACCCGCCACGCAGTGTAGAGGGCGTACAACGCTACTCCAACCGCGACGGGCGCCACCCAACGCATCCACGATGCTCGGGGGCGAGTCAGGCCTCCGATGACGGCCACGACGACCACCCATGCCACGCCTTCGATCCTCAACAATGCGAGAAGAAGCGCGATGCCTAGCGCTCGCCAACGCACGTCTGAAGACGATGGCACGACGAGGCAGACGACCCATTCAAAGAACGCCCACGCAAACGGCATGGTGGCAAGACCCGAGGTGGCCCAAACCGCGGCCGCGGGGCACAGCGCAAAGGCCGCCAACGCCACCTGCCGCCCTTCGTCCGAGACACCGAGTTGCGTGGCCACCTGATCGATGCGCACGAGCAGCCCCACCCCACACAACAAGGACACCAGGGGTAGCGCCCACTCGATGGGAATCCCGATCCCTTCGAGGACTGCGCCTCCGGCGACCCAGAGGAAGTTGGAATACCCCTCGACCGGCGGGACCTCGCCTGGGTTGAAGACCACCCCAAGGCCCTGGGCCCAGTTACGCGAATACCGAAAGCTGATGTAGGCGTCATCGCAGAGAAACCAGAATCTTCCTGCACAGACAACGAACACCGCCACCCAGAGGACGAGCCCACCGTGCCACCGGAACGCCTTGACGAACATCGGACCCTCGCTACGCGCCATTCCGTCCCGCAGCGCGCGTGGTTGGGGTTCGTCCTGATCGCGGCGATCCTTTGGCATATTCTGGCCATTCTCGCGCCACCGCAGCAAGCACCCAAGGCCGGATCCGAAGGTCGGGACTACGCTTCCTACCACTACGCGGCCCATGCCGCGCAGGCCGGAGACAACCCCTGGGACCTCGATCGGATCGAAGCTGCGGCCCGTGAGGAAGGCACGCGAACGTGGCTCCACCCCTACCTTTACCCCGCCCCCTTTCTCCTGCTGGTCTGGCCCTTCGCTCAGCTCTCCCTGGGCAACGCATTCCTCGCTTGGGGGCTGTTTCAGGAACTCGCCCTGGTGGCCGCCGCCCTGGCGCTCGCCTGGGGTTGGCGTGGCGTTCATGGTGCCGTGGGAGTGGTGTTCGTAGCCCTGGCGGCGCTCATGTACGGAGTCGCGTACGGCGTGGAACTCGGTCAGGCCAACGTCCTCGTTCTGGCACTGGTCCTTAGCGGGACGACGGTTTCGCCCGAAGCCCCACGATGGGGCGGGGCTGCCCTCGGCATCGCCTGCATGCTCAAGATGTCACCGGCGCTCGTCGTGCTGTGGTGGCTCTGGCGCGGTGAGTGGGTGGCTGCACGCTGGGCGATCGGCACCGGTCTGCTGGTCTGCGGGCTGACATTGCCGCTGGTAGGCTTGGAACACCAATTCGCCTTCTTTACTGAGGTGCTCCCACGCTTTGGTAGTGGCGACTACAATGGGCTCTCCATCAAGATCGAGATGTTCGGCAACCACTCCCTGGCGAGTGTGTGGCATACCGTCACTCTTTCGAAAGAAACAGGTGACCGTACTTTGTTGAGCCCGCTTTCACGGGCATTATCCGCAGCGTCGATGCTGACTTTATTCATGGTGATGGCGGTCGCGTTCCGCGACGCTCCAGCGGAGCCAGCCGTTCGAGCTGGCCAGCTTTCTACGGTGTTTATCGCCATGATCTTAGTGCCCGTTTACACCTATGAGCATCACCTGATCTTCGCCTTACCGGCGATGGCACTGTGTTTGGTCGCGATCGCAGAACGCCAGCTGCCCCGCTGGACGGCCGTCCCCCTCGGCGTGGCCATTGCCTTGCTGTGCTACCCATTGCCCGATGTCAAAGCGTTCGCCGATGGCGTTGTCACCACGGCCTGGCCGATCGCCTACGCCTTCGTCCGGGAGTCCAAGACGCTGGCGTTGCTGGCGATCGGCTCGGCAACTTTGTGGATCGGCCGGGGCCAATCCAGCACCATCAGGCCTGAAGCGCCGGCAGGTACAACTCTGGCAGATACCCAAGCGTGACTTCGTACTCGGGCTTGTCCGATTGTGCGGCCTTCGCGAGCATGGCCAAAGCCGCCGCGACAAAGGCGACCGCGACGATGTCAGGCGCAGGATGCGCAAACGATTTGTTGGCCACTCCCTGCGTCACAATCTGATGCGCCGCGTCTGCGAAATGCGCGCGCGTAACTGCCAAACGTTCACTACAGATGGCCGGAAGCCGCTCCGGTTCCACCAAGACGGCTCGGGGCAGGCGCTCGCCGTGTCGGCCAATGATCTCGGCCAACTTCGTCAATTGCTCCGCTGCCGTCCCGGAGGCAAGCGCTCGCGCCAACTCCACCTCGGCGGCCGCGCAAGACTCCTCTACGAGCGCGACGACCACGTCCTCCTTGCTCGCAAAGTACTTGTACAACGTACTCTTGCTCATGTGCAGAGAACGCGCCAGAGCATCCACAGTCAGATGCCCGTATTTTCCCGAATCCAATATGATGCCTGCACCCTCAAGGATGCGTTCTCGGCTCATGCGATGCTGCTGCATACCCATGTGATGTCGCCCCTTCTCGCCCCTAGCACCGTGCGACCCTACAAAACGCGTATTGGCAACGCAAGCGGAGGGCAAAGGTGAACGGGCGATGCATTGTGGCAGCGGTCCAAGAGGAGCTTGGGCCCCTCATGGGATTTCCCATTGGAATCGGAGGAATTCGGAGCGCGTGTGGCATCACAACCGTATTGGAAACGCATCGACCTACCGAGGTCGTGCTCGTAGGCACGGCTGGGGCGTACCCGGGCGCACGCGGTATTCCGATTGCGACGGGGGAGGCTTGTGTCGCTTCTCGACTCGGTTGGGCCAGTGGAACCGCAGAACTGGGTTTCGGGTATGTGCCGCGCGCTCCCGAGCCCCTCGCATCCGACCCAGAGTGGGTGGAGGCACTCACGGCACGCGGGGTCCCCACTGCAACGGTCTTGACGGTACCGGCCATCACGACCGACCCACACCTTGTGGCGCGATTAGGAGCGGACTGGATGGTCGAACACCTCGAGACCTACAGCGTGGCCCATGCGTGCGCGGTCCGCGGCGTGCGGTTTGTCGCTGTGCTTGGGATCGCCAACGTCGTGGGACCAAATGCCCATGAGGAGTACATGGCCAACCGTCACCGCGCGCAGGCCGCCGCGCAGGCCGCGGTCGCCATGCTTCCGGACCCCAATTGACCGCCACCCCGCTCACGCCTGCGATAATCTCGCCACCATGAAATGGAAGCACCTGCCGATCGTCGCCTTCGACACCGAGACGACTGGCCTTGAGCCCTTCGGGGGAGACCGAGTCATCGAATTTGCCGCGGTCGAACTACACCTCGACGAAAGCGGTGAGGTCGTGGATCGCAAGGACCACTCCTGGCTCATCAACCCCGAACGCGACATTGGGCGCAAGGTCACGGAAATCACCGGTATCTCCAACGCCGATGTCGTGGCGCAACCACGCTTTGCCGAAGTGGCCAAACCGATCCGGGAGTTGCTCGCCGACGCCGTCACGGTGGCTCACAACTATCCGTTCGACCTCGCGTTTCTCTCGATGGAACTCGAGCGGGTGCAGGAAGAGACCCGTGACCCGGGCATGCGCTGGCCTGAACCCCTCGCCGAGGTCGATACCGTCGATCTCTCCATGCGCTGCTTTCCCGACGCCCGGTCCCACCGGCTTGCGGATCTTGCAGAGCGGCTGTCGGTCTCGCTCGAAAACGCTCACCGCGCCACCGACGATGCGGCAGCTTGTGGGCTGTGTTTCGCGAAGTTAGCTCGGCAGAACTCGGTCGACGACGACCTCCAAGCGATGCTGGACTGGGCCGGAGCGATTGGTCAGCCCCCCCAAGACGACGCGATCGGCCCTGATGACTACGGCCAGGTCGTGTTCCTCGAGGGGCCGTACCAAGGTCAACCGATCGCCCAACACCCGATCCGGCTCGGCTGGATGGAGAAAGCCCGCGTTCGCACGGCAGAAGGTTGGCAATACCGATACCCCGAAGGGGTTCGGCGCTGGATTCGTCGGTGGCTACAGGTGCGTGGAGCAGGCCGTGCGACTCAGAATCCGAAGAGTTTCCACGCCCAGGATTGGGTACTCGACCCTTGCATCGCCAACTCCCGCCTGGCGCGTTCGATGTAATGTGCGCCGCATGAGACCCTGGTTCGCCATCGTCGGTGCCCTGGGATGGGCGTCATTTGCTGGATGTGCTGCTCGCGCGCCGATTAGCGTGGAGCAGCTGCAGGACGAGCTGTTGGCCGTCCGAGAGCGCAACCGTCTCCTTAAGGAGGAGATCTCGATTTGCGCTGTGGACCCAGCTCCTCCGGGCCTGCTCATCGAACTCAACCAGGTGTTGTCCTCGGTTGGGTGCAAGGTGACCCAGGAGGGCCACGCCACCATCGTGACCCTGAACGTCGATCAGGTGTTTAGCGACCCCTTCAGCATGCGAATCCGCAAAGATGCGGATGTTCGGCTCGATCTCCTAGCCACCGCCTTGCTGTTGCATCCTGAACTCGACATCGGCATCGTCGGCTACACCGGCACCCGACCGATTCCGAGGGCCTACCGAGGCATGTTCAAGACGTATCGACAGCAGAGCCTCGCGATGGCAGATGCGTTCGCAAGCTACCTTGAGTCGCACTATGAAATCGCCTCGAAGCGGTTCGTGGTGTCGGGCCGGGGCAATCAGGTGCCGGTCCCGCGAACGAATGCTGACAAGTCGGATCCGAACTACCGGATTGAAGTGATGTTGTATCGGACTGGCGAACCTCCGCCTGGCCCCCGGTGACCCGCGATACGGAAGACGCTACGCGAAGAGTGAGGAAGGTTTGTCGCTGACGCTCGGACGCCTGGTCATCGAAGGCGCGGGAACTCCACGGATCCGGGTCTCGGAGAAGCCGGAGCCGTCCGTCCTGGGCCAACGAGACACCCAGCGGCTCCTCGCCCGACTCCAAAACCAGCAGATCCCAGGCGTGATCTCGGAATGGTGTCAGCCCCTCGACGATGATCGGGTAGCGGTGGGCCGACAAGAAGATGACCGAGCGGTGTGGCGCGTCGGCCATCGCGACGCACTCGATGCGTTGCGACTCCACCCCTCGTGGTTGTGGACGGTCGACGACCTGTTTGATCCCCGAGGACCCGCCGAGTCCGTGACGGTGCCCGCATGGCTGCCATTGCGCCAGCTTGTGCAATTGGCCGGAGGCGTTTCAGGAAAGGGCGCAGGGACCCACGCAACGCTTGCCTCTACGGTGTCGGCCATGCGTCAGGGGAATCCGGTGGCGGTCATCGTCGACAAACGGGCCATGCAGGGTCGCGGAACCCCCATCCGATGGATGGCGCTGGCCGTGATTGCGGCCCTTCCGCCCAGTCAGCGAGCCGCGCTCCGCATTGGCACCTCGCTTGGGCGCGCCAAGCCCGACCAATTCGATCTCGTCTTCTGCACCGAGTCGACCGACGGCTTTACGGTGGTCGATGCGCGCGCCCCGGCTCGAACCGATGCGGATTTGGTGGCCTACTTCGTCCGCGATCGACTGAAGAACGACGATGCCGAGGCGGTCGAAGCGCTCGCCTACCTCTACGACGGCCCAGGTGGGCACTACGAGGAACGGATCGAACACCTGATCCGCGACGGCGTCGGGCTATCCGACGGGGCCCACAACTCCTTCGAGCAAGATCCCGAGGGTGCAGCCAAAGCGCTGACGGCCCGCCTTCAGGCCGGAGCTGACCTCACGCCCGAGCTTACCGATGAGCTGATCGAGCTGACCCTCCAAACGCAGGATCCCCGCCCTTGGCAGGTGCTGTGGCGCAGGCCCGCGACGCAGCGTTCGAACGCGGTGCTTGCGTTGCTCGATGAAGCCGCCAGCATTCGGCCCAACGGAGAACTGGTTCGGGAGCTGTGCAACGTCTACCCTCGGGGGGCCTCCCTCGACCCCTGGTTGTACGGGCTCATGGGCTGGCTCGACGACGGGGTCGCCACCCAGGCCGTCATTGCCGCCATCCAAACCACACTGCTCGAATGGCCCCCCTCCGCCACACGATCGCTCCGCACCTCGGTGTGGCCCGATGTCGTGCGACGCCTCGTTCAACTCGGACAGGCTGAGGCCGCCATCGACGCCATCGTTCGATCACCGGTGGCGGGGGAAATCGCCCGGGATGGCTCGGGCCAGGTGCTGGTCGAAGCCTGGGTCAGCGTGCCCCGCGAAGCGCGAACCGAGCAGGCTACGGAGTCTCTCGTGCACTTGCTGCACGGCGTTCCCGATGGCGACAAGGCGGTGGCGCGGCTCTTTCGGCAGGTGCGCTCCCGCGCCAGCGAGGCCGAAGCGGTCGTACGCGCCTGGGTGTCACGAGCCATGCTCGCCCCGTCGGGCAGCGATCCGGTGTTGGCCGTCGTTCGCGGTACACCGGCGCTTCAGGTGTGGGGCAAAACGATGCTCGAAGGTGACCCCGCGGCGCGAGACAATGCGCTTCGCCGCTGGGCTCCCACTCCCGACGACCCTCTTCGTCAGGTCGTGTCGGGAGAGTCCGGTGGCCGTCCACCGGTCGCCGAACGTGGCGAATCGGCCCGGGAGCGACTCCTCCACCTCTCTCAAGCCGGACGTAGCTCCGAAGACCGCATGCTCGCAGTCCTCGAAGATGCGCTGCTTGAATCCACGTTCCCCGATGCAGGGATTGCCAAGGTCGCTGAGGGCATGGCCGGCCAGCGCAACACCAACCGGGTGTGGGGCTGGGTGGCCCTCGCAGCGGGCGCTCCCGATACCTGGGACGACGAAACCATCGACGCCACGGTGGTGGCGTTCTGCAATGCGCCCCCGGGCGATCCACGAGGCAATCGCATCGCCGGCGAAGCAGCACGGCGGTTGGGGGCGGCCCGTCGCTGGGAGCCCCTCGACCACGCGCGGTGGCTGGTACGGCTGTCTCTCGCCCCGCCAGGCCCGCTCAACAAGCCGCTGGCCGGCGCCATTCTCGAGGGCATCAGCCAACGCACGGATGGAGCGCCGTTCCTCGCCGAGATGTTCCTGGCGTTGCTCGAACTCCCCCCGGACCACCCCGCCACCAACTGGTTGCTCGAACTGCTCATTCCGAGCGGCTGGCGAGGCGAACGCCTGGGTCGCGTACTCAAGGCCGTCCCTCGCGATGCCGTTCCTCGGCAGCTTCGCGACGCGTGGCAGGCCCTCATGCACGCGGCACGGCGGTGATTCCCAGCGGATTGCTGCGCGTCAAGATCCAGAAGCGCGCGTTGCAACCGTCATTCGTTCAACCCGACAAGCCGGCGATCGTAACGACGGCCACCGAGGTCGTGGAACGGTTCGCGCAAGCCGCGACGGAAGAGCGAACCCTCGGCGAGTTGATGGCCGACATCGACGAGTGGTGCGCGGACCGGCGCGACCATCGCATGGTGCGGGGCTTGGTGCACCTCGTACGCCAGCGCACCACCCTCCTCGAAGTGCCGGAGGTCGATCCCATCGACCTGCGACGGAAGGCCTTTTCGCTGGCCGCCGAACGCGGCCCGTTAGCGCTGACGCCAGGGCCCCTCGATCGCCCGACGGCCGACCACATCCTCGGCGAAATCGGTGAACCGCTGGGTCTCTCCGTCGAGGAAACCCGCACCGCGCTGTTTTCGGATCTCGAGAGTCAGCGTCCGATCTTGGGCAGCGCGGTCACCGATCCAGCGTGGCTCATCCACCGCTACAACGTGGCCCTCGTGCAGGGCGTACTCCAACGCGCCACGGGGGTCACCCTCACCCTCCGTGAGGCCTCAGGCCCTCGCCTCAAGCAACTCTTCCGCTACGTAAAGTTCTACCAACTGCTGTTTCGCGCCGAGGCCGAGCCCAAAACCCGCACCCTCACGGTACGCTTGGACGGCCCGATGTCGCTCTTTCGGGCCTCGACCCGCTATGGTCGACAACTTGCCCAGTTCTTTCCTGCGCTCCTGATGCAGGATGGGCCTTGGAGCTTGCACGCCGAGGTCCTCTGGACGAAAGCGCGCCATCGCAAGACGCTCGACCTGACCCACGAAGCCGGTCTCGTTTCGCATTACCGCGATACCGGCGCCTACCACACGAAATCCCAGCTGCACTTCGTCAAGCAGTTTGCGACCACCGATACCGATTGGACGCTGCGGGAGGGCGCCGAGCCCATCACGCTGGGTCCCAAGACCGTGTTGTTCCCGGACTTCACCTGCGAGGATGGGGCGCGGTCGGTCCACCTTGAAGTGTGGGGCCATTGGCGTCGGGAAGCGCTTGACCAACGGCTCGACATGTTGGATTCACACGGTCGACGCGACTGGTTGCTGCTCGTCAGCAAGAAACTGTGTGGCTCGAAAGGGTCGGACCTCCCAGAACACCCCCAGCTCTTGACGTTTTCCGAAGTCATTTCGCCCCGAAAGGTCCTGGCTCGCGTCGAACAGCTTGTCCCTTCCGAACGTTAAGGCTTCATCAGGAGGCAAGCAGGTTGGAACGCCAGCAAGCATGGGTGCTCATCGACGGCCTTTGAGGCCTTTGACGACGATTTGGCGGCTGGGTCAGGCGCCACGACGACAAAGAGCAATTTAGGGTCATCGCAGGCCAAGATGCCGTTGAGCACGGGCTTTCGAGCGAACTCCGCGACCGTGCGGTCGGTGAGATGCTGGTCATCGATTCGGACGGCACGGTTTACGGCGGTGACGTTGCGGTCATCGAGGTGTATCGGCGTTTGGGATGGCCGGTAGGCTTCCTCTTGGCCTCGCCCTTTCGCTTGGCCACCCAGCCGGCCTACCGATTTTTTGCGAGCCATCGTCGTTGGTTTTCTTCGTGGCTGTTCACAACGCCTGAAAACGCCGATGCCTGATCGCCCCGAGTTGATTGTTCGGGCTGCTTTTTTCGGGACCGCGGACACGTTTGACGGTTGGATGGCCGCAGTGGCGGAACAGGCCGATGGCTCAGGATTTGCGTTGCACTTTCTCCGTGCCCGCACCTTCGACGATGAAGACGAAGCATTGGGCCAAGCTACGTACTGCCTCACGACGAACGAAGGTTCGACGTCGTACGGTGGCGTCGAGCGGTTTGAGCGGGGGCCGCGCCACCTGGACCTCGATCTGACGTCAAAGGCGGCCGAGACCTTGTTCGTGCCCGAGCGCTTCCGACTGCTCTTGCGCGCCGATCGGATGTCGAACGAAACATTCCTGGAAGGAATTCCGACGATTCTCGACGGCGACGTCTAACGGCTTCGGGAGCCGCTTCGGGGCCCGCAACTCGACGCTGCGCGACCGGGGACGGT
>JBCCQY010000180.1:0-18677 GCA_039208735.1 Myxococcota bacterium | reverse complement strand
TATCGATTTGCTCTTCTTCCAGAGCGTCGGACAGGGCCTCGGCAGAGACGGAGATGGTGTAGATGTGGGTCACGTTGCACAGCCACTTGCCGGCGGCGATCATACGCTTGAAAGCCGGCGGACTCTTCTTGCGAGCCTCCTCCTCGAGAAGGTCCTTGAACCAATTCGACCACTTGAGCCCATCGGAGATTCCCCACAGCTTGAGACCCGCGTTCGCAAACTGGAGGTGAGCCGTTATCGCCTTGGGTGCGGTGAGCCCGAGCAACCAGACTCCCGAGACGAGGAGCGGTCGGATCTTCTTCTCGCTGGCGGCCATGTTCTCGATGAGCGTCAGCGCCGATTGCATCTCTTTCACGAACGAAATCATGGCGTCGTATTTGTCGGTCTTCGTCATCGAGCTTCGCTCGACCACCACCTTCGTTCCGAGAAGACTCGTCGTCATGGTCGCGGTCACCACACGAATCAGTCGGGGTGAGTCTTCATCGAAATCGAAGTCGGTATCGCTGAACCGCTCTTCGTTTTCGCCAATCGGCATTGCGTTCATCGTGTCGATGATCCACTTCAGGGTGTCTGCAGGTCCATTTAGTGGCGACGTACTCTGCTCGACGTCATCGACCTGCATGACCGAAGGCAGAACATGCCCGTAGGATCGGATGACCTCGGCGAGTTCTCGGGCCTCGGTCTCGACCTGCGCCGGGGTGCCCGGTAGCCCGAGTTCGGACAGCAGGGCCTCGAGACCGATCGCCAGGTCGTCGGTACCGTCGGTACCGGGCTCGAGACCGGAGCGTGCCGCCCTCAACGCATGAAGAATGCCCAGCTCGCTGAGCACACTCTTCTGCATCTCACGCGCCAACGCGGGATCCAGGAGCCCCAGGCGATCGATGTGCCACGTCGCGATGGCATCCCGGCGGGGATGCACGGCCAACATGGCGCGCCAATGGGGCGAGGTGCACACCTCGTACATCTCCGCGACAGCGTCCGTTCGGCTCTGTGAACCTAGCAAGTTGGGGTATTCGTCGAGGGTATCGCTGATGCTCTGCCCTTCGAGGCCGGTGAGCGCGATGCTCTGCTCGAGTTCGGCCCGCTTCTTCAAGGCCTGTTGGAGGTCGAACGACGCCCGAACTTGGGCCAAGTTGACCGTCATGTACGGGAACCCGCTGTCGTCCTGCATGGCGTTCTTGTCGTAGAACAGCCCAATCGCGGAGATCAGGTTGTAGTAATCGTTCCCCGCCGTCGCATTTCCCGCATCCTTCAGGCGGTCGTGGAAGTCCTCCGCAAACCAGTTCCTGAAATCCAGCGCGGCGTCTTCGTCGACGATTTGGAGGTCGAAGAATCTCGGTTTCGCCTGTGGACCCGCCAGCGCATTGTACCGAACACGCCAATAGAGGTCTTCCATGGTGTTTCCGAGAGACTCGGAGTCCCCGGCGGCGTCCATTCCGATCAAACACAGGTCACTGAGCGCGAGGTAGGTCGACCAGGTCAGGAAGTGGTCGAATGCGCTTTCGGCTGGGTTGCCGTTGCTGTCGAGGGGAATCGCGAGCTGCCAACACTCGGAAGCGGCGAGGGCGGCCGAGCGATGGCTGGCCTTGGGTTCGGGGGCCAGCCAGGTCAGCAAACGGACGATCGCGTAGGCCAACTTGCCCCGCGTTCCCTGGGTGAGGTCGTCGTAGTGCGCCGCTGTGGCGTGCTTGGCCAGAAGCTGAGCCACGACCGCGTGCGCATCGAACGCATCGGCGCGATCTTGAGGAGACGAGCTGTTTTTGACCAGGTAGGTCTGCAATGCAGCATCGAGCCGTGCAGCATGGTCTTCGAACGCCTTGCCCGTGGTCGTCGACTGCCCCCACGTCGACCGATCGAGCGGCACGTTGGCGTTCGCGGGGATTGCGGTGAGTGACGGCGGCCGCAGACGCATACCGTCGATGAACCCCTCGAGTGCCTTCAGCTTGAGGGACTGGGAGAACGTGCCGAACTCACTCGCCAGGTCGGTAGCCGCTTGGGCAGCGGGGGCCGTCATGTGATCGAAGGCTGGTTCGTCGTCGAGGGGCGCATGCACCCGGATGAACTCGGCGAGCAGTTCCCAGTCGGCCGTGGTGCGGCTCGCGATCGGAACCAACGGGTCAGGCGTGAAGCCGAGGATCCTGAGACCTTCTGACTTGGTGGTCTCGTCATCTTCGTGGTCCAGTTCCTGAAGGATATCAATCGCGCCTTTCTCGTGGGCGAACATCAGCAACTCGGCGTAGGTGAGGCCTTTGAATCTCCCCATGTGGAGTGGCTGACCTTGGGGTGCCGTGTTGCCCTCGGAGCAGAAGCGTTGGATCGCGCCGCTGGTGCGCCGGGTCAGACCCTCCGTCGCGAGCGCATCGGAAAGCAACTGCTTGGCCGACGCCCGGTTGGGAAGCACCGCATGGCCCGGGCCATGATCGCGAACCTCGATCTGGCGTGGACTGCACATGTCTTGGAGCACGGCGGACGTGTTCGACGGTTCCGCAAGGTGCTTGAAGATGGGCTCCCCCACCCCCATGACCATCCCTTCGTGAGCCGTCGAGGGATCGCCTTCGAGTTTCCAATTGAACGGATCGAAGATTCCGAGAAGGCCCAACTGATGGTGCTCTCCTGCCGCATCGTGCCACGCGGTGGCAAGCGCATCGCCTAGCTGCTGTGCAATCCAGGCGAAGCCAATCTCCAGGCGACCGTCGAACGTCTGGTCCTCGGAACTGATCACCAGTTGGTCACCCTGGACCTGAAAGCCCAGGTACCAATTGAGACTCGGCTCGTGATGGAAGGGATCGCCGCCGAGGTCCACGGCCTTGGGGATTCCGCTTCGCGTCGAGAGGCGGATGACAAGGATCAGCTCGGGGCCGTGGCCCTGGGGTGGATGGGGCACGCTGAGCGTCGCGAAGTCCGTGCTGAACGTCGTCAGAAATGCTGTAGGGAGCGCCTCGCCGCGGATCTCATAGTTGGTGAGGTCGAACTCGAGCTTGAAGTTTCCGACGCCCCCGTGATGCCCATAGGCCATGATGTCGTCGGCCGCGTTGAAGTCGTAGCCGGCAAGTGTCAGCATCGCGATCAGTGGGTCGAGCGCGTGCATCGTCCGGGCCAGGTCTTCCGCGTCGAATCCCTGCAGCACGGTCACCGAAGCTCCTGCGGAGTCCTTGAGGCTCGGCAAGCGCTCGGTGTTGGCATCGAGCAGCTGCTCGCGGATGATCGTCAACTTGAATTCCACGATGAACTCTCAGCGTGTTTGGAGGTCGCTCGAATCGATTTCGCCCATCGGATGAGGCAGGCGATGCGGATGGCCAGCCGGAGCGCACGCGATGAGATCGTGCACAAGTCCGACTCTAGGTTCAGGACGGGCTACGTTTTGGGTCGCTCGATGCTGTCGAACCGGAGCCCACTTTCCTGCGAGCCTGCGCCAGCGCGTTTGTGGCGTCCCATCCATAGGTGGACCTTTCCGTCGACACCGCGCGCATACTGATAGCGACGGTTCACCGTGGCTCCTCCCCGTGGAACCTCGTCCTCTTCGACGAGGAGCATGTTCTGAGGCTCCAGGATGTGACCCTGCGCGCTCGTCGACGCAGCGACCCCA
The DNA here is from genome assembly GCA_039208735.1 of Myxococcota bacterium. Classification (GTDB taxonomy): domain Bacteria; phylum Myxococcota_A; class UBA796; order UBA796; genus DRPG01. Next base: position 15,091 of record JBCCQY010000180.1, on the reverse strand, counting down.
TCCCGGTTGACGATACGGGGCATGCGACCCCGCAGCAGGCCAATCTGCCCTGTGTCGTCGAGGCGTACTGGCACGAGCGGTACCCAGTAGTCGGGTACGAGGGTCATGAGGCGGTACTTCCACGTGTCGTCGACCGGACTCGTTGAGCTGAGCGCCTGGGACTCCCAGAGCTCCCTCCGGTCGATCGACAGGCCGGACGGGTGCTCGACAAGACGCTCGATCGCCCAGGCCATGTTGGCCCCTTCGTCTCGCATGAAATCCACCAGTTCGACGTCGTCGCTCTCCTCGCGATCGACGATCGCCGGCGCCAAGAACATCAGCGGGCTGTCGTCTTGGTCGGGGCGAGGGTCGTTGGTGAGTTCGAAGAACTTCCACACTCGGTCGCTTCCGTCCGTCTTGGCCAGAGGATCCAGGTTGTGGACGGTTCCGTAGCTGTCGAGCACCGAGACGTAGAGGACGCCGCTGAGCGTGCCCCGCGGAATCGAGAACGGCACCACCGACCAGTCGTCGCCGTACACCGCGGCAAACGAAGCGACGAGATAGCGTGCGAGGTCGTCGGGTCCGCCCTCGACGTCACCCCACCATACCGAGCGGTCCTCGATCTCCCACCAGCGCCCGGCCGGCATGCCTGGGAAACGCAGTGGGGTGGGCAGCGTGACGTGGGTCTTCGAGTGCTGGAAGCCACTGGGGCTCGGCAGCGCCTCCGTACCCGGCAGGTGGTCGAATGCGTACCAGTCGAGATGCCCGCCAGGGTACTCTCGCGCCTCGAGTCCCGCCGCTCCACCTTCGACCGGCCCCGACAGCGCGAAATGGTCGTACTCCATACGCCGAGAGTTCCAAGCTGCGGTCTCCTGAGATCCAGGTACGCGAACGAAATCCTGAAACCAGCCGCGAAAGGCGAGCAACGCCTGTTCGACATCCGGGCGGTCGCCAGCGGCAACCGACTGCGGCAGCGTGCCCCAGACGATTCCGTTCTCCACGGCGTCGTAGAGTGCGAATCCGTCGAGCGAGCGGCGCTGCAGAAGGCCCAGCACGAGCTCTCCCTCGACCGACCGGCCGTCCGGTGCGGGAATCGTCAGCGGGAACTGGTTCCGAAAGGCCGCTTTGTGGGATCCTTGCCCTTCGAGGTCGAGCGCTCGCAGGAACATCAAACCGGCATCTGCAGCGTGTCGGGTATGGGCGGGCCCGTTGCGCAGCGCCTCGCGCTCCACCAGCACTTCGAGCGGCTGGGTCAGATCGGTCCGCGGGAGCCAGGGCGCGCCCTTCGTCCGGAAGTGATCCACCGCAGACCATCCCACCGAAGCCGAGACCAACAGAGGAGTAGTGGCATCTTCGCCGTGGAACTCACCGGTTTGCCACTGCCTCGCGAGCAGCCACATGGGGTCAGCGATCCTCGCCTCGAGGCCTTCCTCCAGATCATTGGCGACGGTGGCGGACTCGAGACGGTTCCAGGCGGTGGTCGTGGGTGCGCTCATGGGGCCCCTCCTGAAGCATTTGTGTTTGCGTCCATGAAGATGGCAGGCAGGTACTGACCCCAGCGCTCCTCGTGCTCGGGCCCCACCGTGCGATAGCGGGCGCCGTCGAGCACACTCTTGACCTTGTTTCGAATCGGGGTGAAGGCCCAACCGTCGTGATCGGTGGGAACGAGGAGGAGCAACGCGTTCGGGGCTCGCGCCGACGGCGCGTCGAAGTGAATGGCGAGCCCGGTTTCCTGTGTCTCTTCGGGCAGGGCTTCGGGCCACGCGTCGACCACGAAGCCGAACATCGCCTCACCACCGAAACTCGTTCCAGGAAGAGTCATCCGCACGAGATGGAGGTGATCGGCGAGGTCATGGGCCGCGGGCTTGCTCGTCGCGAACCACCCGTCGTTGGTCGAGTGGGGCAACTGACCGGTCTCGAAGCTCGCCGACAACCCGTCTGAGAGGGCTTCGGACAGATCGAGCACCCGGGAAAGGCCGCCCATGCCCTTGCGTACGGTGCCGAGTTGGCGAAGCCATCCCCGAACCCCGAGGGTGTCGGGCACCCGTGTGCTGTGATGACCGAAGGTGGTCGTCAGGTCTCCAGGGGAGGAGACCCCGAACGAACCGGCGATGCCGCCCGGAGGGAACTTGCGTCCCACGACGGTGCAGATGCGCTCGATGAGCCGTCGGCGCTGTTGCTCGGGGTCCAGCGTGCTCCAGGCGCTCACCATGGCGTCACGCTTCTCGTGCGCGTCGGCGAGCCGCTCACGGGCCGCGACGACGAGTCGGTCCGCCTGGCGCTTCATGGCTGTCGGATCGTAGATCGTCGAAGGGATGGCATCCGCAAAGCCCCACCGTGCGAGAAGCATCATGGGGCCGACCAGCGATTCCCCGGCCGATATTGCCAATTCGAGCGAGATGATGTCGAGTTCGAGCTGGATCTCGCATGTCAGATCTGCGCCCGGGTTCGACCAGCTGAAGTCATCGTCGGCGCCCGAGGGGGAAGCGACCCGCAAGTCGGCGTCAGCGAGCGGCCGCGCCCCTTCGAGGAGATGAGCGAGCTCGCGAGCGAGCAGCACCCACTCATCGAAGGAAACCTGGGTGTCGGTCATCGAGCTCGTGCGCTCGAAGTTGAGCGTATGTGCAATCTGACCCTGTGGAGGATGGGCCGAGTCAGGCGGGAAAGACCACGCATTCCTCCGCACCCATCTACCGAGGGAACTCGCCTCGACCCGGTCGCTGCCAAGGGTCATGAAGATGGCGTCAAGCGCTGACAGTCCGAGGTCGGCCATTCTCAGTTGCACGGTCTCGAGCATGGCGTCGCCAAACGAGTTGTTCCAACTCCACGCGACCTCGCACACCACGTCGCTGGGATCGGGAAGCAGGCTCGCCACCCACGATTCGAGGTGTGGCGCGTCGAAACGGAACGGGCTCGTGTCGGCCCCCGGCCACACCGGCGCCGTGAATGTCGACGAGGCGGTGAACGGCACGATTACTCGATGGGTGAGCGTGCGTGAGCGTTGGGGGGTTCGCGTGACGTCGATCTCTGGAATCGTCGCATCGCCGCTTCCCAACGAGGCGAGACTCTGGTAGGCGACCGCGTTCGTCCCCTGAACGAGCCCGTGAACGGCTTGAGCGATGAGCACGTCCGAGCACGAGTCGAAGTCGGCGCCCAGCTCTTCGAGCAGCGTCCGCACATCCTCGGGCCGGTACCCCTCTGGGGGCACCACCGCGCCCGGGTGCGTCGGGGTTCCGCTGTCGAGGAAGGCGCTCACTCCAGTGAAGGTGTCCTGTTCGAGCGGGGTGAGATCGTTCGCGTCCGAGAACGCTCGGGCGAGTACGAGCCCGTCGACGACCCTCGAGATGTCGAGGTCCTCCTCTCCGGCCGCTTCTCTGACCTTCAGGCGAATGTCGTCGATCCAGACGTTCAACCCTTCGTCGTGCAGGGAACGCTCGAGGCGCTGACCCAGGAGTTCCGCGAGGTCGCGACCCCGCCGCACACCGTCGAGGATCCAGTGTGCCTTGCGCACCCGATCCGATGTCAGGTCGACCGCTACCGTCGAGCCGGCCTGGTCGCTGCCGAGCACGTTCCAACCCGACCGCAGGATTCCCGCGGTGGTTGCATGGTTCATCGACGGGGCGTGCAGATAGCCCTGGCTTGGTCCCTCCTGCGACATGTCGCGCTGCAGGTCGGTCACCCAGCCGTAGCCACCCACGAACAGTCCATTGGGCTTGACCGCCCTCATCTCCGCGAGCTTCTTCAGCGCGAACGACGCTTCCCAAGCATCGAGGCGATGGGTCGCGAGTCCGAGTACCTCACGCATGAGCCAGGTGAGCTCAGCGATGGGGTCATCGACCTGATCTCCCGAACTTCCGTCCATCAGACCCTGAAGCCGTCTTAGGCCGTCCTTCACCGCCAGCGCCTCGCCATTCGTGAACGCGGGGTTGGTGAGACCCGTCACCGCGTCCACCGCGCCAACGAGCAGCTGAAAGAGCAACGGATGGCCCGCGGGCGGAGCTGGCATCGGAGATCCGTTCTCGATCACATCGGCGAGGTCGCCGAGCCAGTCCGCCACTGTGGTCGGGTCACCATCGGCCGAAACCAAGGGGCCGGTCCAGCTTTCGGCGTCCTGGTCGTGCTCTGCCCAGTAGATAGGCGGAGCGGCGTCGTTTTCGATCGAGGACGCGAGGTCGAGGTGGCTCGGGAAGTGCTCGGGGGCCTTCGACCGCTCGAAGTGGTTTTCGAGATGCGGCAGGACCGTACTCTGGATGTACTGGATCGCCGTGTCACGGGAAGGGCTCGGGAGGCGCCCCTGGAGGTCCGCGACGGCTGATTCCCAAACAATGAGCTCCCAGCCGATCGAATCCTCGTAGGGAGCGACCAGGCCCGGCGGCGCGGCGTTGGCATCCCAAGTGGGTAGCTTGGCGGCGAGATCGTTGACCAAAGACGTGGCGCCTGCGGCCGAAATATGGGCAATCGCCTGGTCTTTGTATCCGGTGGTCGGCGCCCGGTAGGCATCTTGGATCGTCGTGCGCTGGTTGCTGGCACCACGGATCCGGAACTGTGTCGGATGTGGTACTCCACCGAGCACCTTGGCGAGGCCATCGACCGCCTCACTCGCGGTCTCGCCGGCAATGTGGGCGCTCGGTGCTTCGGGATTGAGGCTCTTGACGTGCTGCAACGCGCCTACCCAATCGAGGAAGCGCATCCACCCGAGCACATTCTCGAACTGCTCCTCATCGGACGTGGGCAGCGGAAAGGTGAAGGATCGCAGTTCCATATGGGGAACGATCCCGAACGGTTGCTTGCCGACCTGCAATGTGCCGAGCGGCGCTCCGCCCTGCAACCAGTTGTGGGACCAGTCCCGCAGGAACTGTCCGTATGCCCCGATATCGAACACCTTGGTGAGCAGCCAGCCCCAGGTCACGGGCCACAAACAGTCGCCCATCGCGCGAGACCGCTCACCGACCGGGTCGCGGGCCCGGTCTACGTTCTGGAGGGCGGAGTTACCCGGTAGCCCGAGAGCGAGTTCGGTGATGGTTCCTTGATCGTAGGCGTAGACCGCCTCGGCCGCCGGAGTCAGCCCCGGGGGGAGGCTCGAGGTGCCGGGTGGGTCGACGGCGAGCGCTAGAAGCATTTGAAGGTCGGGATTGCTCGCTGACTTGCCGCTGCGCGTGACATTCGCGTTGTTGGTTGGCATGCCCTGTGGCAGTAGGCCAAGGCCGTGGCTGAACTGGTGGGCCACGAGCAGCTGCTCGAGGTCGAATGCACGATCCTGATTGGTGACGCCGATCACCACGAGATCATCGATCTGGTTGAGTACGGCAGGGTGCGACGCGAGGTTCACGCGAATGCCCATCCCCGCTGCCTCGGCGGCCGTGAAGTCGCGCATCCAGTCCAGGCCCTGGGTCGTCAGGAAGGTAGACGCATCGAGCTCGGTCAGTGGGTCGATCGTAGCCGCAAGATCCGGCCCCATCGCGAGGCCAGCCTGGATGGGAGGCCCGCTGACCTCGAACTCGATTTCGTTCTGCCGGTACCCGATGGCCACCCAGCGATCGGGAAGCAGGCTTGCCATGACGCGCTTGTGGAAGTCCCCAGGTGGCGGTGACGGAAACACCAGAGGCGGCACGAGCGCCCCCGGGGGTTCGCTCAGTGCTTCGTCGACATCGTCCGGCTGCAGCACTCGGGCGATCCATGCCGCTCGCCACGGTGACGACATCGAAACCAGCCAGCTGAAAGACTGGAGTTGGGCTGTGCTGTCGCCCCGGTGCTTGACGTATTCGTTCCAGAACATCTGGCCGCTGCTCTCTTCGTTCGGCGACAGCCCCCAGGGATGAGCGTCCGCGTGGAACACGTCGGGGAAGACGCGGATCAACAGATCAGCGTTGGAGTACACGGTCTCCAACCGCACCGGCAGCATGAGGAGCGGGGTGTCTGAACTTAGCTGGAACTCTGGGTAGCTCATGGTGGCTCACACGAGTCCATCCGCGTGACGGAGCACACGGAAGGGGGTTTGGTAGTGAGCGACGGCCACCGACGCGGCGTTGCCCGTGGGATTGAAGGAGAAGGACGCAACCGGACCCTCGAATCCAAAGCGCGGATTCGACATTGGTTCTTCGAGAACGAAGTAGTAGCCCTCGTCGGTGTCGCTGGATCGGACATCCGATAGCGCCAGATCGAACCCGAAGAACCGAGTGTCGACGTCGACCGTTCCGAAGAACGATGGGAACACCTTGGCCGTGTAGTCGTACCCGTCAGGCGAGCTACTCGCCTTGGGTACCGCGTACACGGCGACGTTCGGAAAGCGTCGGAGGAGCTCGCCCTTGATGAGGAAGGCGACCGATCCGCCGTCGCGCGCACTCCCGACGTTGGCGAGCGGTTCCGAGAGATTCCAGCTATGAATACTCGCGATGTCCGGGACCATCTCCGGATTGCTACCGTCGGCGGGATCGGTGCCCAGCGACTCCCAGAAATGATGGAAGTAGGTGGCGTTCAGCATCGCTGGATACTCTCGCCAGAGCAGCTCGCGGCTCATCTCGTGGTTGGCGCCGGCGAGCAATGCCGTCACGAAGGCGTCGTTGACTTGAAGCAACCGCACGGTGTTGTCAGGCACCTCGCCGACTCCGGGCATGACGAGATCCACGTCGATGTTCTTGAGGTCCCAAAACAGCGCATTCTGAAACCGCGGGCCCACGGGCTCGGTCGTTTGGGTCCCGATCGGAATCCGTGTGGGCACCTCGTCGGCGGGGAGAAGACTCGCGATACCCGGCAACGTCGCGTCTACCGCTTCGCGTACCCACCGCTTCGGATCGAGCGCCTGCCTCACGGCGGTCATTGCGCTGCTCACGTCGATCGACGCCGAGCCACCCCCCCCTCCGGGCGCGTTGGACAGAAACGTCCCCGAGGGTACCGGCGCGCTCGCGAATCGCAGGACGTCGCGGACGCTTGCCGGCTCGGATGGATTGGTCGCCCGCACCATCGCGTCGGTTGCCTGGCTGATGATCGCACTCTGGTAGCCGGGTCGACGGCGCCAGGAGCGACCGGCCGCGTTCGCGGGCCGGGTCTTGGACAAGAACGTGTGGCTCAGAATGCCGTTGGGGATGTGACTCTCCGCGAGCCTCTTCGCCAGCGTGGTGGTGCCGTTGGCGCTCGGCACGAACGCGTGCATCGGTCGGCTCACCTGCAGGAGCGTTCCGTCGTTCAGTTGAGCGACCCGTTTGGTGAGCGCTCGGCCGACCTCGAGCTGCAGGCGCTTCTGGTTCAGGGCGACCATGGCCGCTCGCACCTCACCCGCATGGTTCCAGGCGGCCGCCATCAACGCTTCCTGGTTGCGGCGTACCACTTCGGCGCCAAGTCCGGCCGCAGCTCGAAGCACGACATCCACGTTCAGCTCGCGAAGCCAACCCCCGTCCGTGCTCGACGGTAGCGACGATGCGCTTGCCTGCCACCCGCCGTACAACGGCGGCGTCACTACGGGCTCGGTTTGCGGCATGGTCGGCAGAGCGAGCCGACCATCGCCCTGGGCCATCCAGGTCTCGAGTTCCGGTACGAAGGCGTTCTGGTGCGCAGCGTCCCAGGCCTGGGTTGGCGCGTCGGGATCCTTGAGCGCGCCTTCGAACGATACGATCACCGGTCCTGACGCGTCCGTGATTTCACCCCCGGGCGTGGAAACGTCCATGTCGCGGACCCCGAGCGACTCTGGCTCGCTGCGGGGAACGAGACGCCGTGCCAGCGTCTCGAAATCGCCCTCGTCGCTCGTTGCAAACGTCCACGAGTCATAGACAGGCAACTCGACGGGGCCGTTGTCGACGGTGCTCATGTCCCAAGCGAAGTCGAGTGTGGACGCCGTATGTTCCCCACCGAGACCGACCTTGCGCCCCGCGTCGAAGGCGGGCACGAGGCACGCGATGTAGTTTTGGTTGGGTTCGAGGGCTCGGGGGCAAATGACCCTCGCCCGCACGGCGTCCTCGCCACCTTGCACCGCCGTTGCGAGCGTGGCCTGGTTGCCATCGTCGGCCTGGACGTGCGCGAACGACCAGGAGTCTGCGAGATCGATGAGTTCGGTGCTCGGCACCGCGGGCGAATCGATGCGGAGCACGGGCAGTGGTGCGCCAGGCTGCTCCGAAAGCGTCACCCCTTCCTGAAGCTTGATCACGATGAGCACGAACCAGGGCCGGAGACGTTCGTCGGGCCCGGCGGCCTGAGGTGTGAACAGCCAGGGCAGGTCGGGAGCGGACAGTTCGACAGCGGGGAAGTAGTTCGGCTCGAAGTCAGGGGTCCCCGGCGGAGGGTCGCGACGAACGATCGCGCTGCGCTGAATCCCGGAAACCGCAGCGGGTCCTTGGATCTTTGCCGCCTTCTCGGTCCTCGTGCCGTTCGCCGTCACGTAGGGGCGGACCGTCACGTTGGCCGGCATGTTGGGTACGTCGGCCGCACTCGTGATGTGTTTCGCCAGACCGCGTCGCAGCCAGGGTAGGAAGTACAGGTAGGATTCCGGTATGGTCACGGGGTCACCAGGCTGTGGAGGGGGACGATGCTCAGCTGGTTGCTCCCAGCCGTGTTGCGGAGTTCGTTTGCCTGCATCCAGGTCAGCTCGTCGGTTGTGGTGACTCCGGCGTTGGTGAGGACATCGGTGGCGGGCTCTCCCGTCACGTTGTCGATCACCGTGTAGGTGGCGTCCTTTACGCCCACGATGGGCACGACGGTCCGCACGCCGCTCGACAACCCTTGCGCGGTCGAGGAGAGCCGATGTAGCCGCAGTCCGGTCAGGAGCGAGAACGTCGATGGGACGTTCTGCTTTGCGCCATCGATGAACGTCTCCCATTCGACCTTCTGCGACGGGAAGCTTCCGCTAGGCATCTCGACCCCGGACCCGCCGAAGTTCACTCCAGCCGTCTCGTTGACGAACGAGGGCGCCGACAGCTTGTCCGACGGACTCATCTTGGTGAAGTGCGATGGCGCGAAAGGGGCTTTCACGGGCTCGATTGTGATCGGGTCCGGCGTAGCGCCGGCCATGAAGCCCATCTCCTCGAGAGCGATCGTGTCGGGTCCAGAAATGATCTGGGTGCCGTAGATATCGACCTTGCGGTCAAGTGGAGCGACATCCTGTTTGACCTCGAGGGTCCCGTCGGGCCGAATCCAGATCTCGCCCGTCGCAGGCGTTTCGGACTCTGCCAACGTGACGAGGTCCCAGGTGGCGATCTGCGGCTCGCCGACCACGAGCCAGTTGTCGTCCTCGGCGAGCTGCTCCAATACCTCTTGCTCGAGCGGGAACTTCGTCGCGGGCTCGGCTTCCGCGGGGTTTCCGACCTCGATTCGGAAGTCGACCTCGAACAACAGGAACCGGAAGGAGCCGGCGAGCTTCGCGTACCAGGGCTTGGGTCCCTCGACATAGATGGATAGTTCGATCCCCAAGATCTCATTGCTACCCGCTCGAATCGAGAACATCGCGCTCGCGTCGGCGATGATCCGAAAGGGTCTGAACTGGAAGAGTACGTTAAAGCCCAGCATCCCGTAAGCAGAGTACGTCGTACCCAGGATGGTCGCGGCGGCCTCGATCTCGAACTTGCCGCCGAGCTGGAAGGTGTTCGCGGTCACCGCGAAGTAGCCTTCGAGGGACGCTTGGACATGCTCTCCCCACGACAGCGCCGCCCGCAGTCGTCGGAGGTTCGTCATCGTCGAGGGCAGTCCCGAAGGCGGGGTGAATTGTGGGTGATAGCCCCCGACCGACAGCAGGAAGTAGGGGCGGCCGCCGAACTCTGCATGCATCGCCATGTCGCCAGACAGCTCGATGGTCCCTAGCAGCCGCGAGTCGTACACCGAAGCCACGATCGAGAAGCTCCGGGTCGCGAGGTCGACCGAACCGAGCAAGGCGAGGTTCATCTCGAGGATCGGCGCGTCGGGGTCGGGCAGCATTGCCTTGATGATCCCGAGCATCCCGAACTTGCTCTTGCCCGGCGTGCGTACGTCGAACGACAGCAGGATGCCGATTTCGGCGGTCAGCATCGCGCGGGCACCCCAGCTGATGCGGGCCATCGGTGCGATGACGAAGTTGCCGCGTGCTTCTGGGAAGCACGCGTCCATCTCGTCGAGGACCGCGCGGAAGTTCACGGGCCGCGAAGGGAACATGAGCTGGTCGAGTGACCCCGCCTGTACCCCCTGCTGCAGTCGCTGAGTGCTGAAGGTGCGATTGATTCCGATGAGCCCGCCGAGACCCGTGAGCGTGAAGCCAAAACCGAGCGGAATCGGGAGTTCTACGAACAGGGAGAAAAGCAGCGACCAGGGGTCGGTGGAGTTGCCCCGAGGGACGCTGAGTAGGCCGAGGGCGGTGATTCCCACCTTGCCCATCTGCAGGCTCAGCCCACCGCCGTATCGGCCCTCGGCGCCATCGAAGAAGAGGTAGCCTCCGCCCGAGACTCCTTCACTGTTGATGTCGAAGCCGAGCCCGATCGGCGGCACAATCCCAACGTCGATGTCGAACGGGCCAATGTTGCCTTTTTGATCGGCGTCACGCTCCATCGCGAAGGAGAACCCGAGGCCCTCGACGTCGACGGCGAAAGGACCTAGTTCGGCTCCCACGTTCGAGCGAACGGTGAGCGCAGGTCCTCCGCTCGGCGCCTTGCTGGCCTCGATGTCCAAGGAGTGGACCGTTAGGGGACCGATCTTCTTTGCAAGCGCGATGTGGTGCGACAATGAGCTGCTCGCACCGAACTGGAACCCCTTGTTCGCGGACCACGAGGCATCCAGATCCAGAGCGGCCTCGACCGATAGCTCCGAGAATAGCTCGCTGATGAAGGAGTCACCCTCGGTGGCGTCGACGACGACCTTGAGTCCGGGACCCTCCGACCCGGTGGTACGCGCCCGCAACGCGATGTCGCCCGCGTTGGGGGCGGGGTCGGTGGACATCCGCGCCTCGACCTGCAGACCACTCACCTCGATTCTGGAGCCCTCGGGTGAGCCAAGGAGGACCCATTCTTCGTCCGGCTCGAATGCCAACGTGACGGCAGCGCCGCCATCGGGCAGGGAACCTTCCGCGTAGATGCCGCCGGGATGTACGCGCACGGTCACGGCGGTAGCGGCGTCGAGTTCGGCGTCGAACGTGAGCGTCCAGGCGCCGGATTCGCCTAGCTTGACCTCGTTTCCGGTCGTGCCGTGTACGAGTGGCGCAAAGAGCACCCCATCAACGACATCGGTGTTGTTTTGCTCCGGCACGGGCGCGACCACGAGGCCGAGTTCGGCGTATCCCCCCGGGAAAAAACCCTGGACGAACGGCAGCTCGAGCTGGTCACCAGAGGGCGTCGCCGAAGCGAAAAGGTCGTAGTAGGCGCTGTCGAGGGGAGCAATCCGTGTGGAGGCACCGGTGCGACCGACCAGTTCGGAGAGCTTCTCCAGCAGCAGGTCACCGAGCAAGTTGTTGCCGAACTGGAAGCGGTCGCGGGCGAACTGTACGGGGTCACTGATCAGAGCGCCGAGTCCGCTGAAGTCGAGTTCATAGGTGCCGTCGGGCACCACCCCGAGCGTCTGCAGAATGCCGAAGAGGACTGGCTGCGTCCGTTCGAGGTACGAAACCAGGAGATACTCGGGCAACGCCTTCGCGACATCCGCATCCCAGGTTGCCGCGCTGGAGAGCGACGTCGGGAAGCTCGACAGATCGACGGCGTCGATGGCCGGCTTGATGCGTTGGGCCATCCGAACTAGGGTTTTGACCGCTTCGATAAGGTCTCGGATGGCGAGGAGGACCTCATCGATAGGCGCTTGCGGCGTCTCGAGTACCGCAATGGCCGTGCGCCCCTTGTCGATAGCAAGCGTGGCATCGTCGGCGAGCGGCCGGAATGGCTCGATCAGGGACTCGAGGTCGTCGTCGGAGAATGTCTCGTCGAATCCGAGTTGCCGCAGCAGGATGCCGAACGATCCCGGATTACGGAATCCATCCTCGAGAGGTTCCAGCGCCTCGAATGCGGCGCGCGCGAATGGTTCGATTGCACGTGTCAACGCTTACGTCCTCGACAGTCGACTAGGGGCGCTCGCACGACGAAGGTGAGCCTTCGACGCGTCAGCGTGACTGGGCAGGCCATCGGGGCGACGGCCCGGGAACAGGGGTGAGAGTCCACCTCGCCGGCGGGATCCTTCGATCCCACACGGATGGCGCACCTCGATTGCGGTCAGATTACTGAGGCGCTTGGTAGCCCAAGGAAAAGCTCAAGGAGTGAGGGAAACGGTCACCTGTGATTCGGGTTCTCATCCTCAACCTCCCCTGCGAGACATCGAGGATGTTGTAGCGATCGATTCGACCCTGAACGGTCTGCACGAGTGTCTGCCCCGGAAGATGGAAGCGGAGGATCTGCGGATAGCCGAAAGAGTCGAGCCAGGGCTGATCGCTTCCGTCGACGAGCACCGTGAGCATGGGGCGCCCCGGCTCGGAGACCGTCATTGAAACGCCGTTGTAGCCGATACTCAACTGGGGTGTGGGTACGACGGTGTTCATCAGCCAATGCTGGGAGCGTAAGCGGTTGATTGGAGTCATGTCGTCGAGCAGTGCGGTGACTCTCTGGGTCACCATGTCGATCTGGGTCTGACCAGGCTGGAGCATCCAATTGCCCGCGAGCGGGCTCGAGCCGCCGTTCGCAAATGCAACGTCCGCGTGAGTGAGGTGCTGAGTTCCGGCGATCGCACCAATTCCAGCCAGCACTTGTCGTCGGTTCCACATGTCGTTCATCCTGGCAGGTCAGAGGTCGAGTTCGGAGCGACGCCGGTTGGGGAAGGGGGACGAACGGGAAGCCTCCGAACCGAGTCATCCTTGCAAGAGCGTCTCCTCCGTTGCGATGTGCCAAGGTTTTACCTGGTGAGTGGCGCGTCGTCGTGGCCGAAGACCGACCTGAGTCGGACTTGCGTCGACACCATCTCCAGGTCGCAGGCCGCCGGCTGCAAAAAAGCATGGAATGATCCAATGAATCCGAGACCACGGGTCGGGACCCCGGGGAACCGTCGCAGAATTTGCGTCTACATGATGCAGGGCATCCGTCAGGGCTGACGACTCGAGCCAGGATACCGATAGGACCATGCTGAACTACTGACATCTCTTCGGACGTCGGCCGAGGGTGCGGATCTTATCTGCGCGTCCCCGGCTGGGCGTGGGGGTAGCCTCTGTAATCTAGTCAAGCAGCCTCTTCTTCAATGCTTCAGTTTGAGGAACCTCCAGTCCGAGTTGCTGAATGGTGGTTGTGCGAACTGCGAGAAGGGAGTTTGCAGAGAATGGCTTAGGCCAAAGCGAGACCGTGCTCATGCCAACTCCGCGGGATGTAAACCGCGGTCGCCGTTGCGCAGGCCAAAGACCGGGACCACGCTGCGGCATGGGCAGACGAACTGCGCCTTTGCTCCGAGGTGCCCAAGCGTTCGCGTCGCTGCGCTCCTACCCCAAGCTGCTACTGGAGGAGATCGGAGGCTGGCCGCTGATTATCTACGACGATCATCTTCGTCGCTACGGTATCGGGGTCGCGCGGGTCGCAAGTTCGAGGGGGCTTGGTCTGCATCGTGGTTGCAGGGTCATCCGCACTGATTCCCGAGGTCCGGGCAGCGGTCCCAGGACTCGAGGCAGTTCAGGTAGCCCGGTCCCCAGTCGCCCTCGTCCTTGCATTCGGCGAAGCACGTCTCGTAGGGGTAGTTGACCGTGTTGCCCTTCACCTGGGTGCAGGTACGCCACTCTTCGCAGGCCGCATCGCACAGTTCGTCGGTGCTAAAGCAGCCCGCGAGACCCAGGCCAACGATTCCGAAGACCACGTTCCGCATCGATCCCTCCCGGCTCTCGAACCCTTGTCCAGCCGCCGGTCGCTCCTTCACCACCTCGGTCAGAAGAGCCTAGCTCCTGACCACGGGGTGTTGCACGCCGAAACAATGGGCCGACGTGCGATCGGGCGTCGACAGGACCGTCCAATCCGACGCGGGCCGCAATCGACGTCCAGCGTCACGAGAGGCTAAGGCAGATCAAAGATGCGAATCGTCCATCCTTGGATTTCGAAAAGCTCGGCCGGCGATTGGGCGAGCTCAGTCGAGTGTTGGTATGCCGTTGTCGCCGAGAAGTCACCCTCGGCCAAGAGCATAATGTTGCCATCATCGACAGGCCAGGAGTAGTGCGCCCCCGCATTCCAATCGATGTCTTCGATGCGACTGGCTGAGATGTTGTCGAAATCGACCGACCACATCCGCCAATTGGCCCCGAAGGTCACGGCGGCTGCGTCTTCACCGTTCTTTGTCACATTGGTGGGGTCAAGCGCAGCCAGAATGCCCGTGCCGTCGCCCGTATAGTACAGCGCCGCCCCTTCGAGTCCACCGGCCAAATCACGGAAACTAGACCACGTATCGAACGCATCTGAACCAGCTTCCAGACGGCTAATGCAGGTTTGGGGTTGGTCGAGTACCGCTGCTCCGCCCGCTGCGAAAACCCAGCTGCTGAAATAGAGATTGTCGGACTCATCGCGCGTCACGAAGTCGAGCCCTGGACACGGCACGTCGACAATGTCCTCGACGGTGTCCGTTTCGACGTCAATGACTACGATGGACGACGTTTGCAGCTGCACGAAGAAGGAAGGGTCGGAAGCGTAGAACGGATGGTACAGCTTGCCATCACGTAGCGCTGTACTCCGGTCGTGGAAGCCGTGCCGCGCCACGAAGTTGTCAGGGGGATTCCACGCGTCGAGGTCAATGGACCCTGTGATTTCCATGGCATCAGGATTCCAGATGACGTAGCCGTCAACGCCAAGGGAAAGGTAGGCCTTGTCCGAAGCGACGAAGGTGTTGTTCCAGAAGGCCACGTTCGTGGCGCCGGAAGCGCCAAATCCGATCCGGTCTTGTTCGACAAGTTCTCCGTCTTCGACCGCAAACTTCGTCATTGTCAGATCCTCACCGTTTGCCACGTAGACGAATCCGTCGTGGACCCACATGTCTGCGGCCCCGGGGAACTCGCGTGCGTTGGCGAGGTCGACGTCAGGGTTGTCGAGCGAGTCGATCAGCATGACGTAGAGCGATGTCTGGTCGGGGCCAAACACGAGTGTGCTCAATGCATAGGCCGGTCCGCCTTCGGCTGTGCCATCCGTTGGCGTCGTGCCACCCGGGACCGTTGGAACCTCTTCCTCGC
>JBCCQY010000179.1:0-18847 GCA_039208735.1 Myxococcota bacterium | reverse complement strand
GCAGCCAAAGGAGCCTGTGACCGCGAGCGACTACAACGCACGGTTCAATCGTATCGCCAGTGCATTGGATGCATTGGAGAATGGTCAGCCCCCAAGGTTTGTGCGACGGGAGCTTCAAGACGATGTTGCTACGGATGCGACAACCTTGGAAGACCTTACCGTCGACTCCCTCACAGTAGGGAATACTTACCGGTTGCACATGTCCGTTGCGATGAACGTAGTCGAACCTGACTCTGCGGCATGCCTCCAGGCAACTCATCAGGCCAACGAGCTGCAACGGGTGTGCTTCACGACCGGCACCGGACAAGGAATCGCGGTGGCTGGGAACTCGACGGTCTTCACCGCTGTGACACCCACGATTGAGTTTGCCACGCTCTCGCTCAGCGACGGATCAACGCTGGGCCGAGAGAAGACGTTCGTGATTGTCGAGGAAGTTCCAGGCCTCGTTGAGATCGCTAGCTTCTAGCTACGCGGGACCACGAGCGATTTCGACCTGGACGTCTGGCGTACCAAGCTCGACCTGGAACCCGAACGTAGGGGTCTCGCCGACCCGGGGCCCTATGAATCATCAACCCACAAGCAATCCATTGGCCCAGGACGAACACCGCTCGATGAGAACTGCACGGGGTTCGTCTTCACGATGGTCTCCTGTTCGTTCGGGCAGCCAGGGTCAGCCGCAGAAGCCGACGACCTTTCGGTGATGGCCACGGTCGGCCTCGACTTGCGACAAAAGGAAGGTCGCGACGGCAAGGCGAGAGACAGCGGCCGGCTTGGGTGGTAGCGATCCCACGCTCAGGCGATGGGCGTTGGAGTCACCGTCCTCCAGGAAGCCCGTGCGGACCAGGGTCCAGTTGAGCGAAGAGGCTCGAATAATGTCCTCCATGCGCCCGGCCCCACGCACGATGGCGGGCACGATCCAGCGCAGCAGCCTGGTACTCAGGGTCCGCTCGGGGAAGAGGAGCGCGGAAGAGGTCACCAAAAGGCGCTCCACCCCGGTCGCCTCCATGGCAGCGACCATGGCCGCAGCCGACTGTGGATACACGGCGGCCGCGACGCGCGTCGGCCATCGCGGCCCAAGCGTAGACACCACAACGTCGTGCCCCGGCAGGAGGCGCTTCAGGACGGTAGGGTCCGTGGCGCTGCCTACCGCGATGTGAAGGCGTTCGTGTTCGACCTCGTGGAGGCGATCCGCTGAACGCACCAGTGCGGTGACGGTGTGCCCCGCTTCGAGCGCAAGCCAGAGAAACCGGCGACCCGTGCGACCGTTACCGCCGAGAAGGAAAATGGTGTGCGACATCTGAAACCTCGTCTCAAATACCTGAGCGAGGTAGCTGTGCACGAATGGAGGCCCCATTGCGACATTGCCCACACGCGTGTGCGCAGATGCACACGTGAACTGGGATGACCTCCGCATCGTGCTCGCGGTGATTCGCGAGACGACGCTGGTACGGGCCGCGGCCTCCCTGGGGGTTGCCCACACCACGATCAGTCGCCGGCTCAAGGCCATGGAGAGTCAGCTCGGCGTTCGGCTCTTCGATCGCACACCGGACGGTCTCGTTCCGACGGCTGCGGGCGCAGATCTCGCGGCAGCGGCCGAGCGGGTCGAAGACGAAGTCCTCGCCGCGGAGGGTCGGGTGCTGGGCCGCGATGCCCAGCTCACCGGTTCCTTGCGGGTCTCGACCGTCGATGTGCTGTTCACATGCTTCACCGACGCGTACCAGACGTTCACGGACCGCTATCCTGGGATCGAACTGATTCTCGACATCACTCGGGAGCAGGTGTCGCTTAGCCGAAGGGAAGCGGACGTGGTGCTTCGCGTCAGCGACTCCCCTCCAGACACGCTGGTCGGACGCAAGCTCGGAGACATGCGGTTCGGCGTGTACGCGTCGGCCGACCTCGTCGCGAAGATCGGTAAGGGCGCCCCTCTGTCGTCATTTCCCTGGATCGGTTGGGACCGCGGCCCCAATTGGCGATGGTTCGCCGGCTGGCTGGACGCGAACGCCCCCGGGGCCCGCATCGTGATGCGACTCGACGACCGAGGGTTACTCATGGCCCACGTGGTGCGCGCCGGCATGGGGGCTCAACTCCTGCCCTGCCTATTGGCGGACCCCGACCCACAGCTCTGTCGCATCGCGCCGTTAGACGAGAGCTTTCGCCTAGGCGTGTGGCTGTTGACGCTTCCGGAGTTGCGGACGAATAGTCGGGTGCGAGCGTTTATGGCTCACATGGGCGAGGCGGTAGCAGCCAGACGCCACATCCTTCAGGGCGGGTAGACCCAGACGGTCCTCTCACTCCTTGCGCCCTTCCCAAATCGTCGACCAACCCACCGATCCGGCCCAACCATGAGTTGACTCCGCGATGGGCTTCAGCGCGGACAGCTGACGTCCGTGGTGAGTTCGACATCGTCGATATAAATCTGTTCGGCCGGAAAGGTCTGACTACAATCACCCGCCGAACTCAACCCGAACGAGAGCGCATAAACTTGGTCGGCGAATTCAGGCCGGAAACAGATGGTCGTTTGCCCCCAGTCGGACTCGGGCTGCACGACGGTGTTGGAGACGCGAAACTCAGCGTTGCCGATGGATCCTCGATGCCAGAACTTGAGCGCTGGACCGGCATCGTTCGTGGATTGCGGCAGGCGGACGGGGGTGGTCGCAGAGGCCGAGTCGCACCGACGGTCGACCTCAAGCAACAACGATGCTTTGCCCGTCCGTGGCAGGTCCGTGACCTCAGCCGCGGTCGCGAGCCGTGTGCCGTCCAGGATCCAACCCGGTTCGAGGCCTTGCTCCACGAGTTCAAAACCATGGTCCGAAAAGGTCTCCCCGGTACACTCGAGAGCCTTTACAACCTCGAGATCATCGACAAGCACTTCATCGCCAGGGCCGCAAGGTTCGAAGAACGAATCCACGCTTCGGAGACCAACCTGAATCGGCTGGACCCAGCCGCGCGTTGCAGCAGGCAGGCAAACGCGACGCGTCTCAAAGGTTGGTGGCACATCCACCGCGGCGATCGATGAGGGTTCCGCTTCGATGATGAGGGGCCGTTCGCTGGTGCCCTGAACCGCAAACTGTAGCGCATAGCCAGGCTCGGCGGGCCAAGATGCCATTCCTTCGACGCGTAGCTGGCTGCAGGTGGTGTCGGCGGTGAACCGAACGCCCACGGTCTCCCTGGTTCCCGCACCCGGCTCAATGGTGGTGGTTCCCCCAAGCTGATCGAGTACCGTCCAGCCCGTTCCCTCGAATCCCCCATCCTGCACAGAGCCTGGGGCGGGGCAATCGAGCCCGAGCTCCGCAGCGGTAAGAATGTCGAACCGATCTAAGACCATGGCCTCCGCCACCGCAAATCGATCGCCCACCACTTCGAAGCGCACCGTGCCGCCATACGCCGAAGGTCCCAGGCATGCACGATAGGTCTCGAACTGAAGTGAGCCATCGACAAGCTGCATGCGCTGGAGCGCTCCTCCTGTACCGATGCGAGCGTGGGCCGGAAGCGGGAACGGACGCGGCGGGTCGAATTGGGGCAAGACCTGGATCCGAACATCCACCCCTAGGGCCTCCGAAAGCTCGACCGGGGGCATCTGCACGTCTTGCCACACCCGACTGCCCGCCAAAATGGCCTCTCGTGTCCAATTGGCCACGCCAGGATCGAGGTCACCCACGGACTTGGGATCCACCACTGCTTCGCCAGTCGTTTGCCAAACGTCCGCATCGTCGACTTCCGGCGCGCGCAGGATTCCCGAGAACGTACACGTGCCGTTGATCGGCGAGTAGCCGGCCACACAGTCACAGACCGTACCGCCATTGTCGACAGACAGGCACTGCGCATGCTCACCACAGTCCTCATCGACCCGGCATTCGCCAGTGTCGCCGGTATCCCCAGTACTCGAGGAGGTTTCGGCCGTCGGTGGGTTCGTGGAGTCGGGCTCGACCCTATCCGTAGGCCCCATGCAGCCCGTGGTCAGCAAGAGCAAAACCGAAAGAATCAACATCGGGGCCTCCTGCGCGTCCCTATGGGGCTACTGCGGCGGAGTCGATGGCACGCAACAATTGCGACGACTTTGGGTCACTTCAGGGGGAACCAGACCGGAGGCCGTCGTGAAGGAGTCCTGGAAAGTCACACCGGAGCTTCAGCGCGCGGCAGCTGGCGGCCGTTGCCCCAACGACGAACCCAACCCGGACTCACGCAAGAAGACCCTGCGAACAGCACTCGAGACGGTCGAAGAACTCGCCGGGGAGCACCCAGGGGCTGGCCCATGGGAAGCGGCGAAGGAGTATCTATGCTGGTTCGCACTCTTCTTCCTTGTCTCTTGGTCATCGCTTGTGCCGGCGATGACGAACTCACGACCGACGACACCGGCACCGCCCCCAAGCCTTCGCCAACCCCAGGCACTTCAGACACCGCCCCCACGCCCCCGGGTGAAACGGGAACGCCCGTCAAGCCCGATCCCATCACCATCGTAGTGCTCCAGCGGGACTCCCTCGGAGGGGACCCTCCCACCTACGCGCCCGTGGCCAACGCCGTGCTCGCACTCTCCGGACCAGACGGCAGCTACGTCGATACCTTGATGACCGATGAAACCGGTACCGTGGTTACCGACCTTCTTCCCGAAGGCGGCTCGGTGTCGCGCGTGATCCAAAGTGCGTACACCACATTCGAGAGCGTCACGATCGATACGGTGTTTGGGGTGAGTCCAGGAAATACGCTCACCTTTGGTGGGCCGGACAGCACTCGAAACTCCTCGGGGAACGTGGGTTCGGTCGACTACGAACTCAGCGCGCCACCGAGCGGCGGGCTCTTCCAGGAACTTCGCGTTTCGTGTGGTGGCGCAAGCTCGCTCGTGGGAACGCCGGCAAGCTTCGGGGCCAACCTCCGGAACGCTTGCGTCGCCGGCCCTGTAGATGTCGTGGCCGCGGACTTCGAGGACCCCGCGCGAGAGCGTGCGCGTGCCTTTGCCGTCGGGTCGACAGTGCTGACCGGTACTCCTCCGAACCTGCAAGGCAGCGTCGACTTGCAGACCTGGACAACGGACCACGGCACGATCAACGTCGATCCCGGGACCAATGAGAGCACCTTCACCGCGGGGCGCCTCGACCGTCAACTCCTTACGCTCGACGCGACCCGAGGGAATTCACCGACGGAAGCCCTGGTTCATCCTATCTTCCCGAGCGCGCTGATCGCCGGTCGGCGCTCCGGTGTCGAGACCAACAAGGTCGTCTCCCCCGTCCCGGCCGTAAACCAGACCGCCACGGTTGCATTTACGGACTCCGACTTCCTTCCGAACATCCAAATTGAATCGACCGAGCTGGCTGCCAACCGGCCTTCACTGACCATCGACGGCGTCACCGCATCGGACACCTGTAGTGGTCTGTCGCCGCTCGCCATCGCCGGCGAGATTTCGATCTTCGCCTATTACCCGGTCGGGTTCAGCCGGTCCTGGACGTTTACCGCTCCTTTCGCGACGACGGTACAGCTTCCAGACCTTGGCCCCGAACTCGGCGCGTACTGGACGCTCCCCGGAGAGGGCGATGAGTTCGTCGAGGTACGGGTCATTGCCGATGGAGACCATGAATACGCAGATCTCGTGGCTCGCGACCAGCCGGAGAACCCCCGGACGCTCCTCAACCTTCACCCTGGGCTCGACGTTCTGCAGTACGGGGCCGCGATGGATAGCCTCTAATGAGCCGCTCCTACTCGTCTGCTTCGGTCGCTCCCAGTTCCTCGGGCGACTCCATTCCCGTGAGCTGCATGTAGCGGCGGTAATCGCTGAAGGTCTGTTCCATCTCCGGAGCGCGAAGTGCCATGCGGATGGAGATCCCCAAAAGGCCGAGCCCGACTACCCCGGCGCCCACGAGTACGCGAGGCACGCTGCGGGAGCCCAACGCCTCTTGCCCCCACACGCCCCATCCGAAGGCCACGAGGTAGATCAGTCCGACGGCGATGAAGCCCGCAAGCTGATCCGGAAGGCCTCCATAGTACGCGTACTGGGCGAGGAACCCAAAGTACGAAGCCCCCATGAGCAGCCCAAACAGGTTCGGAAGTCTACCGAGCGGAACCCAAATCGCCAGGCAGCCGAACCCGGCCACGAGGCAGAGAAAGGTCTCGAGGATCGAGAACGAAGGAATACCGGTTAGCTCGCCCAAAATATGGTCCATCACGTAGACGAAGCGCTGCTCCTCATCCACGCCGAACCGGTTGTAGTAGTTCAGGAATGCGGAGAGGAAGAGAGGAAGACCCAGGATCGTGGAAAGCCACCGATATGCCAACGTTGCCCCTCCTTGCATGAGTACCTCCACTGTGGGGCTCGCGTATGGAGGCCAGAAGGGCCAGGCAACCGGGACCGAAGCCATCTTGCCGTTCATTTGCCCCGCAGTGTAGTTGGGACTACACTTAAGTGTAGTGCTAACTACATTCGGAGGGCAGGATGACGAGTGACGCTCAATACGTTCGTACGATGGGTGTTTTCGCGGTGATTGCGGTGGTCGCATGGGCCGCGTTTGCTTGGACGTACCGTACGTTCTTTCCCGTGGCCGTGAGTCACGGCGATCCGCTGGGCATCTGGTGGCTGTGGTTGCTCGGCGGCACGGTGGGCTTCATCGTCTTGTTCGAAGCTTGTTCCCGGGCCCTTGCTGTCCCGTCGTCATGGCGGCTTCCTGCCGCGGTCGCCGCCACCGCACCAGCGCTCGTGTGCGATGTGCTGACGGGAACTCAGCCCCAATGGTGGCTTGCCGGAGCCGGCGAGGCCGCCGATGCGCGCTACCTGGCGCTCATCGTAGGTGGGGTTGGAGTGCTGCAGCTCTATGCGATGTTGACGTCCCCTCCACCGGGACCTACGACTCGTTGACGCAATTGCGATGGAGACGAATGGCGGCCAAGCACAGCCGAGACGCCATCTTAGCCGAGGCCACTCAGCTCACCCTTGAGGAGGGCCTCGCGAAGTTGACCTTTGGGCGGGTCGCCAAACGCCTGGGCATCCCAGACCGCACCGTCGTCTATTACTTCCCGACCAAAGGTCAGCTCCGCGAGGCGGTTTTAGGGGCTGCCTTTGGCCACTTTCAGGGAATCCTTGGCACGGCCTTCGACCAGCCTGCCGAATCGGCAGCGGCCTTGGTCGGGCGAGCCTGGAAAGTCGTCGCGAACGAAACGGCAGACCCGCTCTTCCGCTTGTTCTTTGAGTCCGTTGGCATGGCGATGCACGATGCGGAGTTAGCCACCACGGTCGAAGGCCTGATCAACGCTTGGATTACCTCGCTGGAACCCCTCATCGCCGGGTCGCCTGATGAACGGCGGGCCCGGGCGGAAGCAGCCGTTGCGTTGCTCGACGGTTTGGTGCTGATGAGGCATCTCGCAGGGGCGGAGGCCGCCAGTCGCGCTGCAGAGCAACTGCTTGACTGACCCCAGGACCCTGCGAAAGGCCTACAACACGCTCACGAACGCCATCGCGGTAGGAATCGCCGCAATGACGAAAATGGTGATGCGGCCTGGTGTCCCGTCTAGCAAGTAGCTCACGATGTCGAGCGCCTGACGAAGGAGCAAGCTCACAAGCCCGACCTGATAGAGCACCTGATCGCCAAGAAGCACCGCGCCCCAGAGCACGACACCCGTCACAACCTGGCGAGCGCCCCAGCCTCGCACGTTCGGCGCCTTCACGACCTCTTGGGTATCGGTCGATTGGAACACCCCGGTACGGAGCAAAAGGGACGGCCCAGCATTGCCAAACAGGGCCGCAGCGCCGGTAACAAGGGTGGCGACCGCGAACAATCCAGCAATTCCCTGGGCGAGCAGAGAGGGCGTAAACGTTGTCATGGAAACACTCCTGGATGAGGGGCGAAAGCCCTTGCTTGGCGGTCTCACATCGATAGGGAATGACCACCATTCTCTCGGAGGGAATAGATGGCTCATCCATCCGCCACATTCGGGTTCCGGCTTCGATCGTTGCGACGAGAGTTGGGGTTGTCGCAGGAGTCCGTGGCCGAAGCGGTGGGCAGCACGCAACGCCACATGTCGTTCCTTGAGACCGGCCGTTCAGCGCCTACCCGTTCGATGATCGGGCGTCTGGTCGCGGGCCTTCGGCTCACCGCTGCGCAGCGTGCAGCCTTGTTCGAGGCATCGGGGTTTCGAAGTCCCTACCCGCGGCGCAAGCTCGATGATGACGAACTACAGTCCACCCTCGACCTCATCACCCGACAAGTGCTCCGCCACTGGCCGTTCCCGGCCTTTGTGGTCAACCAGGACTGGCAGTTTCTTCGAACCAATGCGCCGGGCGGCAAGATGATCGCCATGTTCGACGACCCGCCAGACATGTACAGCTTGTTTCTTTCGCCAGGGTTTCGCGGGCTCGTCGAGAACTGGGAACAGGCAAGCGGGAGTTTCTATACGCGGATTCAAGACGTCGCGGAGCGGTCCGAGCCCGTTCGCAGAGCGTTGGAGCGTGCGGTAGCGGCCGGCGACTTCGACCACGTGCCCAACGTGCTTGCGGGCCCTCGTGAGGTGCCCGTCTACATTCCCATCGTGGTGCGCCTCAACGATGGCCCGCGGATGTCCTTCACGTCGATGCACGGGCGTCTTGTCTCGGTGCACGATGCCGTCGCGGAAGGCTTCGAGGTCGAACTCATGGTCCCGCTCGACGAGGCGTCGGAAAGCACGATTACGGGCCTCTTCTAGTCGATCACCTTCGACGGGCCTTGTGCAGCTTCACCAAAGTTGAACGATTCGGAGCGGATGCTTCGTGCCTTCCCCGGGCCGTCCTCGCGTAACGGTGAACACGTCGCCGACGTGAAGCGCTCGTTGGCGGCGCAAGAATTGAACGGCCACTACCGCAACCGCGTGCGTGGAAGCGATGGGCAGCTGATGGTCTGCGTCGACGACAACATAGGTCTGTCCGTCATCGGTCTTGAGCAAAGCGCCGGCGGTCACCGTATCTTGCGCCGAAAAGGAGAGATCGGCATACCCCTCGACGATGGGTAGCAACCGTTCGAGGCGACGGGCCTCCTGGGATGCAGACAGCGAACCAGGAATGGCAGCAAAGCGGTCGGCTTCGTTCTGCAACGCGGCAACCATCTGCTCCACCACGGCCGGTCGGGATGGGGTCATGCCGGTCTCATCGCTCGGTGTGCAGCGTTGAGCAACCTTCGTTGCCGATGGACTTGACGCACCCACCGTGGCGGCCGGCCCCCCTGTCGGTCTGACGTCTCATTGGGTGGAAGGAGGCCGACGGAACGTGACCGTAACCGATGCCTCACGAAGCCCCATCGCACGCATGTTCGACCAACTCGCGTCGCCGTACTCCACACCGCCAAACACCACTGTGGCGCCTGCACGGCGAGCGTCCGCCAACCGACGCGCGATGAGCGATCGCTGGATGCCACGACGTCGGAAGCGTGGAACGGTCGAGGCCTCCGCGAGGTACGCCACCTCGCCAAACAACACGAGCAGCGCTTCTCCGGCGGCCTCCCCGTCGACCCGCGCGACATAGCGACGCCAGTTTGAAGGCCCAGGCCAAGTCGCCATGGCACCGGCCGCGACCTCGCGCATGGCGGGGTCATCAATTGCCCAACCTTGCCAGAAGGCCGTGGTCCAGTCGCGTAGATCCGTCTCATTTTCGACCAAGCCGATCGCATGGGGCGGACCCTCAACTTCGAGCGCGTCGAGGGGCGATGCCATCCACGCTTCAACTTCGTGGGCACGTAGACCGGCTTCGGCGAGACGTTCGCTGACGGCTCGAACGTCTGCTGCGGGCCAACGCAGGTGCAGATGGGCGTTGACCTCGTCGAACCAAGCCGTGAGGTCGCCAAGCTGGTGGAGATGGTCCTTGGTGAGCCCGATGACCTGGTTGCCGGGTTGGTGGCGAGGGGCTTGGGACGACCGCACGGACCACAGGTCGTTGGGCCAGCTGCGAGTGCTCACGCCCATGCGCGGTCCAATGCCGGCCGCCAAGAGGTTTTCGGTCTCGGTCCGCTCTTGGCTTTCGTGAAGACGATGCAGGCGGTGGGCAAGGGGTCTTGGAATGGACATGTGCGCCTCTACTCTGAACACCATCGCAGACCCACCAACGTTCGGACGCGACGCAAGCGGACGGTCGGAAGGATGGTGCTGTGGCGAAGGTCCAGATCCCAGAAGAACTGAGCGCGGCCCGCATCGAACCGCTGAGGCGACTCACGAGCCGTGGTAAGCCCGGCTCAGCGCGAAGCTGTCTTCAAACCAGTGCCACAGAACCACCTGCCCATCGCGGACCTTCGCGCGCAGCGCAAACGAGAAGTCTCCCGTCTGCTGGCCAGACCGTGTCGTCGTGCCGTTCATCACCCCAAAGACGGCGACCGTATCGCCCGACGCAAACGCGTCCGCGTTCTCCCACTTCGTCGTCTTTAGGTTTGACGAAAACACACCAAGAAAATCGAAAATCGCGGCTTTTCCGCGGGTCTCCCCGATCCACGGGAGCGAAGTGTCGCCTTCGTTGTGCCAGACCATGTCGTCGGCCATGAGACGACCCATGCCCTCCATGTCACCGCTGCCCATCGCCGCCATAAAGGCCATCACGGTATCCAACGACGCTTGGCTTGCCTCGTCCATGATGCACTCCCTTCGTATGCAATGAGGACGATATGCCGTGCCAATCCAGGACGGGCCATGCGTGTCGAAGCATGCCACCATGCAGTGGGTTCACCCAAGGCCTCTAGGTTGGAGGGGGAAGGGACGCGCTGGCATTCGCCACCAACTCCGCTGCTTCTGCGGCAGGCACCCCCAACACCTTGAGTAAGTGCTCGACGATGAGACGTGCGCGGTCTTCGCTCCAACGACCCACCACCATGCGGTGGAGCGAGACGACGAGCATGCCGTAAACAGCATCCTCGGCCAACTCATCCGGGAACGCACGAAAGCGTCCCGACGCCTGGCCCTCAGCCAGATCCGCCCGGAGATTCATGGTGAATCCCTGCTCGCGATCGCCCCGCGTGACCAATCGCAGGATGACCCGCGCGAATTCCGTACGTCGGCCCAACAGGATCAGCGTTTGAAGGCTGGCCGTGGCGAAGCGCTGCGCAGGATCCGCGTGGCCTGCGCTCGCCACGGCTTCGCCAAGCTCCGTGATCACGTCGACGGCAACGGCCTCCACCAGCGCATCGAGATCCTCAAAGTAGTTGTAGAAGGTGCCGTGGGAGACGTCGGCCTCGGCGACCACATGCTGAACGGTCATCGCCGCGCCGAACGCCCCGTAGGACTTCACGCCGGCCTCGATGAGACGACGACGGGTCCGAGCCTTCTTTTTGTGCCCCCGAGTCGGTTTTTCGCTGGTTTCACTTGCCATGAGTCGTTCCTATCGGTTAATGACATCTTCGTCAAAATTGACGACTTTGTCATTCATGACTGACCGTCCGAATCGGCCCTGGGACGGTGCTCTCCAAGAGGTTTCCATGATTCGATTGCCCTTTGGAATGGCGTTCGCCCTGTTCACGTGGGCCGCGTCCTCCCCTGCACAGGCTGGCGAGCTTGTCGCCCTGCAGTTTCAGAGCACTGCGCCGGTCATCTACGACACCCCGACCCCCATCACGACCGAGGTCAACTCCTTCGCTATGGAGTTCGGGCTGCCCATCCAGATTGCAGAGAGAACCTATCTGTTGCCTGGCGGCTCGTATCGATTGGAGGCTCCGCGCTTCGTCGATCCACCGGTCGATGCGCTTCCCGTGCCGCGTCTGCACGAGGTCGAGGTGTCACTGGGGTTGTTGCAGGAGGTCGGTGAGCACTGGACACTGATCGGTCAGCTGGCCGGTGGGCTCGCCGGTGATCTGCTCGCCGTTGACCGCGACGTCGTACGACTATCTGGATTCATCCTCGCCAAGCGTGAGATTTCCGGTGCCCTTCGACTCGGGTTCGGTGGCGCGGCCACCTGGGCGTTCGGCCAGTTTCTTCCTTTGCCTCTGCTGTCGTTGGACTGGGAGCCATCCGACCGGTTTACGATCGAGGCGCTGATCCCCGCGAAGACGGTCGCCACTTGGCGGCCTATCGATCGAGCCCGGCTGGGGCTGTTCGCCGAGATCGTGGGGAACGAGTACGCGATTCGCCTCCCAGAGATCGTGAACGGACCGGACTGCGTGGGGCCGGCAGCGAATCCCGCAGAGTGTGTGGACCACCTCGCCTACACCGACGGCAACGGCGGAGGCTTCGTCGGCGCGCGGGTCGCGGGCGAGCTGTGGTTCGACGTTCGCGGCGGCATCAGCGTCTACCGACGCTTCGAGATGCTCAATGCCCAGGACGAGGCCGTCTCCTTCGGCGAACAGCGCTTGCCCCCGGCTCCGTTCATCAAAGCCCGACTCACTTACGAATACTGATCCTTGGAGATCTTGATGTTGAACTTCCTCCATGCTCCGGTGCCGGGTGAAACGCCACGCACCCGCACCCTCTACACGGTTGCCGCGATCGTCGTGGCCATCGCCATGTTTGTCGCCGCCCTTGGTTCGGGCAATCCGAGCACTCCCCTCGAGGCGAAACCACCTGCCTGGTTCGACATTTTGGGCAACGTCTTGGCCGCAGGAATCGGGGTGCTCGTCCTCGTTCCCCGGACCCGCGGGTTCGGTGGTGTGGCGGCCGCCGTGATGATGGTCATCTCGATGTTTCTGAACTACCAGATCGATGGCGTCGCGTTCTTCCTCGCCGCCTTGCCGTTCAATCTCATCACGTTGACCCTCGGTGTGCTCTTGGCTTGGCGCCACGGGCGTACACCCTAAGCGGTTGGGCTAGCCGCGGAACAAGGCGAGCCCGAACGCGGCCACCAAACTGCTCCCTGCGGCCACGACAAGCGTTGTCCCTAGCACGACCGCAATCTGGCCGAACACCGGAAGCCATCTGGCAGACTTTGGGATCCGGAGGTCCGCAACGTCCGTAAGGCGTCGATGAAGAGCTCGCAGGCCCTGTCCCTCGCGAACGATCCACAATCCCACCCAGGCCAGTCCGAACACCATCATGAGCCAAAATCCGGCGGTGTACACATGGGGGGCGACCAGAGCGTAGAAGGTCGCGATTCCTGCAATCACGGCGCAGGAAATCCCCCACGCAGTAAGCCCTCCGAAATTCTGGATGGCCTCTGCCAACGATCGTCGGACATCCACGGCCATGGCCCATCGGCGAAGGCAGGCCTCGCAGGTGGGGCCTCCCTCACCGAAGAGCCCGCCATCCGAAAGCGTCCGGCCGCATTTGACACAGTCTACCAATGGTCCATCCGTTCCTGGCGACGGCACAACGAACGGAGCAATACCACGATCAAACTCGCCAGGCCTGTGGCGCCGATCGAACGGACGCGCCCACAACATGGTGGGTCGGCCGCCCCATCGTTCATCGCCGGTTGCGACAATTCATGCCGTTCTTCTTGATCACAAGCGAAAGGTCCGTTGACGCGAAAGGCCACGCAAGCCACAAGCCGCCCTTGGCTGAGTAGAATTGCGGCATGACAGAATCCTTCAGGTCCCGTGGACCCTCCGTTGCGCTGACCTCGCTCACCTCGTTGGGGCGTTGGTCGGATTGGTTCTTTTCGGTCCAATCCGACGATCCGGACGTGAAGCGTAGGGGCCAGGCGCAGATTTTACTCTTAGCGGTCTATGCCATCCTGCCGTGGATCTCGTTACCCCTGATGGGCCTGGCGGCTGGTTTGCTCACCGATCCGGGGTACCTCACGGTGATGCTCACCGCCCCGGTCCAAACGGCGCTTTATCTTACCGGGATCGCGCTGAGCCAACGCGGGCAGGTGAGCTTTGCGGCCTTTATCGTCAGCTTCTTGATCGGTGTACTCCTGGTTTTCGAC
Source organism: Myxococcota bacterium (assembly GCA_039208735.1). Lineage (GTDB taxonomy): Bacteria > Myxococcota_A > UBA796 > UBA796 > DRPG01. The sequence continues at coordinate 5,061 of JBCCQY010000179.1, read as the reverse complement.
ATCATTGTACTCTCCCAGTTCACGCCCGCCGCGTACCTCGCAGGTCTCTGCATCGTCAGCGCGAGTTTCGGCATGCGGTCCAGTGGGCTGTTCGTGGTCTTTCTGACTACCGCGGGACACCTGGTCTTCGCCAAGTGGTATGTAGATGGAACCCTTTACGCCGAGGCAGATCTCTCGTTCCCCATCGCGATGGTGCTGCTTACCGCTATCTTCGTATACGGTTTCATTTATGCGTACTGGAACGAAGTGGTCTTCGCTCGACAGATTCAGGCTCGGCGGGCCGCCGAGCAGTCCTCCATGGTCGCCGAAACCGCACGCCAAGCCGCTGAGCGCGCAAACGAAGCCAAGTCGACCTTCCTCGCCAACATGTCTCACGAGCTGCGCACGCCACTCAACGCCATCATTGGCTACGCGCAGATGCTGGCCGAGGACAGCGTCGACGAGGAGTCGGTCGAGGACCTCACCAAGATCGAGCGCTCGGGTCGACACCTGTTGTTGCTCATCAATGACTTGCTTGACCTCGCGCGCATCGAAGCCGGGCACGTCGAGCTGTCGTTTGACCGCGTGTCACTCGGAGAACTCCTTCGCACCTGTGTCGACGACTTGCAGCCGCTGGTCCAGCTCCGAAACAACGAACTTCACCTCCGCGCTCCTCCCACCGGACCCACCCTTTGGACCGATCTCACCAAGGTTCGCCAGATTGTGCTGAATCTGCTGTCGAACGCAGCGAAGTTCACCAATAATGGTAAGATCCAGGTCCAGCTCCGCGAGTTCGACGAGACGATCGAAATCGAGGTTCAGGACACAGGAATCGGCATTCCACAAGAGCGTCTGGACACGATTTTTGAGGGGTTTGAACAAGGTAGTCAAGAGATCAACCGGAACTACGGAGGAACTGGATTGGGGCTAGCAGTCTGTCGAAAGCTTGCCGAGTTACTCGAAGGCTCCGTCACCGTCATAAGCGCGCCAGGCGAAGGTTCGACGTTCACGATGCGACTGCCCAAACATCACTCCGGGCTGCGAGACGAGGTGACACCGATTGCGGGCATCCCGTTGCCGGTGCCCGAAGGTGACTTCGATCCAGCGCACCCAACGGTGTTGTTGGTGGACGACGACCAAGCCATGCACGAACAAGTGCGCCACATTCTGGCTGGTCACGAACTCAACGTCGTCGGTGTGACGACCGGAGAGCAAGGGTTGGCCTGGGTTCGCAACCGGCAGACCGCATTGGTGCTGCTCGATGTACTCCTGCCCCAGATAGACGGGTGGGAAGTGCTACGGGAGCTACGCCGCCTGCACCGTAGCCTCCCTGTGGTGATGCTTTCGGTTGTGGATGCACCTTCGCACGCCCAAGAGCTGGGTGCCGTCGCCTACCTGGTCAAGCCAATCGAGCGGACGCGCATTCTGCAGACCGTCACACGGTTCTTGTCGCCTTCACGCCCACCGGTTCGCATCTTGGTGGTCGACGATGATGGAGCCGCTCGCCGCTCCCTTCGAACCAGTCTGGCCGACATCGCAGAGCCGAGGCCGGGGCCGCCAGACGGTCCCGAATTCGTGATCGAGTTCCGCGAGGCGCGCAACGGAGCAGAAGCGCTTGGCCTCCTCCAGCAGGCTCCCGCGGACCTGATCGTCCTGGACCTCATGATGCCCAAGATGGACGGTTTCGAGACGCTCCGATTGTTGCAAGAACATCCGGGCTGGCGTGACATTCCCGTCATCGTACTGACGAACAAGGAGCTGTCGCCAACCGAGCGCGACCGCCTTGGGCATCTCGTGTTGGACGTTCGCACGAAACGGCCCGACGACCAGCACACGCTTGGTGAACTGGTTCGAAGTGCGCTCACACCATCATGAGTCGACGGTGGCTCGTCGTGGGGGGACGGAACACCTCGATCTTTCGGCCATGGCTTATGGCGCGAGCACGGCGCGAAGCTCGAGGAGATCGGCATCGGTAGGGTCGAGCGCCAAGGCTTCGTCGACTCGTGCAAGCGCCTCGGCGGCCCTTCAGGATTTCCGAAGGATTGTCAGATCGAAGCTCGTCCATCATCCAAGTCTGGGTCGTGTCGCGGTGAACAGAAGCAGACCGTCTTTGCCGGTGGTTGCCGTCAGACAGCCCGCTTCGTTGCAGAACCGAATTCTGGCTTTGGCCAAAAGGTCGCCGAATGCGATGGTAATGGTTCCGCTAAGCTGTTCGCCGCCCACGCACGCAGCGGTAAAGTAAACAAGACGAGGAGGTCCATGTACAACCATGACCGGCCCCTTCCGCTGTTTGGCAAAGAGACGACCTGCAATCTCACCAGGGACGAGATCGAGGAACGAGTCGCGTCGGTCCTCAAGCACCTGACGCTCGAGGAGAAGGTGCGAGTGCTGAATGGACATTGGGACCCCATTCGCAACTTCATCCGCCACAGAAACCCCTACAATCCGGTCCCCATTGAAACCCCAGGGCTTCCGCGCCTCGGCGTGTCTCCCATTGCGTTCAGCGACGGACCGCGTGGGGTGGTGATGGGCAAGGCAACCTGCTTTCCCGTTGCGATGGCCCGTGGGGCAACCTTCGATCGAGCGTTGGAGCAACGGGTCGGTGACGTCGTAGGCAAGGAATGCCGCGCGCAGGGGGCCAACACCTTTGCTGGCGTGTGCATCAACGTCCTCCGTCACCCCGCGTGGGGACGTTCCCAGGAAACCTACGGCGAAGATCCCTATCATTTGGGGGAAATGGGCGTCGCCATGGTGAACGGCGTTCAAGAGCACAACGTCATGGCCTGCCTCAAGCACTACGCACTCAACAACATCGAAAACAGCCGCTTCTTCGTGGATGTACGCGTTGACGATCGGGCGCTGCACGAAGTCTATCTGCCACAATTCAAGAAGGGAATCGAGGCCGGGGCCGCATCGGTGATGGGAGCCTACAATCTCTACGAAGGCGATCAGGCCTGCGAAAGCCACAAACTACTGACGGAAATCCTACGCGAGGATTGGGGATTCGAGGGATTCACGATCAGCGACTTCCTCTTCGGCATTCGAGACACGAAGAAGGCCATTGAGGCAGGCTTGGACGTCGAAATGCCCATGCCGGTTCATTACGCCCGGGCCCTGTTGGAGGCCGTGCAACGCGGTGATGTGGCAGAGCACAACGTCGACGCCTCCGTGCGACGCGTCCTGCGCACGTTGACCGTCTTCGAAAACACCCCCGATCCTCAAACGTACCCGCAGGACCTCGTCGCGCACCCCGACCACGTCGCCCTTGCCCGGGAGGTTGCCGAAGCCTCGATGGTACTCGTCAAGAACGATGATCAAACCTTACCCTTGGACAAGGGCGCCATGAAACGCGTCTTGATCTTGGGCAAACTCGCGGGCCGTGAGAACACAGGAGATCACGGCTCAAGTCGGATTTTTGCCCCGCATGTGGTCACCCCACTCGCCGGCATCCAAGCGCTGTTGGGCCGCCAGGTGAAGATCATCCACCTGGACGAACGAAACCTCGAAAAGGCACGGCGCCTCGCCGCGACGGTCGATGGAGTCATCATCGTCGCGGGGCACGACTACCACGATGAAGGTGAGTCATTGAGCCCAGGCGACACCGCGCAATTGGCCGCTCCCATCGCCGATGGGTACCGCAATCAGGGAATGGGACTCAAGGCGTTCCTCGTACGACAACTGGCGGGAATGCTGGGCTATTTCTATGGCGGTAATCAGCGCTCGCCCGGCAAGCTTCCTGGAGGAGACCGCGAGTCCCTTTCACTGCCCGCCGACCAGGTCGCCATGATCGAAGCAGTATCGGGCATTCATCCCAACACCGTCGTGACGCTCGTTTGCGGAGGCATGGTGCTGCTGGACTCGTGGGCCGAACGGGTCCCCGCGGTCCTTTACGGTTGGTACGCAGGAATGGAAGGTGGTCACGCGCTCGCCCGAATCCTGTTCGGCGAGGTCGCCCCCTCAGGTCGACTTCCGTTTACGCTCCCACGAACGCCGAGTCAGTTGCCGTACTTCAGCAACACGGATGCGACCATGGAGTACGGGATGTACCATGGCTATTCACTGCTCGATAAGAATGGCCATTCGCCGCGACTTCCTTTCGGCTTTGGCCTTAGCTACACCAGCGTTGAATACGCGAACCTTCAAGTGAGCGTTCGAGACGACGCGGTCGACGTGAGCGTCACCGTCACGAATACCGGAGACCGTGCCGGGAACGAGGTCGTCCAGGTCTACATCGGCGCGGAAGACGCGACCCTCGAACGCCCGCGCAAGCTCCTCAAGGGCTTTGAGAAGGTCAGACTTCAGCCTGGCGAATCGTTGCACGTGACCGTGAGGGTAGCCAAGCGCGAGCTGCGCATGTTCAACCCGAGTTCGAAGACCTGGGCCCTCGAACCCGGGACCTATCGGATATGGGCGGGCCCCAACGCTGACGAATCGACGGCGCTACAGGCAACGGTCGAGATGACCACCTCAGATGACGTGGTGAGCCCGCGCTAGTCTCGCAAAAGCGGCGACCCATCCCTCTCCGTCACGGGACCCCGGCATCGAAAAGGTACATGGCCGTGATCGGCTCAACCAATTGGTCCACCAGGCGGCGAAGCGCTTCGTCATCCGTCCGCGCCCACCGGCCTGACCAGATTTCGATGCAGATGCCGTGCGTCACCACGCTGGCTCTCCAGGCCAAGGCGTCCCGTTGACGAGGGGAAAGATCACCGAAACGCTCGTGGCGATCGAGGCGTTCCGAAAACGAACGCCGTAGCCGGACCCAGTCTGGCGGCACGGCGTGAGGCAACAAGAAGAGAGCCTCATAGTAGTTGGGCTCATCGGCGGTGAAACGAGCGAAACCAAACGCCGCAGCCCGAAGCGGATCCGGGCCCCGGGCCGCTTCGAGGGTCGCGAGAAGTAACGCGATGATGCGGTCCACCGCCGCCTCGATGAGGGCCTGCATGGAGTCAAACGCCGCAGACACAGGTGCCGTGGAGGCGTCTAGCGCTTTGGCCACCGAGCGTGCGCTCACCGCGCGCAAGCCCTCGCGCCGAATGACCTCGAGTGTAGCGTTCAGGACGGTGTCCCGCGTGTACCGAG
>JBCCQY010000178.1:0-18918 GCA_039208735.1 Myxococcota bacterium | reverse complement strand
GTGCGCCCTCGCCGTGGTCGTGCCCTTGCAGCACCATCTGCTCGTGGGAATCAGCACGGAGGTCGCACTGTGTATGGGCGCTGTGGCGGCCATGGCCTTGGTGTTTGCGGCGTTTACGTCTGCCTTCGCGGTGGAGGGGCGCGCTCCGGTGGTTCCTTTGGTGTCGTGGGCCGCCCTCGGCGGCTTGCTTCTCGGGCTGTTGTCGTTGCGTCCCGAACGCGTGGTTTTGCCGGCGCTGGCTGAAGGGGACCCCATTGTGCTGGTCGTGGTCAGCGGCCTGCGAGCCGACCACACCGGCCTTGGGTCGGCGCGGCCGAGCGTGACACCGCAGCTCGATGCGTTTGGTGAAGAGGCGTTGGTGTTTGAGGACGCCCACACCACGAGCAATTGGTCGGTTCCGTCCATCGCGAGTGTGCTCACGGGACGGAGCCCCTACCGCCATGGTGCCGGACATCACGACGGAGAGCGCCAACGGCACACCGCTCTTCAGCCGGACGTCGACACGCTTGCGTCCGCGTTGCGCCGCAGTGGCTATGCAACGATGGCGATGGTTGGCGACCCTCGGCTGCGGCTCTACGGCCTCGATCGGGGGTTCGACGGGTGGGTGGAGGCACCAAAACGCGGAGCGGTGCCCACATTGTGGCGGCTGGTCGAAGCATCGGGAGTCGCGCCGCTGGCCTGGCCGCGCACGGTGTCGGCCGATGAGGTGAGCGATCGGGCCATCGCGTGGGTGGAGCAGCAGGCGCCCGAGGGGTGGTTCCTCTTCGTGCAATACGCGGATGCCGCGGTCGAAGGTCCTCATGCGGCTTACCCCGAGGCGGTGGCACAGGCCGACGAGGCCATCGGGAGGTTGCTCGACGCTTTGCCGGCTGACGCCTGGGTCGTGATCGTGGGGGATCGGGGACGGAGCCTCGGTGAGGAGCACGTCGAGATGCTTCGTACCGCCAGGGGCAGTAGCTACGGCGACCATGCCTACGAAGAGGTGACGCACATTCCTCTCGGCCTGCGGCTACCCACCTTGGTGCCGGGTCGAATGGCGGAGACGGTGTCTGTGGTGGATGTCGCGCCCACGATTTTGACCGCGTTGAGTCATGCGCCCTTACCGCTCGCCGACGGGGTGCCGCTCGAACCGGTGTTTGGGCTTCCGCTCGCGCCGCGGGTCGTGACCAGCCAATCGAGTCGGTGGGGGCTTGAGCTTCAGTCCGTGATTGCCTTCGACCACAAGCTCATGGTGACTCGAGACGGACGCACTCGACTCTACGATCGTGCTGCAGACCCGTATGAGCAGGCGCCACTTCCGGTAGGTCTCGAGCAGGATGATCTGCAGCGGCAACTGTTGTCGGCCCTGCCGCCTCCGGGGGGAGTGCGGGTGCATGAGGACTGGACTGTGAGATTTTCCCAACTGGCCGGCCGGCTCCTCGGCCGTCGCTAATCGTTGCGGCGGGTGGCGGCTTCAGGTTGAATGCGGCCGCAACAGGAGACGCCGGTGGATCCCTTTCCCATGCTCGAGTTGCCTGAAGAGGCGATTTGGTTGTTCTTGATCGCGGTGTTGGGGTTCCTCGCGACCATGCTCTCGGTGACGCTTCTGTTCTTGCGCCGACCCGTCCCCACCGCACTGTTGGTTTCCGGTCCCCTGGTCACCGTTGTGGGCACCTGGTTCATGAGCCAGCTCGCGGTCGATCCGAGCGTGATCCACTCGCCCAACGAACTGGACGCGATGGTGGTGGGTTTTGGGGCCACATTGGTCGCCGGCCCTCTGTTTGCCTTGCCAACCTTTGTTGTGTCCGCATTAGGCTTTTCGATCGCGGGTGCCCGGGAGCGACCGTGGGACACCCCGAGCGCCTTTGCCTTGGTGGGATTGGGGGTCGTCGTGGCCGCGCTGGTCGGGTTTGGGGCGGCGGCGAATAGCGGCAATCCCATGTTCGCCCAGGTTCGTGGCGTCACCTACCTGCTGTTGACCGCGCTCGTAGGGGTGGCGGGGTTTGAGGCGATCACCCAGCCCAATGAGGAGGGCGCCCTTCGGGGAGCAGGGCCTGCCGCGGCGGTCCTCCCTGTGCTTTGGCTCGGATTGGCGGAGGCCGCTGATTGGGGCTTTGCGTTTGTGTTCATCCCCAATCAGCCGCCCACCCTTGACGCAGCGACGTGCGTGGCCACCTGGCCGCAAGCCGTGGATTGGCTACTTGGCCAGCTTCGGGCCGAGCTGTTCTACACCCGCGCGGCGTTCTTCCTTGCCGTTGGCATGGTCGTGGTGGGCGTCGTGAAGCGGTTCCGGACCGAAAGGGACATTCCGTACGCCGCGATGGCCTTGATCGCCGTGGTTTCCGCGGGAGGCCTGTGGGGCGGCGCCATGCTCGATCAAGACTTGCTGCTTGGCCTGTCAGCGCTTTGCCCTACCCCCTGATGTCGATGCTGCGGTGTCTCGATCGTCGTAGATCGGAGAGGGAGCCAAGATGTCTTCGATTTTCAGTGGCGAGCTGTTTGAGTTTCTGTCCGACCTTGCCGAGCACAACGACCGCGATTGGTTCGCCGAGAACAAGCCTCGGTACGAAGCCAACGTGCTCGAGCCTTGCCTCGAGTTCATTCGCGCCTTGGGCCCCGCGTTGGCCGACGTGTCCCCGCGCTTTCCGGCGATCGCCAAAAAGCAAGGGGGTTCCATGTTTCGGATTTACCGAGACACCCGATTCAGCAAGGACAAGTCGCCCTACAAGACGCATGTTGGGCTGCAGTTTCGCCATGAGCTGGCGAGCCGTGATGTGCATGCACCAGGATTCTACTTGCATATCGAGCCTGGGAACGTCGCCGTGGGCGCCGGCATGTGGCACCCGGAGTCCAAGGCCCTGCGTCGCATTCGGGATCGAATCGTAGCGGATTCAGAAGGTTGGTCCAAGGTTCGCGCCGCGCTAGACGGCGCCGGTCTCGCCTTCATGGGGGATTCGCTGAAACGGCCCCCCAAGGGCTTTGACAAGGACCATCCACACATGGAAGACCTCAAGCGGAAGGACGTCGCCGTTCACCGCAAACTCACCGAAGAGGCGCTGACAAGCGACGCCGCGGTTGAAACGGTGGCGACCGAGTTCGACAAGGCGCAGTCGCTGGTCCGGTTCCTCTGCGAAAGCCAAGATCTTCCATTCGTCTAGGTCGGCGCGGACTTGCCCTACCAGGGACCCGGAACACAGACGTCGGCCCCTGAACCATCGGAGGTGGCAAACGCCGGTAATCCATCCGCATAGGTGCCAGGGACGTCGGCGCAGACGTCATTGACGTCCTTCGCTTGGGCCAAACAGGTGCCCTCGCTTCCCTGATCCGCGTCGACGCAGCGGAGGGGCGCTCCTCCATCCCGATCTACGCACTGGCTGTCTCGGCCACACGGAAGGACACATACGCCATCACCGTTGTTTGTGGCTTCGCAAACGCTGCGCCACTCGATCTGCCAACACGTGTCGGCGCTCGGGTCGCAGGACTCTCCAACCCAAGGAAAATCGTAGGGATCGCCTTGGTTGAGGCGAGGGAAGGTCTGAAGGTCGGTGAGCGGCACGATGGTCATGCCAAGATCTGCGATGTCATCGAGGATGTCGGACAGCGTGTCGGCCGTGTTGGTGTGGATGTCGTGAAGGAGCACGATTCCACCGTCAAAGCGGGTCAATTGGTCACGAAGGAACCCCCGCATGTCGCTGGCGTAGGCCGCCGGAACCCGCCAATACTCAGCGCTGCTGCAGGTTCCGCCGGAGGCGTAGCACCAATCTGCGGTATCGGCGTGCCAGCCTGCGATCTGGTAGCCGAACTCATCACGCACGCGGTCGGCAATGCGGCAGTGGGCCCCGCCGAACGGAAAGCGGAAGAAAAGAGGGTTGGCACCTGCATCGACGAGGGCTTGGTGCGTCATCTCGACCTGATCGAGGGCTTCTTGATCCGAAATCGCGGCGAGATTGGGATGGTCAAAGCTGTGGTTTGCGACGTCGAAACGAGAGTCCCCGAGAATGTCCTGCACGATATCAGGATAAGCTTCAACGTTTTCGCCCACCATAAAGAAGGTCGCGGGCACGTCGTAGGCGCGAAGGGTGGCCAAGATGTCGGGGGTGACGACGGGATGGGGCCCGTCGTCGAACGTAAGGGCGACGCGACTGCCCAAGGGGGCAGGGTCGGCCGGCGAGAATCCCGAACACCCCTGGCGTCGCACCCAGCCGGTGCGATGGTTCTCGAGAATTTCACAGCCTAGTCCGTCGTAGTAGGACGGGTCATGGCCCCACACCCAACAGGCGCCTTCGCTATCTTCGAGGAAGTAGGTGAGGTTCATGTCGGACCAAAGCAAGGTCCGCTCGCCTTCGGCAACCTCGTCAAACGCGCCCTGGTGGAGTTCGAGACGTCGGCCCGGAATTGGGTGACACAGCGCGACGCTGCCCGTTCCGACAAAGCAGTCTTCACCGAACCATCCCGCAGCCCCTGCCTCGGTCTCAGCCAAGCCAAAGAGCCAGTCCGTTCGACCTTCAGGGTCCGCGATGCGCACCGACACCGAACTCCGCGGGAAGTTTGCGGTCCAAAACACGTCGACGCCGAACTCCGTGGCCGGCTCACCCGAGTCGGTGGGCAACGTGTCCGTGGAATCATCGTCGGTTGGATAGGCGGGCGGGTTCGTCTCGGACGGGTCTTCGGTGCCCGTCAGGTTCTGGCCGCCGCCGGGGCCTCGAGGATTGAGCGAGGCGGGCGCGGTGCATGCGACCGCCCCCAAACAAAACCACCGCATATAGAGCCTCCAAAACAACCTTGCGGATGTACCGCGTCGGACAAGGCCCGCCAATGCGAGCCCCTCCACGGGAGGCGGCTGCGGTCAGTAGGTGACCGAGATGGGGAACACGAGGAGTCCGTCGTCATGCTTGGGACCGCCGACGAGGAAGGTCCGGTTCCGCGGAATGCGAATCGTCGTGTCGAGGCGCTTGTCGTTGTCTCGGTACAGCTCGATGCGGATCCGGGCCTGGGCCGGCGTTCGGTCCAGGAGCCTCACCCGAACCTTGTTCCCGCCGGTCACGTTGACCTGAACGGACTGTCCATCCGAAAGCTTCTCCGTGCTCGTGGACATGAGGTTGAACCCCTTGAACCTCATGATCTTGAACTGTTGTTTCAAGCTCTCAAGGCGGGGATCCACCTGGCCGGCATCGGTGGCATGGACGACCATGACCGAAACCTCGACCTTGCCGGTGTGCGGAGCCGGCGCAGGCTGCACCTTGTCGGTTGGCTGGGCCTGACTGGTCGTGGGTGCAGTGGCCAGCCCCAAGGCGAGCAGACCGGCAACGCACACTCGGGCGAGCATCTTCGGCATCAGCTTTCCTCGTCGATCCACAGGATAACGGCACCGTCTTGGCCGTCGCCCTGCAGCATGAAGACGTTCCCGTCTGACGTCAGATCTTCCACCACGACCTCATCGGCGTGGGCGAACACCATGGGAGGGAGTTCGGTTGGGGCGGTGTCGATGCCCGCCAACGAAACGAAAAGCGCCACCGCAGCGGCCAAAAGCAAGCCTACCGCCGCAAAAGCTCGGGTGTCGTTGGCCGGAACGAGTGACGGCTCAGCAGGCTGGACCACCGCGTTCGGCAGGGGATTACCGACCTCTTGCATGACGGCGGCGACCACGTTGACGGGTCCCGCTGCCGCGCGGACGGCTGCGCCCAGGTCGATGTCGGACCAGCGGACGACCGCGTCAGCAATGGCCATCGAACCGGCTTCGTCGCGCACGGCTTCGGCGACGGGGAGAGCGGGTTCTTGGAGCCCACAGGCCGCCAGAACCGGGGCGACAACATCGATTGCGCCTGCCTCAAACCGGACGGCATGCGCGACCTGCGCACTCGACCAGGATTCCGCCAGCGCACAGCCCTCAAGCACCGGTTCGACCACGTCGACCGGACCCGCTTCGTGCGCCACGGCTTCGGCCACCTGGGGGCCATACGTCCAGGTTTGGGCGTCGAGTTCGTCAGCTTCGATGGACTCGGCCGGAGGCGCTCGCCCTCCTTCGAATGCGATCGCTTCCGCCAGGAGCGGTCCCAAGTCGTCAGCCCCGAGGACGGCGAGCAGGCCTGCCGCATCACCGGCGAGGTCCTCGGCATCCGTCAGCGCGATTTCGCGGAGTTCGGGATCCAGACGGGCATCGTTCGCGACGAGCGCACGTGCCTTGTGCACGTCGTCAGCGTCAGCGTGGCCATCACGAATGCGTCGCAGCAAAGGAAGGAGTTCATTCATGGTCGGAGTCCAGGTTGCTCTGTCTGACGCGCGAACCGGTTCGGGCATTCGATGAAATCGAGGTTGAGTTTGCGGGCATCAGGCCTCCGCCGGGTTCGGAATGCCTTCGGACTGCAGCAGCTTCTGCAGCTTCTTGCGAGCATAGAACAGTCGCGACATCACCGTGCCCTCGGGAATCTCCATGATGTCGGCGATCTCTTTGTAGGACAGACCTTCGAGTTCCCGAAGCAGCACCACCTGCTTCTGGTCTTCTGACAGTTTCTCCATCGCGCCCATGATCTGTTCGAACAGCTGTTGACGTTCGATGCGCTTCGCCGGACTGTCCCCGTGGTGCAACTCGGCCACGTTGCCCGAGCTGTCTCGCGTGGCCACGCCCTCGTCGAAACCCGCGGTTTCACGCCGCTTGCGGGAACGGGTGAAGTCCACCGCCAGGTTCATGGCAATGCGGTAGAGCCAAGTGTAGAACCCGGATTCCTTGCGGAACGACGAGAGTTTTCGGAACGCCTTGACGAAGGCTTCCTGAGTGAGATCGCGGGCGTCCTCGCGGTTCCGGATCATGCCGTAGACCATCGCGTAGACGCGCTCCTGGTACTTCTCGACCAGGCCGCGGTAAGCGGTGCCGTCGCCTTCGAGAACCGCCTCGATCATCGCGAGGTCTTCTTCTCGGCTGGCGGTTCGGTCATCGACGACCGTGTTGCTCATGCTGTCTCCCGAGGACATCGCGTAAACCCGTCAGCCGTGTGCATCGTTCCAGTTGTGGCCGGTTCCGATCTGGACCTCGAGTGGCACGAGGAGATCGGCGACCCCCATCATCTGCTCTTTCACGAGTTGCTGGATCGCCTCGACTTCCTCCTTGGGAACTTCAAGCAGCAATTCGTCGTGGACTTGCAAGAGCAACTTGGCCTGGAACCCCTGGTCTGCGAGGGCGGCGTGCACACGGATCATCGCACGTTTGATGAGGTCAGCGGCGGTTCCCTGAACCACCGTGTTGACGGCTTCTCGTTCGGCGGCCATCCGGTCGCCATAGTCCCGACTGTAGATGTCGGGGATGAGCCGCCGCCGCCCGAATAACGTCTCGACGTACCCCACGTCGCGGGCTTGCTCCTTTGTGGCCTCGATCCAAGCCGAAACCTGCGGAATGCGGCCGAAGTAGTCGTCCATGTACTTCTGGGCATCTTCGCGGGCAATGTCGAGGTCGCGACCCAACCGGAAGGCACTCATCCCATACATGAGGCCGAAGTTGATGGCCTTGGCCGCGGTGCGTTGTTCGGCGGAGACCTCTTCCATCGGCACGCCAAAGACTTCGGACGCTGTCCTGCGGTGGATGTCCTCCTCATTGCGAAACGACTCCACCAGCGCTCCCGAGCCACAAAAGTGCGCGAGCACCCGCAGTTCGACCTGGCTGTAGTCCGCCGACATCAGGACATTGCCTTCGGTCGCCACGAAACCATCGCGGATGCGGCGTCCTTCGAAGGTCCGCACGGGGATGTTCTGGAGGTTGGGATCTTGGGAGGAGAGTCGCCCGGTGGCGGCCACCGCCTGGTTGAAGGTCGTGTGGATGCGCCCATCGGCGGCGACGAAGTTTGGAAGGGTACGCAGGTAGGTGCTCTCAAGTTTCTGCAGCGATCGCCAGTCGAGGATCGCTTGCGGCAGCGCGTGATGCTCCGACAGTTTTTCGAGGACCGAAGCATCCGTTGAATAGCCGGTTTTCGTGCGCTTGCTCTTGGGAAGCTTGAGTTCCGTAAACAAGATCTCAGCCACCTCCTTTGGCGATCCGACCTTGAAGGGACGGCCGAGGATTTCGTGGCAGGCCTTCTCCTTTTCGAGCACGCGCTTGCCGATGTCGGCCATGATCTCCTTCATCACGTCCTTGTCGAGTGCGATGCCGGTTCGCTCCATGTCAGCGAGGACGGGGACCAGGGGCAGTTCGATGGTCTCGTAGATGCGACGCGTGCCCTTACCAAGGCGGCGGTCGAGCTTGCGTTCGAGCAACCACGCGAGATGGGCGGGCTCTGCTGCGAAGTCCACGACATCTTTGAGCATCAGAGGCTCGCTCGCGGGCGCATAGGCGAGGTTGTGGCCGAGGTGCCGCTTGGCGATCTCCTTGAGCCCATGCGTGCGACGGTGGGCGACCAGGACGTAGTCGAGCAGCTCAATGTCGCCCGCAATCCCTGGCAGGTCGAAACCCAGGGCTTGGCACACCCGCAGGGTTCGCTTGAGGTCGAAACCCACCTTCTCGAGAGAGGGATCCGCCAAGAGGGTCAGGACGGTCTTTGTCGCGGTCTCCACGTCGAAGTCCACCCCATTGCGGGGCACCAGGGGGACGTAGGGGACGTCATTGTCGAGTGCAAAGCCCACGCCGAGCAACTTGGCCGTCTCGGGTTTGGTGTCGGTGGTTCTAAGCGACACCCCAAAGCGGCCCGCACCACGAAGCTTCGTCATCAGCGCTTCGAGTTCCGCTTCGGTGCCGATGCCGCGGTACACGGACTTGTCGACCGCGACCTTGTGAGGCAGCAGCTTGGTCGCGACGTCCATGAACTCCCAGTCGTCGAACATCTGGCGGAGCGGGACCTCCTGAACGCCCTTGGGAGCCAGGTCGTCGAGCGTCACGTCGATGTCGAGGTCGGTCTTGATGGTGACCAACTCCCGCGAGAGCCGCGCGTTGTCGGCGTGCTCCTGCAGGTTCTGCCCGCGCTTCCCCTTGATGTTGCCATCCACGGCCGCTTGGAGGATGGCCTCGAGCGACCCGTGTTGCAGCAGCAACTTGGCGGCGGTCTTGTCTCCGATGCCGGGCACACCGGGAATATTGTCAGTTGTATCGCCCGACAGGGCCAACAGATCGACCACTTGCTCGGGCTCGATGACCACGCCGTCTCCGAGCTTGAACTTCTCTCCGATTTGACTCGCGCGGTACACCTTGCCGGCCCGCCCCTCGTCGAGGAGATGGACGTGCGGTCCCAGGAGTTGAGAGAAGTCCTTATCGGACGAAACGATGTAAACATCGAGGTCGTCGCTGGCGAATTTGCGAGCGAGGGTCCCGAGGACGTCGTCTGCCTCAAATCCGTCCCGCTGAATGCAGGGGTAACCAAACCCTTCGACGAGCCGGGGGAGCCATTCCCACTGCCGAGCCATGTCGCCAGGCATGTCGGGTCGATGGCCCTTGTAATCTGGAAACGTCTCGTGACGGAACGATTTTCCCGAATCGAAGCTGACAACGCAGTAGTCAGGTCGATACGCGTTCATCATCTTCTGAAAGAGCAACGTGAATCCATACAGGACACGTGTAGGGAACCCGTCCGAAGCGTGCTGCGGAGGCAGAGCAAACTGCACTCGAAAAGCGTGGTTGCTTCCGTCCACCAGGTACAAGGTCTTCGCCAACGTGCGCTCCCATGGGGGCACCGAGCCACGTCCTTCGTGATGGACGTGCGCCCATGCCTACTCCCCCCGTTGGGTATCGCACGCCGCATTCCAACGAACGAACATCCATCCATGGGGAGGTCTTCGTGACCACGACCGATCTGTTCAATCCCACCGAAGAGCACGAAGCCTTGCGCGACCTCGTGCGTGGCTTCGCGTGGCAGGAGGTGGAGCCTCAGGCCGAAGAACAGGACAAACTCGGCACCCTCAATCTCGAGCTGATGCGCAAAGCCGGTGAGGTTGGGCTGCACGGCATCACCATTCCGCTTGAAGCGGGCGGTGGAGGCATGGACGCGACCGCCGCGGTCATTGTCCATCACGAACTTTCGAAGTGCGACCCTGGGTTCTGCCTGGCCTACCTTGCGCACGCGATGTTGTTCGTGAACAACTTCTTCTACGTATCGAACGATGAGCAGCGTGAAAAGTACCTTGGAAAGGTCTTGTCCGGCGAGTGGATCGCGGGCATGGGGATGACTGAGCCGGGCGCAGGCACCGACGTGCTTGGCATGTCCACCACGGCCGTGCACGACGGCGACAACTTCATCCTCAACGGAACGAAGACGTACATCACGAATGCCACCGACGGGTTTTGCTTTCTCGTCTACGCGAAGATCGATGGCCGGATCTCGGCCTTCATCGTCGACCGCGATTGCCCTGGGTTCTCGACGAGTCAGAAGATCGACAAGGTCGGCATGCGCGCGTCGACCATGGGTGAACTGATCTTCGACGATTGCCGTGTTCCTGCCAAGAATTTGCTTGGTGAACCGGGACAGGGCATCACCCACATGATGCGGAACCTCGAGATCGAGCGGCTGACCCTGGCCGCGATGAGCGTGGGGATCGCCGATCGCTGTGTCGACATCATGATCGACTACGGCCAGCGCCGGGTGGCGTTTGGCGAGCCGATCATGCATTTTGGCCAGATCCAGCGCTACATCGCCGACGGCTACGCCATGACCGAGGCGGCGAAGGCGTTGACCTACCGGGTGGCCCAGGAAGTGGGCCCCGAGCAGCGCAACCGGATCGGCTCTGACGCGGCGAAGCTGTTTGCGGCCCCGGTGGGCAAGACCGTCGCGGACTACGCGATGCAGGTGATGGGCGGGGCCGGCTACTGCATGGAGTACCCGGTGCAGCGGCTGTGGCGGGATGCCAAGCTGCTTGAAATTGGTGGAGGCACGCTCGAGGCCCACCAGAAGAACATGGTCAAGGATCTCGCCAAGCAGCGCCCGATCGAATAGCTCGGGGGTATGGACGGTTTCGCCTCTTCCATTGGCAAGCCGCGGATCCTCGTGACGCGGCCTGCCGAGGACGCGAGCAGCCTCGCGCACGCACTGTCCCGCGCGGGGTTTGAACCCGTAGTGGTGCCCCTCCTCCTTCGCCGTTGGTGC
Organism: Myxococcota bacterium; assembly: GCA_039208735.1. Taxonomy (GTDB): domain Bacteria; phylum Myxococcota_A; class UBA796; order UBA796; genus DRPG01. The sequence goes on along the minus strand of JBCCQY010000178.1, from coordinate 7,885 downwards.
GTCGATGCGGTGGCCGAGACAGCGAAGGCCAACCCCGACATCGATTGGGTGGTCGTCACGAGCGGGACCGCGGCCCAGATCTTGGCGACGGCCGCCCCCGATCGGTGGCCGGAAGCCCGATGGGCCGCGGTAGGGCCCACCACCGCAGCGAAGATGCAGCAGATCGGGTTTCCCGTCGACGTCGTGCCCGAGCAAGCCACGGCGGCCCATCTTGTAGATGCCCTAGGCGATCTCACGGGGCAAAAGGTGCTTTATCCCCGTGCTGACCTTGCGAGTCCGAGCACTCGGGACGCGCTGAGGGCCGCGGGGGCGGAATTGCTCGACGTCGTGGCGTACGAGAACGTGGCTCCCGAGGGCTACGAGAGCCGACTACGGAACATCCTGCCTGTCGCCGCCACGACGTTGTTGTCAGGCTCCGCTGCCGAGCGACTCGCCGATGCGCTGAGCGAACGGGAGCGTCGCCGAGCGGGTCGGATCGTCTGCTTGGGGCCCTCGACCGCCCAGGTCGCCCATCGGTTCGGTCTGGAGGTGGCGGCGGTCGCGAGGCCTCACACCGTCAGTGGATTGCTGGAGGCGCTCGTGCGGCTCTTCGACCGCATTCGGTGAGGCCGATGAAATAGTCGGTTCGCTTCTTCGTACGCCCACTGCGGAAGAACAAGGGGGCAGCTTTGAATCGCAACAACGCCATCGCGATTGGAATGGTGCTGGGAAGCAGTCTTGGCACGTCGATCGGGATCTGCGTGGGGGCGCTGTTCGGCGACGTGGGGATGGGCCTTGTGTTCGGGTCTGGGCTGGGCTCTGGCGTGGGGCTGACGCTTGGCGCGGTCTACAGCGCGTCACGCTGACGGTGTCCACTCTGTCGTCCGATGGGCTACGCCGGCCGCTGCCATGTCCGAGAGGAAGGCCTCGGCATAGTTCTCGAAGCCGGGCACAGGTGACATCGCGTCGGTAAGCAGCGTCATTGCGGGCCGCCGGGCATCATCGATCATCGCGACGATGTCGCGGACGGTATTCGCCACGCAGTGCGAGCTTGCTTCGCCTGCCACCACCAGGTGATCGGCTTGGGCCAAGCGATCGAGGAGCGGCTGGTTGCGGAGGGTGCTTGGCGCCAAAGGATCGGGAACTTCCGCTGCAATGGCCGAAAAGTGTTCGGTGAACGGGTCGAGTCCCTTGATGACGTACTCGACGACCGTAGGTCGAGACCGGCTGAAGTCCTGCAGGGCAGCGTTCAGCTCTGGGGCAACCGTGTGGCCGAGGGTGCCCAGCAGGCAGTGCTCGGGCCAAATGGTGTGGGCGTAGCGGCCGCGGACCGCCAGTGCATCGAGGTACCGCAGGGTTCGGGCCCGAGCGGCCGCATCTCGCGTTGACCAGCGGCCCGTTCGGAAATCTTCACCGTCGATTTGGGTGAACGGATCGGGAGCCCGGCCTTCGCCGTCCGTGAACCAGGTGGGGTGAGCGATGTCGAGTGGGCGATGGCTATCGAGGGTCACGGTAACGGCCTCGATGGTAGGCCCATACCGGCGTACCCAACCTGCGAGTCGAGCCATGTCCTCGTCGGCGCCCGGGACCGAGAGGGAGCCCTTGGGATCGCAGAAGTCATGTTGAGGGTCGACGATCAGCAGGTGGATCGACATGGTGGCTCCTTGCATTGCTTAGATGCGATTCGTATCAAAGTTGGAAGGACCTGCCCAGAATGTTAGATGCACATAGCATCAAAGCTGGAGTTCCCGTGCAGATTGACCTTTACCAGCTCACGTCTCTCGTGCCGCTCCACGCGGCAGGCCGCAGCGGCGATGAGGTGGTGCTGCACGTGTTTTCGCGGCGGCTGCCTCAGGGCCCTGAAGGCAAGCCGATTCGGCGAGCTTTGGTGTTCGCGGGGCTTGCTCGTTGCCTCGAACACCTCGAACGGGCACGGTTCTCTCGCGATGCACTGGCGGATTTGGGGGCGCATCCGCAGTTGGGACCCGCGCTTGCGGCCCACCCCGATCTAGTGGAGCGGCTCGCCAACTGGCGATTTCAGGGCCACATCCGGGCGCCTCGGGAAGGAACCCCGTTGTTCGCAAACCCTGCGGTGCGCATGGACGGCGAACCCTTCACCATCGAGGGGGTTCATCCGGCCGCCTACGCGCCCTACTTGGAGATCACCACCGATCTGCTGTCCGCGAAGCTGATCGAGACGCCGTTGTTGTCCATTCTCAACGCGATGACGATGGTGGCCAGCAAGGCGTACGAAGTCGTGGCGGCGGCCCGGTCCCTCGATTCGGATCGGGCGGTGCTCGAGTTTGGCAGCCGACGGACCCATCCCGATGCGGCCGTCGATGCCGCAGTGGCGGCCTACATCGGCGGGTGTACGGCGACATCAAACGTCGAGGCCCATGTGCGCTACGGCGTGCCGATTTCTGGGACCATGGACCACTTTGCGATCCAGGCATCTGAGCAGGCCGACCAGTCTCGTGGCGCGACCGAACAGGCCTACTTCCGGGCGTTCCACAAGCTCTATCCCAGCAACGATGTCCTGCTCGTCGACACCTACGACACGTTTGGGGCATCGACGGGCATTCGCGCTGCCGTCGCGGCCACCGATGGTCAGGGGCCCTGGGGCATCCGCATCGACAGCCAATTGTCGACCGAGACCCTGGTGCGTGCGCGCCGGTTGCTCGACGAACTGGGGGCCACGCAGACCCGGATCGTGATCTCGGGCGGGCTCGACGAGCATCGAATTCGCGAGCTGCGGGATGCTCCGGTTGATGGCTACGGAATCGGCGAGCGCATCGTGCAGAGCCCGGATGCTCCGGTGGGGGTGGGGGCCGTGGCCAAGCTCGCGGAGGTGGCCGGGCGGGTCACCATGAAGCTTTCGCGGGGCTCGGCCAAGGCTTCGCTTCCCGGTCGCATTCAGGTGTGGCGCACGCCTCGGGGCGATGTGGTCGGACAGGCCGACGAGTCTTTGGAAGGGCAGCCCTTGCTGGACACGGTGTGGACACGGGAGGCAGGCCGTCTCCCTCTGCCTTCGCTCGCCGAGACGCGGGAGCATGCCCTTTCGAGCCTCTCGACCCTTGAACCGGGACGCGCACCTGTGGTGCGGGTCAGCGACACTCTCGCCGCGCAGGTGGAGCGGCTCGTCAAGCGAGCATCAGGCTGACATGAGGCGTTGGGCGAGTTCCCGGCCCATCGTCTCGACATGCAGCGGGTCGCCGGAGAGTTGAAGGTGCTTGGGCGTGCCGTGTTCGTCGACCGCCCACACTCCCGACACCACTACGTTGCCATCCACGAGGCGTGCGTGGCAGGCGGCCGGAGCGCTACAACCCCCACTCACCTCGGTGAGGAAGGCCCGCTCGGCTTCGACGCAGATGGCGGAACGCTCGTCGTGGATCTTGGCGAGGATCTGTTGGGTGCTGGCGTCCTCTCGGCGGCACTGCACGGCGAGAGCGCCCTGACCCACCGCCGGGATCATCGTGTCGATCGCAAGGGGCTCGGTGGCATCATCGGCCCGTCCGAGTCGCGTCAGCCCCGCCATGGCCAACACGATGGCATCGTACTCGCCGGCACGCTGCTTGGCGATGCGGGTGTCGACGTTGCCGCGGATGCCCGCGATCTCGAGATCGGGACGACGCAGGCGCAACTGCAGGGCCCGTCGAACCGAGCCGGTTCCGATCTTCGCGCCCGAAGGCAAGTCGGCCAGCACGCCACCTACGAGTGCATCACGCGGGTCGACCCGCTCGGGGACGGTGCTGATCACGAGCCCCTCTGGGTTCTCCGTCGGCATGTCCTTCATCGAGTGCACTGCGAAGTCGACCTCTTGGGCGAGCAGCGCGTCCTCGATCTCCTTCGTGAAGAGGCCTTTGCCCCCCACGGCCTGGAGCGGCCGATCCGTCACGCGGTCGCCCTTGGTCTTGATGATCACGAGCTCGACCTCGACCCCGGTGGCCCGGGTGACCGCCTCGGCCACGTGACCAGACTGGGTCACCGCGAGCTGGCTGCCTCGGGTGCCGAGGCGCAAGCGTTGCGTCATTCTTCTGTCTTCCAGGGATCGAGAAGGATTCGGGCGCGTTCAAAATCGCCCGTCTTCACAGCCTGCCGCACCGCCATGGTGGGCCGGTGCATGAGCTTTTTCACAAGGGCCTTGGTGAAGGCTTCGAAGGCCTTCTGTTGGCTTGCATCGAACCCCGACACAAGCTTCTTGCTTCTGGCGATTTCGGCGATGCGCAGTGCTTCAGCTGCCGCGGTCATTTCAGCGATGTCGCCATTGAGTTGGACCTGGCCGAGTGAAGCGAGAAAGCGATCGGCTTCGGTGTCGACGAGCTGAAGCGCGCGTTCGGCGGCCTCGGCTCGGGCCTGCTTGCCCTCTTCGACCACCCGAGAAAGGTCATCGACGTTGAACAGGTAGGCATCGCCAAGTTCGTCGACGCGCGCTTCGATGTTTCGGGGCACCGATAGGTCGATGAGGAACATCGTTTCGTAGCGGCGGCTGCGCAGGGCCCGTCGGACCATGGGTAAGGTGACGATCGGTTGTTTTGCCCCGGTTGCGGTCAACACGATGTCGGCCCGAGGCAGGTAGTCCCGCATGCGGTCGTAAGGGACGGGAGTGCCCCCGTACTCCGAGGCGAGCGCGACCGACTTTTCGAAGGTGCGGTTGGCGATGAGCAGCTCGTCGAGTCCCGCCGAAAGCAACGCGACGGCTACCTGTCGACCCATCTCGCCGACGCCCACGAGCATGCAGCGCTTGCCTTCGAGGTCGCCGAAGATCTGCATGGCCAGGTCGACCCCGGCGTTGCCGATGCCCACGCGTGACTTGCCGATTTCGGTGGTGTTGCGAACCTTCTTCGCCACCGACATGGTGCGTTGGGTGAGCGGATGCAACACGCGTCCCAACGCTTCGCTTTCGCCGGCGATGCGGATCGCGGTTTTGACCTGACCGAGGATCTGAGGCTCACCGACAACGAGGCTGTCGAGGGACGATGCGACTCGGAACAAGTGCCGGATCGCCTCTCGTCCCTGGTACCAGTACAGATGGCTGTCGATCCGCTCCCCTTCGGGACCACGGAAACTGCCGTAGTACTGCTGCAGCGCCTCGACGGAGCGAGGGACCGAGTACAGCTCGACGCGGTTGCACGTGGACAAGAGGAACGCCTCTTCGACGACGTCGTCCTGACGAAGCCGGTCGAGGGTCATTCGGACCCCCGCTTCGTCGAGGGCGAGCCGTTCGCGCACCTCAACCGGAGCGGTGTGATGGGACAACCCCACCGCCATCAGTCGCTGGCCTTCAGCCTCCATACGCATGCCATCCCGAGATCAGGAAGTTCAGACCGATCAGGCTGAAGAGCAAACCCGCAAACCCAACAATCGAGAACAGGGCAGTCCAGCGTCCCCGGCGCCCCGCGACGAGCCGCACTTGCAGCGCCGCCCCATACCACGCCCATATCAGGAGCGTGAACCAAATCTTGGGGTCCACGGCAAACGAGCCCGGAAGGCTCACGGCGGCCCAGGCTCCGCCAGCTCCAATCCCCAAGGTGAGGAAGACGAAGCCAAACAGCATGGCCCGGAACTGAATGCGATCGAGGACTTCGAGCGACGGCAGACGCGCCATGCCCGCAAAGTTCTTTTGCTTGAGGCGCCGACGTGCCCACAAGAAGAGGACCCCCACCACCGAGGACAGCGCGAAGCCTCCAATGCCCGCAAACACCAGGCCCAAGTGAATGGGAAGCCAGGCCGAAAACCCGGTTTCGTCGAGCGCTGAGACCGTTCGATGGGGAACGACCTGCGCGGTGCCAAGCAGGACTAGGGCGAGCGGTGCGAGCAGCATGCCCAAAGCCCGCAATCGGTGGCTAGCGACCGACAAGTACGCGATGCCAATCCCGAGCGACATCGCGGACAAGGCCTCAGGGAAGCCTGTTGGCTCCTCGCTAAACAGCAATGCGACGGTCAAGGTCACCACGTGCACGGAGATCGCGACCCAGGCCACCGAGCGATGGTGCTGTCGAACGCGCTCGCTGACCCAGTCCGGTAGCAAGTGCCCGAGCGCGATGATGCCCCAAGCGACGAGAACGGCGATGTATGGGAGTCGATCCACGGCCGGAACATAACGTCCGGGTTCGCGCAGCAGGGGGCGACAAAGCACCCTCGACCGCCTCTCCCGGACGATAGGAAGACGGTTCGGGGGGCCGAGTTGCTCCCCGTCGGCCGAGCGCATAGCATCGGTCTTTGCAACGAACCATGAGTGATGGAGTCCTTCATGGGTCAGGTGGAAGAAGTCACCGACGACACATTCGACGCTGAGGTCCTGCAGTCCGAGCTTCCCGTGCTCATCGACTTTTGGGGTCCCAATTGTGCACCGTGTGTCGCGATCGCCCCACACCTCGAGACGCTTGCCACTGAGCACTCGGGTCAGCTGCGCGTGGTCAAGATGAACGTGCACGACAACATGAAGACGGCGATGCACTACAAGGTCCAGGCGATGCCCACGTTGGTCGTCCTCAAGGGCGGTCAGGAAGTGGGTCGCCAGAAGGGGGCCCAGGGCGGTTTGCAAGCGCTACGGCGCCTCGTCGGTTCCCACCTGTGACGAGTGGTCCACGAATTCGGGCCACAGGCAGTTAAGGGCGGGCACATGCTCCCCGAACCCCTGACCTCGATCGTCGAATTCGTCGACCAGGACCTTGAACGGGTCTATGCGGAGTGGTGTCTCGAGGTCGAGCACCCCGACCTGGCGGCGTTCGTCGAACACCTCATCACTTGGCAACTCATCACGGTCGAACAAGGCCGTGAGGTGCTCAATGCCGCGAATCCGAATGAGCCCAACGCGGCTGAGTCGGTGTTCTCGATCGCTGAGCCCTCAGAAAGCGAGGCGGACGATCCGCCTACCGTGAAGGACGATCGGGGCCCTGGACGGGTGTTCGAAGATCCCACGAGTGCCTCGATCGACATCGCGGCGACGCCTGGGGTGCAACACGAAGAGGGCTCGGTGGAAGAGTTCGACCTCTTTGATGAAGCGGACATGGCCACCGTGCATGATTCTGCGTGGCCTGGTCGTCCGGTCGAAAGCGACGAGGTCGACTTTCCTGCCGATGACGATTCGGGATCGGATGGAGCCGCCGTCGAAGCCGCGGGTGAGGCCGAGTCCCCGCCTGAATCCGAGCCCGTGCTGGATGGGCCAGGCCCCGTGCCGGTGCTTGACCCACCCGATGGCCCCGAACCGCTGACGCCCTTCAACGCGCCCGCCGACGATCCCGAAGAGGGCATCGGCGATCTCGAAACCGTCATCAAGAAGACGGCGCCGGTCGACCTGGGTGAACTCGAGACCTTGGTGCGAAAGAAGGGCGACGATCAGGATCTGAAGTCCATGATCACGGTGGTTCCCCCTACGCCCAAGGCCGACTTCGACGCCGATACGGTCCAGCCCGTCCCGAGGCTCGAAGAAACGCGGGCGTCGCCCGAAGCGTGGGGATCGGGTGAAGGCGAGGCCGATGACACCGACACCGTCACCCAGGCGCCCCCCGAACTCGCCGCAGACCTTCTCGAGGGCATCCTCGAGGATGAGCCAGACGATGAGGCAGACGCCGCCACGCACGTCGACGACGACGAGTCCTCTGAAGGGTTGGGAGAGTTGCTTTCAGACGAAAGCGTACCGCCAGCCCTTGCCGAAACCCGAGTGCCCGCACGTCGGGGCGATGACAAGATCAGGGAAGATCCCGCTCCCGCCGTGGTGGCGAGCCTTACCGGAGAGGCCGCTCGCACACTGAAGCCGATGATCAATCGGCTCCGCAACGAACCTCGTTTGCGCACAGGAGCCTTGGTGGCCGGCGGCTTGCTGGTCTTCGGCATCATCGGGGTGGCGTGGCAGATCGACACCTGGTTGACAGCTCGGGCCGAGCAGCGCCGCCAATCTTTCGTC
>JBCCQY010000177.1:0-19008 GCA_039208735.1 Myxococcota bacterium | reverse complement strand
GCTGGCCTTCCTTCCTATGGTTTCCCTCACGGAAACCCCCGCCCACCACCTGCGAGAAATCGTCACCAAGGCACGGCTGGTCAGGCACAGTCGCCTCCCCGGGCATTGGAGAGCGCTCGGGCCGGCCACGCTCGACGAGGTGATGGTGACCCCTGCGCCGTCGCTCGTGGAACGCGTGGACGGCGCGAGTCTCGGCGAAGCGTCTGCGGTGTTGCACGCCTTGATGACGTTGGAGCTAGCTCTGGATCAGTCCACCTTCCGGTCCACGAGGCTGCAGCAGCTCGTGGCCCTGGGAAGGTGAGCCACGATGCGACTGTTCGAGCCAACGGTCGTGCAAGACGATCTACACGTAGCCCTCGACTTCGCCGCCGGGTTTGGTGCTCTGTGGATCCTCAACCGGTCGAGCAGCCCCCTCGTCGTGCTGAGCCCCGCCCACGGTGCCTATCGTATGGCGACTTCCCACGATGCGGTGCCCCCCATCGCGGGAGATACTGTCGTGTGCGAGTTGCCGAATGCCGGAACGAATCTGGCGAGACTCCGGGGCTCATCGGTCCACCGAATCAAACAGCTCTTTCTCAGTGGCATCAGTCGCGCTTCGTTCACGGAACGATTGACCACCGCCGTGGGCACCCTCTCCAGTCAACGCCTTCGTGGGTGGGTGCCGATGGTTCGTCAAGTAACGCTGCCTACGAGCTTGCAACCTCCTCCCACAGGTCCCGTGCCCGATGCACTCATGCGGCGTATTTTGATTCACCTGGCCCTCGAAGGGCGCGATGGCGTGGATCTGCGACGCTGGACGCCGATAGGGTTGTTTGACGGAGCGGATGGGCTGCGCATTCTGGCCAAGACCCACCGGGATGGGTTCGTGACGCCCATGGCGGTGATTCAGGACATCGTGAGCTTCAACGGGACGGTTTCGTACACCCCCACCCGCGATGCCGCTCCTCCCGAGCCGCTGACCCGGATCGAGGATCTGAGCCGCCAGCCGCGATCGACAGACGTCTTGACGCAATTCCTCATTCCGGTGTTCGACATCGATGACACACGTCGGCCTGATCACGTAGCGAGGCGAACCACCTTCCGTCGAAACGCAACCGTGGATTCTCGTGTGTTTCCCTTGGAATACACGAATCCGTCCCGCGCGGGCGGCCGACGCCAACGGCCGTTCGTTCCGACCTCCAACACGTCCGCGGTTCTCGGATCGATCGAGTACCCCGCTCCCGTGGGGGTCACCTATGGGACCTGGGCGACGAGGCGAAACCAGCGACCCTGGTACGACGACCGGCTCGATGACTACAACTACACCACCATCCGGACGTCCGGGATGATCCGTGGTGTCGTGATCCATGACACCACCAGCCACAATTCCCACAACAACCTCCCCAACATCCACGCCCACTACCTGGTTCATCGCGTGGGTCATCAGGTCACCCAGCTCGCCGACCTCCTGGAGCATGTCAATCACGCCCACGAGCACAGTTCGGGGTCGATCGGCATCGAGGTCGAAAATGATTGGAACTACCTTCATTCGGGGTACCGACCGCGCGGCGATGGCTGTACGAGCGGCGACACGGAACTCGAGGAAGGGGACGGAGAAGGGGAGCACGCCACCGACGGCCGGTGCTACGTAAGAAACGCGGCTCTCTTTCGAGGGGGACCCCAAGAGTGGCTACGGGTGCCTCCCCACGGGTGCCTCGAGAGCACCTGGCGCCTGGTTCATTGGTTGACGAGCGCACGGATACCGCTTCGGATTCCTCGGCTATTCACGCAATTGGACCCTCGCTATTGGCCCAACTGGGCCATTCAGAGTCGCAGCCTTGGACCGTTGGCCAGGCGCATCCTCACGGAGTGGGCCACTGCGCTGGGCCGCCGTCCCGATTGGGCCGACCACGCGTTTTGGCACGTCAGCATTGGCAGTCACGCGGACCGCATCATCGAAGCGGCCTATCCAGGGATCTATGCGCACTGCGCCATTCGTGACGGAAAAGGCGACGGCGTCTTTACCATCGTGTACCTCTGGCTCCGAAGCCTTGGTCGCACCCATCTTCAGGCCCGTCGCGGAGCCATCACCCTCCTCGAGTCCCCAGTCATCCTGGTCGGCACCGCACGGTTCATTGCCGTTCCGGAACTCGAGCCACCCCTTCGCCTCGAACGAAACACGCTGCCATTGCCTGGAGTCGGCCCATGATTGAGGAGTTGCGCACGGCGGCCGAGATCGTGAGGCGTGCGGACTGGCTGTCCGACCTCTTGGCCGAGACCCGCCAGTCTCCGTCGCCCTCGGACCTCGCGGCGCTCCAGTCCGCGGTCGCGACCACGAGCGGGGGCCTTGCGACGGTGCTTGAACAAATTGCAGACCTCCTTGAGGATCCCGAAGCGGATCCCGTCGGCACGGGAGCCGATCTCATCGCCGGGGCCGTGGACCTCATCCGCGGACTGATCGACCTTGTGGACCGACTGACCTCGACGGTCGGGGCTACGTTGCAGCTCGACAACGCACTGAACATGGTGCTGCTGTTGCTCGCATCGGTGCTCGAAGAGCTGGAGGCTGGCGCAAGCGGTGCGCTGTGGGCGCTTGGTCTCATCGAGATGCGACGCGTTCAGGCCCCGACGCTGCCCGTTCCCATCACGGTGCGCCGTGCGGCGGGCCACCGGTTGGGCCTCCTCTTTCGAGATCCCCAAGCGTACCTCGTCGATCGCATCCACGATCGAGAGAGTCCGCTTGCTTCCAGCGGGTTCCTCGCGGCCCTCGCCACGCTTACCGGTGAGCGCATCTTGGATGCGGGTCATGACGAAGACTGGCTTCGTACCGTCGAAGACGTACGAAATGTCGCGATGCCCGGTGACCTTCGGATCGATCAGGCGATGTTGATGGGCCGTCAGATCGGCACCACGGGCTTTGCTGGCGCCACGCTATACGTGACCGAAATCGACGCGGCCCAGCGGGTGAGACTTGGCGTAGCCCCTGTGGTGCAGGGCCTGACGGAAATCACGATCCCCTTCGCGGAGGTCTGGAGCCTCCGGCTCGCAGCGAATCTTCCATCCCCCGCCGTGGCCCTTGAAATCGAGGCGGATCCGACATCCAACACCCTCGCTGTCGATCTGGGGGCTCGGCTCGACACGGCCGTCGGGGGCACCATCGCGCTGTCCCGCCAGCCTGGGGGGGCCGGCGACGAGCGCACCTTTGGGGGGAGTGGGGCGCTGACAGGCCACGGCGCACGTCTCGGGCCCATCGAACTCGATACCCGGGCGTTCGAGTTCAAGACCCACCTCGATGTCGAGGCGACGCCGTTGGGTGACGTGGACGTCGGGCTTGGCCTCGCCCTCAAGCAACTGAAGGTGGCCCTTCGCTTCGACGACGCGGATTCTTTCCTTCAGGGCGTCGTCCCGCAAGAAGCCCTGGCCATCGGATTCGATCTGGAGATCGACTGGAGCCAGGCGACGGGGCTTGTGGTTCGGGGTGCCGTGGGGCTCGAACTGGTCGTGCCGCTCAACGTTTCGCTTGGCCCCATTGCGCTCAACCAGCTTGCCCTGCGCCTTGGCTTCGATGGCACCACCGTCGAGTTGATGGCGGCCACGGGCCTTCAGGGCACCTTGGGCCCCCTGGTTGTCACCGTCGAGCGAATGGGCCTCGTCGCCGAGCTGACGTTTCCGGAACGAGGCGGCAATCTGGGCCCCGCCGAGCTTGCCGCCAGCTTCAAACCCCCATCGGGGGTCGGCCTAGCCATTGACGCGGGTGCGGTCACGGGAGCCGGCTACATCACCCTCGAGCCCGAGATCGGTCGGTATTCCGGGTTTCTGGCCCTCCGGGTGAGCGAGTTTGCGGTGACCGCACTCGGTCTTGTGCAGGTCGACCTGCCTCAACCCGGTCCCGAGTACAGCTTGCTCATCCTGATCACCGCGGAATTCCCCGGGATCCAGATCGGCTACGGGTTCACCCTGAACGGCATCGGCGGCATCTTTGGCCTCCACCGGAAGATCGACGCCGACGCGCTCCGGGCGGATGTCGCGAATGGTGCGGTCAGCACGCTTCTGGATCCGGGGTCCCGGCTCGACAATCCAGCCCAGCTCATCGGGCAGCTGGAGCGCTACTTCCCCACCGCGGTCGACCACTTCGTCATCGGGTTGTCGCTCCAGCTGCGGTGGGTCGAACTCGTTCGGCTCGATGTCGGCGTCATGATCGAGCTGCCGGGGCCCAACAAGATCGTGCTCCTCGGTCGCGCGCTCATTGCCATCGAGGCTGGAGATGTCGCCATCGTGCGCATCCAGCTCGAAGTGCTCGGCATCATCGACTTCGAGGCGCGCCTGCTGTCCATCGACGCGGCCCTGCGGGATTCCTCGCTGCTCGAGGTGTTCGAGATCACGGGCGGAGCCGCCCTGCGCTTGAGCTGGGGGGACCGTCCCTATGCCTTGATGAGCATCGGAGGTTTCCACCCCGAGTTCGTGCCGGAACCGGCCGTTGTGCCCGTCCCCGAGCGCGTTGGGCTGACCTACGGAGAGCCGGGCGACTTCTTCTACCTGCGGCTGGCCACCTATGTGGCAATTACGACCGGGAGTTTCCAGCTCGGCGCGGCGGTCGAGGTGCGCCTGAACCTCGAGGTCATCAAGGCCGAGGGAATGCTGGCGTTCGACGCTCTCATCGTGTTCGACCCGTTCTACTTCTCCGTCGGCTTCATGGCCGCGTTCAAGGTGAAGCTGTTTTCGGTGAGTCTCGCCGGCGTCTCGATGAAAGGGGTCATGACGGGCCCTGGCCCCGTTACCTTCGCGGGCGAAGTCTGCATTGAAATCCTCTTCTTCAAGGCCTGCTGGTCGGGTTCGTTCAGCATCGGTTCGGAAGCCCCTGCCGAAATCGCCGATGTCGAATCGGTCCTTCAACGCTTTGCGGCTGAACTTCGAGCCGAGACCCTTCGGTCCGAGCCTTCGCCGTATCGCGGGATCCTCCTTCGTTCGGAATCGGCGGAAGCGGCCCGGTTCGACCCTGGAGGGGGCCTGTCGTGGACGCAAGGCCTGGTGCCCATTGGGGTCATCATCGAGCGTCTCGAAGGGACCCCACTCGCTGCACCCGTCGAGGTCGATCTGGCGTTGGCCACGGGCGACCCTCTGGATGATGCCTACGACTGGTTCGCTCCCGCCTCCTTCCTCGATCTGACGGATGCCGAAGCGATCGGCCGCAAGTCCTTCGAACGGCTGAGAGCAGGGTTCCTCTTTGATGGCGAAGACCGAAGGCTCGTCTCGCCCGCCCAAGAGGTCGCGCTGACCCCGGACGTCTTTGTCGTGGGCCGGCCGGAACCGAGCCGGGTGGCCGGTCCCTCCCTCGAGCCCCACGTGCTCGCGGCGGTGTTGGCGCGTACCCAAGGGGCGCGCATCACCGTGAACGCCGAACTGGGGCTCGAGGAGGAGCGCTGGGAGGTGCACGGCGGGGAAAGCGAGGGCGAGTCCAGCCACGAGACCACGGCGCACCAGGTGGCGCGTCACCGAGGCGGGGTCGCCCTCCCCGTGGATGACCTCATCATGGTGGGAGATCTCTGATGCCGATGATCCGGTTTCACAATTGGAGCCATCCTCCGTTGCTGGATTCGGTGGCCTACACCACGGGCCGACCTCGAGCGTCGCTGCGCTTCACGATGACCGAGCGTTCCGCCGATGGCGTGGCCAACGATCTGCCCGCCGAGATCGTCGTAGATCTGGCTTCGGTGGACGATGTCCAGTCCCTCGAGGCGGGTGCGGTGACTCGTCGGTTCCCCGCTCCCGGGGTGCGAGACGCCGAACGCACGCGACTGGCGCTGGTCGAGTTCGACGATCCGGCGCTTCCATGGCTGTACTCGCCTGAACCAGCCACCGACGGACGCAAACGGCCTTGGTTGGTGCTCGTCGTCGGGCAACACGCCACCGAAGAGGATCGTGCCGATCTGTCGCTGCATCTCGATGCCGATCCGGTCGAGGTCACACTCGAGCCCGCGTTCCTCGCCACGCTTCCCCTGACGGACTCCCACGCCTGGGCCCACGTGCAAGATCTCGAAGGCGATCGACTGGCCCGACTGCTCGCGCCCCGACGGTTGGAGGCCCACACCGACTACACCGCGGTGTTGGTGCCCGCGTTCGTGCGGGAAGGGGAGGCCGTGGTCGATGCCTGGTCCGCGTCTTCGACCGAGTCGGTCCGGTTGCCCGCCTATGCGCATTGGCGTTTCCGAACCGGTGAAGACGACGACTTCCTCGCGCTCGCCCAAGCGCTCGAGCCGCAAGTCGCGCCGCCGTACCTTGGACGAACCGCCCTGCGGTATCCCCGGCAACCGCTGGCTCCGCGGCTTTCCGCTCCCGGGGCCTTGGCCGCTCAAACGCCGTTGCCGGCCCCTGATGCGGAGGATCCCTGGCCCATCGTCGAGGCACTGCCCGCCACGGTCGCCGACGACCTCGCGGAACTCCGAAGCTTCGCCTCCTCGGGCCGGGACGAGCGTGGCCGACCTATCGTGACCCTGCCTCACTACGGGGAGCCCTGGTCGACCACCGACCTCTGGTCCACGGAACTCAACGCCGATCCACGCCATCGGGGGGCGGCAGGGCTTGGTGCAGAACTTGGCATCGCGGACCAAGACCGCCTCGTCGATCTCACGATGCAGGCGATGGGCCCGGTGCGGGAAGCCCAACAGCGGGTGCGGCACTTGGCGCTCGGGGTGTCCGCGGCGCGCTCGCTGTGGAACCGGCATCTTCCGGCGACCCGCGCGGAGCGCGTCTTGCTGCTCGGCACGGCGATGCCCCGCATCATGACCGAACAGGGGCCCTTGGCGGACGTTGCCACGGGTTCGACGCGGTCGCTTTCGCGGGCGCTCTTCTCGTCGGCGGCGCGTCGGGTGCTTCGGCGGGGACCTCCTCGAGCCGAGCGGGCCTCCCCCAACGCCCATCGCAAGGAGGACCTGCTCGAGGCCGCCAACGCCTGCCCGGTGCCTCCTCCGGACCCTCGCGGACTCATGGTCGTGGAACCCGACCCGCTGGACGTCGACCGTTCCCTTGATGCGACCGCGGTCCTGGGGCATCTCGATCCGGCCCTCGGGCGTACGCCGCAGGACGCCGAGGCGCTCAGCCGGCTCCGCACCGCCCTCGAGGAGGCGACCGGGGGGGGCTCGGGCACTCCGGTGACCGCGGGGACGTCCCCCGTGTTCGATAGCCAGCGGGTCTCCATCGTCGTGCAATTGCCCCCGCTAAGCGGTCCCGGCGGCGGGCCACTGGCGGGCGGAGGCCTCGAGCTGCCACGGTTTGCCACCGCCGACGTGACCCTCAGCACCCGGTCCGACGCAAGCGAAGACGAACTCGAGATCATGGTCATCGCGGCGGGCATCGTCGGGTGGCGCCTTTCGATCGACGTGGCGGGGACCCTGCTTTCCATGTCGGAAAGTACGGGCGGGAGCTTGCGCTATCGCCTGCCGAGCCGACCTCCGGAGCGAGGGGTGAACGTCATCGTCGAACTCGACGGCGACGAAGTGCAGGCCCCGGGTCGGGATTCCGTTTGGCTTCAACTCGGTACGCACTTCGTCGAAGCCACGCTCACCCCCAATACGTGGACGCCCGATAGGCTCCGCGCTTCGCTTCAGCTCGACATCACCAACCCCTCGGAGAGGGCCCTTCGCGCCGCGACCGTCGAGGTCGGAGGCACGTCCATTCCCCTTGCTGTCGACGTGCCAGCGGGGGCGACGACCCAGGTCACCCAACCGGTGGATTTGCCCGCAGACACGACCGGAACCTCGCCTACGGTGGTCGTCGAGGGTCGGGCCACGGGCGTGCTTCAGGTCCCCAGACCGGCCGGCGGCACCGTCAGCTTCTCGACCACCCCGTGGCTCGTCCCCTTCGTGCTTGCGACGCGGAGTGCCCCCGGTCGGAGCGGCGAGGCGGAACGCATCTGGGGTCAGCTTCGGCCGTGGGCTGAGAACGCGACGGCCGACGATTTGGACACCTGGGGCGAGAACCTCCAAGGCACCCCCTGGGAAGGCCTCGATGCGGTGACCGTGCGGGCGCTTGGACAGGCGCTACGGGACCGACCTCGCCCGCCGGTATCCCCTCATCCCCCCTGCGCCCCCGTCGACTTGGCGCGGCTCGACGAGGTGCTGGTCCAGGCGTTCGATCCGACAGGGCCGAACTATCGCGTCATCGATCGCGTCAATCGGACCCTCCCGGGCCGGGACCCCGATGCCGGCATCGAGCCCATCGGCGTGTGTCCCGACGTGCCCCTGCCGGTGTGGGAGCTGCTTCGGGCGCGACGGGCCGACTGGCTCTTGCCGGGCCTCGCCTCGCTCACCCCCCACGCGGTCGTTGCCCTTCGCACCGACCGGGCCTTTGTGGAGAGCCTGCTGGTGGGCATCAACCAGCAGCTGCTCGCCGAACTGAAGTGGCGCGGACTTCCCATCACGCCGGGCTGCTCACCGCTGCGTCGCTTCTGGGGCCGCGTCGATCCCGAAACGGGCGAGACGCTTTACGACGTCGAACCTCTCGGCAAGTGGGCCAACACGCCGCTGGCGGATGCCTCCCATCAGCCAGGGGACGGCCGCGCATCATTGGTGGTCGTCCTTCGAACGGAGTTGTTCCGGCGCTATCCCGCCACGCTCACCTACCTCTTGCCCGCCGGCCCCGACCCGCAGAACCCCGACTTTTCGGACCCCGACAGCCACGCAGGACTCGCCAGGAGCTACCCGATTTTTCAGGGCGCCATCGGTGACGACGTGGTCTTCTTCGGGTTTGACGTGTCGCCAGAAGAGGCGGCAGGGCACTGGTTCGTGCTCGAAGAACCGTCGCGGGGCTTTCGCTTCTGGTCGGTCCAAGATGACCAGGAGCGTCTCGCGGAGGCGCTTGCGGGGGTGGATCGAGGCGACAGCGGCGCGCACGTCGCCGCGAACACGTTCGCAAATCCTGTGCGCGTGATGCTGCGGGGCGATCGCCTCGTCTCGGAAGGTGGATCATGACGCCGCTGCTGCTTCCGCTGCGTATCGAAACGCGGTTCCATCCGACACCCGAGTTCCCCACGGCCCTCAAGATTCGGGTGATCCCGGATGAGCCCTGGTTCGATGACCACGCTCCGGAGCCGACCGAGGCGGAGCTGGCCGATCTTCGGGCGTGGGAGAACGCGGAGACCTCGACCCAGCGGCAGGCGC
Organism: Myxococcota bacterium; assembly: GCA_039208735.1. Taxonomy (GTDB): domain Bacteria; phylum Myxococcota_A; class UBA796; order UBA796; genus DRPG01. The sequence goes on along the minus strand of JBCCQY010000177.1, from coordinate 9,874 downwards.
GATGGCAACGCCTCGTCGATCGTCGAGGCCTTGGACGTGCCCGCTGGCTCGTGCGCCGAGGTTCGGACGGAACCGGGACCGATGTGCAAGGCCGATGGCGGCAGATCGTGGGCCTGCCCTCCCAGCTCGACGTGTGGCTCCTGCCCGATCTGGATGGACTCGAACACACGGAGTCGGGACCGCGAATCGTCCTGCGACCCAACCTGGCCGCCATCGACCTCGACCTTCCCGATTCCGATCCGGACACGGCCGAAGGGGAGCGCTGGTGGAACTCCTTTCGAGCCGCTGAGGACGTCGGTCTTGCGGGAACCGTTCCGCTGTCGGACGAGGATCGGGCTCGCCTGCCGTTTGACGCCCTGGTGGTGGTGGGGGTGGGAGACACGCCGGCGGACGGGCTGTTCGCCGCGCATCGAGACGCCGGAAAGCTTGCCGTGCTCACGCCAGGCCAGCCGACCAACACGGTGGAGGGCGCGCCCACCCCCGCCCGTAGAGACGATGATGCAAGCGAGCCCCTTACACCGCCGACGCCATCCTCGTCGGGGCCTCTTCAGCGGTTGGCCCAATTGCTCCTCGGCGATGCCCATGGCCTTGATGAGGCCCCCGCGTCCTCCCCCTCGGTGGCGCACGAGGTTCAAGGCGCGGTGATCTCGGCCCTCTGGCCTGCGTTGTGGGGTCATGGCCTCGGCAACTTCTGGCGGACGGGCGACGCGGTTGTCGACCTCGCCTCCTGGGCCATGGAGGCCCTTCGCCCCGAAGGTCCGCTTCCGCCCATCCGCATCGACGACCAACCCTACGGCATTCTTCCGGTCGCGCCGTTGGCCCGGCTCCAGGCCCACGACGCTTTCCAGGAGCCTGCTTCGCTCCTGTCGCATGTGGTGCCTCGCCTGTCGTTGGCTCGGGGGACCTGGCTTAGGGCCGCGGACGGTGAGGGCACCGTCGAAGGAGCATCGGCCGAGCAGCTGCTCGATCTCGCAGGTCGAGCGCCCGTCAGCCACGACATCTGGTGGCGCAAGGTCTTTCCCTACGACCTCCTCTTTGCCGACACGCCGGCTGGGCCGCCGCCCCTGCCTCATGCAGAAGCGTGGCACGACCTGACCGACGAACTCACGACGTTCGGGATTGTGCCCTGGCGGCGTCTGGCTTCGGTGTACAGTGTCCGTGGAACGAGCCTGCCTCGCGTGATTCCCGTCGATGGCGACGCCACGATCGTCGCCGAGGCGCTGCGGAATCTCGTCGAACCCCTCGTGTCGGGCTGGGACCCGGGTGCGTTTGCCGACGGGAAGGCGGTGGCCGATCGCATGGGTTCGGACGCGAGCGTATTCCTGCGGCTCGCCCGCTCGTCGCTGCAGCTCGCGTTGGCGGATGAAGGCCGTCGGGCCCTTGGCGAACCCGGTCCGACCCTCGACGCCATCCTCCAGCTCCGCGAGTCGAACTTCGTCGCTTGGATCGAGGCTGCTCCGCCGCAACCCGCCGACTCTCCAACCGGGCGGATGATCGCAGCGCTACAGCGGCTCGCCGACCTCATCGCGACCGAGGCCGAGGGGATCGACCGCGGCTTGCGAGGCGCCCTCGATGCCGCATCGCACCGTCTCGACACCTGGTTGTCGGCTCCCGCCACCCGCCGCCTCGACCGGGTGCTGCGATCCGCGGCGGTCCCCTCGCGACTTGGGGCGTACGGATGGGTCGAAGGGCTCGCGCCGGGGGGCGGCGGCCCCACGCTCGGAGGGGCGGTCCTCGCTCCTTCGCAGGACCAGGCGAAGACGGCCGCCATCCTTCGTGAACGTCATTTGCGGGACCCGGATCCCGGACGCTTCGCAATGAACGTGACCGGTCGCAAGGCCCGTCTTGCCAAGCAATTGGCGGAGCAGGTGCGATCCGGGTTGCACCCGACGCTTGCGTTGGGCCTCGAGATCGAGACCCTGGTGGACGACCCGGTTCGCATCGAAGACCTCCGCCGGCGGTTCCCGGCTCGCCGTTCGGACGGCGGCAGGCGCGTGTGTGACGGGCTCCGCGTACTCGAGGAGGCCCGCACGAGCGGCAACCTTTGGCCCGATTTCGAGGGATTTGCGGTCACCGAGCGGATCCGGACGCACCTCGCCGACCTGGTCGACGTCTACGCAGACCTCCTCGTCGCACAGTCCGTGCACCACGTCGTGCAAGGCCGAGGCCAGCTCGCAGGAGCGGCCCTCGATGCGGCGGCGGGGCTCAGCATCCCCCCGAGTCTCGAGGTGTTGCCGTCTCCCGTCGAAGCGCGGCACCTCCGCACCGTCGTGGTGGCGATCCTGCCTGTGGCACCGCCCGGAACGACTCCGGCCGAACGTGCGGATCCCCACGTGGCACAGCTCCTCGACCGTCAGTTTGGCACTGCGCCATGGACGTGGTCGTTCGTGGGCCGGACCCAGGGGCAACAAGCCGACACTACCGTCGCGCTGTCAGACCTTGGGCTCACTCCGAGTTCCGCGGCGTGTCTTTCCGGCCCGGACCTCGAAGAGGTGGCCCGAGGGGTCGCGGCCGAGCAAATCGCGATCTCGCTCGGCGTCCCTCGTCATGCGGTTGCGATGGAACGATCCGCGGCGCCTGGCTCGGCCTCACGAACGCGGATGGGGCGGTTCGTCCGTGCCCTCGGGTCCCGCCCCTTCACGGTCGCGGACTTGAGCAGCGGAGGCGCCGAATACGATGCGCGCCCCGAGGTTCAACGCGATCGCGAGCGGATCGGACAGGAGGCGCTGGAGCGTGTGCTCGAGTGCCTAAGCGACCTCGACACCCTCCTCGCCGGCCTGACGACCGCCGAACCCTTGCTGGGCGCGACCCTCGAGCAACTGCGGCGATGGGGCCTTCCGGCGGTGGAGCCGACCGGGGGCCTGGCCTACGCCGCGAACCTGCGCCGACGTCACACCACCGCTTCGACCCGCCTCGAGGAAGCCCTCACGGCGAGTGCGCAAGACGATGATCCGGCCGTCGGGCCGCCCGCTTCCTGGCGATTGTCGGATTGGACGGCCGAACGCGTTCAGCGGTTGTTGTCGAAACTCCCCTTGCCCGACCTTTGTCGCCTGCTCACGGATCTGGTCGCGCCTCACGGCGAGTACGCGATCAGCAACCTGGATACGGGCCTGGCCCGCACGGCGCTGCCCGAGTTGCTCGACGCGGGGGAGGAGGTTCGAGACTGGATCTCCTCGGTCGCCCCCGTCCAGCCGGCCCTGGCCGCCACCGAAGCCGCGTGGTTCGACGCGGATCTCGCGGGAGAGCCGCCCCCAACGCTCCGGTGCAGTCGTCCAACGGATCCCTGGCAGCTCGGGCAGCTCGATCAGCTCGGGGCGCCGCCTTTGGTCGTGGTTCTGGTTCACGATGGAGCGGACCTCGATGGGCCCGTGGCCATGCTGCTCATCGACCGGTTTGCCGAGTTGGTGCCCGAGCCCGAGCGGCCGGCCGCGGTGGCGTTTGGATTTGACGCGCCTGCCTCGCGCAGTCCCCAAGCGTTCCTCGTCGCGGTTCCCCCCACGGTGGACGAAGTGTGGCAGCCGTCGAGCCTCGACCTGCTCGAGGTGGTGCTCGAAGCCCGAGCCTTGGCGCGGGTTCGGTCCGTTCAACCTACCAACGATGCGATCGCAGGGCTCGCGTCGTTCCTGCCGACGGCCCTCGTGCCCCAGCACGGTCCCGCCGCGGTCGAACTTGAAGTGGAAGACGCGTGAGCGGGGAGGGTGCCCATGCCGTTCTTTGATAGCTACGCTCGTCTGGAGCCCGCGGCTCCATCCGGCGACCTCGATCAGGGATTCACCGCGCCGATTGCGGATCCTGCCTGGTTCTTGACTCGGCAGTGGCAACTGGGCGAGTTGCAAGGGGAAGATGCTGGCTCGCCGATCTTGGTGCACTACCAAGTCACCCTGCAGCCGCTCACCGATCCACAGGGCCGCGATGCACGAACCACTCCGACGTCCGCGTTGGTCGAAGCCCATCCCGACCAGTGGTGGACGCCAGGACGACGGCTTCGGCATGGGGCGCGATGGGTGGCGAGGGCCGAGGCCGAACGGCCGGATTTGGTCGAGGGCCTCCGGGCCCTATCGGCCCGTGGCTTGCCTCCGCCGTACGATGCGTTCAATGGGGTCGCCCCGGACGGGCTGCGCATCGCACGGACCCGTGAGGCATTGGGCGTGCCTGCCGAGTGGCTTGCCGACCTCCCCGACGAGGCGCGGGCTCCGCTCGGTGACACGTGGGACCCAAGTCGATTCATCCATACCGGGCAGGTCGATGCGGGGCCCGTGCGGTTCGACATCGCGTCGACGGGAGGCGCCATCGATTGGTATTCGGCGGATGGTCGCCCCGGTCCGGCTCCAGACCAGAGCGTGATGGAGCGTGCCGTCACTCTCCCGATCCGTATGAACTACCAGGGTGCACCTGCGCCGAGATGGTGGGAGATTGAGCCTCGATCCTTCGATGTGGGTGGATTTCCTCCCGATCGGAGCCACTTTGCCACGCTGCTGTTGATCGACGTGGTGAGTTCCCACAGCGACGACTGGTTCCTCTTTCTGGTGAAGGCGCCCGAAACCCCGCTGGTGGGCCAGATGGTGACGCTGTCGTCCATCGAGGTCACCGATTCCTTCGGAGAACGCCACACGCTGTCGCCTCCGGAGGGGGATTGGTCGCTCTTCGATGTCGACGGGGTGCCCTCTCGCTGGTCGCTGCCGGTCTTCCCCTTGGCCGCGAGCCCTCTGGCGGGGCCGCCGATCGACGAGGTCGATCTCGCCGTGGACGAAGATGCCAACTTGCTCTGGGCCGTGGAGCGGCGCATCGATGGCGTGGAGGTCTCTGACGAGCGCCCCAAAGACCGGGAGCCCCTCGAGCCTGGCTTTGTGGCGGATGCCTCGGAGGCCGTGGCGCAGCGGTACGACCCCACGTCGCCGCTCCGGCCGCATTGGCACCCCTACACCTTGCAGCTTCCCCCTCAACTCGAGCGTCATGTGGACGTGGTGGGCCCGGTCCACGATCACGTCGCGGATACGACGTAGCGGAGGTCCCGATGCCCACCCATCGCCGATTCGTCCAGTCCCGACTCGCCGATCTTCGCGACGGCGAACCTCGTTTGACGCCCGAGCCCCGGAGTCCCCTGCTCGCCGATCCTTCGGGCGCGGTGCACGCCATCGAGGCCGGAGTCATTTCAGAACTCGGGGTCCGGGTTGAAACCCGGTACGTGCTGGCTCGAGGAACGGACGGCCGCCCGCATCTCTGGCTGCGTCGTCAACGGGTTCCGCGCCCCCCTACGACCGGCCAACAACTCCGGTTCGACGTTCTTTCTCCCGACCACCGCGCGGGCACGACGGCGCCGGCTCCGCTCTTGGGGTTGTTGCTCGAGACGACTCCGGTCATCGAGACCGACCTGGGGAATGCGGAGACCGCGGCCTCGGTGTCCTTGACCAATGCCACGTCCCGCGTGCTCGAGGGCCTCGTCGTGCACCTGGTGGCCGATCGACCCGATGTGGTCGAACCTCCCCTTCATGCGCCCATCGCGGTGCCTTCGCTTTCGCCTGGCGAGACGCGGACCTTTCGCATCGACGCGACGATTCGACACGGCCATCGGTCCTCTGCGACCACCAAGCTGCGGGCGCTCGCGTGGTGGCCTCGAACCGCGCATGCGCCAGAGGTCGCGACGGTCGATGTGGCCCTGGGGGACGCTACGCCTGGGGATCTGGTGCTCGAGGCGGGAGCGCCGGTCGATACCGGGCCCGCCCGACGGATCCCCTTGACCCTTCGCACGACGACCCCGCTGGGCGACGCCGACGTCGAGATCCAAGTGCGCTCCCAAGGGGCGCCAGGTTGGTTCCCCGTCGGCTTGTGGGAACCGGGAACCCCCAGTCCGGACGGGATGGTGGGGCACGCTTCGCTGAATTGGCGGCAGGTCGCGGCGCCTCACGAATTCCGAGCCTTGGTGCGATCCGCCACGCGCCTTCAGGCCAGCGCTCCGGTGGCGTCCGACGTCTTGAACCCGGCGGAGGTTCCCTCACCCACGATCGCGGTGGCGTTGTCGGCACGAGACTCCCGAGTCCAGGACGACGTTGTCGAGGTGCTCGCCGTCGTAGCGTTGACCAACGAAGGCGATGTCGATGCCGAGGATGTGGCACTGACGTTCGAGGAGCGCCTCGGAGCGCCCGATGGGTACGGCTGGCGCACGGTTGCCCACGAGCTGCGCGAGCCCCTCGTGCACGTGCCGGCCCAGGGCAGGGCGTCGGTGGCGGTCGTCCTGCGTTTCGCCCGTCCGTTGGACCCCGTGACCTTCGTACGGGTCGTCGCCACGAGTGCAGCTTGGACGCTGCGGGCCCGCAGCCAGCAAGCCTGGTCCCTTCCGGGTTGGAGGAGTTGACCATGGGGATGATCGAACCCAACCCCAATCTCGAGGACCTCCATGTGGCCGTAGGGTTCTTGCCCGGGTGGTCCGAACTGCTCGTCCGGTTGCTTCGGCCCGCACCGTCCTCGGCGCTGTTTCGGATTCACACGGTCGTCGACGGCCACTACCGGGCGCTCCGAGCTGAAGATCTCACTACGCCCGCCATCGCCGCGCTGCCCCCGGGAACGGTGCCTCGGACGACGATCGTGTGCGAACTTCCGCACCACGGCCGTGGGCGTTTGCATCGGCGGCGCAACCGCGACAACCCTCGGATCACCCACCTCTACTTCATGGGGGTGGACCTGGTGCAATTCAGTACGGCGATCGATGCCGAGGTCCTTCGCCTACAGTCGACCGCTGGCGGGGTGGGGCATCTCCAGCAATGGTGGCGGGACTACCTCGCCGGGGGAGGTCCCACCGAGCCCCCTCCTCCAGGGGCGGATCCACGCCCCCCGGAGCCCAGTGATGAGACGGACATCTTGCGCATCTCCCAGTGGATCCGTTGGACGACGGCCTGGGGCGAGGCCAGCCTCTTCCTGCGCAAGGGCTTCCCCCTGACGGCATTCGACCTCGCCGTTCCGAACCTGCGCATCACCGCCCAGCGCGCCGATCAGTCCTTCGTCTGCCCCATTTCGATCTTGCAGGATGCCCTTTCCCTCAACGGCGACATTGCGTATACGGAACTGCTCGACAGCATCGGACCACACTTCCGTGACATCGACTCCATCGATGACATCAGCCTCTTTCCCACAACGACGGATGGCTTTGCTCAGCACATCATCCCCGTGGTCGAGCCCCCGACGGACCCGCCGACCTATCCCTACCTGGAGCGGACGTGTCGGCCGACTCACACCGGACGTCGCAAGACCTTCGCCGCCGAGAATGGTCCAGAGAGCTACGTCTTCGCCCTCGAGTACACCAACCCGACCCCCGCCGCCTTGCCCCCTCGGTTCCTGGGGTCGGATGCGCAGTTCGAGAATCGTCGACGCGGTGAACCCAGGGGCACGATCGTCACCCCGGGGCTCGACTGTACGGATGCCGCCAGACGGGGAGGGAATCCAAACAGCGTTCCGGACTATACGCCCCAAAGGCAGAATACGATGATCGTGGGCTGTGCGGAGTACGCAACCCGCGGGATCGCTCAGTTCGAGAATTGGTCGGCAGCGCAGGTCCACCACTATTCCAAACGCATCGATCGCTACGACTACACCACGATCCGGACGGTGCGGAATACGGGTTCGGTGGTCATTCACGACACCACGAGCAACGCGTCCTCGACCAACATCAGCGCGCACTTCCGGGCGGCCCGCGGCGGAACCGTGTCGCAGATGGCAGACCTGCTGGAACGCGTGTCCCACGCGGATGCCCACAGCGACACGTCGATCGGCATCGAGGTCCAAAACGATTGGAACTTCTCGACGGCCGGGCGCGACACGGTCCAAGACGTGGCGGAGTACAACGACCCGACGAAGCGCTTGACCATTCCGTGGCTTCCGTGGCCTCCACAGCATCGGGCGGGCGCGGTGCGCATCCCTCCCGAGGACTGCCTCGAGCAACTGTGGCGGCTGGTCGAGCGGCTCACCTCACCTGGCATGCCGATCACCGTCCCGCAGCTCTTCCCACAACTCGATCCGCGGTATTGGCCCGATCGCGAACTCGAGCGTCTGCCGGCGGACTTCGCGGAGCGGAACAACGTCTCGCGACCGGCCATTGAAGGAATTCCCCGCATCCGGTACGTCGACCACTGGACGGCGCTAGGCACGGCTCCCAGCGGGGGGACCGCCAGGTTGCGCGGCGCCGATGGCAGTGCCACGACGGGGGATCAGGACCGGGGGGTTCGCTATTGGCAGGCCCACGTCATCCTCGAGGGTGGCGAGATCATCCATCCGGGCTGGCCTGGCGTCTATGGTCACAACGTCATTTCCCAAGACAAGGGTGATGGGGTGTATACGACGCTCTACCTTTGGATCCGCAGCCTCAAGAACGGGGCTCGTCCCGCCTTCAATCACACCCAGGCCCGGGATCATGCAAAGGCCATCCTCGAACAGCCGTTGGCGGCGACGGGCCGGTTCGGTCCGGTGCGGATCGATGATGCGATCTTCGTTCCGATTCCGGACGCGGTGGCGGCCCACGTTCCGCCGAATCGGTGGAGTGGTGCGTCCCCGTAGGGGCGCGATATGCCGCCGCGATGGATCATCCTGGGGCCGACCACCTGCTGGCCACCCCGCTCGACCCGGCCACCGAGGACCACCTGGCGGGCTGTCCGGCGTGTCGGGTCGAGCGAAGGCGTTTGATCGATGCCGAGCGGTTTGTGTCGTCGCCCCAGACCACGCTGCCACCCGATCCATCCGTCGCCCGGTGGTCCGATGCGCTCACGCGAATCGCCATGGGCGATTTCGTCGAACTCATCGCAGGAGACGGTTTGGTGCCTCTCCGCATCGAACGGTGGGGCGACTCCGAGCGACTGTTGGCCTTTTTGCCGGCCGATGTCTCGTCGGTCCTCGAGCGCCGCCAGGCCACCCTTGGCCCCCTCGACATGCCCGATGCCATCGTGGCGTGGGATGCCGTCACCCGAACGGAGGACGGATGGCAGGTCGTGGCCTTATTGCCGCCGCGTCGGTCGCTGCCCCAGCACCTCGGCATCGACCCACTGGCCTCGGTGCGGTGGGCCATGGAAGCGGCCACCGCGATGGCCACCCTGCATGAACGAGGAGCCGCTCACGGTGGACTGTCGGCCGGGGCCCCCGGGGTCACGCCTCGCGGCTCCATCGTGTTGCCACCTCCGGCCCTGCACCGTCACGGAAGTTTCGCCGAGGACCGTCGCCAACTCGGCGAGCTGATTCGGGGGTGGCGGTTGGCCGATTCGTCAGCGCAAGCGCCCATTAGGGGGCTCGACGAGGTATGCGAACGTCTCGAGGACGGCCGTTTCGAATCCGACGTCGCCATCGTGCAACAGCTCGCCGAGGTGAATGCCGTCGTCCGACTGGGCGCGGGCCGCTACACGCCAGACGTTCAGCTAGGAGTTGGCGGGATGGGAGAGGTCTGGCGCGTGCGGGACGCCGTCATGCGGCGTGACGTGGCCCTGAAGCTGCAGCATCCCGAGCACCGAGACGAGGATGCGTTCGTCGACGAGGCCCGTCGCACCGCGGCGCTCTCGCATCCGGGCATCGTCGCCGTACACGAGTTCGGCCGACTCGAAGATGGTCGCGCCTTCTACACGATGGAGGAGGTCAGCGGGCCCGAGTTCAGCGAGGTCCTGCAGGCGTTCCACGAACGTTCCGGGCCCCACGGCTTTGGCGTGACCCCGAACGGGTGGAACCTGCGTCGGCTTGCCGAGGTCATCGCCCGGGTGGGGGATGCGCTTGGCTACGCCCACAGCCAAGGCATCGTTCATGGCGATGTGAAGCCGGCCAACATCAAAGTCGGTCCGCATGGCCAGGTGGTGTTGATGGACTGGGGGCTCGCCGTAGCTCGGGGCACGGCTTTGGCACTCGTGCT